>JAPLQT010000055.1 GCA_026399515.1 Pseudomonadota bacterium | reverse complement strand
TGTTGCTAGCCGCGGTGAATGAGAGGGTGGCGCTTTTTTCGTAACTGGCACCCAGGCGCATGCTCATGAAAAACGAGAACACAAACATCACCGCGAAGTAAATCAGCAAGGGAATGGCAATGCGCACCACATCCAGCTGAACGCCGATGATCAGCTTGCCCTTCAGGCTGAACATGACCACGATGGTGAACAGCAGGGCGGCCAGCGTGATGGGTCCGATCTTCGGCACAAAGCGGGTGTGATACCAATCCTTGCTGACAAAGCGCAACATGATCACGCGCGTCAGAACTCCGGCGATGCAGGGGATGCCCAGGTAGATGAAAACACTCTCGGCAATTTGCTTGATCGAGATGTCGATGACGGAGCCCGACAGGCCGAAGAAAGATGGCAACACGGTGATGAACAACCAGGCATAGACGCTGAAAAAAAGTACCTGAAAGATGGAGTTGAAGGCCACTAGACCGGCTGCGTACTCGGTGGAACCCTTGGCGAGTTCATTCCAGACGATCACCATGGCGATACAACGGGCCAGGCCGATCATGATGAGGCCGACCATGTATTCCGGCTTGTCCTGGAGGAAAATCAGCGCCAGCGCGAACATCAGCACCGGCCCGACGATCCAGTTCTGTACCAGGGAAAGTCCCAGAACCTTCCAGTCGCGAAATACGTCGGGCAGTTCTTCGTAACGTACCTTGGCAAAAGGCGGGTACATCATCAGGATCAGGCCCACGGCGATGGGAATATTGGTGGTTCCGACTTGGTAGCGGTTGATGAAGTCCTCGATACCGGGTACCAGAGAGCCGAGGCCCACACCGAGCGCCATGGCCGAGAAGATCCAGACCGTCAGATATCTGTCGAGAAAAGAGAGTTTCCTGGTTAAGGCACTCACGGCTACTCGCCCTTCTCGCGCAGACGGCCAATCTGGTCGAGTTCGCGTTTGATCGCCATCGCATCGAGCTTGGCGAGCGGCAAGCTGGTGAACAAGGAAATGCGCCGACTCATCTCGACGAACGCCTTGGTGAAGGCGCGACGCTTGTCCTGGTCGCTGCTTTCCACGGCTGCCGGATCCTCGATACCCCAGTGAGCGGACATGGGCTGGCCTGGCCAGACGGGACATACTTCGCCGGCGGCGTTGTCGCAGACCGTGAAGATAAAATCCATTCGAGGCCCGCCCGCCACCGCGAATTCGTCCCAACTCTTGCTGCGCAGGTCGGATACCGACAAACCTTGTTTCGCCAACAGTTCGATGGCAAATGGATTCACCTTGCCGCCCGGATGGCTACCGGCGCTAAAGGCGCGAAAGCGGCCCTTGCCCGCATGATTCAGGATGGCCTCTGCCAGGATGCTGCGTGCCGAGTTGCCGGTGCACAGGAACAAGGTGTTGTAGATGCGTTCGCTCATGGTTTTGCTTTCGCGGAAGAGGATGGAGGCAGACGACTTCGGCGTTTGGCCGTGGTATTCATCCCGGTGGTTTTGGGCAGGCATGCCTTACCCTGGCAGCAGTTGTGCGTCAGGAACGCGAGTAGTTCATCCATCGCCTCGAAATTGACCGAGTAATGGATGAACCGGCTCTCCCTTTCGCCGCGAATCAGCCCGACTCTGGTGAGATGCGATAGATGGAACGACAAGGTGGCTGGCTGAATTTCCAGGTGTTCGCCTATCGCACTGGCGTTGATGCCGTCCGGTCCTGCTTCCACCAGGCGGCGGAAGATCGCGAGTCGTGATTCATGGCCCAGGGCGGCGAGCAGTTCGGCTGCGTTTAGTGTTTCCATAGTTCGAATAATATCAAATTATTGCTGCAAAGGGGTTTCAGGATTGTGAATTCAACTGTCTCGGATACTCTTTGTGATCAGGTAACGATCGGGCTATCGTACCGGCCTTCCGCGACTGGTCTCAGGGTTTGGACAGTTGTCCCGGGAGCCTGCCTTGCTACTGAAAGCCCCCGGGTACTGTCGATAGTTGATTACATGCCGTGTTCGACGAATTGCGCGGGCCGCCATTTCAGGAGTTTGTCTTCCAAGGCTGTCAGCGAATACTCGGCGGCGAGTGCCACTACGGCAAGCACAACCATCGATGCGAACACGCCGGCTGCATTGAAGGATCCTTGAGCGGTCGAAATCAGCAAGCCGATTCCATGCCTTGCGCCGAGGAACTCTCCGACCACCGCGCCGACCAGGGCGAAACCGAAACTGACATGCAGGCTGGCCAGGATCCAACTCAGCGCGGAAGGAAATACCACAGTAAATGTCACCTGGCGTTTGGATGCGCCCAGGATGTAGGCATTGGCGATCAAATTGCGATCCGCTTCGCGCACGCCCTGAAAGGCATTGCCAAACACCACGAAGAACACCATGACCACCGCCAATGCCACCTTTGAGCCCATTCCCAAGCCGAACATGATGATGAAGATGGAACCGAGCACGACACGTGGAATAGCATTCGCAACCTTGATATAGATGCTGAACACGTCCCCGGCCAGCTTGTTGCGGCCCAGGGCGATCCCGCAGAAGATACCCAGCAGACTCCCGATCAGGAAACCGAGCACGGTTTCTTCCATGGTCACCAGCAACTCGCGCCACAACGGACCTTGTGCCGTGCCTTCGGTTAGCCACACGTACAATTGCTCATAGATGGCGCTGGGTTGCGAGAAGAAGAAGGGATCGATCAGTTCATACCTGACCGCCAACTCCCAGCTTGTCAGGGTGAAAATGGCCAACGCGACGCGCAGAAAGATGACGAGGCGCTGACGGTTGACTGCTTTCGCAATCGCCGCCAGTTCTTCTTCGCTGGCAGGTGTGTTGGCTGTCGTTGCAGTAGTTGTATTCATGGTTGTGATTGGGTCATATTTGCACCTCGCCCTTCAAGTCGAACCAGATTTGTTTCGACAGATGGACGAATTCATCGGAATAACGCGCTTGGGAGACATCGCGCGGCCTCGCCAGCGGTATCTCGTAGCTGCTCTTGACGGACCCCGGTCCCTTGGTGAGGACCACCACGCGATCAGCCAGTGCGATGGCTTCCTCGATGTCGTGGGTGACAAACACCACCGAAGCCTTTTTCTCCGACCACAGACCCAGCAGTTCCTCCTGCATCAACGCACGGGTTTGCACATCCAGCGCTGCGAATGGTTCATCCATCAGCAAGATCTTGGGTTCGTTGATAAACGTCTGCGCCAGCGCGACCCGCTTGCGCATCCCGCCGGACAACTGGTGGGGATAGTGATTTTCGAAGCCCGACAGTCCGACCCTGCGCACCCATTCCGCCGCCATCTCCTTGGCCGTCTTGGAGTCCTTCCCACGGTAGATGGGCCCGATCGAAATATTGTCGATCACGCTTTTCCAGGGAAAGACGGCGTCGGCCTGGAATACGAAGCCAATATTAGGGTCTATCCCCGTGACGGGTTTGCCGAACACCTTGACCGAGCCTGTCGAAGGAGGGCTCAGGCCGGTAATCATTCCGAGAGTGGTCGATTTGCCGCAGCCGGTGGGCCCTACGATCGCGCAGAAATCGCCTTCGTTGACGATGAGGCTCATCTCCCGCAAAGCCAGCGTAACCTGGCCCTGCGCGCTGATGAACTTGCGGCTGACGTTGGTCAGCTCGATTACGGGTGTCGGCATTATTTGGCGGCTTTCACAAACTCGGTGGTAAAGGTGTTGGCGAGATTGATGGTCTTGCCTTGCACCGCCTTGTCGAAGCCGTTCAGAACCTTCAAGACAGTCGCGGGACCGTTTGCCGGCATCACGCCGTCGGCCGTGAACATCTGCTTACTCGATTCCAGGGCATCGATGTACATCTGCTTGTTGGAAGCGTAGTAATCGGCCGGCAATTTCTCGGCGATTTCCTTGGCGCTATGGGTGCTGATGTACTTGAGCGTCTTTACGAAGGCGGTGACGATCTTCTGCACCTCGTCCTTGTGGGCTGCCACCCAGGCGTTGGGCATGTAAAGGCAGGCGGCCGGATAGGTGCCGCCCAAGGCTGCCTCGGTCTCCTTGACGGTGCGCATATCGACCAGGATGCTGGCCGCGCCGGTGGTGACCAGGCGGGAGATCGTCGGTTCGGTCGTCATGCCGGCATCTATCTTGCCTTGCGACATCGCGGCGATGAACGTCGATCCGGCGCCGACCGGCAAGGTCGTGAACTCGCTATTCTTTACGCCGGCCTTGGCAGCCAGGTATTGGGTCAGGAAATTGGTGGAAGAACCCAGACCGGTGACGCCCAGAGTCTTGCCTTTGAAGTCGGCGGGGGACTTGATCTGGCCCGCCGCCGCCTTTGAGACCAGGATCACTTCACCCGGCGCCTGGCTGAACTGGACCACCGACTGCACCATCTTGCCGCGCGCCTGCAGGTCGATGGTATGGTCGTAGAAGCCGACCACGCCTTGGGCCGCGCCGGACAACATTTCCGTCTCGGCATTGACGCCGGCCGGCTCGCTGAGCAATTCGATCTCCAGCCCGGTTTCCTTCAGGTAGCCCAGTTGCTCGGCGAGTTTGGCCGGCAGGTAGATTTGCTTTTCCATGCCACCGACCATGATGGTTATTTTATCGGCCGCGTATACATTCAGGCCAGCCAGAAGCATCGCTGTGATTAGCAGCAGATCGCGCAGGAATTTCATTTTCTTCTCCGTTTTGTAAGTTATGACAGCACTATTGTGAAGCAAAGTCGTTTCCAGTTCGCTACTAGTGCTTGAGTTTTGAATCGGGTCAGGGGCCGACGCCCGGCAGTGCCTGCGTCGGCCCCTTCCGAAGATACTGCTTAGAACTTGAAGCGCATGCCTACGGCGTATTCGTTTTGCGACATGAATCCATTCGCTTGCGCAGCCTTGTAGGTGCCGTCGGTATTCAGACGGTCCAGGGCCAGATACAACTCGGTGCGTGTGTCGAAGTGGTAAAACGCGGAGCCGTACCAGGTCTTCCGCTTGCCGGTGGCGGTCGCGGTTGACGTACTGGTGTTGTTGTTGGCGAAGGCGTTGGGCACGTAACCGCTGCCGTTCATCCAGGCATTGTTGGCGTTCATGGTCTGCCAACCCAGTTCATAGTCGAACTTTCCGGCCGGCGTGATCTTCGCCGAGATCGTGTAGGCATTGTCGGAACGGTCGCCGAACTTGACCGGCTGACCAGCCTTGTAATGGAAGTAGCCGGCGTTGAGGCGCACCATGCCGAAGGTGTAGTTTCCGCCGAGTGAATAGGATGTATCGGTAAAGTTGGCGACATTGGCGGTGTTATAGAAACCCGAGACGTTGAAGCCCTTGCCGTTGTAAGCCAGGCCAACTGCCTTGGAGCTTCCGAGGCCCGCATCGCCCGCCACTCCGCCGGCCTGGTAGGCGGCGCCGGCGACGATGCCGCCGAAGTCCTTCTTCCAGACGATGCCTTTGTCATAGCGAGTGCTGGTCGGGCTGGCGGCGTAGAAAATCATCTGTTTGAAGTTGTTGTTGTTGGTCCAGCCACCTTCTTCAAGGGTCACGGCGGAGGAACCATAAGGATCGCCATAGTTCTTGGAGAATTCGCGCGCCAGGGTGTTCTGGCGGCCGAAAGTCAGTTTGCCGAGGGAGGCGCTTTCCAGGCCCAGCCAGGCATCACGATTGAACAACACTCCCGGGGTATCCATGTTGCCGGTGGGAAGCTCGTATTCGCTTTCGAGCCGGAAGATCGCCTTCAGGCCGTCGGTATCTCTCAATGCGTGCTCGCCGTCGATGCCCCAACGGTTGCCGCTGAACCAGGCGACCGACATGTCGCTCAGCGAATTGCCGGCCTTGTTGGCGTTGTTCTTGTTGCTGCCGCTCAGATCGATAAGACCGTAGAGTCTGACCATATCGCCGCTGCTCTTGTAGACCAGACCGTCGCCAGCAGATTGGCTGACGCTGGCGCTGCTACTGGCTGCCTGGGAACTCCTGGCCGCTGCTGCTGCCTGCTGGATTTGCATCAGTGCTTCTTGAGCCTGCTGTGCGGCTTTCTGTGCATCCGCAGCCGCTTTTTGCGCCTGCACCAAGGCTTGCTGCAAGTCCTGGATCGACGGGGTTTGCGCCTGCGCTGTGGCCGCCATTGCCCCTAGAATGGCAACGGCGATTAGCTTCCTTTTCATATCTGATCTCCTCGGATGGATAAATTCGTACGTCAGTCTCACGGGACATGGGCATACCAGTCGAAATGTAGGTGCCCCAACCCTTCTAAAAGCCTTCAAGCTTGAACTTCGTGTCGAACTTGTGGCAAAAATGCAACGTTGGGATTGCTGAAACATGGCTCATCAAGGATCATTCGCCGCATGAAACTCCTTCTGGTGGAAGACAACCGCGAACTGTCATCCTGGCTTACACGCCTGCTGAATCAGTCCGGGTACGCGGTCGAGCAGGCATTTACCGGGGAAGCGGCCGATACCCTACTGATGACGCAGACTTATGATGCGATCCTGCTGGACCTGACCCTGCCCGGCTTGAAAGGCCAGACGCTGCTGCGCCGCTTGCGTGAGAAGAACGATGAGGTGCCGGTGTTGATCATCAGCGCACAAGACAGCTTGCAGGCCATCATCGATCACCTGAACCTCGGCGCGGACGACTACCTGGCCAAGCCTTTCGACATCCAGGAACTGGAAGCGCGGCTGCGCTCCCTGCTGCGTCGTGCCAGTGGCAAGACCAACCCGGTCCTGCTGTGCGGCGCCCTGAGCTATGACAGCAATTCGAAGATTTTCCGCAGTCACGGAAACGACCTCAATCTGACCCCGCGCGAGCACGCAGTGCTGGAAGCCTTGATCCGCAAATCCGGCAAGACGGTTTCAAAAAAGGAATTGGCCGACGGATTGGTCACGCTGAACGATGCGGTCTCACCCAAAGCGCTGGAAATCTATATCGTCAGGCTGCGCAAGAAAATTGAAAATAGCGGCGCGCAAATCATTACCTTGCGCGGCCTGGGCTATATGCTGACCTACCTTGCCGAGTCAGTGTAACGGCATGCAAAGCCTGAAGAAGCGGCTGGCGATCTGGGTCTTCTTGCCGACCTTGTTGATCTCGGTCACCGATTTGCTGATCACCTATCTGCATACCGACGAGGTAGCGACACTGGTACAGCAGCAGTTGCTGAAAGGTTCGGCCAAGATCATCTCGGAACAACTGGCGTTCGTGGATGGCGGCTATGAGCTCAGTGTCCCGCCGGCGGCACTGGAACTATTCGCCACCAAATACCAGGATCGAGTGTTTTACTCGGTACGCAGCCCAAAAGGCATGTTGATTGCGGGCACGGAAGACCTGGCGCCATACGAAGAAAAATTGCAAATCGAGCAAGAGAAGTATTACTCGACCACATTGCGTGACGAAAGGGTCCGTGTAATCGCCTACGCACATACCCTGCCGAACACCAGCAACGATTACGCGGTAACACAAGTGGCTCAGACCATGAACAGCCACGACGGCTTCAAGCGGGATCTCTTCTGGCTGACCATGCGCGAACACCTGGTCCTGCTGACTATGGTCGTCATCGGCCTGGTCATCGCGTTCCGATGGACCCTGAGTCCGGTGAAAAGTTTCGGTGAGCGCCTGGCCCGGAGAAAGCCGGGATCGCTGGAAAAACTGGACGAAAATAGCGCGCCCGAAGAGCTTGCACCCGTCATCCACTCGATGAACGATTACGTCGCCGAACTGGACAAGACTCTCACATCCTATGAACAGTTCGTGGCGAATACCGCCCATCATCTGAGGACATCCTTCGCCATCCTCACTTCGCAAGTCAATTACGGCATGCGCAGCGGCGACCTGAACCAGACGCAAACGGAATTGTTGAACGCGATCCAGAAGACCATATTGCAAGGGACCAAGGTCATCAACCAGTTGCTGGTCCTGGCGGCGGTTGAACAGAACAAGCAGCAAGCGCATTCTAGGCTGGCATCAACCAAGGTCAATTTGGCCGAGGTTATTACTTCGGTCATGGAAGAACTGGCGCCGCTGGCGCAGCAAAAGCAAGTGGAACTCGGAGTGAATGTCGTCGAAGACGACATCGTGATCGCGGCTCCGATCTATCTGATTCGTGAAGTCGTGGCTAGCCTGATCGACAATTCGATACAGCATATGCAGCAAGCCGGCGTCGTCAGCCTGTCGCTTCAAAGGCAAGGTGCGCATTGCCTGCTGAGCGTGGTCGATAACGGCCAAGGCATTCCTCCGGCCGAGCGGCAGAAGGTATTCGCGCGCTTTTACCGGCTGGACGAATCCAAGCCGAACAGCTCCGGGCTGGGGCTGGCCATCGTCAAGGAAATCTGCGATACCCTGCTCGCGGACGTCAGTCTGCGCACGCCGAAAAACGGAATTGGATTGCAAGTGGATATCCTGTTCCCGCTCGGCGGCGCATGAACAAGAGCCAAGATCGGGCACAGGATAAGGATATTGAAGATCTACCAACTCCATCATGCCTGCGATGAGAGAGGAGGCCCTCTCTTTCGAACCGCCGCGCCGACGCATGACGATCGGCGCAAGCTGGTCATTTGGTCTCTTGCTCATCAACGAGGGCGCGAAACCGCCAAGACCGCGTTTGGCACCGTGCATTTTGAATGGGACGGATTCGATCAACGGCCGGTCGCCGACTTTCCTGTAACTGAGGAGCCGTTGGCCATCTGGAGTGTCCAAGCCACGTCGGTGCTGGGCGAGTTTCTGAAGAACAACGGTGACCTCCATCCCATCCTGTTGGACGGCCAGCCGAACCGCTACGAACTGTTCGATTGCTGGAGGCGCATAGACGCGACTCCCAACGCGGGCTTCAGCGCCTTCGTCGGCGGAAGCCTGAAATCGATCAGCATCACGCCGGACGTCATCCTGCCGGATATCTTCCTGATTTCGATTTCGATTGGTCCCATGGTCAGCGAACGCTTCAAAATGGCGGTCGAGAAAGCCGGGCTGACCGGTATGACATTTAGCGAAGTCGATGTGCTGCGGTCATGAGGGCATAACCGATTGGAGAATGGCTGATCTCAGCGCTTCAGCCACTTCACCAGGTCGTCGAGGTAGGAATAGATCACCGGCACCACCACCAGCGTCAGCAAGGACGAGGTGATTACTCCGCCGATCACCGCCTGGCCCATCGGCGCGCGCTGTTCGGAACCTTCGCCGACGCCCAGCGCCAGCGGCAGCATGCCGAAGACCATCGCCAGCGTGGTCATCAAGATCGGCCGCAGGCGCACGTGGGCGGCCTCGATCAGCGCCGCGTCGCGTTCCATGCCTGCGGCGCGCGACTGGTTGGCGAAGTCGACCAGCAGGATGGCGTTCTTGGTGACCAGGCCCATCAGCATGATGAAGCCGATGATGGAAAACAGGTTCAGCGTGCTGCGGAAGGCCAGCAGCGACAGGATCACGCCGATCAGCGTCAGCGGCAGCGAGGACATGATCGCCAGCGGCTGCAGGAAGCTCTTGAACTGCGAGGCGAGGATCATGTAGATGAAAACGATCGCCAGCGCCAGCGATTGCGCCGCGTAGGCGAAGGACTCCTCCATGTCCTTGGTCGAGCCGCCGACCTTGAAGCCGTAGCCGGGCGGCCAATCCATTCCCGCCAGCGCCTTCTTGATGTCGCCGCCGACCTGGCCGGCGGCGCGGCCATAGACGTTGGCGGTGAACTCCACTTCGCGTGTCAGGTCGCGGCGGTTGATCTGCGAGACGCCGTGGCCTGGGATGATTTTCGCCACCTGGCGCAGCGCCACCATCTTCGGTGAGCCGTCGGCATTCGGCTGGCTGCTGGCGAGCATGACGCGTTCGAGGTCGGCCACCGAGTCGCGATCGGCCGGCGCGAGGCGCACAATGACGTCGTAATTCTCGTCGTCGGGGCCGCGCCAGGTGCCGGCCTCCTCGCCGGCCAGGAAAGGGCGTAGTGCCTGGGCGATCGGGCCGACGCCGATGCCGAGGTCGGCGGCCACGTCGCGCCGGATGTCGAGGTCGACGGTCGGCTTGTCGGGCTTGAGGCTGGTGTCGAGGTCGACCAGGCCGGGGATTTTCGACAGGCGTTTCCAGGCTTCCGCGGTGAGCTTCTCCAGCATCTTCAGGTCCGGTCCCTGCACGCTGAAGATTAGCAGCTTCCAGCCTCCGACCGGGTTCACCGTTCCGACGTGGGTAACGACGATGCCGCCGATCTGTTCCAGGCGGGCGCGGATCGGCACGGTCAGGTCGAACTGGTTGCGCGTGCGCTCGGCGCGTGGCTTGAGCTTGACATACAACGAGGCGCTGTTCTTGCCAGTGGCGCCGCCGGTATTGATGGCGGTATAGGTGTGCAGCACCTCGGGGAATTCGCGCAGCGCCGCGTCGACCTGGCGCGCCTTGGTCTCGGTGAGTTCCAGCGAGGAGCCGACCGGCGTCTGGAAGGCCACCTGGGTCTCGGAGAAGTCGGCCTGAGGCACGAACTCCGTGCCCAGCAGCGGCGCCAACAGGAAACTGCCGACGAAGGTGGCGAGCGCTACCAGCATGGTCCTGAAGCGGTGCCTTAGCGACCAACCCAGCAGCCGGCCGTAGAAGGCGGTGACGCGAACGACCAGCCGCTCGAACCAGCCAAGCACGCGACCGAGCAGCCCCGGCGGCTTGACGCCGTGGACCGCCGGATCGGGCCACACCGAGGAAAGCATCGGGTCGAGGGTAAACGAAACGAACATCGAGATCAGCACCGCCGCCGCGACGGTGACGCCGAACTGGTGGAAGAAACGTCCGATGATGCCGCCCATGAAACCCACCGGCAGGAATACCGCGACGATGGAGAGCGTCGTCGCCAGCACCGCCAGACCGATCTCGCGCGTGCCTTCCAGCGCCGCGGTCTTGTGGTCGGCGCCCAGCGCGGCGTGGCGCACGATGTTCTCGCGCACCACGATGGCATCGTCGATCAGCAGCCCGACGCACAATGACAGCGCCATCAACGTCAGCATGTTGATCGTGAAGCCGAAGGCGTAGATGAACAGGAAGGTGCCGATGATCGCCACCGGCAGCGTCAGACCCGTGATCACCGTGCTGCGCCAGGAGGTGAGAAACAGGAAGACGATCAGGATGGTCAGCCCGGCGCCCTCGACCATGGTCTCCTGCACATTGTTCACCCCGACGCGAATCGGCACCGAGGCGTCCTTGATCACCGAGAGCTGAACATCCGCCGGCAGTTCCTTCTGCATGCGCGCCATCGCTTCCTTGACGGCGTCGGCGACATCGATGGTGTTCTGTCCCTGCGCCTTGAGGATGTCGAGCGCCAGCGTGCGTCGGCCGTTCACCAGCGCCAGGCTGTCCTGTTCCTCCGCGCCGTCCTCGACCGTCGCGACCTGGTGCAGATACACCGGCTGGCCGCCGCGGCGGGCGACCACGATGCGCTCGAAATCCCCGACTTCCTTGAGCCTCCCCTTGATCTGCACGCTGTGTTCCTGGCTTGGGGCGCGCAGGGCGCCGGCCGGCAGTTCCTGGTTCTCGATGGTCACCGCGTTGATGACCTGATCGGCGCCCAGCGCGTAGGCCTCCAGCGCGGCCGGCTTGAGGTTGATATGCACCTCGCGCTTGACGCCGCCGACCAGCGTCACCGAACCAACGCCACGCACGTTCTCGATGCGTTTCCTGATCACCTGGTCTGCCAGGGTGGTCAGTTCGCGCAACTGGCGCGCGCCGTCGCGCGCGGTCACCGCGATGGAGATGATCGGCCGGTCGGCGGGGTCGAAGCGCGAGATCTTCGGCTCCTTGACCTCGCGGCGGAACAGCGGCTTGACGATCGCCACCTTGTCGCGCACGTCCTGGGCGGCCTGGCTGGGAACCACGGTCAACTCGAACTCCACGATCACCACCGAGAGTCCCTCGTAGGAACGCGAATAGAGCGACTTGATGCCGTTGATAGTGTTGACCGCCTCCTCGATCTTCCGCGTCACGTCGGATTCGACGGATTCCGGCGAGGCGCCGGGATAGGCGGTGCTGACCACCACCACCGGGAATTCGATATCGGGGAATTGGTCGACGCGCAGACGCTGCCAGGAGAACAGGCCCAGCACTATGAAAGCGAGCATCAGCATGGTGGCGAACACCGGATTGCCTATGCTGATGCGGGTGAACCACATGGTCTAAGGCGACCCGAGCCGGAAGGAAACAGGTGTACTACGTAGGACCGGAAAAGCGAAATGTACGAACAAGTACCCTCTGGGGCATAAAGGGAGACCCTCCCCTTGTTTATCCCCCGTATGGGAACAAGGGGGCTTGCCCCCTTGTAAATCCCCCCAAAACCACTGCTCCGATAGTGAGTTGGGCTGTGTCATGGAGACTAGCGCTTCGCGGCCGCCCTGACGCGCGCGCCTTCCTTCAGCACGCCGAGATTGGCGGCGACGATCCGGTTGCCGGCGGCGAGTCCCTTGACGATCTCGGCTGTGCCTTCGGTCTCGCTAACGAGGCCGATCTCGACCGGCTGGCGGCGGATGCGTTCGCTGTCGATGGCATATACGAAGCTGACGCCGGACTCGCTGCGTAGCGCCGGTATTGGCGCCAGCGCAGTCGCCGCGTGCCGGCCGAGCGAGAGCGTGCCTTCGGCGAACAGGCCGGCCTTCAGTGCGGCGTCGGGGTTGGCGATCTCGATGTAGATCGGCACCGAGCGGCTACCCGCTGCCGCCTGCGGGCCGATGCGGGCGACGCGTCCCTCGAAGCGGCGTTCGCCATAGCCTTCGACGGACAAGGCAAAGGCCTGGCCGACGTCCACGCGGGCGATCTCGTTGGCGGGCACCAGCGCTTCCAGTTCCAGCCGGCCGAGATCGACGATGGTGAACAGCTTGCCGTCGACCGCCGTCTTGTCACCGCGCTGCACCGCGCGTTCGGCGACCCAACCAGCGATCGGCGCGCGTACCACGGTGTCGTCGAGAGCCTTCTGCGCCAGTGCGACCTGGGCTTCCAGCGACTGTGCCTGGGCGGCGCCGATTTCCGCGCCGGACTTGGCGTTGTCGTAGGCTTGCGGCGAAATGAATTTCTTGTTGACCAGATCTTCGTTCTTGCGCCGCGTCGATTCGGCGAAGGCCGACTGGGCGCGCGCGGCCTCGAAGCTGGCCTGCCGGTCGCCGAGGCGCGATATGTATTCGCTGCGATCGATGCGCGCCAGCACCTGCCCGGCGGTGACGCGTTCGCCTTCGCGCACCGTCACCTCGGCGATTTCTCCCGCCACCTTGGCGCGCACGCTGCTCTGCTGCACGGCGCGCAGCGTGCCGTTGGCGCGCAACACCTGGCCGATCTCGCCGGCCCGCACCATGGCGACATCGGATTCGGCGAGCTCGACGAAGCTTTCATTGACAGCGGTCGCCGGTTCTTTCGCGGCGTCCTTGGGTTGGCATGCTACCGCGGCGAAACAGCAAAAACCGATCGCTGCCCACTGCCGGATTGGCTTCATCTGCGTCAGATTTCCAGATTGTCGATCAGGCGCGTGGCTCCCAGCCGTGCCGCGCCCAGTGCCACCAGTGAAGCATCGTCAGTGCTCGGCCGTTGCAGGTTGGATTGTTTCCGCACGGCAATATAGTCCGGCTTCCAGCCATGGGCCTGGAGTTCGGCCATGGCTGCGCGTTCAAGTTGCGCCAAGTCGCGTTCACCCGCCAGGATGGCGTTGCGCATGCCTTCCAGGAGACGATGCAGGCGCGGCGCCTCGGGCCTTTCCTGGGGGGATAGAAAGCCGTTGCGCGAAGACAGCGCCAAGCCATCCTCGGCGCGCACCGTGTCTGCCGCGATGATTTCGATCGGCAAAGCCAGGTCGTGCGCCATATTGCTCAATACCAGCATCTGTTGGTAATCCTTCTTCCCGAATACCGCCACCTGTGGCTGGGCGATATTGAAGAGTTTTTGCACGACCGTGGCGACGCCGCGAAAATGGCCGGGGCGAAACTCGCCTTCGAGAATGTTGATCAGTTCCGCGGGCGGTTCCACGTAATACCGCTGAGGCGTCGGATACATCTCGCTTTCCACCGGACAGAACAGATGGTCGACGCCGGCGGCGACCAACCTTTCGCAATCCGCAGTGAAAGTGCGCGGATACTTTTCGAAATCCTCGCCCGGACGGAATTGCAGGCGATTGACGAAAATGCTGACCAGCACGGTGTCACCGTATTTATGCGCTTCACGCATCAAGGCGATGTGGCCATCGTGCAGATTGCCCATGGTGGGCACCAGCACCACGCGGCCGGCGTCCTTCAGCGCGCTGCGCAGCCCGGTGATCGTTTCATGAATTTTCATTGAGGTTAGTAAGTGTGTTCGGAAGAGGGGAAGCTGCCGTCTTTGACGGCCTTGATATAGGCCTGTACCGCGCCGTCTATGCTCTGCGCCTCGGCCATGAAGTCCTTGACGAAGCGGCCCTTCTTGCCGGGATAGACGCCGAGCATGTCGTGCAGCACCAGCACCTGACCGTCGCAGTCCGGGCCGGCGCCAATGCCGATGGTGGCGCAGGCTTTCAGCAGTTGGGTGATCTCGGCGGCCAGCGCGGCCGGCACCATTTCCAGCACCATCAGGGTCGCACCGGCCTGTTCCAATGCGTGCGCATCGGCTTTCATGCGTGCCGCGGCTTCCTCGCCGCGGCCCTGCACACGGTAGCCGCCCAGGGCATGCACCGATTGCGGCGTCAGACCAATATGGGCGCAGACGGGCACGCCGCGCTCCAC
>JAPLQT010000114.1:87054-106982 GCA_026399515.1 Pseudomonadota bacterium | reverse complement strand
GGTCGGCGAAGTAGGCGCCGGAAAGGTAATTCAGTCCCGCCTTGTCGCCATGCGTCAGCTTCAGATAAAGATCGTGCAGGCGCTGATAGCATGGAAAGGGCGCCAGCATGGTGGTGTGGTTGCTGCTGAAACAGGTTTGCAGCAACAAGTCGCGTTCGGCGGGGCTCAGGTGGTCGAGGTCCTGGGCCGCCAGCAGGCGCAGCAAGGGATCGCGAAAGTGACCGCTGTCGAACTGGGCGACATAGTCCTCGATCTGATCGAGCAAGACCGGCACGAAATTCACCACCGCATGAATATAGGTGTGGCGTTCGAGGTGCGCCGCCATGTCGGTGTAGTCCTTGATGGCATGCAAATATACCCAGGGCAGTACGAACTCGCCTTCGCGATGATCGCGGTAGTCGGGCTGGTGCATATGCCAGAGGAAGACCAGGTCAAGCGGTGTTTTCATGATGGAAATTAACGGATGTGATGGGCTTGCTGGCCGAGCATTTCGGGAGTGATCAGGGTGATGCCTTTTTCAGTGACATGGAATCTTTTGCGGTCTTCTTCCGCATCATAGCCCACCCTCAGACCCGCGGGAATGCGGCAGTGCTTGTCAATGATGACGCGCCGCAGCCGGGCGCCGCGGCCGATGTCGACTTTGGGGAGGACCACGGCATCCTCGACCGTCGCGTAGCTGTGCACCCGCACCCTGGAAAACAGCATGGACCGCCGCACTTCCGCGCCGCTGATGATATTGCCACCCGACACCAGCGAGTCCACCGCCATGCCGCGCCGGCCGTCGTCGTCGAAGACGAACTTGGCCGGAGGGAGTTGTTCCTGGTAGGTCCAGATCGGCCACTCCTCGTCATAAATATTCAGGTCCGGCGTCACCTTGGTCAACTCCATATTGGCCTCCCAGTACGCGTCGATGGTACCGACATCCCGCCAATAAGGCTTTTCATCGGGTACATCAGGATTCATGCCGACGCAGCTATCGGCAAAGCGATGGGCGAACACCCGGTAACGTTGCATTACATAGGGGATCAGATCCTTGCCGAAGTCGTGCGAGGATTTTGGATCGTCGCTGTCGCGTATCAGTTGTTCGTAGAGAAACTCGGCGTTGAAGACATACACGCCCATGCTCACCAGGGCATGGTCGGGACGGCCGGGAATAGCTTCCGGATGCTCCGGCTTTTCCGCGAAACTGATGACCCGCTGTCCGGCGTCCACGCCCATCACGCCGAAGGAACTGGCTTCCGCCAGGGGTACGTCCATGCACGCCACGCTGAGTTCCGCCTGGTTCTCCACATGCTGAGCCAGCATGCGGCTGTAGTCCATTTTGTAAACATGATCGCCGGAAAGAATCATCACGTATTTCGGCCGGTTTCTGCGCAGTACGTCGAGATTCTGGAAGACCGCGTCGGCGGTGCCGCGATACCAATTTTCTGTGACTTGTTGCTGCGCCGGCAACAGGTCGATGAACTCGTCGAAGCGGCCGTCGAGAAAACTCCAGCCATGTTGCAGGTGATGGATCAGGCTTTGCGCCTTGTATTGCGTGGCCACGCCGATGCGGCGGATGCCGGAATTGACGCAGTTCGACAGGGTGAAGTCGATGACCCGGAATTTTCCGCCGAAGGGAACAGCCGGCTTGGCGCGCCAGTCGGTCAACTGGAGCAGGCGACTGCCGCGGCCGCCGGCCAGTACCATGGCGAAAGTGGCGCGCGTCAGATGGCTGACGAAACGGGTGTCGCTCATTTGTTGCTCGGTGATGTTGCCAGATTGCATACTATCCTCGCTCGGCGACTACAATAGATGTACGTCCTAAGTTTAGTTCAAATCCCCTGATGCCCCATAAACCGCTGAAATCCTTGATCGAGGCCCGCGAGCACGACCCGTTCCATCTGCTGGGCCTGCACCGGGACGGAACGACCTGGGTGTTGCGGGTGTTCCGTCCGCACGCCCGGGCAGTGGCCGTCGAATGGACCGGCACGCCGGGTTCGACGGCGCTGACGCGTGTCCATGGCGCGGGCGTGTTCGAGTGGCGCGGCGCCTTGCCGTCCGGCGCCCACCCACCGGCCCTCTATCGTTTGATCATAGACGAGGAAGGCGTGTCGCGACACATCTACGATGCATATGCCTTTCCACCCGAACCGCCGGCAGACGATTTGTATCTGTTCAACGAAGGACGCAATTTCCAGGCATACCGCCTGCTCGGCGCCGTGCCCGAAACGCGGGGCGCCGAACGCATCGCCGGGGTGAGGTTTCGCGTCTGGGCGCCGAATGCCGGCCGTGTTTCCGTGGTGGGCGATTTCAATCGCTGGGATGGCCGCGTCCATCCGATGGCCGCGCTGGGCGCCAGTGGCGTATGGGAGCTTTTCATACCGGAGCTGCCATCCGGCGCACTGTACAAATTCGAGATCCGCAATCGGCAAAGCGGGCTCATCAGCGTCAAGGCCGATCCCTATGCGCGCCAGTTCGAGCGGCGGCCGGCCACCGCGGCGCGGGTGACTGAGGCACCGGCCCATGCCTGGGGTGACGGCGAGTGGCTGGATAAACGCGCACGGCGTGATTGGCTGCATGCGCCCATGTCCGTCTATGAAGTCCATGCCGGAGCCTGGATGCGCCATCTGGACGGGCGCTTCTACAGCTATCGGGAACTCGCCGCGCGCCTGGTTCCTTATGCGTGCGATCTGGGTTACACCCACATCGAGTTCATGCCGCTGATGGAACATCCGCTCGACGAGTCGTGGGGCTATCAGAGCACCGGCCATTTCGCTCCGACTTCGCGTTTCGGCACGCCCGACGATCTGCGTTTTCTTATCGATACGTGTCACCAGGCAGGACTCGGGGTGATTCTCGACTGGGTGCCGGGCCACTTTCCGACCGATGCGTTCTCCCTCTCCCACTTCGACGGCAGCGCGCTTTACGAACACGAAGATCCGCGCCTCAAGCTGCAACCCGACTGGGGCACCTATGTCTTCAATTTCGGCCGCAGCGAGGTCAAGAGTTTCCTTCTCTCCAGCGCCCATTACTGGCTGGCCGAGTTTCATGCCGATGGCCTGCGCGTCGACGCCGTCGCCTCGATGCTCTATCTCGATTACTCGCGCAAGGCCGGCGAGTGGCTGCCCAACCGCCACGGCGGACGGGAAAATCTCGAGGCCATCCAGTTTCTCCAGGAAATGAACAGCATGGTGCATCAGGAATTTCCCGGTGCACTGACCATCGCCGAAGAATCGACCGCCTGGCCCATGGTGTCCCGTCCGGTGCATCTGGGCGGCCTGGGTTTTTCCATGAAGTGGAACATGGGCTGGATGAACGACACCCTCGACTACATGGAGAATGATCCGATTTACCGGCGCTTCCATCACGATCGCCTGACTTTCGGCCAGCTCTATGCCTATACCGAGAATTTCGTCCTGCCGTTTTCCCACGACGAGGTGGTGCATGGCAAGGGTTCGCTGTTGGGCAAAATGCCCGGGGACGCCTGGCAGCGTTTTGCCAACCTGCGCCTGCTGCTCGCCTATCAGATGGTGGCGCCGGGAAAGAAACTCGTATTCATGGGCGCGGAACTGGCTCAGCCGGACGAGTGGCGCGGCGCCGAAGAGTTGCCTTGGGGCTTGTTGGCGCAGCCCGCGCATGCCGGCGTGCAGCACTTGGTGCGCGACCTGAACCGCCTGTATGTGAGTCACCCCGCCCTGCACGAACTGGATTTTGCGGCGGAAGGCTTTTCCTGGATCGATTGTCACGATTCCGAACAGTCGGTGCTCAGTTGGTTGCGCTTTGCCCGCGACGGCAGTTTTGTTGTCGTGGTCCTCAACTTCACCCCGGTGCCGCGGGAGGCTTACCGCATCGGCGTGCCCCGGCAAGGCATTTATCGCGAACTACTCAATACGGATTCGCAGCATTATGGCGGCAGCGATATGGGGAACGGCTCGGGTCTGATGACCGATGCGCTGCCCTGGATGAACCGGCCGGCTTCCCTGACGTTGACGCTGCCGCCCTTGGCCGGGATCATCTTGACGCAGGCTCCATCCCAGTGACCCGTCAAGGATTGAGCTTGCCTTCGCGCTTGCCTTCGCGCAGCATCCGATCGACCTCGGCCTCGGCCTGGGTCCAGTCCTCAAGCGCACTGGTGCCGAAAAACCCGCGCCGTTCGGCGATATAGTAAGCCGCCACCTCGATATAGTTTCTACGTTGCTCTTCCGATACCGCGGGTCTTACTGATTTCGCCGCTTTGCCGGTCGCGGCCGGCACGGCTATTTTCTTGGCGGCGGGCTGGGACTGCTTTGCAGGCGTCACGGCAGCTTTTACCGCAGGCTTGCTGCTGGTTGCAGTTTTCGAAGGCTTCATTTTCCCGACAGGCTTGGCAAGCTTTACGGGCGCCGCTTCAGCTTTCGCAACTGGCTTGTTGCGCGCTACAGGGCTAGCCTTGCCGGACGCAGGCGTCTTGGAGGGACTTGAATATCTTTGCTCGCGTTGCCATGTTCTGTCTCCCGAATTGAATGACGAATCGATTCCATCGTTCTTAATACACCGAATCCATTTCGGCGTATTGACAGTAGTCAACGGTTGTTTCTAAACCGCCACCGGGGCCGGAATGTGCGGCTGCGGCTGATAGCCGGCCAGCGTGAAATCCTCGAAGCGGAACCCCATCAGGTCATTGACCGCGGGATTGAGATGGAGGGTCGGCAGCGGTCCGGGGCTGCGCGCAAGCTGCAAGCGCGCCTGGTCGATATGGTTGTTGTAGAGGTGGGCGTCGCCCAGGGTATGCACGAACTCGCCCGGCTGGTAGCCGCAGACCTGTGCCACCATGAGCGTCAGCAAGGCGTAGGAGGCGATGTTGAAAGGCACGCCGAGGAAGATGTCGGCGCTGCGCTGATACAACTGGCAGCTCAGTTTGCCGCCGCCGACATAGAACTGGAACAACGCATGGCAGGGCGGCAGCTTCATCTTCGGCACGTCGCCCGGGTTCCAGGCCGTGACCATGTGACGGCGCGAATCCGGGTTGTGCTTCAGCCCTTCGATCAACAGCGCGATCTGGTCGATCTCGCGCCCGTCTGCGCTTTCCCAGCGCCGCCACTGCTTGCCATAGACCGGTCCGAGATCGCCGTTCTCATCGGCCCAGTCATCCCAGATGGAGACGCCGTGGTCCTTGAGGTAGCGGATATTGGTGTCGCCTTGCAGGAACCACAGCAGTTCGTGGATGATGGATTTGGTGTGCAGCTTCTTGGTGGTCAGCAGCGGAAACCCCTGTGCCAGATCGAAACGCATCTGCCAGCCGAACACCGAGCGCGTGCCGGTGCCGGTCCGGTCATTCTTCTCATGCCCGTGCTCGAGCACGTGGCGCATCAGGTCGAGATATTGCTGCATGGAAACGGACGAAGGGGTATCAAAGATGCGTTGCTATAATCGAATGCCATTCTAAAGGAAAACAGCATGTTTCAAGCCAAGCTCGAATGCCAGGCCAAATCGCTGGAGCAGGAGGGCGCGCAAGCTCTCCATGCACTGATCGTGATGCCTCTGGCCAAGGCGCTGCCCGCCGACCTGCCGGGCAGTATGCGTTTCAAGGAGGTGCTCAAGCGACGCGACATGAAGCTGGCGGATCTGGCCAAGACTCCGCTGGCGATCGATCAGCCCGGCGGCGGCCGTTACGCCTATGTCATGGTCGACACGGCGCAGGCGCGCTACACGCAGTTGAGCGTGCTGCGCAAGGCCGCCATGCTGCTGCTCGAAGAAACCCCGCGCGAGATCCACGCCGTGGTCTGCGGCGGCGATGGACAGGAGGCATTGCAACTAGCCCGTGAAGCGTTGTATGTACTGAGTCTGAATGGCGCCGTGTTGCCGGCGCGGAAGAAGAAGGCGGCCAAGCCGCTCAAGCGTATCGTGTTGCACGGTGAGTTCAAGTCCGGGGATTTCACCGCGGTGGCAGCGCTGGCCGCGGCCAACATCTTGGCGCGCGAATTGACCGCGCTTCCGCCCAACGAACTGACGCCTAGGCACTATCGCGGGCGGGTGCGGGCGCTGGCGAAAACCCAGGGCTGGCGCATCGAGGAATATGATTTCAAGCGGCTCAAGAAACTCGGGGCCGGTGCTTTCTGCGCCGTGGCGCAAGGCAGCCACGAACAGGACGCGGCCATCGTCCATCTCTCCTATCGGCCCAAGGGTGTGGAGAAAAATGCGCCGCGAGTCGCGCTGGTTGGCAAGGGGATATGTTTCGATACCGGTGGCCATAACCTGAAACCGGCGAAATACATGTCGGGCATGCATGAGGACATGAACGGTTCGGCGGTGGCGTTGGCCTTGCTGCTGGCCGTGCAAACCTTGCGCTTACCGCTGGCGGTGGATGCCTGGCTGGCGATCGCGCAGAACCACATTTCGGCGCAAGCCTACAAGCAGAATGACATCGTCACGGCACTCGACGGAACTCACATCGAGATCGTGCACACCGATGCCGAAGGGCGCCTGGTGCTGGCCGACTCGCTGACGCTGGCGGCCAAATCCAAACCCGATCTGATGATCGATTTCGCCACGCTCACCGGCAGCATGGTCAGCGCCCTGGGCAACCGCTATGCCGGCGTCTTCGCCAGCAGCGACACGCTGGCTGGCCTGGCGGTCGGCGCCGGGCGCCAGTCGGGAGAACGCGTTTGCGTCTTTCCGATGGACGAGGACTACGAGTCGGCGCTCGACAGCAAGGTCGCCGACATCAAGCAATGTACCCTCGAAGGCGAGGCCGACCATATCCTGGCCGCGCGTTTCCTCAAACGCTTTACGCAGGAACTGCCGTGGCTGCATGTCGACCTGTCATCCGCCAATTGCAAGGGCGGCCTGGGGGCGGTCGCCAGCGATATCACCGGCTTCGGCGTGGCTTGGGGCGTGGCTCTGCTGGCGCAGTGGCTGGCGGCGGAATGATGCACTACTTGAGACTTATTTTGACCGGATCGCCGACTTCGGGCGGAAAGCCCTGACCACGGCTTCGTTGGTCTCGATATAAGGCCCGCCGATCAGGTCGATGCAATAGGGCACGGCGGCGAAGATGCCGGCGATGAGGGTCTTGCCGTCGGCGTCCTTCACCCCTTCCAGAGTTTCCTTGATGGACTTCGGTTGTCCGGGGAGATTGAGGATCAGGGATTTTCCGCGCACGACCCCCACCTGGCGCGACAGTATCGCGGTCGGCACGAAGTGCAGGCTGATGCGGCGCATCTCCTCACCGAAGCCCGGCATCAGTTTGTGCGCCACCGCCAGCGTGGCCTCGGGCGTCACGTCGCGGAGCGCCGGGCCGGTCCCGCCGGTGGTCAGCACCAGGTGGCAGCCGGCGGTGTCGCACAGCTCGATCAGGGTCTTCTCGATCTCCGCCTGCTCGTCCGGGATCAGCCGGGTTTCCATGCGCCAGGGCGTGGTCAGTACGCCGTCGAACCACTCGCGCAGCGCCGGGATGCCCTTGTCCTCGTAGACGCCGCTGGAGGCGCGGTCGGAGATGGATACCAGTCCGATCAGGAGTTCGTCGTTCATTCTGGCAAGACTCCGGTCTCGTCGAGCGATTTCAGGAAGCGATAGATTTCCCTAAAGGAGCGCGGCGGCCTGCTTTGTTCGTGTTCCTTGAGGGCGTTGCGGCGCAGTTGGCGCAACTGTTGCAGGTCGGCGGCGGGGTGGGCAGCGACGATCTCGGCCAGGGCCGCGGGCTCGTCTTCGAGCAGTTTCAAACGCAGGCGTTCGAGCCGGTGCATGCGCTGGTTCTCGGCTGCGGAAACGCCGGCGATGGCGTCGAGAGCTGCCTGGATCGGCTCCGGATCGGCCGAGCGCATCAGCTTGCCGATGTATTGCATCTGGCGGCGCCGCGCCTCGTGCTTGGTGATACGCCGGGCATCCTGCACTGCCAGGCGCAGGTTGTCGGGCATCTCGATCTTCGCCAGGCGTTCCTCCGGCAGATCCACCAGCGCCTCGCCGAGATTCTGGAGTGCGCTCGAATCGCGCTTTCTCTGGGACTTGCTGGGGCGATCGGGGTCGTAGCCGGTTTCGTCGGACAAGTCAGGTTTCTCTATGGGTTCCACGGGTATCATTATAGCTTTGCTACGGATACGTTACCCCATGTCTGCATTGGAATTCAGTTACACACCGGATGCGTTGCGCCAGTTGGCGTCTGACGTGCTGCGCCACGCTAGGGAACTCGGCGCCTCGGCGTGCGAGACGGACGTTTCCGAGGCCTTTGGCCAGTCGGTGACCGTGCGCAAGAACGAAGTCGAGACCATCGAGTACAACCGCGACAAGGGCATCGGTGTCAGCATCTATCTCGGCCAGCGGCGCGGCCATGCCAGCACCTCGGACTTTTCCGCGCAGGCGCTGCGCGCGACGGTCGAAGCGGCGCTGTCGATCGCCCGCTTCACTGCACCCGACCCCTGCGCCGGCCTGCCCGAAACGGCGATGCTGGCGACGCGGAAGATGGACCTGGACCTTTACCATCCCTGGACCCTGCCGGTCGAGCAGGCCATCGACATCGCGCGGCGCTGCGAGCAAGCTGCGTTCGCGGTCAGTCCGATGATCAGGAACTCCGAAGGCGCCAGCGTCTCGGTGCAGCAGTCGCAATTCATCTCCGCCAACAGCCTGGGTTTCATGGACGGTTTCCCCACCTCGCGCCATTACATCTCCTGCTCGGTCATCGCCGGCGAGGGCGACGACATGCAGCGCGACGACTGGTATACCTCCGGCCGCGATGCGGCCCAACTGGCGCCACCGCAAGCCATCGGCGACTATGCCGCGCGCCGCGCCCTGTCGCGGCTCGGCGCCAAACGCCTGAAGACGCGGCAGGTGCCGGTGCTGTTCGAAGCGCCGCTGGCCAGCGGCCTGATCGGCAGCTTCGTGCATGCCGTCAGCGGTGGGGCGCTGTACCGCAAGTCCTCGTTCCTGCTCGACAGCCTCGGCCAGCGGATATTTCCGAAACATGTACAGATCAGCGAGCGCCCGCATCTCTCCGGCGCCATGGCCAGCAGTCCGTTCGACGACGATGGCGTGGCGACGCATGACCGCGAGGTGGTGGCGGACGGCGTGCTGCAAGGCTACTTCCTGTCCACCTATTCGGGACGCAAGCTCGGCATGCCGAGCACCGGCAATGCAGGCGGCAGCCACAACCTGATCGTTGAACCCGGCAAGCTGGACTTCGAGGGGCTTTTGCGCGAGATGGGTACAGGTCTGCTGGTGACCGAACTGCTCGGCCAGGGCGTCAATTATGTGACCGGCGACTATTCGCGCGGCGCTGCCGGCTACTGGGTGGAGCGGGGGAAGATCGCCTACCCGGTGCAGGAGATCACCATCGCCGGCAATCTACGCGACATGTTCAAAGGCATCGCGGCCATCGGCAACGACGTCCTAGTGCGCGGCTCGAAACAGGTCGGCTCGATCCTGATCGAGCGGATGACGGTGGCTGGTCGATAATATCTCCCTGAACCGGACTCCATAAGCCGATATCGCTACTCGAAACAGTAACCATCACGGACAAGTGGTGGCAACGATGGTCGGCTCCACTGGTCCGCCTCGCATGAATATTGGGCGCGGCGGTACGCAGTAGACTGAGCCGGAAGGAGTGACCTCCTTGAGCGTGCCATCGGCGAATTGAGTCTCGCCTGGCGGAAGCTTCCGGCGAGCCAGGGCAAGCGCCAGCCCCGGCAGTGAGGGGCGATCGTCGAATTTCCCCGGATCGGTTTTCGGCGGTGGCAGATGCCTGCCTTCGTCGCGCGCAAGCCGCCGTGCTGAATCCAGCAAGACCTCGGCGGAGGTCGATGGCGGGGGAGATGTCGGGTACTGTCGACTCTCCGAAATATTCGAGCCGGCGGACGGGGCGAGAGCGCTTGCAGTTTCCTCCAGGCTTGTGGTTAGACGAGTCGGTGCGATGCTGCCCGCTCTGGCGTGAGGCGCCGCAGAGAGTCTTTCGTCGGAGACTTGCCGTGCCAGCACAGCTGTCAATCGAGCGTCCAACACGGGCAGTTGGGCGAATCCGATATCCCGGGACGGTCCCAGAACGCCGATCGCGATCGCATGCAATGCGATGGAAATCAGGAAAAAGTGTTTCAGGCGCCGGCCGATGCTTGCTCCGGATGTGCCGACACGGATATCTGTCTTAGCTGGCAGGATCACCATCAGGTACATAAACCAGCAGATCGCCAGGCTGGCAATCGAGAAAATCACAGATTCTTTCGAGCGTCTCGAAACGCACGCCCTTGACTTTTCCCTGTTTGAGCAGCGACATATTGACTTCGGTGATCCCCACGTATTCGGCGAGTTCTTTCGACTTCACCTTGCGCCGCGCCAGCATGACATCCAGTTGAATTACGATCGGCATGGTGTGCGGGTTCAGATGAAGGTCGCGTTTTCTTCCGCAAGCGCCTGGCCCTGACTGATGACCGCCGCCATCAGCCAGACCATGCCCGAGAACAGCAACATGAGAATCTGGTCGGATCCAAAACTCACCGCGAGGGAACGCGTCCCCGGCGGGTTGTTCAGCGTAAGCAACACCGATGTGGCCGTGTCGGCGACTATCCCCGCCACGACAGCAGCCGTTGCCCAGCCGGCAAATCGACTCAGGCAGCGGACCGCTTCCGCCGTAAATATCCGCCCCACCGCGAATAGCTTGAAGCACTTTCGTGCCTCCCACAGGCCGAGCATCAATAGCGCAAGCGGTACCCCGGTGATCAGCGCACCCACACCACGTTGCCATGCCAGCAGCGAACCCTGAATGGCGTTGGCCGGAAGATTGGCGCGCACAGCCAGACTGGTCGCGTCGGCCGATGCCCAATAGACAGCGACGGCTATGGGCAATGCCACGATCAGCAGCAAGCACGAGATTGCCAGCAGTCGGCTTAAGCGTCGGATGCGTCGAGGATCGACGGGTCGAGATCTATTCATGGAACATTTTCCAGATGTGGGAAGGAGAATTGTATCGGGAAGAAATTGTTATTTCTTGACAAGTTATTATCGTATTACGATAATAATATGACGTCAACCGACTTCTTTCAAACGAAAATGAAAAGTCGTCTCGCCAGCCTTGTCGTCGTCGGCATGCTCATCGCCTGCACCGGCATCCCACTTCGTTCGTTGCCTCGTTTATTGAAGTTTCAATACGAGCTGCTGAACGCGAATCCAGCCGAGTTCATGGTCGCGATTCAGGTGGATGCCCGAATGACGCCGCCACCGGGGGCCGCCCCGGTTCTACATCTGACCATACGGCCATCGGAAGCAGGAGCATTCGAAATCATCGATAGGAGGCTTGCAATGCGCGTTTCGGCGGCATCCGCAAATGCCCTGGGATTGGCGCCGGCACCCGTCGATCGCCGCTGGCTCATTTATAGTTTTCCACCGGAATCCCAAGCCGATCTGCTTCGAATACAGAACTACTTCAAGACCATTCGAGCCCAGAAGCAGGGTGGCGGCGGTGGCAGCATTTCCGTAGGGATCGCCCAGGATGGCGTAGCGTCACGAGACCCTGCACTGGCAAATACCCGATGGGAGAGTTGGCTACAGACTTCGAAGCAAGACGGGTACTTCGAACTTTGGTCAGGTTCGATCGCCGAACTGCTGAAACAGGCAAAATCTACAGACGCAGGCGCCACTCCTTAGACGAACCGATGGTTCTCCCGTCTTGCTTATGCCCGTTGTCGAACGCTTCCTGATCGAAGGCACGGCGGCGGCGGGGCGCCAATACCCTAGAAACAGCTGCGGGCACTGGACGTTCCGCCAGCTACTTTCGTAGCGATTTCTCCATCGCCTCGGCAGAATCTTCCTGATCGGAAGGGATCTCCGGATTCTTTTCCTTGTCCGAAATCGGCAGGGAATCGTCCGTTGGCGTCGTTTGAAATTGCGTCGGGATATCGTGGTAGACGAGCCTGGGGATGGCGATCACCAGGCACAGCACGAGCAACTGCGCAGCCACGTAGGGCATCAGGGCGCGCGTCAATTCCCGGCTTTGCAGAGGCCGCGCATGCCTCACCATCAGCACGGCATAGCCAAAGGGCGGCAGCAGAAAGCTGGTCTGTAGGATCAGCAGTGTCAGGACTGCCACCCAGGTGGCATCCGGAACCCGCATCAGCAAAGGCGGGATCAGCACCGGAATGACCACGAAAATCATTTCGAAGGCATCCAGCACCAGTGCGCAGGCCGCGAGGATGAGCAGTACCACCAGCAGCACCAGATATCCGCTACCGCCCAGATGCTGCAACAGGTCGGCGACCCAGAGGTCGGTGCCGAAGCCGCGCAGCACCAGGGTGAACACATTGGCCCCGACCAGCAAGGCGAACAAGGCGCCGGTTACGGCCATCGTATCGCGCAGCACTTCACGCAGTACCGGCGGAGTGAGGGTGCGCGTCGCCGCGCCGAACAGCACCAGTGCCACGCCGCCCGTGGCCGCCGCTTCGACCGCATACAGATAGCCGAGCGTCACGCCCGTCAACAGGCCGGCGATGACTATCGTGGTCATCCCGGCCAGCGCCCAATCACGCAGGTTCACCGAAAGCGTTGCCGTGCCGCTGGGCGTGTGCCGGTTTTGCCGCCAGGTCACCAGCGCGCACAGCGCCAGCAGGATGGCAGCCGGAATCAGCGCCCCCCTGAAAACATCCTGGGTGTTGATGACGCGCACCGCCAGTCCGGTCGCGTTGATCGCCTCGGTATGGGCACGCAGCATGGCGTCGCCCAACAAGATGAGCACCAGCGATGGCGGCACCACCACTCCGAGCGTGCTGGCGATGCATACCAGCGAGGCACTGCGCTCCGCGCTCATGCCACTGGCATCAAGGCGCGGCATCACGGTGCGCGACAGCATGGCGACGCTGGCGCCTACCGAACCGTTCATCGGCGCCAACATCACGCCCAGCCCCAGGCCGGCCACCGCTGGCGCCGCGCCGCGGCCACCGAGCGCCCGGCTGAACACCCGGAACAGGGTTTCCGCCAGCGGCAGACGGTTAAGCAGGCTTCCCATCATCACGTAAAGGGGTAATGCCTGTAACAGGTCTTGCTCCAGTAGACCGATCAGCCGCGACGGCAAGGCGGTCAACAGCGTCGCCGAGAAAACATCCGCTACGATTCCCGCTCCGGCAAACGTCAGCGACACGCCGATCAGCACCATCCAGGCGGGCAGCCCCGTTGCGATCATCAGCAGCGCCAGCGCCAGCAGCATCCAGAGGCCGACCATTCAGCGTCGTTCCGATGCGTCGCCGCGGATGATGTCCAGCACCGCCTGGAGCAACACCAGCAGGGCCATCATCCAGGCTGCGGCCTTGATAATGAAATAGCCGGGGTTATAAGTATCCGGAAAGCCTTCGAGGCGCAGGATCGAATCCGACACCATGGGCCAGCCGGCATAGAGAATCAACAACGACCAGGGGATGAGCGCGCACGAACTGCCGATGCACGCCAGCCGGGTGCGCGTGGCCGGCGTATAGCGATGTGCCACGGCGTCGACGGCCAGATGGGATTGCCGGCGCGTCGCATAGACGATCGCCAGACTGACATATAGGGCAAACAACCACTGGGCGATGTCGTTGGCTTCCCGCGAATAGGCTTGCAGCAGATCGCGCAGAGGCCACTGCATGAAGAGCAGCAGGGAGATCGGCAGCACCAGCACCAAGCCGCCTGCAACCATCAGGGCGATGAAGCGATCCAGCGCGGCCAGCGCCCGTGCGGCGAGCTGTGGGGCTAGAACTGCCACGTTGCCTGCTCCCGAAAGGATTTACCGGGATTGTAATGGTTCGCGGGAGCGCGTGCGGCGTAACACGCGTGCGCATGGCAGCCCGGCAGTGATTCGCGCGGCGGCATGCAATGGGCATCGCGGCATGGGCGGCTGAGCCTTTTTCGAGCTAATATAGTATTCTCGCGAAAGTCCCGCATTCACCGGGATTGGTTTCCGCCCGGGATTCCGCGGAGCGGCAAGATCGGTAAACAATTTTAAGGAGACGTTGCATGGAAAGACGTAAATTCCTCAAATCGGCCGGTATCGGACTGGCCGGCGCAGGTGCCGCCACCATGTCGGCTGCGGCCTTGGCGCAGGCGCCGGAAGTCAAATGGCGCATGACTTCCAGTTTTCCCAAGAGCCTGGACGCCATCTACGGCGCGGCGGAGATCGTAGCCAAGCAGGTCGCCGCGGCCACCGGCGGCAAGTTTCAGATCCAGGTGTTTGCCGCAGGCGAGATCGTTCCCGGCTTCGGCGTACTCGACGCTGTCAAGGACGGTACGGTGCAGTGCGGCCATTCCGCCAGCTACTATTATGTCGGCAAGGATCCAACTTTTGCCTTCGATACCGCCATCCCCTTCGGCCTCAACAGCCGCCAGATGACCGCCTGGATGTATGAAGGCGGCGGCTTGCAGCTGCTGCGCGACTTCTTCAAGGATTACAACATTTACAACATCCCTTTGGGCAACACCGGTGCCCAGATGGGCGGCTGGTTCCGCAAGGAGATCAAGACCGTCGCCGACCTCAAGGGTCTCAAGTTCCGCGTCGGCGGCTTCGCCGGCCAAGTCTTGTCCAAGCTGGGCGTGGTGCCGCAGCAGATTCCCGGCGGCGACATCTACCCGGCGCTGGAAAAAGGCACCATCGATGCCGCCGAATGGATCGGGCCTTATGACGACGAGAAGCTGGGCTTCAACAAGGTCGCCAAGTACTACTACTACCCCGGTTGGTGGGAAGGTGGTCCGCAACTGACCCTGTACGTGAATCAGGGCGAGTGGGCCAAATTGCCCAAGGAGTACCAGGCGATTCTCGAATCCGCCTGCTGGGAGGGGCACGCCTATATGCAGGCCCGCTACGACGTGAGGAATCCGGCGGCGTTGAAGCGACTGGTGGGCAGCGGCACGCAGTTGCGGCCGTTCTCCAACGAGGTGATGGCAGCTTGTTACAAGGCGGCGCTGGAGCTGTATGACGAAACCTCGGCGAAGAACCCGAAGTTCAAGAAGATCTACGAGCCGTTCAAGAAATTCCGCGACGAGCAGATCGAGTGGTTCAGCGTGTGCGAGGGGCGCTTCGACAATTTCGTCGCGGCCACCGTGCGCGCCGGCAGGCCGGAAGCCAAGAAGAAGTAGTCCTAGGTTTCTGCCAACAAAAAGCCTCGCCGCGGCGAGGCTTTTTGTTGCGCGTGGCGGATACGCCGCGACTACTTCTTCTTGAGAGCCTTCTCCAAGGCCTTGGCCGGGTCATCGTCGACGCCAGCCGGGCTGCCCCCGTTCGGCTTCATGGCCTGATCCAATGCCTTCGCCAGATCGTCCTCCGCGGCGGGCTGACCCGCTGGGGCATCTTCAGTGGCCTTGTCCTGACCGGCGTTTTCGTCCTGCGGCGCCATGATGTTCACCTTGGACGAATCCGTCTGTTCCACTTTGTCGAGACCCGAGGTGACCAGTTGCGGGAAGGCGATGATCAAGCCAACCATGATGATCTGGATGAACACGAAGGGCACCGCGCCCCAGTAGATTTCCGTGGTCTTGATGGACGATGGCGCCACCGAGCGCAGATAGAACAGGGCAAAGCCGAACGGCGGATGCATGAATGATGTTTGCATGTTGACGCCCAGCAGCACGCCGAACCAGATCAAGTCGATGCCGAGTTTGTCCGCCACCGGCCCTAAGAGCGGCACGACGATGAAGGAGAGTTCGAAGAAATCGAGGAAGAAGGCCAGCACGAATACCAGGATATTCACGACGATCAGGAACCCCACCTGCCCGCCTGGCAAGCCCTGGAGCAGGTGCTCGACCCAGACGTGGCCATCGACCGCATAGAATGTCAGGCTGAAGCAGCGCGCGCCGACCAGGATGAAGACCACGAACGTGGTCAGCTTGGCGGTGCTGTCCATGCCCTGCTTGAGCAGCTTCCAGGACAGGCGATTCTTCGCCAGCGCCATGATCAGCGCGCCGGTCGCTCCCATGGCGCCGCCTTCCGTCGGGGTGGCGATGCCGAGGAAGATGGTGCCGAGCACCAGGAAGATCAACGCCAGCGGCGGGATCAGGACGAAAGTGACTTTCTCCGCCATGCGCGAGAGCAGATTCATTTTCAGCAGGCGGTTGAGTACCGCGGCGAAAAATGCGATGCCGATGCCCAGCGACATCGAGGTGACGATGGTCTCGTCGAGCGGCAAGTCTGTGGTGTAGTTCCTGGCGTAATAGATCGCCGCCGCCGCCGAAATGGCGGTCAGCACGAGCAGGGATGTGCCGCCGCTCTTGCCACTGGGTTCACGGAAAGTGCGTGCCTCGATCGGCAGGGCTGGCACCCACTTCGGCTTGACAATGCTGACGCCGAGGACATAGATCATGTAAAGGCCGGCCAGGGTGAAGCCGGGAATGAAGGCGCCCTTGTACATGTCGCCGACCGACTTGCCGAGCTGGTCGGCCATGATGATCAGCACCAGCGACGGCGGGATGATCTGCGCCAGGGTGCCGGAAGCGGCGATCACGCCCGAGGCGAGGCGTTTGTCGTAGCCGTAGCGCATCATGATCGGCAGCGAGATCAGGCCCATCGAAATCACCGAGGCGGCGACCACGCCGGTGGTGGCGGCCAGCATGGCGCCGACCAGCACCACGGCATAAGCCAGGCCGCCGCGGATCGGCCCGAAGAGCTGGCCGATGGTGTCGAGCAGATCCTCTGCCATGCCCGAACGTTCGAGGATCAGACCCATGAAGGTGAAGAACGGGATCGCCAGCAGCGTCTCGTTGTTCATCACGCCGAAGACCCGCTCCGGCAGCGCACGGAACAGTTCCGGCGGGAGCATGCCGAGTTCGATGCCGATCAGGCCGAAGACGATGCCGTTGGCGGCCAGCGAAAAGGCCACCGGGTAGCCCAACAGCAGGAAGATGACCAGCGAGGCGAAAATGATGGGGGCCATGTTGGCCATGAGGAAGGCGGTCATGGCGCGCTCCCGTCTTTGCGATCGGCGTGCATGGCGTCATGGGTGGCGACGATGTCGACTACCTCGGGCGCGACCAGGTGGGCCTTGATGGCTTCCGCCAATTCTTCCTCGGCGCTCTTGTCCTGCTTCTTCTCGCCTGGGTCGGGGGCCAGTCCCGCCTGGAAGGCGATGCGCTTGATCAGCTCGGAAATTCCCTGTAGGGTCAGCAGCAGGAAACCCAGCGGCATCAAGCCTTTCACCGGCCAGAGGATCAGGCCGCCGGCGTTCACCGAGACCTCGCCGGACTGAAACGAATGCACGAAGAAGGGCCAGGACAGGTACAGGAACATCAGGCACATCGGCAGCAGGAAGAGTACTGTGCCGAAGATATCGATCCAGACTTGGGTGCGGCGGGAGAACCGGCCGTAGATCACATCGATGCGGATATGTTCCTGGCGCAGCAGCGTGTAGCCGGAGCCGAGCAGGAAGACTGCCGAGAACATATACCACTGCATTTCGAGAAAGGCATTCGAACTCATGTCGAAGGCCTTGCGGACACTGGCGTTGATGGCGCTGACCAGCACGGCGGCGAGAATCAGCCAGTAGATGTTGCGGCCGACACGCTCGTTCATGGCGTCGATCAGCCGCGAAATTTGCAACCATGACTTCATCGGACAGACTCCTGCGGGGTGTTGCCCCGATTGTAGGTAAAATTGCAGGTGACCCTCAGGATGACCACCTCTCTTGGACCATGGACAAGCTGCCGGGCGGCGCAAGGATAAACCGGAACCGGCAGTTTTTCCAGAATTTATTAATAAGGCGAAGATATCGCTTCAGGCGATCTCACGGCGAGCAGCGCAACGCGGACGCTAGTGAACACCCACCCCCAGCCATTTGTCGAGCTGTGAACGATCCTCGCGTAGCGCTGCACTCTCGCCCGAGTATACGACGCGGCCGCGTTCCAGGACCAGCGCCTGACGGGTCAGGGGCAGGATCTGGTGGGCGTGCTGCTCGACCAGGATCACCGCCATTTCGCCCGAGCCCACCATCTGGCCGATGATGCGCAGCAGCTCCTGCACGATCAGCGGCGCCAGTCCTTCGAGCGGTTCGTCGAGCAGCAGCAACTTTGGGTTGAGCATCAAGGCACGGGCCAAGGCGAGCATCTGCTGCTCGCCGCCGGAGATCTGGTTGCCCATGTTGGTGCGGCGTTCCTTCAGGCGTGGGAACAAGTCATAGACGCGTTTCAGGTTCCACGCTCCGGGCCTCGCCACCACCACCAGGTTTTCCTCGACGCTGAGCGACGGGAAGATGTCGCGTTCCTGCGGCACCCAACCGAGTCCGAGCCGTGCCCGCCCGTGCGCCGGCACCACGGCTAGATCTTCGCCCCGGTAGCGCATGCGGCCGGATTTGAAGCGGGTGGCACCCATCAGGGTGGACAGCAGCGTGGTCTTGCCCATCCCGTTGCGGCCGAGCAGGGCCAGGCTGTCGGCCTCGCCGAGACAGAACGAAATGTCCTCCAGGATCACTGCATCGCCGTAGCCGGCCCAGACGTTTTCGAGTGCAAGAAAGTCAGGCATCGAGGACTTCTCCCAAATAGACTTCCTGGACGCGGCGGTCCTTGGCGATGACCTCGGGTACGTCTTCCGTCAGCAGGGCGCCGCCTACGAGGACCGAGATACGCTCGGCAAAACGGAAGATCAGGTCCATGTCGTGTTCGATGAGCAGGATGGTCACCTCGCGCGGCAAGAGCGCGATGGTCTCGAACAGTTCCCGGCTCTCGCTGGTCGGCACCCCGGCTGCCGGCTCATCGAGCAGCAGCACCTGGGGCTTGGCCGCCAGGGCCAGGGCGATTTCGATCATGCGCTGCTTGCCGTAGGCGAGGTCGCGGGTCTGCTGGTGCGCCACATCGAGCAGGCGCAGGGTGGCGAGCAATTCGGCAGCTTCTTCGACCGCCGCGGTATGGCCGCCCACCGGCCGCCACCAGTTCCAGCCCAGCCCGAGGCGTTCGCACACCGAAAGCGTGACGGATTCCAGCACGGTCATTTCGGCGAACAGCCGGTTGATCTGGAAGGTGCGCACCAGGCCGCGTTTGACGCGTTGGTGCTGAGCCAGCCGGGTGACATTCTCGCCCTTGAGGAAGACCTCGCCGGCGCTTGGTTCGAGAAAGCCGGTCAGCAGGTTGATCAGGGTGGTCTTGCCGGCGCCGTTGGGACCGATCAGGGCGTGGCGTGCGCCCTGTGCGACGCTTAGGCTGACGTCATTGTTGGCCAAGAAGCCGCCGAATCGCTTGCTCAGGTTGCGCGTCTCCAACACGGCCGTCATCAACGTTTCCTCCCCGGCAGCGTCAGCTTGCGCATCAGGCCCATGATGCCGTCGCGTGCGAAAAGGATGATCAGCACCAGTGAAGCGCCCAGCCAGAACTGCCAGTACTGCGGATTGATGTCCGACAGAAAATGGTGGGCCGCCATGAACACCATGGTGCCGATCAGCGCGCCGTAGAGAGTCCCGCTGCCGCCCAGCACCAGGATCAGCAGCAACTCGGCGGATCGGGAAAAGGACAGCACGTCGAGCGAAACGAACTGCGTGGTCTGTGTCAGCAGGCCCCCGGCGACGCCGGCATAGGCCGCCCCAAGGGTATAGACGGCAACCAGGCGGCCGTTGACGGGTGCCCCGATGGCCGGCATGCGACCGACGTTTTGCCTGATGCCGCGCAGGGAAAGACCGAAGGGGCTGTGCACCACCCGCCGCGCCAGCCAGAACATGATGAACAGCACTGCCACGCTGTACCAGTAGGCCGTCTTGCCGTAGAGGTCGAAACTGAACATGCCGAACACCGGCTGGATTTCGACGCCTTGCAGGCCATCGACGCCGCCAGTGAAATCGGTCAGCTTGTTGGCCGCTTCGAAGAGCATCATGGAGACGCCAAGAGTAACCATGAGACGCGTCAAATCGGTCCCGCGCAGCACCAGGAAACTGGTGACGAAACCAGCCGCGGCTGCTATTGCCGCCGCACCTGCCAGGCCAAGAAAGGGATCGCCCCAGCCGTACTTGCCCATCAGGCCGGCGGCGTAAGCGCCGATGCCGAAGAAGGCGGCATGG
>JAPLQT010000114.1:82100-87017 GCA_026399515.1 Pseudomonadota bacterium | reverse complement strand
TAGCCGAGGATCAGGTCGAGCGAGAGTGCGAACAGCGCCGTGATGGCGATCTGCGACAGCAGGGCGAGGTTTTCGCCGAAGGCGAAGTAGGCCAGCACCGGCAGCAGCCAGAAGGCATACTCGGCGCGCCGCCAGTTGGACGCGTCGCGCAGCGGTGTCGCGTCGAATCTGGAAATGTCATGCAAGATCGTGTCGCGCTTCATTTGGCCGCCGTGCGGCCGAACAGGCCCTGAGGACGGAAGATCAGCATGGCCACCATCACCGCGTAGATGACGAAGGCGCCGACCTGGGGAATGTAGTATTTGCCTGCAACATCGCAGATGCCGAGGATTATCGACGCGATCAGCGAGCCCTTGATATTGCCGCTGCCGCCGACGGCGACGACGATCAGGAAATACACGATGTACTTGGTCGGAAAGCCGGGATCGAGGCCCAGCATCTCGACGCCGAGGGCGCCGCCGAGTCCTGCCAGCCCCGAGCCCAGCGCAAAGGTGAGAACGAAGATGCGATCGACGTTGATGCCGAGGCCGCGCGCGGCGCGCGGGTTGTCGACCGCGGCGCGCAAGCGTGCGCCGAAAAGTGTGCTGCTCACCATCCACTGCAGGCCCCAGGCGAGGCCGAGGCCAATGACGATCAGGAACAGGCGATAGATGCCGATATCGAGTCCGGGCAGGTTGATCTGGCCGGACAGCATCGTCGGCAGTTGCAGGGGCTGCTGCTGGGCGCCGAAGAAATAATGCGCTGCGGAAATCGACATGAACACCAGACCGATGGAAAACAGTACCTGATCGAGATGCGAGGCACCATAGAGGCGGCGGTAGAGGGTGCGCTCGAGCACTACCCCGACCAGCGCCGACGCCATGGCGGCCAGCGGCAGCGCCGCCAAGAACGGCACGCCGTAACGGTTGAGCAGAAGCACGCAGACGTAACCGCCGAGCATGGCGAAGGCGCCGTGGGCAAGGTTCACGAAATTCATCAGGCCGAGGGTGACCGAGAGGCCGACGCTGATCAGGAACAGCAGCAGGCCCGAAGCGATGCCGTCGAAGACGACTGTCATGGGGGACTCCGGTGGAAACGGAAACCGGCGAAAGCGGCGACCGCTTCCGCCGGACTAAGGCTGACTTACTGTTTGCCCGGGTCTTTGAAGTCGGACACGTGGTCGAACTCGACGTTCTGCAACTTGCCGGCCACCCTCTCGACCTTGCGGATGTAGATGGTCTGGACGATGTCGCGAGTCGCCGGGTCGATACTGATCGCGCCGCGCGGGCTGGTCCACTTCATGCCCTTGGCGGCCTCGACGAACTTCTCGGCGTCGGCGTTTCCGCCGGTCTTCTTCAGGACTTCGGCGATCAGGTGCATGCCGTCGTAGCCGCCCATCGACATGAAGTTCGGCCGGTCCTTCGGATAGGCCTTGTAATAGGCTTCCGTGTAGGCCTTGTTCTCGGGACTCTTGTGGGCCTCGGAGTAGTGGAAGGAGGTGATCAGGCCGAGAGCGGCGTCGCCGATGGCTTCGAGGATGTCCTCGTCGGGCAGGTCGCCGGTGGCGATCAGCTTGATGCCGGCCGCCGTCAGGCCGCGCTCGGTGAAGCCCTTCATGAAGGCGATGGTTTCGGCGCCGGGCGGCAGGAAGATGAAGACGGCGTCGGGCTTGGTGTCCTTGATCTTCTGCAGGAAGGGCGCGAAGTCCGGGTTCTTGACCGGGGCGCGTACCTCGCCGACGATCTCGCCGCCGGCGGCAGTGAAGGTCTTCTTGAACTGGCCTTCGGCATCATGGCCGGGACCGTAATCGGCCACCAGGGTGAACACCTTCTTGATGCCGTTCTTCGCCGCCCAAGTGGCTATCGGGGCGGTGATCTGCGGCAGGGTCATCGAGGTGCGCACGATGTAGTTGGACTTGGTGGTGACGGCGGACGTCGCGGCGTTCATGACGACCATCGGCTTCTTCGCCTCGGTGGCGACCGGCGCCACGGCGAAGGCCGACGGCGTCAGGCCGAAGCCGGCGAGGATGTCCACCTTGTCCTTGATGACCAGTTCCTGGGCCAGGCGCTTGCTGACGTCGCCCGCGGTGCCGGGACTGTCGTCCTTGACGATCAATTCGACTTTGCGGCCGCCGAAGGTGTCGCCGTTCCTTTCCAGGTAGAGCTTGACGCCGTGTTCGATCTGCTTGCCGTAGGCGGCGAAGGGGCCGGTCATGGGCAATACCAGGCCGATCTTGAGCGGATCGGCAGCCTGCGCCGAGAGGGCAGTGCCCATGGCGAATGCCGCTGCGGTTAGTATATTAGTCAGCTTCATTGAGTATCTCCTCGGTGGTTTGTGTCCTGTTCTGATTCGGGCGCTTGTCTTAACTGTGCAATTCTGACAGTGTTGGCAATATGGGCCAAGCCATTGCGGCCACTATTAGATATAACGGTTTGTTATAGCTGCCCCGGAAAACTGCCTTGTGCACGATTTGTAGTCTATACATATTCCGACGGTAGTGAGAATAGCCGAGATCGAGCCATACTGATGCCCTTCATCGACATAATGTCGCAAACTGCTCTCTTCCCGCGAATATCAATCTGTAATTCAATCCTATGAAGACCCGTCTTTGCCTGGTGCGCCACGGCGAAACCGACTGGAACGCCGAACGCCGGGTACAGGGCCAGATCGATATCCCGCTGAATGCCAAGGGCTGGACCCAGGCGGCGTTCTTGGCACGGGGCTTGGCCGAGGTATCCTTCACCGCCCTTTACAGCAGCGACCTGCAACGTGCCATGCAGACCGCCGAACCCTCGGCCGGCATCCTTCGACTGCCGATACGCAGCGATCCTGCGTTGCGCGAGCGCCATTACGGTTTACTTCAGTCGCTGACCGCCGAAGAGGCCCGGGCACGCCATCCTCAAGCCAGCCTGCGGCATGCCGCGCGCGATTCGGAATACGCCTTTGAAACCGGAGAAAGCCTGACGGCTTTCGAGCAGCGGATACGCGAGTGCCTGGATGGCCTGTTTCGTCGCCATGCGGGCGAGACGATCCTGGTCGTGACGCACGGGGGTGTGCTGGACATCGCTTATCGCCATGCCACGGGCAGACCTTTGAGCAGCCGGCGCGATTTCGCACTGCCCAATGCGGCGCTCAACTGGCTGGAAGGCGATGCCGACGGGTGGAGTGTGCTGCTCTGGGCAGATTCGAGCCATCTGGCCCAGGCACTCGACGAATTATCCGGCTAAGCGCCGTTTGGCCGGGAAAGCGCGCTTTGGGGTGGCGCCGGCTCAAAGTGGTAAAATCGCCAATCCCTCCATCCCACCCCCCAACCGCCATGTTTTCCAAACAAAACCCCCTGGCCAAGGTCGATCACGAAGTCTGGCAGGCGATCCAGTCCGAGAATCGCCGCCAGGAAGACCACATTGAACTGATCGCCTCCGAGAATTACGTCTCCTATGCCGTTCTCGAGGCGCAGGGCTCCCAACTCACCAACAAATACGCCGAGGGCTATCCGGGAAAACGCTATTACGGGGGTTGCGAGCACGTCGATGTGGTCGAGAAGCTGGCCATCGATCGCGTCAAGAAAATCTTCGGCGCCGATGCCGCCAATGTCCAGCCCAGCTCCGGCTCGCAGGCCAATCAGGCAGTGTTCATGACCTTTCTCAAGCCCGGCGACACGGGCGATGGGCGGGCACCTGACACACGGTTCGGCGGTGAACATGTCCGGCAAGTGGTTCAACATCGTGCCCTACGGCCTCACGGCGCACGAAGAGATCGATTACGACGCCATGGAGCGGCTGGCCCATGAACACAAGCCCAAGCTGATCATCGCCGGCGCCTCGGCCTACGCCCTGCGCATCGACTTCGAGCGTTTCGCCAAAGTGGCCAAGGCCGTCGGCGCCATCTTCATGGTGGATATGGCCCACTACGCGGGGTTGGTCGCCGCCGGCTTCTACCCGAACCCGGTGCCGCACGCCGACGTCGTCACCTCGACCACCCACAAGACCCTGCGCGGTCCGCGCGGCGGTTTGATCCTGATGAAGGCGGAGCACGAGAAAGCCATCAACTCGGCGATCTTCCCCGGCCTGCAGGGTGGCCCGCTGATGCATGTGATCGCCGCCAAGGCCGTGGCCTTCAAGGAGGCCATGACACCCGAGTTCCGCGACTACCAGGAACAGGTGATCGAGAATGCCCAGGTGATGGTCAAGGTGCTGGCCTCGCGCGGATTGCGCATCGTCTCCGGGCGCACCGAGTCGCACGTCTTCCTGGTCGATCTGCGCGCCAAGTACATCACCGGCAAGGATGCCGAAGCGGTCCTGGGACGGGCGCATATCACAGTCAACAAGAACGCTATCCCGAACGACCCGCAGAAACCCATGGTGACCTCCGGCATCCGCATCGGCACCCCCGCGATGACCACGCGCGGATTTTCCGAGATCGAAGCCGAACAGGTTGCCCACCTGATCGCCGACGTGCTGGATGCTCCCGCCGATGCGGCGGCCATCGCCCGCGCCCAGGTCAAAGCGGGCGAATTGTGCAAGCGATTCCCGGTTTACGGATAGCCGGAACATGACCCGCCGCCCCCCCCCGAGCGTAGCGAGCAACTGTCACCCCCTCCCCAGGGGAGGGGGCCGGGGGGTAGGGGGCCAACATTTCCCTCCTTTGGGCCGCAAGGCCCAAAGAGCACTTCACGAATCGCTCCAAGGGAGCGATTCGTGAAGTGCCCGTATTGCGCCGATCCTGGGACACAAGTCGTCGACACTCGTGAAAACGAGGACGGCGACACGGTGCGCCGGCGCCGGCGCTGCCTGGCCTGCGACAAGCGGTTCACCACCTATGAGCGAGTCGAGCTGCAATTGCCGCACCTGGTCAAGAAGAACGGCAGCCGCGTCGAATACGATCGCGACAAGATACTGGCCAGCATGATGCTGGCCTTGCGCAAGCGCCCGGTCGCCA
>JAPLQT010000114.1:26068-82087 GCA_026399515.1 Pseudomonadota bacterium | reverse complement strand
TGATGCTGGCATTGCGCAAACGCCCCGTCACAACCGAGAGCGTCGATGCCGCGATCGACCGCATCGAGGAAAAGCTGGTCACGCTCGGCGAGCGCGAAGTGCCCAGCGACAAGATCGGCGAACTGGTGATGCGCGAACTGCGGAGACTCGACAAGATCGCCTACATCCGCTTCGCTTCGGTATACCGGAATTTCGAGGACGTCGAGGAATTTTCCGACGCGATTCGCGAAGTCAAGAAACCGCGAGTTCCACGCGTTCCGCGGGCCACATCGAAATCCTGAACACAACCTAACCGCGATGTTCTCAGACGCCGACCAAGGTTACATGGCGCGTGCGCTGGAGCTGGCGCATCTGGGTCTATACACCACCACGCCGAATCCGCGGGTGGGTTGCGTGCTGGTGAAGGACGGCCGGATCGTTGGCGCAGGCTACACCCAGCCGGCTGGAATGAATCACGCCGAAATTCAGGCGCTCGCCGACGCCCGTACATTGGGTGCCGACATCCACGGCGCCACCGCCTACGTTTCGCTTGAACCGTGCAGCCACCACGGCCGCACGCCGCCTTGCGTAGCGGCGCTGATCGAGGCCGGCGTCGTCCGGGTCGTCGCCGCCATGCAGGATCCCAATCCCCAGGTGGCCGGGCAGGGGCTGGCGCACTTGCGCGCCGCCGGGATAACGACCGAATGCGGCCTGATGGAAGCCGAGGCGCGCGAGATCAATCTCGGCTTTGTGTCGCGCATGACTCGCGGCCGACCCTGGCTGCGCTTGAAATTGGCCGCCAGCCTCGATGGCAAGACAGCCCTGAATAACGGCAAGAGCCAGTGGATTACCACCGCTGCGGCACGGGCCGACGGCCATACCTGGCGTGCGCGCGCCTGCGCCATCCTGACGGGCATCGGCACGGTCCGCGACGACGATCCGCAACTGACGGTACGCGGCGTGGATTACGGCGGCAATACGCCGCGCCGGCCGCTCAAGGTGGTGGTCGATAGCCGGTTGGAACTTCCGCTGTCGGCGCGGCTCCTCGACGGCGGCCCGGTCATCGTGGCCGCCGCCGTTGCCGATGCGGCGAAGACGGCGGCGCTGCGCGAGCGCGGCGCCGAAGTGATGGTCCTGGCGAATGAACAAGGCAAGGTCGATCTCGCTGCCTTGATGACGGAACTGGCGCGGCGCGGCATCAACGAGATCCATGCCGAGGCCGGTTTCAAGCTCAATGGCTCCTTGGTGCGTGAAGGCCTGGTCGATGAATTCTTGCTCTACCTGGCCCCGACGCTGCTTGGCGATGCGGCGAGGGGCATGTTCGACCTGCCGGAACTCTCGGATCTAACGGGCCGGCGGGACTTTCGCATCGTCGATGTGCGTCGTGTCGGCGATGATCTGCGCCTGTTGGCGCGGCCCAAGTGAGCGGCAGCGACGCAAAGGATGGCCACCGCGATTTCTTCGGTCGCGGCTTCCTGATCAACCTGCTGCGCGCGCTGCACCTGGTCGGCGTGGTGGGCCTGGGGGCAGCGATGCTTGGGGTTCGTCCGGCGTCGGAGACTTTGACGTTCGTGGGATTGTTGATGACGGCAGGAATCGCTATTGCCGCGCTCGATCGCTGGGCCAATCCCGCCTATTTTTCCCAGGTGAATGGGCTGGCGGTATTGTTCAAAGTAACGCTGCTGGCAGGAGTCGGGATGTTGGTCGGTTTCAATGCTACGTTGTTCTGGTCGGTGCTGGTGGGCTCAGTATTGATTTCGCATGCGCCACGGGTCTTGAGGCATCGGAAGTTGTTTTGATGGGTGGGGTTGGGAATGCCGGGACTCGCCCCGGCGGGCGAGTTACTTTCTTGTTGCGACAAGAAAGTAACCAAAGAAGCGCTCCCCGCTGCCCCGGCCTATGGCTCCCCTCGCTCCGAACCACCAGCCCGGCCGGCCGCTAAACTCGCTGCCACCTCTCCGGGTGGTTCCGCCCTGGCTCCCACGCTCGAACAACGCGGCCGGACTGCCCCGGTCTGGTAGTCCTCCGCTCGGCGGGTCAGAGGGGAATGGTCTATGGTGGCCATGAGTGGTCATTTGACGCAACCCCCCCCATTCGATTTTATTCCGACGCCACCTCTCTTAGCTTCAAGAATACACGTGTTGACAATATTCACACATAACAATATAGTGTGAATACGGTTCACTCACAAGACAAGGGGGAGGTAAGACACTATGGAACTCGTAGGAATAAGTGAAATTGCAGCACTCGCGTCGTCCACTCGGTCAGCGATTAGCAACTGGGTCGCCCGAGACCCGTCGTTCCCGAAGCCGGTCGCCGATCTGGCTTGCGGTCAAATTTGGAACAAGCGGACTATTGAGTTGTGGTTAGAGAACAACCATCATCTAAGGGAGACCGAAGTGAGCGCGATTGCAAACCTCCAAATTGAGCAAGTCTACACACACGACTTCATCTGTAAGGTGTTTGGTGGCGACGCCAAAGGTGGAACTTACCTTCCACAGAGCCAGCAATCCATTCTGTGCGGTTGCTTTACGACTACCTTGAACCCGGAAGCACCGGAATGTGTCTTGGTCGGTAACGGCCCAAGAATCCTGGCCAAGGCGGAGAAGTTGGCGGTCCAAGGTGGCTCAATCCCTGTGTTCTTGAAAATTGGGACGAACCAATGGGTATACAAAGGGAGATTCGAGTTGGCGTCTTTCTCGAAGAGTCCATCAGATTTCGAAGCGAAAGCGGTCGCAGCGGACAGAAACGATGTTGCTGCGGCGTTGTTCTTTAGGCGAATTGAAGGCGAAGCGAGATCAAATTGATCACGAGTTGGCGGGTGTGGTGCCTATCAACGGGTTCGAACGAGGTGTTCAAATGAGTTTGCGATATGGAATTCGTCTCGGGCGTAGCGTAGGTATGAGTGGTGGTGGCGGTGTACTTGTCTTTTATATACTCTCTTCGTTGCTCGAATTTTCAGTGGTGACGATAGTCAAGATCGGAGTCGCAATCATTCACGCAAGCGGCTGGGTCATACAATCAATAGTCAGAGAGCGAGAGTTCAGAAAAAAGCACCAAGATGATCTCGGCTTGGCGCGGCGAATCGAAGCCGAGCGACAAAGCAAATTGAAGCAATTGCACGAGGAGGATGTGGCTTTGGCGCATCGGATTTCAGCACAACGAGTGCAACAAATCGAGTATCTACGCGGAGGACACACCAGCCCACCAGCATTGTGGGGTGTTTATTTGATCGAACCATCCTGCGGGTCATCCTACGCGAAGTGTGGTCGCCACCCTAAGATTCTGAAAGAACTATGGCTCGAAAATCGTCAAGGCACCGTGCATGAGTTATTAATCTTGCCGGATAAACCGATGGCTGTCGCCGCTGTCGATCTTCTTACTCGTGGGGTATTTAAACCCAAGTCAAATGCTATTAGCATAGTTGGCAGCTTCGCGGCAAATGGCATGCCGATACTCCGGCGCGCTCAGCCAAAACCCGCGCAGGCCGATACATTAGCCCGTTGGACGCATCCTTAGCGCACGGGCCAATTCCGCAAGGAGCCATGACCAGAAATGCTCACCCCGATCAATGCTGAATGGGGACATGGCAACTACTGCGGCGACGTTGACCTACCATTCCCCTCTGACCCGCCGAGCGGAGGACTACCAGACCGGGGTAGTCCGGCCGCGTCGTTCGAGCGTGGGAACCAAGGTGGAACCATCCGCGGAAGCGGCAGCGAGTTTAGCGGCCGGCCGGGCTGGTGGTTCGGAGCGAGGGAAGCCGAAGGCCGGGGCAGCGGGGAGTCCCCTAAGGGGATTTCCTCCGGGCACGTTTCTTTGGGTACTTTCTTGTCGCCACAAGAAAGTAACTCGCCAGCCGGGGCGAGTCCCGGCATTCCCAGCTAACACGTCGGTTACGTTCGACCCTGCCCGCAAACCGCACAACCCGAATCCCGCGGAACCGTAATCGACCGCCGCTCCACCGCCACTCCATCAAGCAGCAACAGGCTACCTGACTCGTCCGCCAGGTCTGCCGACGACGATGGAAATCAGCTACGGACTAGTCCCACTCAGAAAAAGCGGACTGTGCCCCAACCTTAATCATTGCCACCTTTTGTGATCTGACTTATGATGCCAAGTCACTACTGGAGAAGCGGGTATAGGCGCAACCACTTCCCGGATGTCTAGTCGAAGAGGTTTCCTCGGCTGCCTCTTTCGGAACCGTCGCCGCACCGAGGAAGGCATCTGGCCCGCTGTCCGGGCATCAACAAGGTGGACACTTCATGCAAACGGCTATCAAAAACCTGATCCTTGGCGCGGCAATGGCCGTATTCGTGACCAAGGCGATGGCGTTGACGTTTTCCGCCAACTTGTCGGCGTCGCACACCACCGACTATTTCCAATTTACGCTTTCTGCGGATAGCGCCGTTACGGTGGTGAATACGCCGACAGGAACCCTGGGCACTTCAAACTCTGGCGTCGCTATTACCAAGTCCGACCAATCCACGGTAGTCGTTTCCACGGGCGTCACCGCGGGATATAGCAACGGCCCCTATTCACTCAAGGCCGGTAGCTACTATCTGAAACTTTCGAGCGACGGAGCCACCAACAGCGCGGGCACGATGACGTCCAACCTTGCGATTTCGGCGAATCCCCTGGCCAACGATGCGGAACCCAATGATACGGCGCAGACCGCCACACCCATGTCGGTCAACACAAACGTAACCGGACATCTGGGTTATTTCGACAGTAACTCCGGGGCGTCCTACGATACTTCAGACTACTGGGCGGTATCCCTTCCGTCGGACGGCTATTTGACTATCACCTTGCAGAAGGACGCCACGTTGACTCAGGCCGTTGCCGACATGACCTGGGATGGCCATAATCCCGGCGACCTGCTGACTGCCGGTACCCATTACATCCAGGTTCATTACTCCAACGGCTATGGCGCCTACACCTTGCGCGCCGACCTTACGCCGGTGACGTCTTCGACTTCAACGACCACGACTACGACTACGACCACATCGACGACCACCACCACACTTGCTACTCAGCCGCTTTCCGCCACCATCACCGCGTCGGGTCCACTCACCAACCAGACCCTGACCCTCCAGAGCATTCAGATTCCCGCCAATGATCTTGCCGGCGGCGTTTCGCTTTACGTCGTGGCTGTCTTCGGAAACACGGTGCTGACGTTCGGTCCTAGCGGTTGGACCACGCAAATCCTTGCCTACCAGTCCGGGATCAGCACCGTTCCAAGCTCTGTAACGCTGCTTAGTTCTCTCGATTTGTCGGGAATCGTCGGGGTCACATTCTTCCTGGGCTACGGCAATGGCAGCGGCGAAAGTGCGCTGAGCGACATGCTGGCAAAACAGAAATTCGTCCAGTTGTACACCATTACCGCGGCCACCAGTGGCAATGCATCGACCAACCTCCAGGATCTCAGCTTGTGGAATATTTACGGCACGGCGCAAGTCCAGGGAGCGGCGTTGTTAATTGGTGACCAGATTGCCGGCGATTTCAACGATTCGGACAAGGACGGCAATCCGGCGAACGTGTGGAGCACTGGCCAGACTTCCGATAGTACCGGTTTCGGCTGGGACATTGACTGGGCAGTTTCGAAGGGAACATTTACCGCGCCATTGACTGTGCTCTGGAACGGTTGCCTGCCCTATAGCGGACCGGACTCCCGATTCCTGCTCGGCAGAAAGAATGCGGGTTTCACCAACAAGGCTTTCTCGCCTGATCCGATCACCCCGGAAATCTACATTCAGGGCGACTGGACCGGCACCAATCCGTCACTCGTCGTGGGCACAAGCGCGGGACAATCCACGCGCGGGCCGAATGTCACTCAGACGATGGTCCCGGGTAACTCATATGACTACCAGGCAATTTGTGGGGACTTCAAGGTGGTGTGGATCAGCCAGGTCGCATCGTTCTATTTCAACGGCATCAAGATTGCCGACATCCCCTATGCGTCAGGCTATGGCGAAGCTTTCGGGCTTGCCTTCCGATCGATGGCCAACCCCATCAAAGTGAATAGTTTTACCGTCACTCAACCGTAGGAAGCGGACTGGGCGATCCTGAAACTTGTTCACCTGATCCGCAGACGGCACAGGCGGGATCGCGCGGAATCGTAATCGATCGCCATTCCATCGCCAGCCCGTCGAGCAACAACAGGCGCCCCGCCATCGACTCACCGCAGCCGATCAGCAGTTTCAAGGCTTCCGCCGCCTGAACGCAGCCGATGATGCCGGTGAGCGGAGCGAACACGCCCATTACGGCGCAGCGCATTTCCTCGACGTCCTGGCCCTCGGGGAACAGGCAGTGATAGCAGGGCGATGGGTCATGTTTGCCGCCGCGTTGATCGAAGACCGATACCTGTCCATCGAAGCGGATCGCCGCGCCCGAGACTAGCGGCTTGCCGAATTCGACGCAGGCGCGGTTGATGGCGTGGCGAGTGGCGAAATTGTCGGAGCAATCGAGCACTACATCGGCGGCGGCAACTTCAGCATTCAGGCGCTCGCCGGCAAGGCGCTCGGCGAGCGGCAGCACGCGGCATTCGGGGTTGAGATCGGCCAGGGCATCCCGCCCCGATTCGACCTTGAGCCTGCCCACCGAGGCGTTGCGATGGAGGATCTGTCGCTGAAGATTGGTGAGATCGACGGTATCGCCATCGGCCAGGACCAGCGTACCGACACCGGCGGTAGCCAGGTAGATCGCCGCCGGCGAACCCAAGCCGCCGGCGCCGACCACCAGCACCCTGGCCGCCAGCAGACGCTCCTGCCCATCGATGTCGATCTGCGGCAGCAGGATGTGGCGGCTGTAGCGCAGTAGCTGCTGGTCGTTCATCCGACCACAATATTAACGCTGTTTGATGATCTGCCAGGCCTTGAGTAAACTCAGCGCCTGGTTCAACTGGTAATCGTTCTTCGAGGCGAATTCGAAGATCGGCGGCTTCGGTTCTTCTTCCGCCTCGTCCTTGGTCTTGTCTTTGCTCTTGCCATTCTTGGCGGTCGGTTTGGGCGTAACCAACTTCTCCTTGTCGTTATCCAGATGACGTTCCAGGTCGGCTTCGCGCAAACGCTCATGCGAGGCGCCGTTGGCCGACTCTTCGACGATGACATCGGGGGTGATGCCCTTGGCCTGGATGGAGCGTCCGCCCGGCGTGTAATAACGCGCCGTTGTCAGTTTGATGGCCGTGTTGTTGGAGAGCGGCAGGATGGTCTGGACCGAGCCTTTGCCGAACGTCTGGGTGCCCATCACCAGGGCGCGCTTGTGGTCCTGGAGGGCGCCGGCAACGATTTCCGAGGCGGATGCCGAACCGCCATTCACCAGCACCACCAGCGGCAGGGTACGGGCAGCGGCCGGAAGGTTCTTGAGAATGTCGTCGCGATTGCCGCGCATGTAGTCCTCGGGGCTGGCGAAGAACTTGCGCTTGGCGTCCTCGGTGCGGCCGTCGGTGGACACGACCAGGGTCTTGGCCGGCAGGAACGCGGCGGAGACGCCGACGGCGCCGTGCAGCAGGCCGCCCGGGTCGTTACGCAGGTCGAGCACCAGGCCGCGCAGCGGTTCCTTGCCGTCCTTGTTCTGCTTGAAAAGCTTGTCGAGATGCTTGACCACGTCGGAGGCCGTTTCTTCCTGGAACTGGGTGACCCGCAGATAGCCGAAGCCGGATTCCAGCAGTTTCGACTTGACGCTTTGCACCTTGATCACCTCGCGCACGATGGTCGCGACGATAGGCTTGGTCTCGCCTTTGCGGGCGATGGTCAGGACGATCGAGGTTTTCGGTTTGCCGCGCATGCGCTTGACCGCGTCGTTGAGGGTCATGCCCTTGATCGGTGTGTCGTCGAGCTTGATGATCAGGTCGCCGGACTTGATGCCGGCCTTGAAGGCGGGTGTGTCCTCGATCGGCGAGATGACCTTGACGAAGCCATCTTCCATACCGACTTCGATGCCCAGGCCGCCGAACTCGCCCTGGGTGCTGACTTGCAGGTCTTTGAAGGAATCCGAATCGAGGTAGGCGGAGTGCGGGTCGAGATTGGAGAGCATGCCGCTGATGGCATGGGTGATCAATTTCTTGTCGTCGATGGGTTCGACGTAGCCTTGCTTGATGGCATTGAAAACGTCGGCGAAACTGCGCAACTCTTCGACAGGCAACGCCGTTGCGGAATCTCTCTGTGCGCTGGCGGAAAAGTTGAGGCTGATGAGCACGCCTGCCACCAGTCCGAGAAAAATCAGTCCAGCCTGTTGTAATTTGATGCGCATGTACGCGTGACTCCGGGGGTAAATGGGTGAATACGAAAACGTGTTGACAGGCTGGGTGGGTGTTTAGTTCAGGCTGATCCATTTGAGGGGATCGACCGCCAGCCCCTGTTGCCTGAGTTCAAAGTATAAACCGGATTCCGGGTTGCCGCCGCTGTTGCCCACGGCGACAACCACTTCGCCGGACTTGACCGTATCGCCGACCTGGCGGAACAGCGACTGGTTATTGCCATACACGGTCAGGAATGTGTCTCCGTGATCGATGATCAGCAGGTTGCCGAAGCCGCGCAACCAGTCGGCGAATACCACTCGCCCTGGCGCGACCGCCTTGACCTCATTGCCTTCGGCGCTGCGGATGAACAGACCTTTCCAGGTCGCGCCGCTTTCGGCACGCGGCTTGCCATAGCGGTTGACGAGTTCCCCACGTACCGGCAGACGCAGGCGGCCCTTGAGTTTGGCGAAGCTGCCGGTAAAGCTCATCGCCTCGGGTGTCAGCTCGTTTTGCAGCGCTGGTTCGGGCTTTTCCGCGGTTGAAGGTCCCGATTTCGACTTGGCGGGACGAACGGCCGCCTTTCTTGGAGGTTTGGCAACGATACGAGCCAGGCCTTCGATCAGCTTGCCCAGGCGTTTTTCGTCGAGCTTGAGGGCACCGATCTCCCGCCGCTGCTCCTTGATCTTGCCGGCCAGTTTGACCAGCATGCCCTGGCGCTGCTGCTGTTGAGCCAGCAGCGCGGCATGCTGGCGTTGCTGCTTCTGCTCGATGGCGGCGAGTTCGTCGCGTTTGTCGCGGGCGGCATCCGCCAGGCGCTGCTTCTCCCCGAGAGTGGTGTGTAGGACGCCCAGCAGATCGGCCTTGGCGCGCGACAGCAAGCTGAGGTAATGGAGATCGCGCGCCGCCTGATTCGGATCGTTGCCGGAAAGGATCGTTCGCAGGGCATCGGTTTCGCCATTGACATATTGCCGATACAGCAAACGTCCCAGTTGCCCCTGTTGCGCGGCAATCTGCGCTTCAAGACGCCGCGCCTGTTGTTGCAAGTCGACCAGCTCCGCCTGAACGTCGTCGCGCCGCAGGCCGAGTTCGTGCAGGCCGCGTTTGGCTGTAGAAATCGCCGATTCGGTTTCCTTCAACTGGTCGGCGGCGTAAGCCTTGGTTTCCTCGCTTTTCGCCAGGTCGCGATGCAGGGTCTCGATGCGGCCTTGCAAGTCCTTGAGCTGGCCGCGCTTGACTTCCACGGCGGCGGGCTTGGTCGCCGCCTTGGGCGCGGCAACCGCCGCTACGCACGCGCCTGCCGCCAGAAACAGCGCCAGCAGGAGAGTGCCGTTACTTGGCCTTGCCCTGATTGGCAACCGCTTGCATGGCGGCTTTGATGGCGTCCTCATCACCGAGATAATAATGCCTGAGCGGCTTGAGGTCATCGTCGAGTTCGTACACCAGGGGTTGTGCGGTGGGGATATTGAGGCCGACGATATCGGCGTCGGACACCTTGTCGAGATATTTGATCAGGGCTCGCAGGCTGTTGCCATGGGCGGCGATGACGACATTCTTGCCTGATTTGACGACCGGCGCGATGGTGTGGTGCCAGTAGGGCAGGAAGCGCGCGACCGTGTCCTTGAGGCATTCAGTGCGGGGGAAGTCGCCGGGCGCCAGATCGGCGTAGCGCGGGTTGCCGCTTTCCAGCCGCGGGTCGCCGGCTTCCAGCGCCGGTGGCGGCGTGTCATACGCGCGACGCCACACCAATACCTGCTGCTCGCCGAACTTGGCGGCCGTCTCCGCCTTGTTGAGGCCTTGCAACGCGCCATAGTGGCGTTCATTGAGCCGCCAGGAATGATGGATCGGAATCCACATCCGGTCCATTTCCTCCAGCACAGTCCACAGTGTCTTGATCGCGCGCTTCAATACCGAAGTGTAGGCCAGGTCGAAGGCATAGCCCTCGCGCTTGAGCAACTGCCCGGCGGCGACCGCTTCGGACTGCCCTTTCTCGGTCAAGCCGACGTCCGTCCAGCCGGTAAAACGGTTTTCCTGGTTCCAGGTAGACTCGCCGTGGCGCAACAGGACTATCTTGTGCATGATGGTAGGCGCCGATTAGCGCTGAGGAACTTAAAGAAGTATTCTATAATATTCGGCAATCCAATTCGACCCTTAGACACTTCGCCCGATACTGCCTATGACGACCACCGCCATCTTCGACCTGATCGATCAGCAAGAGCACATCGAAACCGCTGCGCGTGCGCTCAAGGCGATTTCGCATCCGCTGCGCCTGAAGATCCTGTGCGTCGTCGGGGGGCAGGAAGTCTGCGTGCAGGACATCGTCGAAGCCGTGGGAACTTCGCAGAGCAATATTTCCCAGCACCTGGCCATCCTGCGCGACAAGGGGGTGCTGAATACTCGCAAGGACGCCAACCGGGTCTATTACCGCATTGCCGACGCGCGTACGCTACAGCTGATCGCGCTGATGCGCGAGGTTTTCTGTACCACCCCAACGCGCAAATATTGAGACCGACGATGGAGAAAATTTTGGAATTTGTACAAAGCAATCTGATGTATGTCATGCTCGCCGTCACCAGCGGCGCCATGTTGATCTGGCAGACCATCAACAGCAGCGGCGGAAATCATGTATCGCCGATGCAGGCAACCTTGATGTTGAACCGGGAAGATGCGCTGGTGATCGACGTGCGCGAAGCCAGCGAATGGTCAACCGGACATATCCCGAATTCCCGTCATATCGCCATCAGCCAGTTGGAAAAACAGATACACGAAATCGAGAAATTCAAGACCCGCCACCTGATCGTCAATTGCCAGACCGGCAACCGTTCTTCGTCCGCCTGCAACGCCTTGAAGAAACATGGTTTCGAGAAGGTCTACAATCTGGCGGGAGGGATCGCCGCATGGCGCGAAGCCGGCCTGCCCACCACCACCAAGTAAGCCGTCCCCCGAAAGTCCCGCGCCATGACCGCCAAAGTTCTGATGTACAGCACCGCCGTCTGCCCATACTGCGTCCGCGCCGAGCAACTGCTCAAGCGCAAGGGCGTCGATAGCATCGAAAAAATCCGTGTCGATCTCGAACCGGAACGGCGCGAAGAAATGATGACGCGCACCGGCCGCCGTACCGTGCCGCAGATTTACATAGGCGACACCTATGTCGGCGGCTATGACGATCTGGCCGCGCTAGAGCATGAGCAGGGGCTGGACAAGCTGCTGACTGGCGCATAATGCAAGGTTTCACCATCCATCAATCCAGATAGGCCATCACATGAGCGAACAGCAAGCCCCGGTTTTCAGCATCGAAAAAATCTACACCAAGGATCTCTCCCTGGAGATCCCGCATGCCCCGCAAGCATTCCTGGAGCGCGAAACACCGGAGATCGAGGTGCAATTGCACAGCGAGGGAAGCAGCATCGACGAAGGCATGTACCAGGTGGTGCTGACGGTCACGGTGACCGCCAAGATCGGCGAGAAGACCCTGTTCCTGGTCGAAGCCGGCCAAGCCGGGATATTTCAGGTGCAGAACATTCCGGAGCAGGACATCGAACCGATACTCTCGGTGGCCTGCCCCAACATTCTCTTTCCTTACGCCCGCGAAACCATCTCCAATCTTGTCAATCGCGCCGGCTTCCCGCCGATGTTGCTGGCACCGGTGAATTGTGACGCGATCTACCAGCAGCGCTTGATGGATCAGCAGCAGCAGACCCACCCGTCCGGCGAAATCCCGATCCAGTGAGCGCGCTGACGAAGCTATCATATGCGGCGTTAGCGACGCTGTCGGTGCTGCCGCTGCCAGCGGCAGCGCTCGATTACCTTTCGCTGGCCGAGGCCGCAGTGATGTACGACGCCCCGTCGCAGAAAGCCGCACCCCAGTTCGTCATCGCCCTCCATACGCCGGTCGCGGTGGTGGTGGCGCTGGAGAGCTGGTACAAGGTGCGCGACGCCGCCGGCGGCATCGCCTGGGTGGAAAAGCGCCAGCTTTCGCCCAAGCGCACCCTGCAGGTGACGGTGCCGCGCGTCCAGGTGCGTTCCCAACCCGATGCGAATGCCGCGCCGGTGTTCGAGGCGGAGAAGGACGTGGTGTTGGAACTGGTCGAAGTCGCTGAGGCGGGCTGGGTCAAAATCCGGCATCGCGACGGCCAGAGCGGCTTCGTCCGCGCCAACCAGGTCTGGGGACTGTAGGCCTTGAAGATTGCCGTCCTCGGCGCCGGCGCCTGGGGCACCGCGCTGGCCATCACCTTTGCGCGCGCCCATGCGGTGACGCTGTGGGTGCATGAAGCGGGCTTGTATGCGGCGCTGCAAGCGGCACGCGAGAACCAGAGCTATTTGCCCGGCCGACCCTTCCCGCAAGCGCTGACGCTAGCCGCCGATTTTGCCGAATCGGTTCGCGGGGCAGACTTGGCGGTGGTTGCCGCGCCGGTGGCCGAGTTGCGTACCACCCTGCGCAAGCTGAGCCAGGCGGCCCCGGATCTACCCTTTGTCTGGGTTTGCAAGGGACTGGAAGCGGGCAGCGGCCTGCTTCCGCACCAGGTTGCCGGAGAGGAGATGACGAGTTCAGCGCCCGCGCATGGCGTGTTGACCGGGCCGAGTTTTGCCGAGGAAGTGGCGCGCGGCCTGCCCACGGCCATCACGCTCGCTTCGGCAGATGCCGGTTTTGCCCGCACCACCGCGCAGGCTCTATCCAGCCCGCATTTGCGCATCTATACCGGAAACGATGTCGTTGGTGCGGAGGTCGGCGGAGCGGTAAAAAATGTCCTGGCGATTGCCACCGGCATCTCCGACGGACTGGGCCTCGGCCTCAACGCCCGCGCCGCGCTGATCACCCGGGGCCTGGCGGAAATCGTGCGTTTCGGCCTGGCTCTCGGCGCGCGCCGCGAAACCCTGATGGGCCTGGCCGGCATGGGCGACCTGATCCTGACCTGCACCGGCGATCTCTCGCGCAACCGCAGCGTCGGCCTGGCGCTGGCCAAAGGCCGGCCGCTGGACGCCATAACTCGCGAGTTGGGACATGTCGCCGAGGGCGTGCTGAGCGCGCGGGAAGTCGCACAACGTGCGGCGGCGCTGGATATCGACATGCCGATCACCCAGGCGGTCTGCGCCGTCCTCGACGGCCGCAACACCGCGGCGGAAGCAGTCAGCGAACTGATGCGCCGCGACCCGAAAGAAGAATAATTTCGATTTCAAATCAAACATGACTTTGTCGACTTCGCCTCGCCGTGTAACTGACACTGTCTTCGGCTCGTCTTCGCGTCACGCTTGATTTGAAATCGAAATTGCTGCTACGTGCCACCTTCGAAACCCAGTTGCCGCCAGGCTTCGTAGGCCACTACCGCCACGCTGTTGGAAAGATTGAGGCTGCGGCAGCCTGGCCGCATGGGCAGCCGAATGCGGCGATCCGCCGGGATTTCGGCAAGGATCTCGGCGGGCAGGCCGCGCGACTCGGGACCGAAGACGAAAACATCGTCGTGTGCATATTGCGGCGACGCGTGTCCTGTCTTGCCCTTGGTCGTCAATGCGAACCGGCGCCGGTGACCGAGCAACTCCAGGCACGCGGCCCAGTTGTCATGCTGGCATACTTCGGCAAGTTCCGCGTAATCCATGCCGGCACGCCGCAGTTGCGCTGCACTGAGATCGAAGCCGAGCGGTTTGACAAGATGCAGGCGCGCGCCGACATTGGCGCACAGCCGGATGACATTGCCGGTGTTGGGCGGAATTTCGGGTTGATAGAGAACGATGTCGAACATGCGGGGAAAAATACGCTTTATGCGGGCGAGATCGACTTGAGCTTCAAGTAGAATCGACTTAGAGCCTATTTCAGTAGGGAGAGTGGTATGCGTTGCAGCCAAATGCGGATGATCGCGCGAAACGGGCCGCCGGCAAGGGTAACCCCCTTGCCAAGGGCCGTGACAAAGCGAGCGCCGCATTTGGCTGCAACCCGAAGGGCCGGACGGATTGGGCGCGCAGCGGCGTTGCGGCTCCTAACGAGGCATCTAGCATCGCTTCGTCGCCGCGCCTTGCATCGCATTCCAATTCGTCTCGGCGCATGCCGCTCTCCCTGCTGAAATAGGCTCTTAATACTACTGGAGATTCGAATGGCGCGCCCGGAAAAAATCCGCCTCGGCGACTTGCTGATAAACCAGGGCTTACTCACTGCCGAGCAGCTCAAGCTGGCGCTGGCGGAGCAGGCGCGCAGCGGCCGCAAGCTCGGTCGAGTCTTCGTTGAAAGCGGCTACGTTACCGAAGAAAGCATCGCCAAGGCCTTGGCGCGCCAGCTGCAGGCGCCGTTCATCGACCTCAAGACCTTCGACGTCAAGCCGCAACTCATCAAGCTCCTGCCCGAATCCCAGGCACGCCGGTATCGCGCCATCGTGCTCGATATGGACAATGAAATGCTGATTGTCGGTTTCGCCGACCCCACCGATCTCACCGCCTACGACGAAGTGGCTCGCATCGTGCGCCGCGAAATCTTCGTCGCAGTGGTGATGGAAAGCCAGTTGCTTTCCCTGATCGACCGGGTGTATACCCGCACCGAGGAAATCACCGGCCTGGCCAAGGAATTGACCGAGGACATGTCCGATGTCCCGAGTGACTTCGGCAACCTGCTCGGACTCACCACCGGCGCCGAGGACGCACCGGTCGTCAAGCTGCTCAACACGGTATTTGAAGAAGCCATCAAGTTGCGCGCCTCGGACATCCACATCGAGCCCCAGGAAAAGAGCCTGATCATCCGCTTTCGTATCGACGGCGTGCTGCGCATCCAGACCGAGGCCGACAGCAAGGTGTCGACGGCATTGGTGCTGCGCCTGAAATTGATCTCCGGCCTGGACATTTCTGAGAAGCGCCTGCCCCAGGACGGCCGATTCAACATCAAGCTGCGCAACTTCGAAGTGGACGTGCGTATCTCCAGCATGCCGACGCAATACGGTGAATCGGTGGTAATGCGCCTGCTCAACCAGAGCAGCGGCATCCTCGGCCTGGACAAGATGAAAATGCCGCCGAAAGTTCTGGAACGCCTGCGCCACGCCATCCACCGCCCCAGCGGCATGGTGCTGGTGACCGGCCCGACCGGTTCCGGCAAGACCACCACGCTGTACGCCGCGCTGTCGGAACTGAATACGCCGGAAAGAAAAGTCATCACCGTCGAAGACCCGGTCGAATATCGCTTGCCCGGCATCAACCAAGTGCAGGTGCACGAAAAAATCGACCTCACTTTTGAAAAAGTGCTGCGCTCCGCATTGCGCCAGGATCCGGACATCATCCTGGTCGGCGAAATGCGCGACCAGATCACTGCGGAAATCGGCTTGCGTGCTTCCATGACCGGCCACATGGTGCTCTCCACCCTGCACACCAACGACGCCTTGTCGACGCCGATCCGCCTCCTCGACATGGGCGTGCCGCCTTACATGGTGGCCCTCTCGCTGCAACTGGTGCTGGCGCAACGCCTGGTTCGGGTGAATTGCGAGAACTGCAACGAGCCCTACGAGCTGCCGCCGCATGAGCACGAATGGCTGCGCTACGAACTCGGCGATCAGGTGGATGCGCATGTCTATAAGAAAGGACGTGGCTGTTCACATTGCAACAACACGGGATACACCGGGCGACGGGGCGTTTATGAATATCTGGAAATGACCAATACCCTGGTCGAAGTCACCAACCACGGCGATCCGCGTGAATTCATGAAAATCGCGCGCGAACAAATGGCGGGCAACACCTTGCGCCGAGATGCGGTCAACCTGGTGCTGGCCGGCGGCACCAGCGTCGACGAAGCGATGCGCATCAGTTCGCAGCTGGAAGAGTAGTAGGGGCTGATGCCGAATTTTGCCTATCGCGGCCGGGACGCCGGCGGGCAGATGACCCAGGGCGTTCTGGAAGGCTTGAACTCGGCCGCGGTCGCCGACGCTCTGGCGAGCCGCGGCATCATCCCGCTCAGCATCAATCCGGCTGCTGCTGTCGCCGGCGCCAAGGCTGCCTCATCCGCAGGAAGCTCCGTCTCTTTCGAGTTTTTCAAGCCCAAGGTCCTGCACCAGGACGTGCTGATGTTTACCCGGCAGATCTACACCTTGCTCAAGTCCGGCGTGCCCATCATGCGCGCCCTGGCCGGCCTGCAGGAATCAGCCATCAATCCGGCGATGAAGGAAGTCATTCAGGATGTGCGCGAGGGCCTGGATTCAGGCCGCGAGTTCTCCGTCGCGCTGGCGAGACATCCGACAGTCTTCACGGCTTTTTACCTCTCGATGGTGCGGGTCGGTGAAATGACGGGACGGCTGGAGGAAGTCTTCATCCGCCTGTTCGACCATATGGAGTTCGAGCGCTTCATGAAGCAGCAGGTGAGTTCGGCGCTGCGTTACCCCACCTTCGTCGTCATCGCGATGGTGATCGCCTTGTTCGTCATCAATATCTTCGTGATCCCGGCATTTGCCAAAGTTTTCGCCAGCTTCAATACCGAACTGCCGCTGATGACGCGCATCCTCCTCGGATTCTCGAATTTCATGGTGAGCTACTGGTACCTATTGCTGGGCGGGATGGGCACGGCGATATTCTCCTTTCGCCAATGGGTCGGCACCAAGGCAGGCCGCTTGAAGTGGGACGAGGTCAAGCTGAATATCCCGATTGCCGGACAAATCATCCGCAAGGCCACCTTGGCCCGTTTTTCGCGTAGTTTTGCCCTGGCCATGCGCAGCGGCGTGCCTATCATCCAGGCGCTGACCACGGTGGCGCAGACTGTGGATAACGATTTCATCGCAAAGAAGGTGGAGGAAATGCGCGAGGGCGTCGAGCGTGGCGAGAGCGTATTGCGCGTCGTGGGCAAAGCCGGCGTATTTACCCCGGTGGTGATGCAGATGATCGCCGTCGGCGAGGAATCAGGCGCGCTCGAAGAAATGCTGGAAGAGGTTGGCGGCATGTACCAGAACGAGGTTGAATACGAACTCAAGACGCTGTCGCAGAAGATCGAGCCTATCCTCATCGTGATGCTGGGTGCCGTCGTGATGGTCCTCGCTCTGGGCATCTTCCTGCCGATCTGGGACCTCGGCAAGGCGGCCACTCACGCGGCAGGGGAACTCAAGAAGTAATTGGAATTATTGACTTGTCAAAAGCCGCAAGAAAGGGGTAGATTGACCACCCATCATGCATTTGCACCCATTTGCGATCAATAAAATGAAAAACGATATCCACACTGACGGCGGTAGCCAAGAACATGAAGGTTGTTAAGCAGGCCGGCTTCACCCTCATCGAACTGGGGATCGTCATCACCATTATCGGCACCCTCGCTGCTGTGGCCGCACCGCGCTTCATCGCGATGCAGCGCGATGCGCGCGTCGCCAAGCTGTATTCCGCGCGAGGCGCCGTCAGCGTGGCCTCGACGCTGGTGCATATGGCGCTCATCGCCAAGAACAGCGTTCCCGACCCGTTCCCTTGCGCGGGCGGCGGGTTTGCCGACAACCGGCCAGGCGGTATTACCTTGTCCCAGCTCGCCGCCAAATCCGGAACAAGCAACCCCCAGCAAAACTCAACCGCTCCCGGCTCGGTCTGTTCTGAACACGGCTTGATAGCAACCATATACGGCTATGCGATGACTACGGATATCCCTGCTCAGGGTAATCCCGGCATCGTCGCAGCGGCAGGCTTGTCCTCAATATTCAACGTGAGCAAAGAGGTTCTTCAGAAAGAAGGCTACGAAGTCAGCGTATCGGGACCGGACACCGTATTCCAGGGGCAGGGAGCGCCCGATATGGCGAATTGTCAATTCGTCTATACCCAGGCGCTTTCACCCATAATCCCGGCACAAATTTCCGTGGTGACTACTACAGGTTGTTGAGCTTATTCCGTTAATGAGAAGGATTACTTGGCAAGATCAACGGTATTGACCAGATATTCACATGGATATATTGAATGAAATATTGAACCAATCCTTCCTGGTGTTCCTGTGGATCGGTAGTGCTATTGGAGTTTTTGTCGGTGCGGGGCTGCTGTTCAACCCGCAGCAAGTCTTGAAGCTGAATCAATATTCGTCACGCTGGGTTGGTGCGGGCCACTTCGGACAGATGCTGGATCGACCCCGCTGGACAGAGCGGTATTTCTACCGGCATAGCCGTGTCGTGGGGGCTGGCCTGTTCGTAGGAGCCTTGATCGTTCTCTACACTTTCCTCTTCAGTTATAACCCGAGAACAATATCCGCCTTTGTTCCGCGGGATTATTGGTGGTTATCGGACGCTCTGATAGGAATGATACTGGTCGGCGGCATTCTCTCGGCGATGGTCGGCATCATCGTCCTTGCCAAGCCCAGCCTGTTGCGTGATATCGAGAAATCCGCAAATCATTGGGTGTCCACCGAGCGGCTGCTGGCGCTGTTCAACAACATGCACTTTTCGGCCGAGCAATCGATCCTTCGCCATCCCCGACTTGCCGGTGTGTCGATCTTGCTCGGTAGTCTGTACATCCTGGTCGTACTTGGTTATTTCCTATTCCGGGGTGCTTGGAAGTAGTGGCTGCAATTTGCAATATTTAGTGCTTTATGTTATCTATAGCGACTCAGGAGTTGCGACTTCTGGACTTGGGCTGCGGCCCTAACTGTATTAAGGAGAGTGAAAATGAACAAGCAACATGAACAATCGGGCTTTACCCTGATCGAATTGGTGGTAGTGATCGTGATTCTCGGCATCCTCGCGGCGACGGCGCTGCCGAAGTTCGTCGATATGAAGGCACAAGCCGCCCAAGCGGCAACTGACGGTGTGGCGGGTGGGTTGGCTGCCGCTTCGGCGTCCAATTATGCCGCACGGCAAATGAACCTGGGAAGTGCCGCCGCGAACTGCACCGCGCTGGTGAATATCATGGTTCAGTATCCGGCGACGGGTTACACTCTTGGCGCCGCTGCATTGACATCAGGAGCCGCTGCCAGTTGTACCTTGACTGGAAGCAATGGGACGACCAACGTCTTCCAGGCAATCGGCGCCTGATTTTCCCCGCTATGCTGGATTGATAGGATGCGCGGCATCGCCATGCATCCTATCTCTTACACCAGACGAACTCGATAGCGCATTCAGCCATCGGTCCGAGTGTTTGATCCACACTGTTTGCGGCGAGTTCAGGATTAAAGAAATCCCGCAATAGTGTGAGTCTTTCGGCCGATATCTGGCTTGCGAATTCTCTGATCAGATCGACCACGTTGATCGAGTTCGGCGACCAACTGTGGGACTTGCAAATTGTAAAAGTCCATTTGTGGTCAGAATTGAATCGACTTGGCCAATTTCCCAGCTCATACAGATCTTCATCCGGGACGGTGACGATCAGATGCCCACCCGGTCTGAGTATGCGCAACCAGTTGCGTAGTGCTTCCCTGGGATCGCGCATGTGCTCCAAACAATGGCTGGAGTGGACGAAGTCGAGGGACTCGCTGGATATCTTCGCCATCAACTGAGCGTCCCCGTCGTCGATATCCCAGGTTCCCACTGACTCAATAGCATTGAACATCGGCGCGCAATTACCCAGAGGATCGTTTCCGCTACCAATATCGATTCCCTGTCCCACAAAATACGTTGAGTGGAATGCCCCGTCGAAATAGCGTCGCCGAGCAGCCTTGGATTGTTCCCACATCTTGAATCTCCCCGAAAACAATGTTTTCCGTCACGTCCGCTTCGCGTCGAAAAATCAACTCTACTGTCAGACTGAAGCTACGGCGACTAACGCGAGCACAGCGCAAAGGCGCTCACGAACGTTCATTCCCTTTTACCAACTCACATAATGCATTTGCAACACGCTTGACTACGGGAGCCCAGCTTTCGGCGGGCTCCTGCCTGAAGAGTCGGGCGGATGGATACCAAGGAGAGTCCTCTCGATGGTTTAACCAACGCCAACAGGCATCGTAGCGCGACAAGATCCATACAGGTTTTGCCAGCGCGCCGGCGAGATGAGCGACCGAAGTGTCCACCGTGATCACTAGATCGAGCGCCACCATGAATGCGGCCGTATCGGCGTAATCAGCCCACTCATCGGAGTAGTCCACGAGCTCGTGGCGTAAGCTGAACGCGTCGATCTGCTCACGTGGGCGCCCCTTCTGCAAGCTGTAGAAAGTGACATTACGTGCCTCCCACAATGGGGCAAGTAACTCGAGAGGCAAGCTCCGACGCCGATCCAGGTGGCCAGCCTTCAGTCCGTAGTTGGGATTGCCGGACCAGACCACCCCGACCTTCAATCCGAGGTTCTGCCCAAGACGGCTGTGCCAATATTGCCGGTCCTTCAACTGCGGTGCGACATACGGAAGTGCGACCTGAAAAGACTCGCTATTGATATTGAGTACTCTGGGGAGTGACAACATCGGAATCCAGAAATCATAGGGAATAAAGGGATCCCCCTTTGCGCAGACTTTTGCCACGCCCGGAACGCTCGCAACAAGTCGCTTCAGTTCTGGTCCGCAGTACACGACTACTTCGGCACCCGATTCGGCGAGCTTGGTGGCAAAGCGCACAAATTGAATTTGGTCGCCAACCCCCTGCTCGCCGACCAATGCCACCGTCTTCCCCACCAGGGATTCCCCCCGCCAGATCGCTCCCCGATCAAAGTCGACGTATAGAAAAAGCTGTTCGCCGAAGCGCAGCCTTGATTCGTAGTCGCGCCATCCTTCCTCCCAGCGTCCCAAGCTCAAACAGAGCGTCGCACGCATATAGAGGACACGGGGATTGGTGGGGTCGATGCGGATCGAACGGTCAAGCGAATCCAAAGCATTGTCGAAATCGCCTTGTGAAGCAAGAGCGACCGCCAAATTAAACTGGGCACCCGGGTTTCCCGGGTTATAAGCAGCTACTTCGCGAAAGCTCGATGCCGCGGAAGCGAAATCGCCTCGAGTCTGAGACAGCATTCCAAGACCGGTGCGGCCGGCCAGGTAATCCTTGGAAAGCAGTGCTTGAAAGAGCGATTCAGCTTGCTCGAGATCGCCGGATTTCTGCGCCAGATCGGCTTGAGCGACAAAGGGCCATTCCGGATCGTCATTCGACAATCCGGAAAGCGCCTCCCCCAAGTCGCCGCAACTGGCTTTCCTCGCAGACAAAGCATGATCCACGACCTCCTTGGCCACGCCCATAAAATTCAGTTCCGTAGCTGCGTTGTAAAGATTGCGGCGAATATCCGGATGTGCCGGGTCAAGTTCCCAGGCTTTATGGAACCGGCTAAAGGCATCATCGAGTTCGCCCACTTGCCAAAGCGCAATTCCCAGGTTGTTGTGGAAAATGGCGTTGCCGGGATCGCTCTGAATTGCACTACCGAGGCAGGCAATGGCCTCGTCGTATTGATCCTTGGCAAGAAGCAATAAACCCAACTGGTTATTTGCCTTAGAATGCGATGGGAGTCTTGACAGGCAGGCACGATAGGAAGACTCGGCCGATTGCGTTCGCTTGAGCCATTCCCATAGCTTGCCTTCGGCAAAAGTGGATTCCGCGAAATCGGTCTTCAATATCCATGAGCGCAGATGATCGACCAGCTTGCCGTCAAGTTGATCTTTTTGGGCTAAGCATCCTTCCAGCAATTCACGCGCGGTCCCATCAAGCCAGTCGAGCAGGGCAGCTCTATCTTGCTCGGTCTCTTCGCTTCCATTCGCCAGGACTGCCGCGACAGATTCCCATAAAAAAGTACCGCTATCGCGGAGCGGTTCGTCGGGAGCCTTCCGTCTTGAAAGCCAAGCTCTCAACCCTTTCATTCCGCGCCCTCCAGCCGCGCATCTTCACATGTGCCAAACGTCGAATCCATGCGAAAATGTCGGTCAAGTATCCTAGATGGGACATCTTACTATGTTTGCCAAGACACGTCAGACGGCTACCGATCTCGCACGCCAAGTCGCTACTGACTTTCCACCGACGTTGCAGGGGCTTTCCGGGCGCAAGGCCTTGGATATGTTTCAGCGAACAGCCAGCCAACTTCGGCTGCGAGCCCAAGAGATTCAGAACGTCGAGAAGATGGGTTTGATCCGGCGTATTGTTTTCGCGCGGACCCTTCAAAAGGAGTTGGTCTCGGTTGGGTATGAGGGTGCCTTGGTCAAACGATTGATGTCGGAAGCGTTGACCGCAATTGCCGTCGGCAACTATTGACCCCGGTCTGTCAGGACTGAGACAACAGATCGCACGTGCAGAAGGCAGAACCCGTCCATGCGCCTGATCAGTGTTGTCACCCCATGCTATAACGAGGAAGAAAACGTCGAACACGTTTACCGGCAAGTCAAGGCGGTGTTCGCCGGCATGCCCGACTATCGATACGAGCACATATTTATCGACAATGCGTCGACGGACAAGACCGTCGCGAGGATCAAGGCATTGGCCGCGATCGACCCGAACCTGAAGCTGATTGTGAACACCAGGAATTTCGGGCATATCAGGTCACCCATACATGGCATGCTCCAGGCTCGCGGCGATGCCATCGTGCAAATGGTGTCGGACTTGCAAGAGCCTCCCGAATTGATCGCGAAGTTCATCGGCGCGTGGCAGGAAGGCCATAAGATCGTCGTTGCCGTAAAGGACTCCAGTCAAGAGTCCAAGGCGATGTGGTTGCTGCGCCGAGCGTATTATCGGCTGATCCACGGTCTGTCCGACATCAGTTTGATCCAGAATTTCTCGGGTTTTGGCCTGTATGACCGTTCGGTAATCGAGATCCTCCGTAAGCTCGATGATCCGTATCCCTATTTTAGAGGACTGATTTTGGAGATTGGTTTTCCTGTCGCTGAAGTTCCCTATCGGCAACCCAAGCGGGCAAGAGGAATAACCAAGAACAATTTCTATACCCTCTACGACATAGCCATGCTGGGTATCACCAGCCACTCGAAGGTGCCGTTACGCATCGCCACCATGGTCGGATTTGCCCTGTCGGCTGTCAGCCTCTTGGTCGCCTTTGGCTATCTTGTGGCCAAGTTGATGTACTGGGATAGCTTTTCCCTCGGAACCGCACCCATCCTGATTGGCATATTCTTCTTTGCCTCGATCCAACTGTTCTTCATCGGAATTCTGGGGGAATACATCGGCGCCATCCATACCCAGGTGCTGCGTCGTCCCTTGGTGGTGGAAAAGGAACGGGTCAACTTCGACGAACCTTCCCGCGGCGCGGAAGATTCTTGAGCCCGAGCTAGACAGCCGCCTCGATGCGTAATTGGATTGCGTCCAGGTCCATCCGGAACGGCGGGAAACAGCGATATGCGACAATCTCCCGGTGACGCTTGGCGCGGCAACCGGAAGCTGCGCTTTCTCGTTGTCGGAGCCTCGAATACCGCCTTCGGTTATCTTGTATTCCTGCTCATCTACGGGATCCTGGGGGATAGTCTTCACTACTTGTTCGTCGCCGCAATTTCCCATTTTCTGGCTGTCACTGTGTCGTTCATAACCCAGAGACGCTGGGTCTTTGTCTCCAGCGCCCCTTGGCTGGCCCAATATTGGCGTTTCAATCTTGCCAATCTTGCGACGCTGAGCCTGAATCTCGTCCTGCTGTGGTTGTTGGTCGAGGCGGGAGGTCTGAATGTTCTGATCTCCCAAATGATCGGAACTATCGTCTCGGTTTGTGCAAGCTACTTACTGCACAAGCACTTTTCTTTTCGGGTGAATTAATGCGGAACTTGCCCGTCATGTTCGTTTCGTCCCGACTCCGAATCGCGTTGTCGTTTTCTCTGCTATTTGCGGCTTTCGTCCTTATCTTTCGCCCCTTCTTCCCGCTAGCGCAAGGCACTGTCGGCCATGATTATTCGTTGGCGTTTCCGAGTTTGTTGGACGGCTACTTCTGGTTCCGCAACAACGGTCTGGATCCTCCCTGGTTCACGCCGGCATTCTGCGCTGGGGAGCCGTTTTTTGCGGATCCGCAATCCGCCTACTACTCCTTGCCGCAGCTATTAAGCTTCGTTGTTTCTCCGCTCACAGCCGTCTACTGGGTCCTGCTGATCAGTGCAGCGATGATGTTCTGGGGCGGCTACTTCCTGATGCGTCGAGTCTTCAATTCGAGCCCTGCTGTCGGAATGCTTGTGGGTGGCTTGCTGATGTTCAACGGCTTCCTGCCCCACCGAATGCTGGCCGGACATCTGGGCTACCACGGTTTTGCGCTTGTACCCTGGATCGCCCTGCTGCTGCTTATCCCCGTTCGGCGCCCGGCCGCCAATCTGGCCGTTGCGACGGGAGCCGGTGTCTTGCTCGCCTATTGGGTGCATTCCGGTTTTGGAACTCTGATACTCGCAGGAGGCTTGTCGATCCTGTTGGTCGCCTTGGTGCGTGCCTTGAATGGCGGTTCTCTCGTCGGTTTTCTTGTCCGAGGGATGCTGGCCGGCTTCGTCGGGATCGGTCTGTCCGCCGCAAAACTCTGGGCTTCGTTTTCCTTTCTTGCGAATTTTCAACGAACGGATTATCTGCTTCCGGGGGCCGCATCGATTCATGACGCGTTCATCATGATTTTCGGCGCGCTTTTCCTACCCTCTCAATGGGCATATGAACTCGGCAGTGCCCGCTTGGTGAATGTGCAGTGGGGATTGGCGCCTCACGAGTGGGCCTTTAACTTTGGCGTGGTCGTGCTGCCGCTGGCGCTTGCCTTGGTAGTAGACCTGGCGCGCCATGGAACATGGCGGACTTCGGTTTCCCCACGCCGGCTTCTGCTTTGGCTCTTGTTGTTCCTCGGTTTGATTTGGCCGGTCGCTTTCAATGTTTATCATCCGGCTTGGAACGCCTTCCTCAAGACTGTGCCGATTCTCAGCTCCGCCAGCTCGGCAGTGCGTTGGGTAATTGTCTATATACCGTTCATAGCGGTTGGCGTCGGTCTGTTGCTGGAAAGGGCAAGATGGGGGAAAGCCGGCGTCTTCGTCACCGCACTCTGCCTGCTTGCCACAGTCCTGCAGACCGCGTTTGAGCCCCGGGAATTCTATCTGTCGCAAGGCTATGATGCCCGGCCGATACTGATAGCGGACAGCCAATTGCGTAGCGGAAAATTCACCCCAAAAGTGGAAACACTCGGGACTTCGGCGGTAATCCGGAATGGCTCGAGTCGGATTCAATTGCATGGAAACGATACTTTCCTTGGCGGGGTTTCCCAGGTCTATTGCTACAACCCGATCTTCGGTTATCAACTGGAAAAGTATTCCGCGGAAGGACTCAGGCAGGGTTCAGTCTTCGAGGAGCATGACGGTTTCCTTAACCTCAAGAATCCGGCCTGCTATGTATTTCCACGAGAAAACAACTGCCGGCCGGGAGACCGCTTCCGGGCCGATCAATTGGCGCAGGCAAAAGATTTTGCCGAATATCGCCCCTACGCGTTTCAAATATCACCGGGGCAGAGGGCGGCAAATCTGGTGACTCAGTTGTCTTTGGCCTTGGTGGCCCTGGCTGCGCTTGGTTGGATCTCGCGCAATTTCTTACGACGCGGATCTGTTTGACATTCGGCGTCGTCCGTGGAAGCAGGCGCCTCAGGGAGCGCGCCAGCGGTGAACAGTTCGGCATTCACCGCTGTGCGGTGCGTTGTTATGTTACGTGGTAGGCGAAACGCCGCGCCAATGAGGAAATCTGCGCGGACGCGGGTAATTTGACCTCGTCAAACCGAAGCTTCATCAACAATGTCTTCATCTGGACCGAATTGGGTAAACAGTCGGCAAACACCGTGTGTCCAACGGGGACTTCCGATAGCGCCGCCCCCAGCAGCCATTCGCCCAATCCTTGCCCGCGGAAATCATTCTCCAGGCCGCACATATATATTTCGGATTCCGCCGGTTGATGAGCATCGTGCCGAAGAATGACAAACCCGGCAAAATCACCCCCAACTCGGAGAACCTTCATTTTGGCCTGATGCCATGTTCCGTCGGGCAACTTGATCCTGCCGTTCTTGCACAATGAGAACAACTGTATCCCCAGGCCCGCCATGTACCGGGGCCGGGTATAGAGATTGGAGAAATGCCCGTTCAGGCTGCCATTCTGGATCAGGTTAAAAATAGGCGCTATGTCCGATAATCTGGATTCGCCAAGGACCGGGTCAATTGTCGGAGCAAGCTTGGAGGACATCAGCATGCTGGTACTCCAGGAGTAGATGAATTGGGAAAAGTTCATAAGTGCTGCCCGAAACCCAATATGACTGCTCTTCGCAGATAGCGCATTCAATCACATGGCGCCGGCAATTCCGGAATTCATATGCCGTGAATTCAAAACGGCTGGATGTGCATGCTAAACCCGCTTGAGCAACTGGTCTCCGAAATACATGACCATACCCAATGCAGGGAAAAGAATGATGGAACCGGCAGTCTTGGGAAACGCCGCGACCCATTTGTCGAGGGTCAAATAAGTCTTCTCCGCCCCCGGCGCCATCTGCCGGGTCGAAACCCAGTGGCCCCCGCTATTTTCAAGGGCTTTCAGGGTATCCGGAGACGTGACCATCAGAATCCCGACGATGACCGATACCGTGCAGCTTACCAAGAGGAAATACCGCAGACTTTCTACAATCCAGAAGACATATCCCGGAGGGAGTTTGGTGTTGAATAAGGAAACGATCGCCGCATTGCCGGCGCCGGTGAGCAAACCGTAATCCGCATACACGGCGCCGACCACAAAGATGGCGCCGATCGGGATCCGATGCCTGAAAAAGAACCGACTGCTATCGCGATGAATCGCCAGAGGTTTGGTTGCGTTTCTGGTGGATACGGATTGATTCAGGATATCGAAAAGCTGGAATATCTTCGGACTCTTGAAAATCAGCCCAATGCCGATGGACACCGCAGCGAGGCCACCAATAAAGAAGAACAGGACAAATGCCGGGGTGACTAACTGATCGATGACGTAGTTGTTGATGCTCGGCATGATGTACCTCACTTTGAAACCGAATCCCGCCTGCGTGATCGAGGCGTGATCGGAAATATGCAGGCAAGAACCTAAGGTCCATTATGGGCATGGTAGTTTGACTGGTCAAGCTGCGAATCATCGATCTATATGTCGTGCATCATGCATGGTCGGTAATACAATGGCGGTCGTGAGCACGTTCGATTTGCTCAAACTTCCAGAACAACGAGCAATGCCTATCCACCGAAGGCAGGACAAGGACGATGGTGTGAAACTAATTCAAAAAGGTCTAACCCGGATCGAGTGGCTGATCATCGTTGCCGTTCTCGGCATCCTGGCCGCGGCGGTGTACCCCGTCTATAAGACCTACACGGTTAGGCCGAGGTTTTCCGAGGTAGTTGAAACCATGGCCCCCTACAAAGCAGCCATCGAGAACTGCGCCAAGAATGGGTCGTGCGTGGAGGGTGGTGCGTTGGCCCGGCTGGGAGTCGGCAAGTTGGGCGTCCCCCCCTCGATTTCGACCACCTACCTGGCGCGGGTGAGCGTGTCCCCGAATGGCGTGATTACGGCGGTCGCCAGCAATGCCGGCGGATTGTCCGGTGAAACCTTCGTCCTGACGCCGAGCCTGTCGAAGACCATGGTGATCACCTGGGCGGTCGGCGGCACCTGCAAGACCCGCGCAACCGGCGCCATCTGCTGAGCCGCAGGGCGGATCAGTACTTCTCGCGGATGTAGATCAGGACGCTGCGGTTGGTGCCGAAGGTGACGCTGGCACTCGGGTCTTGCGCATAGGCTGCATACCCGTGGCAGCTAGCAGGCGCTGCCCAACTGCCTTCCAGCCAGGGCAAGTTGGCGGCAGTGCTGGTGGCGTTGACGGGATTGCAGGAAACGTCGACGGTACCGCTGGCCGTAAGGTTCAGCGCGATGTTCGCCTTGCCGCTGGCATTTGCCGTAGGTTTGGTCAGGATGATCTTCCCGACGCCGGCAGCCAGCGGGGGTATCGACGCGGGCCGATTGCCGGTGTTGAAATTGGTGGAGAAACTCGCCGGGGTCTGACTGCTGATGGCGATGTTCGCCGGCAGAAGCTGGGTGCAGCTGTCCAGGGTATTGACGACGAACTGCGACGGTGCGCTGTTCATGTACATGGCCCGGACGGGGACCTGCATGTTGAGTTGCTGCGATCCGCTGGCGCTGTCCAGGGTGAGAATGCCGAAGCGCATCTTGGTCGGATTGTTGGTCAACAGTTGCCGCGCATCACAGTTGGCCGCTGTCGCGCAATCGGTGCTGGTGGCCGCGTTCATGTCGCGGTTGGCGATCACGGCGCTGCCGTCGACCATTCTTACGCCCAGGGTCAACAAGTCGAAAGGCCCGCCGCCGTTGGGCACCAGCGGAGCAGCGACGGGCGCGCTGGGGCGGGAGAAAGTCGCGTTGGCGATAGTGTTGGGGATGATGTATTGGCCGGCGACCCAACCGGGGGTCTGCAGACCGGTGATCCGGCTGCCAAGGTCGGTGCCCTGGTTCACCCCGTCTTCGGCCACCAGGGTCGGGGTCGGAATCGGCGAGTAAGGCGGGGTGAGGGTCGTATACTTCTGCGTCCTGATTTCAGCTAACGTCACGGTATCGCTAATATTGAGAGGCCGAGCCATCGAACGTGCCTCCAGCGTGTAGGCAATGGTGAACGGCTGGCCCATGTAGGTATAGCCGCCGCTGGGGCACGCCGGAGTGATGCTGCCGAGCGTCAGGGTGAAATGGTCGGGGATGAAATTGCCCAGCCGAGTGCCCAGCGCGGTGCTGCCGATATTGCAGCCATAGCGGCCGCTGGTGAGGGTGTTGGAGGTGCTGGCACTGACACAGTCACCATTGCCGCCGTGATCGATATTCGTCCGCGGATCTATGCCCGTAATTTGATCGTTGTAGTAGAAAGTGGAATCAGTAATTGCATTTGCCAGGAAATTCAGCGTGCCGACGTCCAGGTACTGGAAAGTCCCTGAGGCGCTGGTGCCGGTTGCTGCGCTGAAGGTTCCATTCCAGTCGGTGCTCGTTATGGCCACGTTGTTCTGATCCTGGATGGTGGCGAAGCTTGGATCGATGACTGGAATCACCGGATTGGTCGCAGTGCCCACATATCCCGACGCCACTGGCGCTGGCACAGTACTATTGTTCCACGCAGTGACGGTGAGATTGAAGTCGGCGCCGGCGGCCAGGGTGTTGGATGCCGGATTCAGGCTGGAGGTGGTGCTCAGGACGAGTGTCGCCGGACGAATGACGAAGTAGTCCGAGGAACAGTAGACATTCCCGCCGAATTGCATTCGCACCTTGACGTTGAATGCCGCATTGGCATAATTGAAAGTGAAGGGATGCCTGCCGTTGTCGCCAGCGACGAACGTAGCGGTGGTTGGGTTCGTCAGCCCGGTATTGGTGTCGCTGCAATTGCCGCTCGCCGCGCCGGGGTTCACCAGGTCAATCGTCACCGCGCCGGTAAATCCGGTGTTGATCGCTCCCGAGGTGACCGCAAGCAAATCCAGCGAGAAGCTTTGACCCGCGATTTTGAGAAAGATCGGGGTCGCGGGATTCGCGCCGGGCTGCACCGCATCGAAGGCGACCGTGGAAAAAATCATCTGACAGGATGCCGTCGATCCGACGTAACAAGTCGTCGGATTGATGGCTGTCGGCGAGGTGGCGGTCGCCGCCAGATTCAAGGTGGCCGCGGCAGTCTGGGTCAGCGTCGCCGTGACCTGTCCGCCGGTGAATGTCACTGGGTTGGTGGCCCAGGAGCTGGTGCCTGTCCCTGAAACTAGGGCGGTGCTGAGGTTAACCGTGACACTGTTCAGGAACAGGGTGGAGCACGCGGCATCGGCGCAGGCCTTGACGGTCACCGCCGAGCCGATTGTGGGAAAGCCGGTGGCCAAGTGATCCAGCTCGATGTGGTCGAGGGCGATGGTGTTCTGGCTGTTCGAGCAGACCGATAGATTGGCGATTTCGTGAATGTTGGTCGAGGCACCTGTCGCCCCGGTCAGGGAAAGGTACCACTGGGCTGGCACGCCCGCCTGGCCGGGTTCTACCTTGGAATCGAAGGGCGATACCAGATATTGATAGCCGGCTCCTTGCAGCAGATCCCGCTCCACCGAAGTATATGCATGGACCGCGTCCGAGTGGTCGATGATGATCCTGTATTTGTAGCCCGGCCCGCTGGTGGCTAGATGCGTCTGGCTTGCATAGTCCAGGTCGATGCCCTTGCCGCCCGGGGAAGAGCCGGTGCCACCCAGGTAGGAATAACCGGTATAGCCGGCGCCCGAGCCACGTACGGCCACCGCCTGAGCGGTGACTCCGGGAGCGCTGCCGCCGGTCCTTCCCTCGGTATTAGCGGAATAATTTCCCCATTCGTCCAGTGCGACGCCGAGCCAGCCGCCGACGAAGCCGGGGTGGGTGGTGTCGCCAGCCACAGGGGTTGCATCTTGGCGCTTCGGCGCATAGCCCATCGAGCCGCCGAAGGCGCCAGCCGCTGGCGCTTGCGACGCATCCGAGAGGACGATACCGATGCCGTCGGCGCCTGGGCTGGTGCCGCCGTAGGCGTAATGGAGAAATTCGACCACCACCTTGTTACCGAAAGCCGGAAACAGCCTTTGCAGCGTGGCATATGTAGATGAACTGGTGGTCGGAGTGTTGGGAGTGGCGGGAAGGCCCCCGATCAGCCGCAGTCGATTGCTCGTGGCGATCGGATTGCCGAATGCGCCGCCCTGGTTGCCTACCGACCAGTTGCTGAGATCCGTAAAGTTGTCGGTGAAACAGACGAGCGGTGAAATATTGAAACCGACGCTGGTGCCGCCCGTCAGCCCAAGTGCATTGGCGACTAAGGTATAGCCGGTGCCGGCGGCGTTGATTGACAGGTTGCTGAAGGTCGCAACCCCGCCGACGGCGGCGACTGATTGGATACCGCCGAGTGTGCCGCCACCGGGATTGTTGCCGATAGCCACGGTCACCGTGTCCGTGCTGGTGGTCACCAGAGTTCCGCCGGCATCCTGAATTTGCACCGTGACCGCGGGCGTTATCGAAGAAGACGCCGAGGTATTGCTGGGTTGCTGGAAGAAAGCCAGCTTGGTGGCGGTGGTGATGTTGAATGCGCTGCTGGTCGCGCCGGTCAAGCCGCTGGAAGCGGCTGTCAGCGTGTAGCCGGTGCCGACGCTGTTGATCGACAGGTTGCTGAAAGTGGCGACGCCCGCCACCGCGGCGACCGAGGTGGTTCCCGCCAGCGTCCCTCCCCCCGGGTTGACGCCGATCGCCAGGGTGACCGTGGCGGTGCTGGCGGTGATGGTGTTGTTTGCCGAGTCCTGGATCAGCACGGTGATCGCCGGCGCGATCGCCGCGTTGGGCGCCGCCTTGCTTGGCTGGACCGAGAAGGCCAGCTTGCTGGCGGGAAGCGCGGTGATGTCGAAGGCGACGCTGACGGCCGATGTCAGGACCGGGGCGGAGGTCGCGGTGAGGGTGCAGGCGGTGCCGGCGGAACTCAACGCCAGGCTGCTGAAGGTTGCCACGCCATTGACCGCCTGGACGGCGCCACCGCCGCTCAGGGTTCCTCCGCAACTGGGCAGGCCGGCGGTCTTGGCGAGGGTGACCATGGTGGTATTGTCGGTGGTCACGACATTGCTGTTGGCATCCTGGATCTGCACCGTCACCGCCGGGCTGATGGCGGTCGCGATGGTCGTGTTGCCAGGCTGCTGGTAGATGACCAGCTTGGTGGCGGCGCCGAATACATTTAACACTGCGGAGGTGGGTGTGGCGCTATAGGCGTTGGTCGAGGTGACGGTACCGGTGCTGTTGGTATAGGAGCCGGCGGTCGCCGTGAGGTTGATGTTCAGAGTGCAACTGCCGTTGGCGGGCACCGTACCCCCGGTCAGGCCCAAGGTCGTGTTGTTGGCGGCAGTTCCCGTGGGAGTTCCGCCGCAGTTATTGCCGAATGTCGGCGTGGCCGCGTTCTTGAGATTGGCCGGATAGGGGTCGCTGAATGCCAGCCCAGTGATGGCGACCGGGTTCGGGTTGGTGAAAGTGAGGGTCATGGTGCTCGTCCCGTTGGCGGCGATGCTCGTCGGGTTGAACGACATGGTCACGCTGGGCGCGATAAGCTTAGTGAACGTCACTTGCGCCGTCTGGGTCACGATGACGGTGTCGGTGGTATCGGTGGCGGTATAGGTGATCGGTCCCTGGACGACTGCATCCCTGACCGTGAAGGTGACTATTCCACTGGCATTCGATGCCCCACTGGCGGCGGAGATGGTCGAGCTTCCAGAACCCGCCGCCAAGGTCACGGTCTTGCCGGCAACCGGCGCGCTGGCGCCATCCTTGAGGGTCACGGTAATGGTCGAGGTGGTGGTGTTGTCGGCCGGGACCGAAATGGGACTGGCGACGACTGTGGAGTTGGCCGCGCTGATCCCTGTCACCGTCAGGGTGGCCGAGGCGGCGGTGCCGCTGGCGGCGTTGGTCGAGGTGACCGCGCCGGTGCTGTTGTTGTAGGCGGCGGCGACGGCGGAGGTCACGACGACGCTGACGGTGCAACTGCTGTTGGCGCCCACCGTACCGCCGCTGAGGCTCAAGACGCTGGCCCCTGCCGTTGCGGTGGCGGTGCCGCCGCAGGTATTGGCGAGCGCCGGCGTGGCGGCATTCTTGAGGTTGGTCGAAGGATAGGTGTCGGTGAAGGTCAGCCCGTTGATGGCCGACGCGTTCGGGTTGGTGATGGTGATGGTCAGGGTGCTGGTGCCATTGATGGCGATCGGCGTGGCGCTGAATGCCTTGGCGACGGTCGGCGGCGCCGGCAGTAGCGGAGTGAAGCTGCCTATACTGACACCGACATCGTAGTTGCCGTTGTTGTCCTTCTGGAAAACCTTGTACGCATAGGTGGTTCCGTTGGTCAGGGCGGTGGTGTTGCAGCCGGTGGTGCCGCCGCTTCCGTCTATGTTTCCTGCGAGCGCGGTCGAGCCCGCGGAAGACCGCACGCAGGCCACGGTGGCGGTGCCGTTGGTGCCGTTGACCGTGGCCGTCGAGCCTTCCGCCGGGACTTCGGCGCCGGCTGCCCCCGTCCAGCGGTACAGCACCGAGCCGCTGGTGGCGTTGAAATCGGCGGAGGCCGAGGTGGTCCAGTTCAGCGTCACCTTGCTGTCGCCTGCCGCGCCGCTGGTCGCAGTTGCCCCCGCGGGCGAGAGGTTGTCGATTGTCAGCGCGTTTGCGTCGGTATCGCTACCCGCGTGGATAGCCGTGCCGCCCCAGGCGGTGACGGGAGCGGTGATGGCATACGCGGCGCCCGGCGGCGCCGGCATGGCGGCGTGACTCAGTGGCGTGACGCGAACTTTGAAGGCGGTGAGCGTGGTTGTGGCCGACATGCCGGCGACCGTGATGACGTTGGCGCCGGCGGCCGGCGTTGTCGTGAAGCCCAGTTCCGTATTGGCGCTGTCGGTGATCGCCAGCCGGCCAACGCCGTTGGCGGTGGAAAGATTCACTGTCACTGAAGTGATTGCCTCAGTTCCGCCGTTCGTCTGCAGAGTGAAACCATCGGCATCGGTTGCCGCCGCTCCCGGCGCAATGGTGGCGGCTGCGGGGTCGGTGCCCGTGGCGAGGGTGGTCGTAGGGTTGCGCTTCACCTCGACTGCAATGCCGCCGATATTGGAGGTGGCGCTTTGGGTCATATTGACCGTGGTGCTGCCGGCGATTATCCACTCAGCCCGAATGCTGGTCGGCGGGGTGTTAAAAGCGAGTCCAGCGCTTGCGGTGTAACCGGCCCCTGCGGTAAGCGTGGTCGCACTGTTCACGGAGTTGGAAAACCCCCCGGTAGAAGTGCTGCCGGTCTGCAATGCAGCCAGGGCGATGGATAATCCGGCGGCGGCCGTCGCATTGTCGGTTGCCCCGGTGACGCTTTGTACGACGGCGCCCGAGCCGTCCGTTCCAGTGGGATCCGCCCCGGTATACGCGACGATGACATGTCCATGACCGGTGGTCGTCTGTCCCCAGGTGATTGTGCACGTGTTGTTCGACAGGCCGGAAGGCTTCATTGCCCGGAACAAAGTCAGGCGGCCAAGTGGTGTGCCTATGGTATCGAAGGCAACGGTATTGACCTGCACCATGTTCAGTCCGTTGGCGCAGGTGACTGTTGGCGTCGTGACCGGCGTGGTGCCGATGGTCTGGATGGTCCACATCAGGTAGAGCGTGTTCGCCACGGGGAGAAAACTTGCAGTGGCCTGCGTGGTTCCTGCATTCGTCGTCACCGCCTGGGTGGTTAGCGCCACTGTAATCGCGGCGTAGGCTGAATTCTGGAACCAGGCGGCGAGTGCCAGCAGAGTGAAGCAGCATCCTCTTGCCACCACGTTTCGCAACGCCGCGACGGCGTCACGACGCTCTGGGGTTGCTGACGCGGGAGTCTGTAGGGTGGAGTTCAACATGCGTTCCTCAGCGGCAAGCTGCGCGCCGACGACTGTCGGTTGGCCAATTGCGAAACTGGTGGCGGCCATGCCAGCGCATTATAGGATGAGCGCCCGCGCTTCAAAATACCACGTCCAGTCGGCGCTCGACATAGAAGCTGTTGGGGTTGGTGGTGTTCGGACAACTCCCGCCGCTGGGCTGGTTGCAGGCGATCGATGCGATGGTATACACGGTCGGGCCGCAGCGGGTGTATTGAACGCCGGCGCCGGTGATGGCGGCGTTGCCGGTCAGGGTCAGCGCAGTGTCGCTGGCTCTCGAAAGTATCGTGCCGATGATGGTCAGGCCGGTCGCGTCGCAGAAGGATTGGCCGTTGCCGAGCTCGCTGAGGAAGAGCGTACTCACGCCAGTGACGCTGGCGGAGGCTGTGCTGGTCGTGATGGTACCGCTGAGCAAGTCGGCTTGCGAAGTGCAACTCACGGTGACGGTGAAGCCTGACAGGGTCGGCGCCGCAGGTACGAACGAGCCGGAAGCTGTGGAGCAGCTCCGGCTGTTCGGATAGGTCGCCACGCCTGCGGCGGTGTAACCGAACCGATATGCGGCCGTCGATTGGACTTGATACACTCCCCACTCGATTCCCGAACGAGCCGCCTGATAGGCGCGAGAGCCCTGGACATCCAGCGCCGAGCCGACGGCCTGGTTGGTTGAGACGGTGACGATGAAAGCGCCCAGCGCCGCCAATACCACCAGGATGAAGATAGCCGTAACGATGCTGAAACCGTGCTGACGCAGGTGCTTCATGGCAGATTGTCCACATGTATCTGGCGGAACAAGGTGGCGCTTTCGTTGCTGGTCGGGTCGGTCAGGGTGATGGTGATGCTGAGCAAGCCCTTGCTGGCCGAGTTGGTGGCCGAATAGGGTGCCACTACGCAACTGATATTGCTGGCCAGAATGGCTGAGGTACCGCTCGGCGTGGTGGACAGATTGGTGTTGAAGCCGTAGTTCCAGTAGCGCGTCAGGTTTCCAGGCGTCACCGTTGGGCAGGCATAGGTCACCGCCCGGGTGCCGCCGGGCACGACCTGGAAGGCGTTGTTGGGCGAAGACAGCGATGGCGATTGGGACGCGAACGGGTTGCTGACCAGTGTGATGCGTCGATTAACGGCGTCCACCGAGGCGACCTTGGCCCGATTGCAGGTGGAACAGGGGTCTCCCGAGGCGTAGGCGTCGCCCGGCGCATAGCCGGGCCCGAGGTTATACACGACGATGTAGTCGCCGGCGAAGATTCCAGGGGCGATTGAGTATGGATTGCCGGGCAGCGGACCCATCACGTCGAAAGTCAGGATGGCCGAGGTGAAGCTGAGGAAGTTGCCTCCGGTGGAGCCGTCCGTGGAGTTGCGGTAGCGCCCGCCGCCTGCGGTCGGAATGAATTCGATGTAGCAGGTGACGCTCGGCTGGGCGGCGCAAGAACCGTTGTTGCCGGACGAATCCTTGACCCGCAGGCTGTTGGGCAGGGCCAGATGAATCTCGCGGGCAAAGCGGCGCATGACGACGTCGGCAGTGTCGGTCATTTCGGCACGCCGTACGCTGTCCGCATAGCCTTTCACGGGACTGACGATGAACACCGCCACGACTCCGGCGATGACCCCGGTGATGACGATCACCATCACCGCTTCGATCAGGGTGAATCCGGCGTTGCGGAGACGGCTTGCGGAAGGTGGGCTCGACGAGGCCATGGCTAGAAGTTCGGCGAGTAACGGGTGCGATAGCTTTCGACGACCAGGCTGTTGCTGCCATAGCTGACCGTTATCGCAATGCGCAGCGATGCTGAGGCCGCCGTTCCGTCGCCGACGAGGGCCGCGACCGGCCCCAACGCTTCGGGGACGATGTTGATCACCGCGCTGTAACCCGCCGGCGAGGTGAACGTGTTGGTGATGTCCGGTATCGGACTAGCAAGCACATAACCGGTGGAGGCGACGTAATAGTCATTGACGTTGTTGAAGGGATTGGTATTGCTTGTGCGGGTCTCTCCTACATCCGGCCCCAGTCCCTCCGGGGTCGTTGCACAACCGGCCGTTGACGCCGCCGTCGCGGCGTTGGCGTCGGTCGGGTCGCAATAGGTGAATGCCTTCGACTGCACTTCTTCCAGCAGCGCCTCGGCGATGGCCAGCATCTGCTTGCGGATCAACGGGTCGGCGCTGTTCTTCGCAGTGATGTTGAGCACCGTCAGCACGCCGGCCAGCGCCACGCTGACGATGACGATGAACATGACCAGTTCGACCAGCGTCAAACCGAGCTGGGAGCGTCGTCGTAGCGGTTTCATCTCAATGCACATAACCGGTCTCGGCCTCGACGGTGACGACCGTGCTGGCGCCCACCGTGAATGTCGCCGCCGCAAACGGGCGACCCTGGGCATCGAAAACGACGGAAGCGGGGCCGGTCAGGGTGACGCTGCCGCGCGGTGATATCGAATTGCCGCTGCTTCCGGGGAGTATCAGATTCTGTTCGCGCGGGCAGGCGGAAGCGGATCGGCCTTCCGGGCTGCTCTTGTCGATGGTCAGGGTGAGCGTGTTGCTGCCGAGGCCGACACAGGAATAGCGCCGCTGCGCAACGGCCGCCTTTCTTGCGAACTCCAGCGTGGCCTTGACCTGGTCTCGATAGCCGACCTCGTTATAGCCACCCAGCAAACTGAAGTTCGGCAACGCGACGACCGCCAGTATGCCGGTGACGATCATCACGGTGACGAGTTCGACCATGGTAAACCCGTGCTGACTGCGACTGTGGGCAATCCGCTGCATCGACCATTCACCAGTCATCTCAATCCTGCGGGGGGTAGCCTGCATTTGGCAATCTCACAAAACAGGAAACACAGTTTATCAAAGCTGGAAGGCGGGACGATATAGACAGACATCATAGGCCGCCAAATCCGTGATGAAACCATTGTTTGACGGATAACGCTCGACCGATGCATAGGATAGCCTGAATTGAATTGAAGCAGACGAGACATATGCCACACTTTGACAATTACCCGTTTGCCCGGATTCCGGCCCCTTCCGGCTTGCTTCATGATCAAACCCGATGGGTAAACTTGTTATCCCCAAGACGCGGCCAGTTCACGAAATAAGGGGTAAATCGGCGGGTATTGTGTGCAAGGGCGCGGGTTCAGCGGGTTATCATCCCGCTCATTCTGGTCAATTTGATGATGCCCTTACTGCGCCCCAAACTACATGACGGATGGATGTCCGTGGCGATCGCTCCCGAGAGGATGGATTTCGCCCATATCCGGCGGCGGGAGGGGAAAAAACCGGAGGTTCTCCTGCTGAATTCCTACCAGAGTGCCGGGGATGATGTTGCGGCTTTGAGCCGTCTGCGCAAGGCCTTGAAGCTCGCCCGTTATCGTTGTTCCACGGTGTTGCGCGTCGGTGAATACCAGTTACTGCAAGTGGAGCCTCCGGATATGCCGGCGGCCGAGTTGAAGGAAGCCTTGCCCTGGCGCATCAAGGACATGCTCAACTACCCGGTCGAGTCGGCGACCATAGACGTACTGGAGATTCCCGTCGATCCCGCTGCGGTTGGGCGGGCGAAACAGGTCTTCGCCGTGGCAGCCAACAACACGATTATCGCGCCGCGTATGGCGCTTTTCGACGATGCCAAGGTACCGCTCCTGGCGATCGATATCCCCGAACTCGCGCAACGGAATATCTCGGCCCTTTTCGAGGAAGAAGATAGGGGCCTGGCGATGCTTTGCTGCGACGAATCGGGCGCCATGCTGACCTTCACTTTCCGCGGCGAATTATATGCCGCACGCCATACCGAAGTTTCGCTGGCGCAATTGCAGCAGGCAGACGAAGTGCGGCGTGAACAACTTTACGAGCGTATCGCACTCGAAGTCCAACGCTCATTGGACAATTTCGACCGGATGAACGGACATATTCGTTTGCCCCACCTGTTGGTGTCCCCCCCACCTGGAGTGCCGGGCTTCCTCGATTACCTCCGCGACAATCTGTCCATACCGGTGGAGGAGATGGAGCTGGCCAAGGTGCTCGATTTCCAGGCGATTCCGGAGCTTTCCCAACCCGCGCGTCAAACCCAGTGCCTGAAGGTGCTGGGCGCCGCGTTGCGCGAATAGGCCGGGCCTGATGAGCCAGCAGATCAACCTCCTCAACCCGGCTTTTCGCAAGGTCTTCGACTGGCTGACGGCGACACCTTTGGCGATTGCCACAGGCTTGCTGCTGGTGATCCTCGGAGGCGCCACCGCCTTGGCGACCATGAGGGCGGATAGGCAGGAGCAAGCGGCAAGCGAGCGCGCCAAGACCCTGAAGGATACACAGGACCGGCTCGTGGCGATGGGCAAGGCGGTCGCTGAAAGCAAGCCGAACGCGGAGTTGGCCAACGAATTGAGCAGCACGCTTGCCTTCCTCAAGAGTCGCGAAGAAATCATGAAAGTTCTCGAAGGAGGCGCCATAGGAAGCACCACCGGTTTTACGGAATTCCTGCGCGGGTTTGCCCGGCAGACGCCGACCGGTTTGTGGCTGACCGGCTTTACCATCGGTGCCGCGGGCAGCGATATGGAAATCCGCGGACGCATGACGAATCCGGCAGCCTTGCCGGAATACATTCGACGCTTGAAAACCGAGCCGGTATTTCAGGGACGCAGGTTTGCGTCCTTAACCATCCAGCGACCCGCGGCGGGGAAGGATCTGAAGAGTCTGGAATCGATCCTTGATGCCAAGGGCAAGCCTGTGAATCCGGCTTCCCCCGCCGACAAGGAAGCGCCGCCGAGTTTCGTTGAATTCGTCCTGATGCCGGAGGCATCCGACCCGTTTGCGGCCTTGGCCACCATCGTTCCACCGTCCAAGCCGACACCCTCAACATCGCCGCAAAAACAGGGTTTCGTCGATCCGGTTCTGACGCCGAAGACGGAAAACCTGGGCAAGGCGGCGATGGAAGAGTTGAAAAAAGGGAATGACGAGACCGCGAAGGCTCATGCCGAAGCATTGAAAAAGCTCCAGGACTTCATGCCTTCGGAGAAAAAACCGTGAAGCAACAATGGCTGATGTATGCGGCGCGCTTCGATGCGCTGGCTCGCCGCGAGCGGGGCTTGGTGGTAGCAGCGCTACTGGCGGGCCTGGGAATACTTGGCAACACATTTCTGATCGAGCCCAACTTGGCTCGTTATGAAATCCAGACCAGGAACCTGACCAAGGCGACCACCGATCTGAAAACGGCCGAAGTGCAATTGACCGTGATCCAGGCGCAACTCAAAGACCCCGATGCGGCGAACCGCATCGCTCTACAGCAAAGTCGCAAGGATCTGGTGGCACTCGACGAAAAATTGCGGACGGTGGAAAGCAGCCTGGTGCCTCCGGACAAAATGCAAGGCTTTCTAGAATCCTTGCTGACCAAGAACCGTAATTTGGAATTGCTGGCATTCAACACTTTGCCGCCCACGCCTTTGATCGAGCGGAAAGAAAAGACCGAGGGCAAGGCCGATGGGGCAGCTGCGCCGACCGCGTCGACCGCGACACCTGCGGTGGCAGCCGTTGCACCCGTTGCACCCGCGGCAACGCCCGCCGCAGCGTCAAACATCTACAAACACGGGATCGAGATAAAAATTGCGGGTAGCTATAATGATCTGTTGATGTATCTGGCGGAGATCGAGCGCATGCCACAGCGCATCATCTGGAATCGCATCAAGCTGTCCACCGAACTTTATCCCCGCAATGAAATGACGTTAACGGTGTATACCCTGAGTCTGGACAAGCAATGGCTGGTCGTTTGAACTCCATATTCAGCCCGCTGGTCGCCGCTACCCTGTCGGTGGGAGGGATTGGTCTCGCTTATGGACAGAAGGGCGCCTCGCTTCCAGATCCGACTCGGCCACCGGTGACGGCCACCGAAGTCGTTTCTCCTGGCGCCGAAAACGTCCCGCCCCCCAGCGGTCTGCAAACGGTCATCCTGGGCCGGGGACACAAGCCGATGGCGGTGATCAACGGGATCATGGTGGAGCTGGGCGACAAGATCGGAGATGCCACCTTGGTCAAGCTCACCGAGTCCGAAGCCGTATTACAGGGGCCGGCCGGCAAGGAAGTGTTGAGACTGTTGCCGGGCGTGGTCAAGAAGACGGAGAGTTCCGGGCTCAAGAAAGAAGATGGTAAAAACCATGACGAATGAACGTTACCTGAATCTTCTAACGCTGTTCACGCTGGTCTTGGTGATCGTGGTGCTGGCCTCGTGCAGTTCGCCCGCGCAAAAACCCGGAAATACCTTCGATCGCATCAATGCCGAGTTGGGAAAGGCAGCCTCGGAACGCAAAGCAGGCACCGACGGAATCGATCAGGCCCTGATGCCGCCGCTTCAGATCGAGATGCCGAAGGCCGTCAATGATGCCGAGCTGCGTTTCGATCTGTCTGTGGTCAAGGCGCCCGCCGCCCAGGTTTTCATGGCCCTGGTGAGCGGTACCCGCTACAGCATGCTGCTGCCTCCGGAGTTGTCGGGGAACATCACCGTCAATCTCAAGGATGTCACCATCAAGGAGGCGCTCGATACCATCCGCGACCTGTATGGATACGAATACAGAGTCCAAGGGACGCGCATTTTCATTCAATCCAACACCTTGCAGTCTCGCGTGTTTCAGATCAACTATCTCTCGGGACGTCGCCAGGGAACCAGCAGCCTGAGCGTGACATCGGGCTCGTCTGGCCCAGCGGTGACCTCAGCCCCGGCGACGACCCCGGGCAGCAACACGGGAACGGTACCTGCGCCGACACAGACGCAGAACGCCGCTCAGGGTGGCGGCACTGCGCAAGGCGCCAGTTCGAGCGGCGGCGGCAGTCGCGTCAGCACCAGTTCGGATTCCGATTTCTGGCGTGATCTGACCACGGCACTGACCGCCATTGTGGGTACCGCGGACGGACGTCAGGTGATCATCAACTCGATGTCGGGAGTCGTGGTGGTACGTGCGTTCCCGGCTGAAATGCGCAGCGTGGAAAGTTACCTCAAGGCCACCCAACTGGTTGTCGAGCGCCAGGTGATGATCGAAGCCAAGATCATCGAAGTGACGCTGAGCAATACCGCCCAGTCCGGCATCAACTGGGCAGCCTTCAAGACCATCAACAACGTCAGTACCATGGCCGGATCCATGGCGTCGGGAACCACTCTCAAGACCGACGCAAACTTTCAGGCGGGCAATGCCTCGGTGGAAGTGGTGCCGGGCGCCATCAAGTCGGTGACGCCGATGGGCAATGGCTTCATCGGCCTGGCCTTCCAGACGGCCAATTTTGCCGCGGTCATCAATTTCCTGGAAACCCAGGGCGATGTTGCGGTACTCTCCAGCCCGCGCATCGCCACGCTGAACAATCAGAAAGCGCTGCTCAAGGTGGGCACCGATGAAATGTTCATCACCAACATCAGCGGTGGCACCGCGGCCACGACGACTATTGCGGCCGTAGCGCCATCCTTGACCATGCAACCTTTCTTCTCCGGCATATCGCTGGACGTAACGCCGCAAATCGACGACGAGGGCAATATCATTCTGCATGTCCACCCGGCAGTCAGCAACGTCGCCGAGAAGGTCAAGGTGGTCGATCTGGGGACCAATGGCGGCACCCTGAACCTGCCGCTGGCAGCCAGCAGCATCAACGAGACCGATAGCATCGTGCGGGTGCAGGACGGCAACATTGTCGCCATCGGCGGCTTGATGCGCCAGTCGCAATCCCAGACCAGAAACGGGCTGCCGGGAACGGCCAACGTGTCCGTGCTGGACGGTCTCTTCGGACAGCGCAGCAACAGCTTCAACAAGAGCGAAATGGTGATCCTGATGAAGCCGACGATCATCAGTAGTGATCGGGTTACGCAGGAAGACCTGTTGCAAACCCAAAGCCGTTTCGAGGCGCTCAGTCCCCGCAAGTCGGCGGGTGTTCAAAAACGTTAAGCCCCAATTCGAATGTACCTCGCTCATTTCGGTCTCGTCGAACGCCCCTTCGGGATCACTCCCGATACCGAATACGCCTATTCCGCGGCGTCCCACCAGGAGGCGCTCAACACGCTGCTGATCGCCTTGCAAAGCGGCGAAGGGTTCATCAAGATCACCGGGGAGGTCGGTACCGGCAAAACCATGCTGTGCCGCCGTTTCCTGGCGACGCTGGGCCTAAATTATTTCAGCGCTTATCTTCCAAACCCCGCGCTGGCTCCGCTTCCTCTGCTGCTGGCGGTTGCCGACGAACTGGGTCTGAAGCTCGATTCCAGCGAACAGCAGTTTCAACTCATCAAGCAGATCAATCAGCGTTTGCTGGACCTGGCGGATGAAGGCAAGACGGTGGTGTTCTGCGTCGACGAGGCCCAGACCGCGCCGCTGGAGAGCCTGGAAGCGTTGCGCCTGTTGTCGAATCTGGAAACAGAGAAAAGAAAACTGCTGCACCTGGTGTTGTTCGGCCAGCCGGAGCTGGATGTCAAGCTGGCCGATCCTTCGGTGCGCCAGTTATTGCAGCGGATTGCTTTTCACCACCGCATGCAGGGACTGCGGCGCGACGAGCTGGGGCATTATCTGACGCATCGCCTGCGCGTCGCCGGCTATCGCGGCAGCCCGATATTTTCGCGGCCGGCGCTCTCCAGTCTGTATCAATATTCCAAGGGGATTCCCCGTTTGGTGAATATCCTGGCGCACAAGTCCATGCTCGCTGCCTTCGGCGAAGGCAAGGTCAATGTGGGGAGGGTCCATGTGACCGAAGCGGCGCGCGATACCGAGGGCGTCAAAGTGAGCAGTTGGCGGTTCTTTTCCTAAGACAGTACGATGAGCCTGATCAACAAGATGCTGCGCGATCTGGACGCCCGTCATGCGGCCACCGGCCAGACGGTGCTTCCCGATGAAGTCCGGCCCCTGCCCGAAGAGGTCGTGGCGCCGCGGGTCAGCCGGCGAGTGTGGATCCTGGCCGGACTGGCGATCCTCGGGGCCGCCGCGATCCAGACTTCCGCTTTATGGTTGCCACTGCTGGCCGAAATTGTGCCTCTTCCGGCTGGCATCCTGCCGCCCCCGGCGCCGACGGTGGTCGCGCAGGCTGTGCCGCCAGCACCGACCACCGTGGTCCTACAGTTGCCTCCGCCCGAGCAGATGCTGCCGCTGCCGTCCTTGCCTGAAACGGCGCCGGCTGTTGCTGAAGCCACTGCGGAGCAAGCCCCGCCGCCGGCACCCGCCGTCCAGCAGGCCCCTGTGCCGGTCGCTGAGAATCGGAATACCGATCTGAAGATCGATAGATCGCTGCCGGAAATGCCGCAGCCCAAGCCCGCCGCGACAAAACCTGCCCCTGTGGTGGCTGCGCCTCCGCCTCCGCCCAAACAAGCTGCACCGGCGACTAAATCCGCGCGCGCTTCCGCACCGGTGGCGGTGGAGAAGCAGCAGAATCTGGGCAGCGCCCAGGAGAGGGCCGAGGCCGGTTACCGGAAAGGGGTCGCTGCTTACAAGCTGGGGCATTTTTCCGAAGCGGCCACACTGTTCAAGGCTGCGTTGCAGGAAGATCCCAGGCATCTGGCAACGCGCCAAACCCTGCTCAGCATGCAAGCCGAGCAGAAGCAATGGGAAGAGGTTCAAGTCGTCCTGAAAGAGGGACTGGACCTGATGCCGGAGCAGATCTCCTGGGCAATGGCTTTGGCGCGCATCCAGGTGGAACGCGGCAGATTGCCGGAAGCCTGGGAAACCCTGCAAAAACATATGGCGCATGGCGAAAAGAGCGCCGATTACCAGGGCTTCGCCGGCGTCCTGCTACAGCGCATGCAGAAGCCGCATGAGGCGACCTTGTACTACCAAGCCGCCGTCCAGCTCAAACCCAATGAGGGGCGCTGGTGGCTGGGTTTGGGCCTGGCCTATGAGGCGGATGGCAAGAGCTCGGAGGCACGGGAGGCCTTCCAGCGTGCCCGCAATTCGAGCGGGGTAACACCTGAGATGGCGTCGGCGATCGACAAGAAATTGCGCTGAGGTTCGCAACGGCCAAGGCCGTGGCTGGCCCGTCAATGCCTCAGCGTGCGCGCAGCTACCCAGTTGATGACGTTCGCCGCGCCGTGTTTTTTCAAGGTACGGGCGAATTCGTTGAGGGTCGCGCCGGTGGTCATCACGTCGTCGATGACGATGATGGTCTTTCCCGACAAGTCCAGGGCGCATTCGAAAGCGCCTTGGATGTTCTTTTGGCGCTCCTGCCAAGGCAGGCTGGTTTGCGGCGCGGTATCTATGACACGTTTGTAGCCATCGATCAGCAGCGGCAGACCGAGACATTTGGCCAGCGGGCGGGCGATTTCGAGCGCCTGGTTGAAACCGCGTTGGCGCAGCCGCTGCGCTGAAAGCGGCAGCGCCAGCAACAGGGCCGCCTGCATTGCCGGCATGGGTGGCATTGGCGCAGCTTCCAATAGCGCCAGTGCAAGGTAGTCGGAGACGACCAGGCTACGCCGGTATTTCAGCGCCTGGATCAGCCTATCGACAGGGAAGTCATAACTGAAGCAGCTGAGTGTCGCATCGAAATGCGGCGGCCGTTTGAGGCAGGCGCCGCAGGTTTCGCCGCGCGGCGTGGGCAGGGCGCAGGCGGGGCAGCGCAGTGCCGGCAGACGCGGCAGGTCGTTGCCGCAGGCTCGGCACAGCAAGGCATCGCCGCTCACGGCCCCGCACAGGAAACAGTCCTGGGGCAGCAAGGCCGAGCCGAGGCGCCGGCCTGCCCGTGCCAGCCAGTCAGCCAAACCCGGAGCCAAGCGTGGAGTCCAAAGCGGTGAAATTGACAAGCGCACCTCCTTCAAACATGATGCGTCCTCCCATTTTCGCAGACTGTGATCCGTCATGCCCTCCGCCGACCTCAAAAATGCCGCCTCATCGCTTCCCCCAAACCTTTTGCATCCGGCTGCGCCGGCCTGGCGAACCGCCGACATCGAGGCCTTGTTCGAACTGCCTTTCAACGATTTGCTGTTCCGCGCGCAACAAGTACATCGCGCCAATTTCGACGCCAATGCGGTACAGCGCTCGACTCTGCTCTCGGTCAAGACCGGCGGCTGTTCCGAGGACTGCGGCTATTGTTCGCAATCGACCCACCACGACACCGGCCTTGAACGCGAGGCATTGCTGCCGCTGGATGAGGTGATTGAGGCGGCGCAAGCCGCCCGGGACCAGGGGGCCACCCGCTTCTGCATGGGCGCCGCCTGGCGCGGACCGAAGCAGAAGGACCTCGAAAAGGTCAAGGAGATGGTGCGGGCGGTAAAGGATCTCGGGCTGGAAACCTGCGTCACGCTCGGCATGCTACAGGATGGCCAAGCCGAACAGCTCAAGGCGGCCGGTCTGGATTACTACAACCACAACCTGGATACCGCGCCGGAATTTTACGCCCAGGTGATTTCGACCCATAGCCAAGCGGATCGCTTCGATACGCTACAGAAAGTGCGCGATGCCGGCATCAACGTCTGCTGCGGCGGCATCGTCGGCATGGGCGAGAGCCGCCGCGCGCGCGCCGCGTTGATCGCCGAGTTGGCCAACATGGACCCGCCACCCGAGTCGGTGCCGATCAATAACCTGGTGACTATCCCAGGCACGCCGCTAGCCGATGCGCCGCCGCTCGACCCTTTCGAGTTCGCCAGGACCATCGCCTGTGCCCGCATCACCATGCCGACCAGCATGGTGCGCCTCTCCGCCGGGCGCCAGCAGATGTCGGACGAATTGCAGGCGCTGTGTTTCCTGGCCGGCGCCAACTCGATTTTTTACGGCGACAAACTCCTGACGGCCGACAATCCCGAAGCGGAACGAGACGAGAATCTCTTTGCGCGTCTCGGCCTCAAAGCGATGTAAACCCCGTGAAGCAGGATTTCGCCCGCGCTGCCTCGACCTACGCTGCGGCGGCGGTGCTGGCGCACGAGACCGGCCTGCGCATGGCCGAACGCCTCGATTATGTGAATATTGCCCCTGGGCGCGTCGCCGACATCGGTTGCGCCAGCGGCGAGGGTATCCGCGAACTGCAACGGCGCTACCGGGCGGCGCTACCCCTGGCGATCGATTTCGCGCTGCCGATGCTGCATGCCACGGGCGCCGCCACACCTCTCCTGCAACGTCTGATGCGCCACAGCCCGCGTCTCTTGAATGCCGATGTGCGGGCTTTGCCGCTGGCGTCGGCCAGCCTCGGCTTGATCTGGTCTAATCTGTTGTTGCACTGGCTAGCCGATCCGCTGCCGGCCTTGCGCGAATTTCAGCGTACCCTCGAAGTCGGCGGCCTGCTGATGTTCGCCATGCTCGGCCCGGACACGCTCAAGGAATTGCGCGCCGCCTGTCATGACGCCGGCATTGCCGACCAGGCGGTCCCGCTGCGGCGCTTCCACGACATGCACGACATCGGCGACATGCTGCTGGCGGCCGGCTTCGCCGATCCGGTGATGGACATGGAGATGATCACCCTGACCTATGCCGGAGCACGCGGCCTGATCCGCGATCAGCGCCATCTTGGGGTGCGCAACACCCTCTTCGGCCATCTGCCCTGGCGCGACTGGCGGCGGGTCTTCCGGGCGTATGAGGCGCAGCGCAGCGAAAATCGTCTGCCGGCCAGCTTCGAAATTGTTTATGGCCATGCCTGGAAGGCCCAGCCACGCAACATCTCCGATGGCCGTGCCATCGTGCGCTTCAAATGAAACGCGCCAAACAAATCCGAATCAAACCGCGCAATCCACTGGCGGCGGATCCGCTGCTCAGGAAAGGCGGCGCTCATCAGCGAATCGACAAGCGCGCTGCCAGAGCCCGCCTGAAGTCACGCCAGCGACGCGAGAACGGGAACCTGGTCGAGGAGTGATTACTGCCGGGCAGCGATCGGGATGACCTTGCCGCGCTTTTTCGCCAACGGACTGACATGCGCCAACTGCTGCCGTCGCTCCTGTTCACGCCACAGCGCGCGCATGCCCAACAGCAAGGCCAGCAACACCGCATATAGCGCCGGCAGGGTCACGTCCTTCTTCACCAGCCACCAGTAATGCACCACCGCGAAAATCGCGATGACATAGATCGATCGGTGCAGTTGTTGCCAGCGCCTGCCGCCGATGCGCCGGATCATGGCATGGTTGGATGTCGCGGCGAGCGGCACCAGCAGGACAAAGGCGGACATGCCGACGGTGATGAAGGGGCGCTTGAGGATGTCCTTAACGATCGCCGTCCAATCGAAAAACTGGTCCAGCCAGAGGTAGGTGGTGAGGTGCAGCATGACATAGAAGAAGGCAAACAGTCCGAGCATGCGCCGCAGACGCAGCAACCAGTGCCAGCCGGTGAGCTTGCGCAGCGGCGAGACCGTCAGGGTGATCAGCAGGAAGTTCAGCGTCCAGGTGCCCAGCGAGCGCGTGATGAACTCGATCGGATTGGCGCCCAACTGGTCGCTCCATAATCCCCAGCCCAGCCGCGCCAGGGGCAACAGGCAAACCAGGAATAGCAGGGTCTTGAGCGCGGACAGTTGCCGCTGAGTCGGGTTGTAGACGACGGGCCAGACCATCAGTAATACTTTTTCAAGTCCATCCCTGCATACAGTTTCCCGACCTGATCGGCATAGCCGTTGAACGGCAGCGTCTTGCGCTTGATGAATTCGCCGATGCGCCGTTCCGTGGCCTGGCTCCAGCGCGGGTGATCGACCTCCGGATTGACGTTGGAGTAGAAGCCGTATTCGCGGGCATTCGCCTTGACCCAGGAGGTTTGCGGTTCACGCTCGACGAGGCGGATCTTGACGATGGATTTCCCGCTCTTGAAGCCGTATTTCCACGGGACCACCAGGCGCAGTGGCGCGCCGTTCTGGTTGGGCAGCACTTCGCCATACAGCCCGACAGCGAGTATCGACAGGGGATGCTGGGCTTCGTCGAGACGCAGGCCTTCGATGTAAGGCCAGTCGAGTACGCGGCTGCTAACGCCGGGCATGGTCTTGGGATCGGCGGCAGAAATGAATTCGACATATTTGGCCGCGCCCAGCGGTTCGACCTGTTTCAACAGGGTCGCCAGCGGCAGGCCCAGCCAGGGGATGACCATGCTCCAGCCTTCGACACAGCGCATCCGATAGATGCGCTCTTCGAGCGGCACGAGCTTGATGAGATCGTCGATGGCGAAGGTCTTCGCCTGTTTCACCAAGCCCTCGACACTGATGGTCCAGGGCCGTGTCCTGAGTGTGTGCGCATGCTCCGCCGGATCGCTCTTGTCGGTGCCGAACTCGTAGAAATTGTTATAGCCGGTGACATCCTTGTAGGCGGTCGGCTTTTCCTCCGTGCTGAACGGACTCTTCGTCGCCGCGGCCAATTTCTCGGCGGCAAAGGCGTCAGACATGGGTTGCAGGGCCAAGCCGAGCGTCGTGCCGGCGGCGGCCTTGAGAAATTCGCGACGATTGTCGAATACGCCCCGGGGCGTGATCTCGGATGGAACCAGGTCGGCAGGATTTCGAATCAGCATGGAGGCCCTCGTTTGTCTGGATTATGCTTGTTGGTCGCGGTGGAGGGCAAAACCTTACGAACTATTGCTGACTCAAGGATTGAGTTGGCGATAGACGAGCGTGGCAATGCGCAGCAGTTCGGCGGAAGTGAACGCTGCGGTGTCCCCCGAGAGGGCATAACCGAAGCGGCCATCGAGCCAATAAAAGACCCGGATGCCGCCCTCCTGGGCCGTGCGGAAGGCGGTCTCGCTCGACCCTTTCACATCGTTGCGCACGTAAAGCGTCAGGCGCTGGCCGGTGCTCGCCTGGTACATGAATTGCGCCACGGCGCCACCGCCGGCCGCGCTTTCCCCGGGCAACAGGCGGCCGCCGACCAGGGCGTAGCCGGCATTTTCCAGGTGTGGCGGCTTGAGCGGCGCTCCCAGCCGCTTCGACAGCCAGGCGGATAGATGCGCCTCCTGTTCCGCCCCGACTTCCACCGGATGGCGAACCTCCGGGCTGTAGACCGCATGGGCAATGGCTGCCTGGCGCGGCAAAGACACTAACGACTGGGCATTGGAGGAAAGAGCTGCATCGTCGTGCATCCAGTAGCCGATCACGCCGCCGAGCGCCAGCCAGGCGACAGCCGCCACCATGTGCCAGGACCGCTGGTTGGCGGCCAGAGCCGACCGGCGGCTGGCGTCGACCAGGCGAGCGGGAAGCGGCGCATCCAGGATGTTGTCGTAAGCACGATGCAGCATGGCATTCTGCGCGCGCCAGGCGGCGACCTGCCCGGCTTCCTGCGGATGGCTGGCCAGCCAAATCTCCACTTCGACGCGGCGCGGTCCGGCCAGCCGGTCGTCGGCCTGGGCATGCAGGTCGTTTTCGCCGATCGGCGTCGGGATGGATTGTGAGTTCGAGTTCATTTGATCACTTTCAGGATGCCGCCACCGACTTCTTCTTCCAGCAAGGCGCGCAGTCTGGCGCGCGCGCGCGACAGCCGCGACATCACGGTTCCCAGCGGTACGCCCAATACTCTGGCGGACTCCTGGTAGGAGAGTTCCTCCAGTCCGATCAGCAGCAGGATTTCACGTTGGTCGGTGGGCAGGCTGGCCAATGCCCGGCTCAGGTCGCGCAGGGCAAGCCCATCGTCTTGGGTCGGGCGGGTCGGCAGGTCGGGCAGTTCATCGTCGGGACGAAATTCGATCGCCCTCCCGGCTTTCAATTGATTGATGAATAGATTGTGCATGATGGCGAACAGCCAGGCGCGCGGTGTTCCCTGGTCACCCAGAGGTTGCCACAAGCGCCAGCGGGACAGCGCACGTTCCAGCGTGTCCTGAACCAGATCGTCGGCGCGATTGGTTGCTCCCAGCAGCGCGTGGGCGTACCGGCGCAGGCGGGGAATCTCGGCGACAATGGCGTCGCGGGAATGCATTCAGGGACGCGTACTGGAACTTACGGATATGGACATAAACGGCTCCGCAGTTTCGTGGAAGGCAAGTGACGGGTTGCGACAGAGTTGTTCATATGATGCAACACCGGCGTGGTTTCGGATAGTCTCACCTCATGAACAACGACGGTGTCCGGTTTATTCCCAATTCCCGTCAAGTCTCCACATACTACTGGGAAATAAAAAAAGGGTGGCGCTCGCCACCCTTGCCATATCGCTACCGACGGGTGTTTAGCGCAGGCCGGCGACGTAATCCGAAACAGCCTTGATTTCGGCATCCGTCATCTTGATGGCCACCATGCGCATCATCTTGTTCGGGTCGTTGGCGCGCTCGCCGGCCCGAAAACTTTTCAATTGCAGTTCGGTGTACTCGATGAACTGACCGGCGATACGCGGATACTGTCCCGGTATCCCGCTCCCGCTCGGGCCATGGCAGGCGGCGCAGGCAGGCAGGCCCTTGGCCTGATCGCCAGCGCGAAAAAGCTTGCGTCCGTATTCGACGGTCTCGGGGTTTTTCGAGGTTTCGGGCTTGAGTTTCTGCTCGCTCAAGTAGGCGGCGATGTCGCGCATCTGGTCTTCGGTGTAGGCGGCGATCATGGCGTTCATGATGGGGTTGGCGCGTTCAGGCGGCTTACCGCCTTCACCCTTGAAGTTCTTCATCTGTTTGAGCAGGTATTCGGGGTGCTGGCCGGCCAATTTCGGATTGTTCGGAATGACGCTGTTACCGTCGGCCGTGTGGCAAGCGACGCAGACCGTCGAGACGATCTGCTGGCCTTTGGCCGGATCGGCCTTGGCGGGAGGTGCGGGGTCGGCGGCCCAAACCGTGGTGACGGTCGTGGCCAGGACTGCGGCAAGCAACGGCAGGAAGCGAATCATTGTGACACTCCTTGAAGCCTCGGATTGCATAAACCTGATATTCTATACCAACTTATGTTCATTCCGCAGGACCCGCGCGCCCGCACCATGTCGTCCTCATTGTTTCGCCACGCCGTTTTTGAAACCTCCGTCGCCAAGCCGATCAATTTGCCGCCCGCGGCGGTGGCGGGCCCGGAGATCGCTTTTGCCGGGCGGTCCAATGCCGGCAAATCGAGCGCCATCAACACCCTGGCCGGCCATACCCGCCTGGCTTTCGTCAGCAAGACGCCTGGCCGCACGCAACTCATCAATTTTTTCCGCCTGCCCAATGGCGCCTGCATGGTAGACCTGCCCGGCTATGGCTATGCGGCGGTCCCCGAAGCAGTGCGCAAACAGTGGCGAGGCCTGCTGGAACATTACCTGACCCGGCGCGAAAACCTGATAGGACTGGTGCTGATCATGGACTCGCGGCGGCCCCTGACCGATCTGGATATCCAGATGATCCACTGGTTCGTGCCTACCGGCAATCCCATTCATATCCTGCTGACCAAGTCGGACAAGCTGTCCCGCCAGGAAGCGACGCTCACCTTGCGCCAGGTCCGCGAAGCCATCGCTGCATATGGCGGCCAGGTCACGGTGCAATTGTTTTCCAGTCTGAAGAAGACCGGCATCGAAGAGGCCGAGTCGGTGATCGGCGCTTGGCTGGACGAAGAAACGGACGAGTCAGACGAGACCGCGGAAAAAGAAGAGCCCCCGGTCAAAGGGGAGAAGACCGGGGGCCAATTGCCTTAATCCGCTGTGTGGAATCAGGGCACCCGCTCAGGGAGGAGAAGCGGGAGACGGTTAAGTACCATCTGTTTATAGGATAGCAATTCCTGACAATAGTTCCAGTAATTATTTACCTACCTTACGAGATAAGACCATGAATATAAAAGGTGTATATCCATCAACGCGGATGCGGCGGATGCGCCGGGACGAGTTTTCGCGGCGCCTGATGCGCGAGAATACCCTCACTACCAACGACCTGATCTACCCGGTATTCGTCTTGGACGGCAGCAAGCGCGTCGAACCCGTCGCCTCGATGCCCGGCGTCGAGCGTGTCAGCCTGGACCTGCTGCTGCCGGTGGCGGAGCGGGCATTGAAGCTGGGCATCCCCGCCCTGGCGCTGTTCCCTGTGATCGACGTGAAACTCAAGACGCCGGGAGCCGAGGAGGCGTGGAATCCGGAGGGACTGGTGCCGCGCGTGGTCGCCGCGTTGAAACGGGAATTTCCGGAACTCGGCGTTATTTGCGATGTAGCGCTCGACCCTTACACCAGCCATGGCCAGGACGGGCTGATAGACCCGGACGACCCGCGTGGCTACGTCCTCAATGACGAGACGCTGGAGGCACTGGCCAAGCAGGCGCTCTGCCAGTCCCAGGCGGGTGCTGACGTGGTGGCTCCGTCCGACATGATGGACGGCCGCATCGGCCGCATCCGTGCCGAACTCGATGCCCACCAACAGATTTACACGCGCATTCTCGCCTATGCGGCGAAATACGCGTCGGCATTTTATGGGCCGTTCCGCGATGCTGTCGGGTCGGCGGGCAATCTCGGCGCGGGCAACAAATACACCTATCAGATGGATCCCGCCAATTCCGACGAAGCCTTGCGCGAAATCGCGCTCGACATCGAGGAAGGCGCCGACATGGTCATGGTCAAGCCGGGCATGCCTTATCTGGACATGGTGCGGAGGGTGAAAGACGAGTTTGGCGTACCCACCTACGCCTATCAAGTCAGCGGCGAATACGCCATGCTAAAAGCGGCGGCCCAGAATGGCTGGCTGGACGGCGAGGCGACCATGCTGGAAGCGCTGCTGTCGTTCAAGCGCGCCGGCGCAGACGGCATCCTGACTTACTTTGCCATAGAGGCGGCGGAAGCAATCAAGCGCGGCTAGTGGATTGGGACCAGCAACGGCCATTGCTGCGGCCACAAGGCCATCGGATCATCCTTGAAGCCGCTCTTGACGAACTGGTGCCAGCGGCCCAGTGCATAACAACGCAACAGGTTGGCGTGCGCCGCGATGTCGTGATCGGCCGGCAACGCGCCCTGGGTCGTCGCCATCCTGAGCGCCTGTTTAAGCGAAGCTTCGACGCGATCCAGCAGTTGATTGATGCGCGATTGCAGGCGCTCATTTTCGTTCACCAGGGCGTCGCCGATCAGCACTCGCGTCAAGCCGCGGTTCTTCCGGGCAAAGCCGAGCAACAGGGCGACCATCGCCTGTGCCTGCTTGAGGCCGGCGTCTTCCTCGGCAGAAATCTTGTTGATGACCGAAAACAGGCCGGACTCGATGAATTCGATGAGGCCCTCATACATCTGCGCCTTGCTGGCGAAGTGACGGTAGAGCGCCGCTTCGGAGACATCGAGTCTTTTGGCCAGAGCCGCCGTGGTGACTTTCTCGCCGGCCGGGTCTTGCAGCATTTCGGCGATGACTTGCAGGATTTGCAGCTTGCGCTCGCCCGGTTTGCTAGCCATAGGTTCCTCTCGATTTGCGGCAGTGATCGCTCGCGGCGCTTATTTTAGCGCCATTCTGGCATGAGTGGGCACTAGCTCTACTTGCTCTTGATCAGCGTGCCGACCCCTTCGTCGGTGAGAATTTCCAGCAGCAGGGCATGTTCGACGCGACCGTCGATGATGTGCACGCTTTTCACCCCGCTGCGCGCGGCGTCGAGCGCCGAGGCGATCTTGGGCAGCATGCCGCCCGAAAGCGTGCCGTCGTTCAGCATCGAATCGATATCCTTGGGCGTGATGCCGGTCAGGAGTTTGCCTTTTGCGTCGAGTACGCCGGGAGTATTGGTGAGCAGGACCAGTTTCTCCGCCTTGAGGATCTCGGCGATCTTGCCGGCGACCAGGTCGGCATTGATGTTGTAGGTCTCTCCCTCGGCGCCGACCCCGATCGGGGCGATCACCGGGATGAAGGCGCCGGAATCGAGCAGGGCGATCAATGACGGATCGATGGCCACGATCTCGCCGACCTGGCCGATGTCGATCAGCTCGCCGGGCTTGTCCTTGTCGGCCATCATCATTTTCTTGGCGCGGATCAGGTTGCCGTCCTTGCCGGTCAAGCCCACCGCCTTGCCGCCGTGATGATTGATGAGATTGACGATTTCCTTATTCACCTGGCCGCCGAGCACCATCTCGACCACGTCCATGGTTTCGCGGTCGGTCACACGCATGCCCTGGATGAATTGTCCCTGCTTGCCGACGCGCTTGAGCATGTCGTCGATCTGCGGTCCGCCGCCATGCACGACCACCGGATTCATGCCGACCAGTTTCAACAGCACCACGTCGCGGGCGAAACATTGCTTGAGATGCTCGTCGGTCATGGCGTTGCCGCCATACTTGATGACGATGGTGCGTCCATGAAAGCGCTTGATGTAGGGGAGGGCTTCGGCCAGGACGCCGGCCTTGAGAGTGGGCGTAAGATTTTCGGTCATGTTGGTGGGAGCGCGATGTCGTGGGAATCGTGAAGTCCCAATTCTACTGCCTCTTTGGAGTCTTGACGTTCGCATAATTGGCGGGGATTTCCGCCGGGACATTCAAGATTCGCTTGCGGACAGCCGCGATTATTTTTAGAGTATTTATTTGATCCGGACAAACACCATGACCAAGCCGTCCCCAAACACCTGCCCGCGCTGCGGCGCGACTTTCGCCTGCGGCATGCAGACGGGGTCGGAACCCTGTTGGTGTACCGAACTGCCGGCCTTGCATCTCTCCCGGGATCAAGTGTCGGCTTGCTACTGCCCGGCTTGTCTCAAACAATTGATCGAGGTTCAACTGGAAAAATCGGCATCGTCCTGATGCAATAAGGGGAGCATCAGGATTGCGTCGCGGTTGGTCCAGGAAAAGACTTTGTCCGCCGCCTCGCGCCAGGGCAGCCAAAGATGGTCGAGGTGTTCGCTCGGCGCGATGACTATCGGCGTGCCACACGGCACACAAAGGCTATACACATGTTCCAGGTTGTGGCTGACCCCCGCGGGATAGCGAAAACGCCATTCCGGGAATATCTCGAAACGGTTGGATAGCCGCCAGTCGATGAGGTTTTCCGGGTTGGCTGAAATGCCGGTTTCCTCCAGCACCTCGCGGCGTGCGGTTTCGTAAAGAGGCTCTTGGTCTTCCTGGCTGCCGGTGACCGACTGCCAGAAATCTTTACGGCGGGCGCGTTCCAGCAACAGGATGTTCAGCTTGGTGTCGTGTATCACTACCAACACCGATACGGGCCTCTTGTCGCCGGCCATCAAAGCCCCGGCAGCCAGGCGATGCCATCGGCCTGCATATCGACCAGGCACCACAGCGCGACACCTTGTTCCCGCCAACTGTTGGCGGCTTCCTCGAAGACCTGCAGCGCGGTGGCGAGTTCGTTCGCGGCGCGCTCGTGGAGCAAGTCGCAATGTTCCAGCAGCACCAGGTAGCCTTCGCCCGGACGCCAGCCGAGATCGTTCAGGCAGTCCGCCAGCGCATCCCAGTTGCTGCCGAACCACTCGGGGAAGGCCATGTCCCTGCCGATGGCGGCCAGCAGTCCTTGCTTGTCCGCGGCGCGGGACAGGTCGACCCGGAACATCACATAGGCGCAATTTTCGGCGGCGGCAACGATGTCGTCGTGGCCGCCGTGGCGTGAATGAGGCAGGTGATATACCCCGGCGCGAGCGACATCGCGCAGCAGTGTTTCGAAATGATCCTGGGGAGTATTCATTCGTGGATTTTCCTGAAACTCCGGTAATGATCGTCGCTGTAATAGTATTCGCGGGCCTCGCCGGCGACGATACGCCGTGCCCCACGATCGTGGCGGCCGGGCGTCGGCACCGTGTATTCATGGTAGTAAGCACGTGGCCTGGTGGGCAGGCGATGTTCGCGGTTGCCGAACACCACTCCGTCGCGGCGGCCAGGGAACGGTCCGCCGCGCTCTATCAGGCGCAGCGT
>JAPLQT010000114.1:17319-25989 GCA_026399515.1 Pseudomonadota bacterium | reverse complement strand
GGGAGTTCCCCGATCCCGACCGATACCTCCGGGCCAGCGTGAGCCAGGGGTAGCAGCGCAACGCAACCCAGCCAGCAGGCGAGAAGCAGGTGCCTCACTAGCCGCTCAAGTCTTGGAAACCTCGACCTGCGTGTCCACTTTCTGGCGCAAGCGGATATGCAATTCACGTAACTGTTTCTCGTCGACCGCGGAAGGTGCGTCGGTCAGCAGGCACTGGGCGCGCTGGGTCTTGGGGAAAGCGATGACGTCGCGGATCGACTCGGCGCCGGTCATCATGGTGACGATGCGATCCAGGCCGAAAGCCAGTCCGCCGTGCGGAGGGGCGCCGTACTTGAGGGCGTCGAGGAGAAAGCCGAACTTGAGCCGGGCTTCCTCGGCGTCGATGCCCAGCGCACGGAACACCTTGCTCTGGACGGCCTCGCGGTGGATACGCACCGAGCCGCCGCCGAGTTCCCAGCCATTCAACGCCAGGTCGTAAGCCTTGGCCAGGCAGGCGCCGGGATCGCTTTCGAGCAGGTCTTCGTGGCCGTCCTTGGGCGACGTGAAAGGATGATGGCAGGCCGACCAGCGCTGGTTTTCCTCGTCGTATTCGAACATTGGGAAATCCAGGACCCACAGCGGACGCCAGGCGTCGCCGGTGAGGAATTTCTTGTCGTGGCCGATCTTCACGCGCAGTGCGCCGAGGGCATCGTTGACGATCTTGGCCTTGTCGGAACCGAAGAAAATCAGGTCGCCGCTTTGCGCGCCGGTGCGCGCTATGATGGCCTTCAGCGCGGCCTCGTGCAAATTCTTGACGATAGGCGATTGCAGACCCTGCTCGTTCGGCTGGCTGGCGTCGTTGACCTTGATGTAGGCCAATCCCTTGGCGCCGTAAATCTTGGCGAATTCCGAGTAGGCGTCGATCTCGCCGCGCGTCAGTGCATTCTTGCCCGTCCCGCCGCCCGGGATGAGCAAGCCCGCGACACGGCCGCCGGCCGCGTTGGCGGGGCCGCTGAAGACCTTGAAAGCGACATCCTTGACGACCTCGGTGAGCTCGGTCAGCTCCAGCGTCACGCGCAGATCGGGCTTGTCGGAACCGAAGCGGCGCATGGCTTCGGCGTAAGTCATGCGCGGGAAAGGATCGGGCAAATCGACCGCCAGGGTTTCGCGGAACACCGTGCGGATCAAGGCTTCCATCAGCGCCGTGATCTGGGTTTCGTCGAGGAAGGAGGTCTCGATATCGATCTGCGTGAACTCAGGTTGCCGATCGGCGCGCAGATCCTCGTCGCGGAAGCATTTGACGATCTGGTAGTAGCGGTCGAAGCCGGCAATCATCAGCAACTGTTTGAACAACTGCGGCGACTGCGGCAGGGCGAAGAAATGGCCGGGGTGGACGCGCGAGGGCACCAGGTAGTCGCGCGCTCCCTCCGGCGTGCTCTTGGTCAGCATCGGCGTTTCGATGTCGATGAAGCCGTTGGCGTCGAGGAAGCGGCGGGTAGACATCGTCGTCTTGTAGCGCAGCATCAGGTTGTTTTGCATCTGCGGCCGGCGCAGGTCGATGACGCGATTGGTCAGCCGCACGGTCTCGGAAAGGTTTTCCTCGTCGAGCTGGAAAGGCGGCGTGACCGCGGTGTTGAGGACTTCCAGTTCGTGGCAGAGAATCTCGATTTCGCCCGAAGCGAGGTTGGGATTCACTGTGCCGTCCGGCCGCCGGCGTACCTTGCCGGTGACTTTCAGCACGAACTCGTTGCGCACGTCCTCGGCGCGGGCGAACATTTCGGCGCGATCCGGATCGCAGACGATCTGGGCCAGGCCTTCGCGGTCGCGCAGGTCGATAAAAATGACGCCGCCATGATCGCGGCGGCGATGGCTCCAGCCGCAGAGCGTGACGATCTGGTCGACATGGCCGGCGTTAACCTGGCCGCAGTAATGTGTTCGCATGATTCCTGTTTCCGTGGAAGGCTATTGATTTTGGGCGCGTCTGGAAAGGTTGGGGTTACGGGTGGCAGGGACAACTACGCCCATCGAGACAATGTATTTCAGTGCATCGTCGACACTGATGTTGAGTTCGACCGTGTCGCTCTTGCGAACGAAGAAGAAGAAGCCGTTGACCGGGCTCGGCGCGGTCGGGATGAATACGCTGACCATTTCGTCCGGGCTATGCTGTGTCACTTCGCGCGGCGGTGAGCCAGTCTGGAAGGCGACTGCCCAGGCTTCCGGGTGAGGGTAGCGCACCAGCAACACCTTGCGGAAAGCCTCGCCGGTGCCGGAGAAGAGCGTGTCGGAAACCTGCTTGACGCTGTAATACACCGATTTCACTACCGGGATGCGCGACAACGCGCCCTCCCAGAAGCGCACCAGGCGCTGGCCGATGATGTTGGCGGTGACCAGGCCGGTAACGAACACCACCAGCAGCGTCATGATCGCGCCGATGCCCGGAATATAGACGCCGAGCAAGGTTTCCGGACGGATCGAAGTCGGCAACAGCAGCAGCGACTGGTCCATGGTCTGGACGATCAAGGCCAGCACCCAGGCGGTGATGGCCAGGGGTATCCATATCAGCAGGCCGGTGATGAAATATTTTTTCACCAGGTAAGCCGGCGGACGGGGCGCAACTTCATTGGCAGGCACAAGACCCGCTGCCTCCCTGGCAAGGCGGTGCTTCGGCTTTGGATTCGGCTTTGCTTTCGGCGCCGCTATCGGACTTCGCGGACGGGCTCGAGCCACCCTTGAAATCGGTGGCGTACCAGCCGCTGCCCTTGAGCTGGAAGCCGGGAGCGGTCAGTTGTTTGCTATAGGTTTCCATGTTGCAGGCGGGGCAAACCGTGAGCTGCGCGTCGCTCATTTTCTGCAATACGTCGTTTTCTTGACCGCAGTTGCTACAGCGGTAGGCATATATAGGCATGGGTGCCTCCAAGGAATGGATGGGAGAATTATAACTTACCGCCTCTCCCCGAAGGGATTTGGCGGTACTTGTACCCCACATATGGAGGCGGCACGCCGCCCTTTCAAGCGCTCAAGTCACTGCAGGTAGGCCTGGGTCAGTGGCCTGCCCCAGAACAAGGCGATGATGCCGGCTGCGGCGAGGTAGGGGCCGAAGGGGATCGGCGTGTCGCGTCCATGGCGGGTGAAGACGATCAGGCTGATGCCGACGACGGCGCCGACCATGGAGGAGAGCAGGATCGTCAGCGGCAGCATTTCCCAGCCGAGCCAGGCGCCGATGGCCGCGAGCAGCTTGAAATCGCCGTAGCCCATGCCCTCCTTGCCGGTCGTCAGCTTGAATCCCCAATACACGCACCACAAGGCGAGGTAGCCGGCGATGACGCCGATCACGGCGCTCTTCAGATCGGTATAGCCGCCACCGATATTGACGAGCAGGCCGGCCCACAACAGCGGCAGGGTGATGTCGTCGGGCAGCAACTGGGTGTCGAAATCGATGAAAGTCAGCGCGATCATGCTCCAGATGAACAGCATGGCCCCTGCGGCCGCCAGGCCGTAGCCGAAATGCCATCCGGCATAGGCGGAAAGCAGGCCGGTGGCCGCCTCGACGAGCGGGTAGCGCGCCGAGATCGGCGCCCGGCAGCCTTTGCAGCGGCCGCGCAGGACCAGCCAGCTAAGAATGGGAATATTCTCCAGCGCCGAGATCATGTGTCCGCAGTTCGGGCAGCGCGAGCGCGGCGTTGCCAGCGACAGGGGTTCCTCGTCCGGCGGCGTCGTGCCGTTCAATTCGGCGCATTGCGCCCGCCAGTCGCGCTGCATCATCTGCGGCAGACGATGGATGACGACGTTCAGGAAACTGCCGATCATCAGGCCGAGCAGCAGGCAGGCCAAGGCCATGTAGACGGCCGAGCAGCAGGCAGGCCAAGGCCATGTAGACAGGCTGGCCGAGAATGCTGGCGAGTGAGCTAAGCATTTAGCGTGAAATACAGTTACGAAGCGCCCCGTACCCTAACCCCAAAGTCGGGCACCAGTAAGCCACGAGCGCAGCGAGCAATTTGTAGCCCCCGCTTGGTCGGGGGTCGGGGGTGGGGGCGTGAATCCTGATTTTGGACGATTTCATGGCACGGGGGCTGGTCTGACGACGATGTGAGTTAGGCGGCCTTACTCAACCGGCAATTGCGCCGAGCTTGAATATCGGCAGGTACATGGCCACCACCATGCCGCCGATCAGGGTGCCCAGTACCACCATGATGATCGGCTCCATCAAGCTGGAAAGCGCTTCGACGGCGTCGTCGACTTCGGCCTCGTAAAAGTCGGCCACCTTGCCGAGCATGCCGTCGAGCTGGCCGGATTCCTCGCCGATCGACACCATCTGGATCACCATGCTGGGAAACAGATTGGTGTTTTGCATCGACACCGTCAGGTTCTGCCCAGTGCTGACCTCGGCCTTGATCTGCCGCGTGGCGAGCATGTAGACATGGTTGCCGGAAGCGCCGGCCACCGAATCGAGCGCTTCCACCAGGGGCACGCCAGCCGCGAACATCGTGGAAAGCGTGCGTGTCCAGCGCGCGATGGTGGCCTTGCGCACCAGCTCACCGAACACCGGCAGTCTCAGCATCACGCGATCCATCAGGATCTGCACCGCCAGCGAGCGTTTCCATGAATAGAAGAAGGCATAGACCCCCCCGCCGATGCCGCCGAAGATGATGTACCAGTTGTTGACGAAGACATCCGATATGGCGATGACGACCACCGTAGGGGTGGGCAGGTCGGCGCCGAAGCTGGTGAAAATGTTCTTGAACTGGGGGATCACGAAGATCATCAGCACCGCCGTGATGATGAAGGCGACCACGACGATCGCGATCGGATAAAACAGCGCCGACTTGATTTTGCCCTTGATGCTCTGGATTTTTTCCTTGTAGGTGGCCAGGCGGTCCAGCAGCGAATCCAGGATGCCGGCCTGTTCGCCGGCCCCCACCAGGTTGCAGAACAGCGCGTCGAAATACAAGGGGTACTTGCGGAAGGCTATGGTGAGGCTGGAGCCGCTTTCTACATCGGTCTTGATGTCCTGAAGCAGTTTGCCGACGGCGGCGTTGCTGGCGCCCTTGCCGACGATGTCGAAGGCCTGTAGCAGCGGCACGCCGGCCTTCATCATGGTGGCGAGCTGGCGGGTGAACAGGGTGATGTCCTTTTCGGTCACCTTGCCGCCGCTGCCCATGCTTTGCTTCTTGACCTTGGTCACCAGGATGCCCTGGCGACGCAGCGTGGCCTTCACCAGCGTATCTCCTCCGGCGCGCATCTCGCCGCGGACCAGCTTGCCGACCTTGTCCTTGCCTTCCCAAGAGAAATTGAATTCCTTGGCTTTACCCTGGTTTGCCTTGGCGGCGCTGGCCATTTCCCTTGCCTCCTCTTAAGCTTGAATATCGGCGGGCGTTTCCGCCGGCACGGTGAGGTATTGCCGAATATTCAAGATGGGTTCCATTCATTGATCATGCCTCGCCCCTGATCGTTTGTAAAGCGAAGGAGCCCGATAGTCCGCGGCCGCCGTTCAATTGACGACACGCCCCGGCTTGGGCCGGAAAATCCGCACCATGCGGATGCGGCGATCCTGGGAGTGGACGATTTCCATCGCCACGCCGCCTATCTTCACGCTCAGGCCGGACTCGGGGATGTCCTGCAGGTGTTCGAGGATCAGGCCATTCAAGGTCTTCGGTCCGTCGAGCGGGAAGTTCAGTTCCAGTTCGCGATTCAGTTCGCGCAGGCTGCGACCGCCATCGACCAAGATACTGTCGCCACGTTCACCGCCTTCCCATTCCAGTTCGTTGCTGCCGGCGGGCATGCTGGTGGTAAATTTTCCGATGATTTCCTCGATGATATCCTCGAGCGTCACCAGCCCTTCGATCTCGCCATATTCGTCGACCACCAGCCCGATGCTCTGGCGGCTTTCCTGAAAAAAATGCAATTGGGCATAGAGGGTCGTCGCCGCCGGGATGAAATAAGGCTCGGCAAGATGTTCGCGCAGCGTTTCGATGTTGAGTTCTTCGGCCAGCAGGCTGGACAGCATCCTGCGTTGCAGCAGGATGCCGATGATGTTGCCGGGGTCGCCTTGATACACCGGCAGCCGCCGGTGGAAACTGGTGGCGAGCTGCTCGCGTATCTGCTCGAACGGAACGTCGATGTCGATGGCTTCAATCTCCCCGCGCGGCTTCATGATGTCTTCGACCGTAATGTGCTCCAGGTCGAACAGGTTGAGCAACATCGTCTGGTGCTGATGCGGGATGAAATGCCCGGACTCCAGCACCAGTCCGCGCAGTTCCTCCGGGGACAGGCGATGGCTGTCCTGGCCCGGCTTGGGTTGCAGGTGCAGCAGCTTCAGCAGCGTGATGACAAACAGATTGACGAACCAGATGACTGGATAGGCGATGCGCAACAGCGGGGCCAGGACGTAGCTGATGCGCGGCGTCAGCCAGTCCGGGTAAGTCGCGCCTATCACCTTGGGAGTGATTTCCGAAAACACCAGCAGGCAGAAGGTAACGAACAAGGTGCCGGCTTCGAGCGTCCATTTTTCCTGGCCGAACAGGGTGAGAGCGATGTGGCCGGTGAGCATCGCGGCGGCGGCATTGATCAGGGTGTTGCCCAGCAGGATCCCGCCCAGCAGCTTGTCGGTTTTTCCCAGCAAGACGAGCGCAATGGTCGCGCCGCGCTGGCCTTGCTTCGCCATGTGGCGCAGGCGATGGCGATTGGTGGCCATCATCGCCGTCTCCGACAGGGAGAAGAATCCCGAGAAGACCAGCAGGATGGCGAGCGCGACGAACTGTGCGGAGAGCGGAATTTCGTCCATCAAGTGACGAAGCTAATGGTTCAGACTCGGCCGAAAATAACTTCCAGTACGAAGCGGGTGCCGACATAGGCCAGCAACAGGAAGACAAATCCCGCCAGAGTCCAGCGCAGCGCCAGACGGCCGCGCCAACCGCGGACATGACGACCGATCAGCAGGGCGGCGAAAATCAGCCAAGAGGTGAAGGCAAAGACCGTCTTGTGGTTCAGCGAGAGCGCCTTGCCAAACAGCGTTTCGGAAAAGAAGATGCCGGAGATCAAGGTCAGCGTCAGCAATACGAAGGCAATATGGATCAGCCGGAACAGCAGCGTTTCCATCGTCAGCAGCGGCGGCAGGCTGGCCAGCAGGGGCGACAGCCGTCCCTTGTGGAGGTGCTTCTCGGCTACCGCCATCAGCAAGGCATGCAACGCTGCCAGGGTGAACAGGCTATAGGCCAGCATGGCCATCAGGAAATGGGTGCGGAAAGCCGGCGAATCGGCGTTGACCAGCAGATGTTGGCCGGGAAACAGCGCCGGCAGCAAGACCGCAGCGGCGGCAAGGGGCAGCCCCAGCATTTGCAGGCCTTCCATGCGCGCATAGAAGCTTTCGATCCAGTACATCGCAATCGCCAGCCATAACATCAGCGACAGCGCCACGGAGAACCCAAAGCGGATTGCGCCGCCGCCGAATATCTCCTGGCCGACCGTGATGCCGTGGAGCGCCAGGGCACCCAGCAGCAACAGGCGCTCCCAGGGCAGCAGTCCGGCCAGGGGCTGCGCCAGCATGGCGCCGCGCCAGCGCGTCCGCCAGAAATGGATGGCCAGGGCGGCATACAGGGCTGCGGCGAGGAGATGCAGTAGAATTGCGGGCATTCCGGCAGTTTACCATCCTGTAATCCACATGCTCGACAATCTCACTCAACGCCTTGCCAAGGTCGTCAAAACGCTCAGGGGTCAGGCGCGCCTGAGCGAAGACAATATTACCGACATGCTGCGCGAAGTACGCATGGCGCTGCTGGAAGCCGATGTCGCCTTGCCGGTGATCAAGGAATTCATCGCCCGCGTCAAGGAAAAGGCCGTCGGCCAGGAAGTCGTCGGTTCGCTCACGCCGGGCCAGGCGCTGGTCGGCGTGGTGCATAGTGAATTGACCGATCTGATGGGCGGGACCAGTGTCGGCCTGAACCTGGCGACCCAGCCGCCGGCGGTGATCCTGATGTCCGGCTTGCAGGGTGCCGGCAAGACCACCACCACCGCCAAGCTCGGCAAATGGCTCAAGGAACGGCAGAAGAAGAAAGTCCTGACGGTGTCCTGCGACGTCTATCGTCCCGCCGCCATCGAGCAGTTGAAGACCGTCTCGGCCCAGGCCGGGATCGATTTCTTTCCGTCGGAAGCCGGACAGAAGCCCGGCGATATCGCGGCGGCCGCCCTAGATTTCGCCCGCAAGCATTACTACGACGTGTTGTTCGTCGATACCGCCGGCCGGCTCGGCGTCGATGCCATGATGATGGCGGAAATCCAGGAACTCCACGCGCTGGTCAAGCCCATCGAATCGCTCTTCGTGGTCGATGCCATGCTCGGCCAGGACGCGGTGAATACCGCCAAGGCCTTCAACGACGCGTTGCCGCTCACCGGCATCGTGCTGACCAAACTCGACGGCGACGCGCGCGGCGGCGCGGCCTTGTCGGTGCGCCAGGTCACCGGCAAGCCGCTCAAGTTCGCCGGCATCGGCGAAAAACTTACCGGGATCGAGGAATTCCACCCGGAGCGCATGGCCTCGCGCATCCTCGGCATGGGCGACATCCTCGGCCTGGTCGAAGAGGCGCAGCGCGGCGTCGATCAGGGCAAGGCGCAGGCGTTCGCGCAGAAGATGAAATCCGGTAAGGCCTTCGATCTCAACGATTTCAGGGAGCAGATCGGCCAGATGCGCAAGATGGG
>JAPLQT010000114.1:0-17304 GCA_026399515.1 Pseudomonadota bacterium | reverse complement strand
GATCGGCCAGATGCGCAAGATGGGCGGCATGTCCTCGATGCTGGAGAAACTGCCGGCGCAGTTTGCCCAGGCCGCGCAACAAGCCGGCGGTTCGGTGGACGACAAGTCCATCCGCCGCATCGAAGGCATCATCGGTTCGATGACCGCGCTGGAGAGGACCAAGCCGGAGATACTCAAGGCCAGTCGTAAACGCCGCATCGCAACCGGCGCCGGCGTATCGGTTCAGGAAGTCAATCGCCTGCTCAAGCAGTTCGAGCAGACCCAGAAAATGATGAAACAGTTCTCCAAGGGCGGCATGCACAAGCTGATGCGCGGCATGCAGAGCATGCTCCCGGGGATGCGCTGAACAGTCCTATGCCGCGAGTTCAATTGAGCGAGTTCAAGGGATATTGTGGTTCAATTCCCAGGCATCGATAGTCGCGGGAAGAGTATGCTGCAAGGCGTCAAGGAAGTCTCATAACATTGCACCTACCCCATCCTGAAATGCCAGTCCCCCGCGACGCCTACTCCAGCGCAACCCGGCTCTACCTCCCCGAGGCATACTGCTTCGACGAGAGATCCCTGTTCCGTGACGTCGACGCGGCAATGAACAAGCTGCACGGTGAAACGTTGCGCATGGCGCTCAGGCACCTGTACATCAAGTGGGGCGATTACAGCGACGAAGGACGGGAAGAATTCGCGTCCGACTTGATGGCACTGGCGGAGTCCCGCAGAGTGCCCGCGCGTCGTCAACCCGCGCGACGGCGAATTCAGTCCGCGGACGGCGCCGACCAACCGGCACAGCAGGCAACGCTGTTCTAATCGGCGGGCGCGGCGTGTGTCGGCGGTCCTCGAAAACCTCAACCGCCCGGGCGGTTTGATAAACCTCAACCGCCCGGGCGGCTTGACGCCAGATAGCTGACGAAATCATCGGCCGGCATGGGCCTGGCAAAGTGGTAGCCTTGCGCTTCTTCACAGCCGAGGTCGCGAAGGTAGTCCAGCATTCCGAGCGTTTCGACGCCTTCCGCGATCGTCTTGAGCTTGAGGCTCTTTGCCATTTGGATGATGGCGCTCACGATGGCCGAATCGTCCGGATCGCTGGCGATATCGCGGATAAACGATTGGTCGATCTTGAGTTTGTCCACGTCGAAGCGCTTGAGATAGGAGAGGCTCGAATAGCCCGTGCCGAAATCGTCGATGGAAAACTTGACGCCCAATACCTTGAGGCGGTTGACCGTGGCGAGGACGCTCTCGGTATCGTGTATCAGTATCGATTCGGTCAGTTCCAGTTCCAGCAAAGCCGGATCGAGCGTGGATTCCCGGAGTGCTTCCGCAACGGTTCTTTCCAGATCGCCGCGCCGGAATTGCACGGCCGAAAGATTGACCGCCACCGGGATCTCCGGCAATCCCGCCGCATGCCATGCCACGGCCTGCCGGCAGGCTTCGCGCAGCACCCATGCGCCGATCGGCACGATCAGCCCGCTGTCTTCGGCGGCCGAAATAAAACGTCCCGGCAACAACATGCCGAGCTCCGGATGGTTCCAGCGTATCAGGGCCTCGGCGCCGACAACGCCTTCGGCAAAGGCGATCTGAGGCTGGTAATACAGTTCGAACTCGCCGCGCTCCAAGGCATGACGCAAACCTTCGCGGAGCCGGAAATGTTCGACCGCATCCAGGTTCATCTGGTCGTCGAAGAACCTATAGGTATTCCGTCCGGCTTCCTTGGCTTGGTACATCGCCGTATCGGCGTTCTTCAGGAGGGATTCGGTATCCCTTCCATCGTCGGGATACACGGCGACGCCGATGGAGAACGAGGTAGTCAGTTCCTTGGCGTCTATGTGGAAGGATTCGGAAAGCCGCTTCAGGATCTTTTCGCAAACAAGTGAAATCGCATCGCTGTCACGCACGTCTTGCAGCACCACCAGGAATTCGTCTCCGGCCAGGCGGCACAAGGTATCCATGTCGCGCACGCATTCCTGGAGCCGTGTCGCAACGGCGACCAGCAAGCCATCGCCGACGGAGTGGCCGAGCGAGTCATTGACGAATTTGAAGTTGTCCAGATCGAGAAACAGGATTGCCGACTTGGCATGCTCACGATCGCTGTAGGCGATGGCTTGTCTTACCCGGTCCTTGCCCAGCAGACGATTGGGCAGCTTGGTCAAGGGATCGTGGAAGGCAAGAAACTCGATCTGGTCCTGTGCGGTCTTGCGCTCGGTGATGTCCGCAAAAATCGCCACATAGTTCGTGACGACATTATTGGAGTTTTTCACGACCGAAATCGATAGCCACTCGGGAAAAATCTCTCCGCTCTTCCGTCGGTTCCAGATTTCTCCCTGCCATTGCCCGGAACTGTTCAGCCTGAGCCACATTTCCCGGTAGAAATCCTTGCCGTGACGGTCCGATTTCAGCATGCGTGGATTCTGGCCGATCGCCTCCTCAGCACCGTATCCGGTCACCTTGGTGAACGCCTGGTTCACCGAAAGTATCTTTCCGGACGCATCCGTGACGGTGATCGCCTCGTCGCTGTTGGCGAATACCTTTTCCGCCAGAAGCAATTGCTCCTCATATTTCTTGCGTTCGGTGATGTCCTGGAAAAAGCCGCTCCTGATTTTCGGTTTCCCCGGCGCATCGAAGCTGGGTTTCGATGAGGCTTGAATCCATTTCAACCGACCGGAAGGAGTGACGATGCGAAACTCCGAGGTGTTCGCCGCGTCATGGTTCTTCTCCGCTTCAGCCCGGACCCGATGGAGATCATCGGGGTGAACCATGGCCCAGATCCTTTCGGAAGCGCCGGGACTGTCGGCCTCTATCTCGAAAAGTTCGGAGCTTCTCTTGCTGAGAAACACCAGTCGGCTGCTGTTGTCCGGGTAGCGCATATCGTCATAAAGCACCACGGGTACAGTCGAGGCGATGCGCTCATATCTGTCATTGGCGTCTTGAAGCACCTGCGCCACCTGCTTCCGGTGACTGATGTCGGTGTTGGTTCCCACCACGCGGATGGGTTTCCCGGAGCTGTCCCTGCTGACGACAATGCCTCTGCCGAGAATCCACTTCCAGTCGCCATCCTTGCATCGCATCCGGAATTCGATGGCGGCCGAACTTGTCCTGCCCTCGATGTGCGCTTGCAGATCGGCCATGACCCTGGGCAGGTCCTCCGCATGAACGCGCTTGATCCATTCTTCGGAAGAATCGCCGATTTCATTCTCCGCATGGCCCAGAATTTCCTTCCAGCGTCTGGAGTATTGCGCTGCACCGGTCTGGATGTTCCAGTCCCATACACCGTCGCCAGCCCCTTCCAACGCGAATTTCCAACGCTCCTCGCTATCCCTCAAGTGATCATTGACGGACGCCAATTGCTTGAGGTAGCGACGCACGATCAGCGCGAGCAGAAAAGATGTGACAGCGACGAACAACCATCCCTTGAAGGTGCTGATTAGCGCAATTTGTTGCGGATCCCGGGTAATCACCAGGACCATCTGATCGGACAGCAGTATCCACAGCGCCGCGAATATTGCGTAGGTCAGCGCGATCTTCCAGACCGCACGATCCACGAAGTGATCCGCAATTGCGGGGAAAGGGGGCTGGGTCATGGCGGAATGTTAGGCTTAACGGCTGACATAGGGCTGACTTATTGCACGTTTATCGGTGAAGAACGCGATCATGGTGTGCTGGGCTTTCTCCTGAAGAGACTTTTCCAGCCCGCCAGTTCGAAGATCAGGCCCAGCCCAAACAAGCCACCAGCGTTTTCGACAGTGATGTGTCATGAGAGAGAATACTACTCTGACCGACCGGATGCGGCCAGGATCGAAACCGAGGCGGCGGGGATACGGCATCAGGCCTCAATCAAACAGCGTAATTTGAGTGATGAAATCGCTACCGACGGCGGCATGCGGATGCTAATCTGCTTTCGGTTACCCGCTATGGGGAAGGAGCCAACGGTGAGTGTTGCGGCAAACCAATCGTCGGACCCGGTCCGGGCGCGACTGCTCAAGGCCGCGCTCGAATGCTTTCTGGCCGACGAATACCACAAGGTCACGACCCGGCTGATAGCCGAAAGAGCCGACGCCAATATTTCCATGATCCGCTACTACTTCGGCAACAAGGAAGGCCTGTACGAGGAGATGATCCGGGATACCTTGAGCCCTTTGTTGGACGTATTGGACGGCCAGATGTTGTCGTCGGTGGAGGGTTTCGCGGGTTTCCTTCGGCTCTACTACGACACGATGTCGAAACGTCCGGAATTTCCCAAGCTGATCCTGAAAGTGCTGGCGCTGAACCAGGGCCCGGGCCGGCGCTTCATTCAGCAATTGCTCGAACGTGGGCGCACGCGCGGCGCGCGAAAAGTGGCCGAGTTGAAGAGTCATGGACAGATCGCCCCGTCGGTAGACCCGGACGTCCTCAGGATGGCCTTTGTCAGCCTGGCCATGACGCCGATGCTTTTGAATGACATTTTCGAGGAACAGATGGGGCGTCCGATGGATGAGGCGTTCATCGCAAGCTTGGCCGAATTCAACGGCCGGCTCTTCACCGCCGGCTTGGCGCCGGTTGCACACGAATAGGGAGGAGTCCGAGATGTCGTTGCAGAAAAATGCCGGAGCCGTTCGGCGGTTTTCCAGATTGATGAAGTTCGCCGGCTGGTTCCAGAACCTTCCCCACAAGCTCACGCCGCCGCCGTTCCGACTGATGCAGATCGGATCGGCTTTCTGGCAATCGCGGGCGCTTTACGCCGCCGCCCGGTTCGACATCGCGACTGTGCTGGGAGACCAACAACTTTCGACGGACGAGATTGCCGTCCGCGTCTCCGCTCAGCCCGATGCCACTCACCGGCTGCTGAGGATGCTGGCGGCGGTCGGTGTTTTCGAGGAGGTGTCGCCGTGCGTGTTCGGCAACAACGGTCTTTCCGACTATCTGCGGCGGGACCATTCGAAAAACGTGCGCGCGATGATACTGATGCACAACTCGGAAGAGATGAGCCGGCCGTGGTACGAACAACTGGAAAACGGAGTAAGGAACGGGGAAGTTCCATTCCGGCTGACGCACGGGCAGGACCTGTTTGGCTACATGGACAGCCACCCGGAATTCGACGCCCTGTTCTCGCGGGCGATGGACAGCGTCGAGGCACTGGCCGGCGACAGCTTCGCGCGCGACTTCGACTGGGGGCGTTTCGAGCGCGTTATCGACGTCGGCGGATCGAAGGGCAGCAAGTCCATCGCCATCCTGAAACGGCATCCGAATCTGCAAGCGCTGGTGGTGGATCGCGCCCAGGTGATTCGGGAAGCCGAGCAATATTGGCTGGGGTGTGATGATCGGGCACTGCTCGCCCGCGTGAGCTTTCAGGCCGGCGACCTGTTCGAATCGGTCCCTGCCGCGACCAGCGACAAGGATATCTACCTGCTCAGCGCCGTCCTGCATAGCTTCGATGACGACGGCTGCGTCAAGATTCTGCGCAATCTTGCCCGCGCCTGCGCCGGAACGGGCGCCCGCATTGCCGTGATGGAGCTGGTCATGGCCGATTCGCAGGCCGACCTCGCCAGCGCCTCATTCGACATGCAGATGTTCATGGGCACCCGTGGCAGGGAAAGGACTCTCGATGAATGGCGGAACTTGTTTGACAACTGCGGCCTGGCCATGGAAGAGGCGGTGAACCTGCAATCGTTCGCGCGGATACTCGTGTTGAGGCCGAGGCAATGAGAGTCGGCAATCCTCGCTGACGCCAAGACGGCTGACAAGGCTTTAGGATGGGCATCGCTTGATCACTTGCCTTCCGCGTTTTTGGAACCTTTGAGCAGCGCGAAGATCGCCATTGCGTGGCCATGACCAAGCTCAAAATCCTCTTTGAGCCATGCGACAATTTCTCCAGCCTTGACGCCTGCCCGAAGCTTCCCGTTCTCTGTGTATCCCTTTTTGGCGGCGAGCAGCCTGAAGTCTTGTGCGCTCTTTCCGGTTTTTGCTTCGATGTTGTCCAGATAGGCTTTGAATGACATGTCGTGATCCTTGTAGTAAGGTAATCGTGGCGAAGCTATGGGAAGATCAGTTTGCGCAGTCGCCGGTTTCGAATCAGCAGCCCGGCCCAGAGCAGGGCGCCGATATATCCGCCAAACAGAATATGTGTAAACAGCGGACTGCCCGCTCTGACCTGTATCGCTATCGCGCCACCCAGATAGCCGGTAAGCAGCACCGCACCCAGAACCGAGGTACGCGGAACAGCATAGAGCGCTGTGCAGAACAGCAGCAACACGCCCAACGCCCGAGCGAGGCCTGGCGTACACACAAAGCCAAGGTCGTTCATGGATTCGATTACGGGCAGTATCGGAATTAGTTTGATTCCGGCGTCCATCGTCAAGAAGACGATAACGAGTCCGCTAAAGGTGCGCCCTGTCCATTTCAAAGCGGCCGAGTCTTCTCCTGAATTCAGTTTCATTTTCTATCCTTAGTAGAATTAGCCATAGTTGCCCACCAGACAAGGTAAGCCCCCGGCTGGTCCACGGTGGGTGCCCTAGCGGTCAAAGAGAGCGGCCGTCGAAATGTTGGACGGGAAGGGATGCGAAGTCGACGCTCTCAAGACAATACACATTAGGCCGTGCTGGTGGGTGGCGACGAGATCAGGTCCAGGCCCAAGAACTTTGTGCCGGGCACGGGATTAAACGTTATAGGTGGTGCCGGTCGAAAACCCAGCGACTCATAGATGTTTTGCGCGGCGACAAATTCGGGCAATACGTCAAGGCAAATGTGCGAGTAGCCCGCTTCTCGTGCCTCCGCGAGGATGTTTTCGATCAGCCGACGGCCAAGGCCTTCGCCGCGCGCCGTTGATCGAATGTATACGCGCTTCATTTCGCACATGCTTCCATCAACTTTGCGAAGCGCGCCGCATCCGACGACGGCCCCATCTTTCCACGCGAGAAGCAGCCGACCTTCAGGGATGGCGTACTTACCCGGTAGAGAAGCGAACTCTGCCTCGTAGTCCTGAAAATCGAGGCTCACGCTTGGGCTGGCGACGTATTCCCGGAAAATGGCTACGACGCGTTCTAAGTCTTCCGGGAAACTTGCGGGTTTGATCTCGATCATCTGGTAAGCGTACCGTATGAAGATGGCTGCCGGCGTGGTGCCCGCGTCACTGGGATTCGTCTTTGCGCGGCCGAACGTAGAGCTAACCGGCGCTGCGCGGCTTTATCGCGCAGCGTCCAGCGACTGAAAGGAGCGAGGTTGAGCGCCAAGTTATGTGACGTTTCATCATTTAGGCAATTGAGACAACCTGTATTTGACCATCTCAATGACAAGTTCCTTGGGGATGGGTTTGTTCAACGGAAATTGAATTGACCCTTTTGCGAATTTGAACTCCGCAAGCTGACCAGAGAAAGCTTCGATTACGGCCGGAGAGGGATAGAAGCCGACATGTTTTGAAAAGCCAGCAATCATGATTTGTCGGTCGCGCTTCCCGCCCTTTACTAGGGCAAAAGCCGGCATCTTGTAATTCATGAGTTCTGAAACATTTGGTGCAGCATGCCAGATACAGAGCCGTAGCTCTTCTAGCGCTTGTTGGACTTCAGGGGGTAGATTTGAGATGTACTCGTCTACCTCCTTTGATTTTTTCTCTTGCTCAATCATCAGAACCTCCTAATGTGCGTTTCGAATCAGATAACGAGGCTGTAGGAAAAGAGGGGTCATGCTGGATGATTTGCCGGGGTCAGTCGACCATTCCCCGCCCGGAGATCGTCGAATACGGGGCATTTTGAGAGGTCGATTTTTCTTAGCCGACATGACGTTTTTTGAAATTGAGTTTTTCTACAGCTTCAACGTGTGAATTCACCGGCTTTGCGCGGCTTTATGCGCAAGGTCCGGTGGATTGATGAGGTAGGCCGCACCTTAGCCATTGACCGCCAATTGAGCAGCGAAAGCTCGCTTGTACGCGGGTCGCGCCTCGCCGCGGGCGACATAGGCGGTGAGGTTTGGATACTCGTTGAGGATGCCCGCTGACTTTATTCTGAGTAGCACCGAGACCATCATGAGGTCGCCCGCGCTGAATCTCCCATCGAGCCAATCGGCACTGCCAATATGAGCGGATAGCTGTTTCAACCGAGTGCGGAGGCGATCCTCGACCAGGGGCAGACGCTCTGCTGTCCAGGGCTTGTCACCCTCCAAGAGTTTAGTGTTGGCGAGTTCAAGAATGGCCGGCTCCACGGTGTTGAGGGCGGCAAACATCCATGTGACCGCACGCACCCTCGCGTAAGGATCGTCCGGCAGCAGGCCAGTATGGCGCTCAGCGATGTGGAAGACAATCGCCCCTGTCTCGAACAGTGAGAAGTCGCCTTGCTCAAAGGTTGGAATTTGACCGAAGGGATGAATGGCCAGATGAGCCGGCTCCTTCATCGCCTGGAAAGAAACAAGGCGCACCTCGTAGGGTTGGCCCACTTCTTCAAGGGCCCAGCGAACGCGTGTATCGCGCGCAAGTCCCTTTCCTCCATCAGGTGAACGTTCAAAGGCGGTTATGATGATGGTCATCGTGAGAAGCTCCTTACGGTCGCTGCCGTGACATGTGCGGCATAACGTTTGAGATAGGCGCCAGGCGTTGAGACTTGACCGGTTGGGTTGCGTTCATGCTCTGATTAGCCAAACTCTTGGTGTTGTGGAAGGTCGTCAGTGATCGTGAACCAAGACGCCTTGGACCCTACGAAGATATGCGCTGTGGGGCGAATGGTTGGTGCGTCAACGAGCGTTCCCAGCGTGACATGAACGAACTGACCGTCTCGAACGACTGAGTACAGAAGCGAACCGCAAGCTTTGCAGTGAGCGTCGTGAGCATCTTCATTCCCGAACAGTGAAAGGTTCGCTGTACCGTTTGTGAGTCGTAGATTGCTCCGTTCAATACCTGCGAATGGCTTGAATGCTGAACCGGTGGCACGGCGGCAGTTGGAGCAGTGGCAGTTTTGCGCGTATAGGAATGTGTCAGCTACAGCGTACTGGACTTCACCACACAGGCACTTACCGGCCAGTGTTCGGAGGCTGCTTTCTGTGTTGGACTCGCTCACGGGTCTCTCCTGTTTGATCCGGTCGCCATGCCGGCTACTTGGATGCTTCATGCTTCACCCTATCCGCGAGAAATCGTATGAGAAGATCATTGAACTTTGTTGGTTCGTCGTAGAACACGGCGTGCCCGGCGCCGTCGACGACTGCGCTGGTCGCGTTCGGTATCGGTTGTTGGATTTGTTCGTTCTTGTCCGGCGCGGTGCCCGCAACGATCAAGAGCGCCGGTACGTTCATGCGCTTGAACGACGGTCGATAGTCCTTCCCGTAAAAGTCGAGTGCCAGATTAGCCACGCCGATGCTGCTGGGCGTTCTTAGCGCCGCCGTCACGATCGTGTCCAGTTCGCTCGGCGACAATGGCTGCTTGAAGATGTAAGGCATCATCCCTGCGAGATAGTTGCGCGGTGAGCCCGCATAGATCGCCAACAGCCCAAGGGTCTCGGCGGCCTCTTTGGCATCCAGGCTTGCGGCGCCGGCCGACACGGGCGCATCGACGAGCACGATGCCGCCGATCCCGTCGGTGCCGAATGCCAACGCATAGGCGGCTACGTCCTGAACGCCTTGCGACCAGCCGACAATGACCGGTTTCCGCAAGTGCAGCGTCTTGATCAGGCTGGCGATGTCCGCGGCGCGATGGTCCGGACTATTCGAGTGATCGAGTATCGTCGAACGGCCTTGCGAGCGCGGATCGACCGCGACGACGCGGTAGCGATCGCTCAACGCCTCGATCTGCTTGGTCCAGATGTCCGCCGTGAAGCACCAGCCGGGAATCAACAGAATCGATTGGGCTTGTGGCGGGCCGGCGTCGATCACGCGCAGTCTGACGTCCGCCGAGACTGTGACGAGCGTGTCGGAATAGGCCTGATCGGATCGCGCAATGGGAGGTGCCACCAGCGCATAACCGAGCAGGAGTGCGGCGGCGAAAGTGCGAGTTTTCGTGAATGCCATGTGGTTCCGCGAAAGCGCAATCATCATATCTCCTTCACAAGGGATTACAGTCTATTCGCGTCGTCGAACTATCCGGTCTTCAAAGGCCCGGCGACCTTGTAAGTACTGAAGATGATGCCGGACGGGAATGCTTGCGTGCCGACAAGCTCGAATGAGCGTGGCGGGGTTCCCTCCGCAAAGAAGCGCTTCCCCGCGCCCAACAGGACCGGATAGACAGCCAGCAGGACTTCGTCCGCCAGCCCATGTTCGAGCAGCGTCGATGTCAGCGTGGAGCTACCCGATAGGATTAGGTCCGGGCCGTCCCGCGACTTGATCCGGCGAATGTCCTCGACGATGTCCGGCCCAAGGCCTTCGTACGGACCCCATTCAAGACTTTCCGGGCGGTGGGTAGCAACATATTTTTTTGCCGCATTGAGGCCGTCCGCCATCGGACTGCTCGGCGCCTTTGGCCAGAAGCCCGACCAGATATCATAGGTGCGACGACCCAGCAGCAGATCGAAGCTCCCTCCATAAGCCGCGAGCATTGCATCCCGGCCAGCGGGGGTCCGATAGGGCGCGGTCCAGTCGCTATAGGGAAAATCGCCGTCATCGGCGGAATGCTGGATCACGCCGTCCAGCGAGATGTGTTCGATGATTTTGAGCTTTTTCATGAGTTCTCCATGGCTGGGTTTGGTGAGTGTTAACGTCCGTGCGAACCGGTCGTAGTCCATGTGCGTACCTCCATGCTTTCCTCCTGGATGTCTATTCCATTGCTCCGTACGCCAGCGTCCAGAAATCGGTGAAAACCTTCGGCGGTTCCGGCGACTCCATCATCCGTTGGGTGAACAGGATTCCGATCATTCCTTCCGCCGGATCGGCATAGGCCGAGGTGCCGAGGCCGCCGTCCCAGCCGAATCGGCCGGGCATGCGGAAGATTTCGTCGCGCCGTATGTCCACCGCCATGCCGAAGCCCCAACTGCGATAGTCGCCGAAAAAGATTTCCGAGCCGGCGCGTTGCTCGGAGGAGAGTTGATCGGAAGTCATCAGCGCCACGGCGGCCCGCGCAAGGATCTGTCTATCGCCTTGCCGGCCCTTGTTCAGCAGCATGCGGCTGAAAGCGAAATAGTCGTCGATGGTGGACACCAACCCGCCTCCCCCGGATTCAAATGGCGGCTCAGGGTGCCAGGAGCTGTTCGCCGGGTCGTCATACACCTCCAGCGTGTTGGTCTGGCGATTGAACATATAGGACACGGGCAGGCGCTGGATTTTTTCGGCAGGCACGTGGAATGCCGTGTCTTTCATACCGAGAGGATCGAAGATGCGCTCGCGCATGAACGCGCCGAGCGTTTGTCCCGACACTCGTGCGATCAAGATTCCGAGCACATCGGCACTCACGTGATACATCCAGCGCTCGCCCGGCTGGGCCAGCCACGGCAGCGAGCCAAGCCTCTGTAGCCATTCTTGCGTGCCCGGCGCTTGCGCGGGCAGCGGCGGACCGTCGCCGCCGATCCGGTATTCGCGGATCGACTTCTGGATCGGATAGGTGTCCGGCATCGCCATGACACTGCCGAAGCCCATGCGGAACGTCAGCAGATCGCGTACGGTGATCGCCCGCCGCGCCGGCACGGTGTCATCGAGTTGCGAGGAGATGGATTTCAATACGCGGCGCTGGGCGAGTTCCGGCAGCCACGGCTCGATCGAGTCGTCGAGCCGCAACTTGCAGTCCTCCACCAGGATCATCGCCGCCACCGCGGTGATGGGTTTGGTGAGCGAGGCGATGCGAAAGATGGCGTCGCGCCGCATCGGCGCCTGTTGCTCGAAAGACATTGTCCCGAGCGTCTCCACATGAACGTCGTCGTGACAACTGACGAGCGCCACGAGTCCGGGCAATTCCTTACGTTCGACGTATCCCGACAACACCTGCCGCATACGCTCGAGTCTTTGTTTGGAGAGGGTTTCTGTTGTCATGTGGATATCCTGGTTTGCGCCGCATCGTGTGTTGTTCAGCATCATTATTTTCAAGCGCCCTAAATTGGCGCCTCTTCATTGGCTCAATGCCCTAGGGGCCTGGCTGGACGAGATTGATCAGGTTACCGCAGTCGTCTTCGAATTGCGCGACGCGGATGGGGCGAACGTCTTCGGCTCGCCGCGAAACCGCACTCCGATCGAGAGCAATCGCTGGTAATTAAGTGCGTACCGTATCTGCATGTAACCAACTCCAATTGATGAGCTTTAGGGGAGGCTACATGCCTCATCCAAACAGCCGCCAATATCACTCTCAATGCGACGCCGAACGAATGGCAAGTATGTCAATGGCAAGAATAGCCAGTACGCCGGGATGTTCCGGCAGAGCAACCGGAAACACTCAGTCCCCTTCAGCGTGACGCCGGTGGAGAGGTCTAGGACGGCGATCTCGCCAAGGCTCAGAGGCCCCGTTGGAGACTCCTCTGTCGAGTCTTCAAATCGGTCGAGCCAGTCGAACCGGTGATGCATCCGCGCATAGCCCGCGCAGCGCTGACACTCGGGATGACGGTACAGGCGAATTCGTTTCATCGACGAGATCCTAGAAGAGGCTCAAGACGCCCAACACTTAACCGGCCTGCCGGTTCGACCCGACGTATGGTTTAGGCGCACTTTCACTACAACAGCCGGGTATCTTCAGGTGCCTGATCGAAGCGATCATGGCGACCGTCGATAAATTTCATCGGCGCCGCAGCCAACTCGTCGGCATCCACGTCGTCGAGCGTCGCGACTGCCAACGCGAAGAACCTGCCACCCAAGAACTCGGCGTCACCGGTGGCATAGATGCGCACGCCACAGGTCTTGCAGAAGCGATAGGTAAGGAATGGCTCGGGCCTTCCCGGTGGAGTCCATCGATACTCGGCCATCGAGTCCTCGCCCGCGACCATTCGGAGTTGCCCGGCATTTACAAACGCGAACCAAGCCCTGGCCTTGGTGCAAATTGAACAATTACAGCGTGCAGTTCCTTTTGATAGATCCAGGTCGACTTCGTATCGAACATTTTTGCAGTGACAGCTGCCGGTGTAATGCTTGATTGTCATGGAGTTCTCCGGTGGAATGATCGTTTGGGTGCTTGTCTCATAAGGTAGCAACGAGAGCTTCCAATTGATCCGTGGCCAGCGCCCAGCCCTGGTGAAACCCCATTTTCTCGTGGGCTTCACGATCTGCAACAGTCCAGTGCAGCACCCTGGCGGTGTATTTCGTCTTGCCATCCGCGTCCTCAAAAGTGAGGATCACTGTCATGAAGGGCTTTTCCGACGGCTCCCAGGCTTTCGTGTAGGCATCGGTAACGACCAGGCGTTCATTTTCGACAACCTCCAGGTAGACGCCCGGGTTCGGGAACTCGTTGCCGTCGGGGTCGCGCATGACGATCAGGCTGGCGCCTCCGGGGCGGACATCGACTTCAGCAACCGAGGTGGTCCATGGCAGAGGCGTGAACCACTGCTTGAGCAGCTCGGGATCGGTCCACGCCCTGAATACCTTTGCGCGCGGTGCATTGATGATGCGGGTTAATACAAGTTCCCGATCGGAAGTCGGAACAGCATTGGCTGAAAATGCCATGATCATTTCTCCTTTGGGTTATCGTTTCGTCGGTGGGGCATTCGATCAACCGCGGCGCGCCGTCTCGATTGCGGCGATGTCGATCTTTCCCATCTCCATCATCGCATCGAACGCGCGCTTGGCCGCGGCGGGGTCGGGATCGGTTATCGCTTTGGTCAGAGCGGTAGGCGTTATCTGCCAGGACAAGCCCCATTTGTCCTTGCACCACCCGCACGCACTCTCTCCGCCGCCGTTGCCGACGATTGCGTTCCAGTAACGATCGGTTTCGGCCTGGTCGGCGGTGGCGACCTGAAACGAGAATGCTTCGTTGTGCTTGAACTCGGGTCCGCCATTGAGCCCGAGGCAGGGAATTCCCATCACCGTAAACTCGACCGTCAACACATCTCCTTTTTTCCCGGACGGAAAGTCTCCCGGCGCGAGGTGCACCGCGCCAACGGATGAATCGGGAAAAGTCTTGGCATAGAACCGCGCCGCGTCCTCGGCGCCGCCGTCGTACCAGAGGCAAATCGTATTTCTTGCTTGCTTATCCATGTAAGTTCTCCATGGTGATGAGCCGCCCGACGGCGCGGCAAAATTCAGTTGAACGGGCGCACTTCTACCGGCGCCCGACAGGCGACGGCGGCCTTGCGCCCCCACGTCAGAGCCTCGTCCAGGTCGGCGGCTTCCAGCACCCAAAAACCGCCGACGTGCTCCGTGGTTTCCAGATAGGGTCCGTCGCTGATGAGCACCTGACCACCAGGCTGCGTCCGCAGGGACTTCGCGCTGCTTGCCGGTCGCAGGCCGCCTACGAAAACCCTGACACCGGCAGCCTTCATTTCATCGTTGAGCGCGTCGATATCGCGGGACATCGCTTCGTCCTCCGCGACGAACGGGTCGTAGTCGTCGGGGTGGTGAATAGCAACCAGATACTGTGTCATGGCTTCTCCTGTAACCGAACGTCAAATTAAGGTGCGCGGTTTAGCGCGTCCCGCTTGAATGACAGCTTGGGCGTCATGTACTCGTCCTCTGGACTGGCGCCAAGAGGTTTGCATCTCTGGCAAGCAGCCACATGCCACCGACGCGCCGCAAGACCGTAAGCGTATGTCCTGCACGCTCTATCGGTTGTTCCGCCCCCGGAGCCGTGACGGTCACGGATAGCTTGGACCACAAATAGGCCATGTCACCCGAGACCTGAATTTCCTGAATCTCGGCGGCACTCTCGAATTTGGGGCGAGGGCTACCATGCGGCACCTGAGAAAGGGCTGCGAACTCCGCTTTGCTCATAGGCGGGCGGCCAGATACGAGAAAGACGACGTCCTCCGTCATGAGACTAAGCACGGCGTCTATGTCGCCTGCCTTAGTAGCGGAGTGCCATGTTTGAACCAGTTCACGGATTTGTTCTTCGTCGCTCAACATGCTGATCCTATCAATGTGACGCCCCACGTTTGACATAAGGGGCGCGCTGTTGCGCGTCCCGCTTGATGGATGGGTTGGGCTTCAAGGAATTTATTGCCAAGCTGCGATAATTGCACCCATGGCAATGCAAGTTATCAACGAGCAAAACACCTCGAATAACCACAGCTTAAGCGAGCGTCCCATCCAGATAACTTCGATTGACGTGGTGGTGCAAAGAAATCCAAGCCAGACCAGGAGAGCAAGCTTTACTCCATTAAGTACGCTGCTACCTCCCAAAATCGGAGAGGTCGATGCGAACAAGTACACCACAGAGAACACATACACAAATACGATATGCACGAGAAAGTTTTGCAGTAGCTTAGGCCACATGTCCAATAGTCTTTCTTCCCCCGTCGGATGAATATTGGCCAGTTTCATCCAGACTTTTCCGAGGATCGGCCCGTGCAACAAAAAGCCAATGATGAAGTTTGAAATGGCTGCGACAAATACCGCCATATAGTTTATTTGCATCATGTTTTCTTTCGAGTACTAAAACTGTTAAATGCCCAACGTGAATTCACCGACCTGCGAGGCTTTTCGCGCAGGTCCGGTGAAATGATGGGTTGGCCACTAACTCGCCACTGCTGTGAACATGCTAGGCGCGTACTCTCGGCAGGAGCGCGAGAGGTGGCCGACGCTCACCGAATTGCCTCCTCTGTGATTCGGGAGTGCGCATCGGTCACGTGAACCCCGTAAGCCTCTATGTCACTTAGGCATTCATCCGCATCAATGCCGGGTGTGTGCTTTTCCTTGTGAAGCTCGATGGTCTTGAATGCAGACCATGGCGCATACTTCTGCGGCAGATTTTCACCTGACGGTTGTGCGGTGAAGCCAAAAATGCGACCAGGACCTCTGAAGATATGTACTTGCATATGTCGCTCCAGTATTTGTGATTCGATAGTTGTGATTTGAAGCATTGGCACAATCCCCCTTTCTTTAGTCTATGACGTGATGATCTTGCAATGGTGGGTTGGGCGGACGCCCCCCTCAAGGCGCTACATAGATCATCCAGGACACGCCATAACGGTCGGCGAGCATGCCGAAGATCGGGGAAAAGAAGGTCTTGGCCAAGGGCATCTGCACCTGCCCGCCGTCGCCGAGCACGCCGAACAGCCGCTTGGCCTCGGCCTCGCCGGGCACTGTGAGCGACAGCGAAAAGCCCTGGAAGCTGGTCTTTCCCGAGCATAGTCCGTCGGAAGCCATCAGCGTCGTTTCGCCGATGCGGAAGCTTGCGTGCATTACCTTGTTCTCCGAACCGGGCGGGCACATGTCCGGTACCTGCGGCTCGGGGTTGTCCTTGTAGCGCATGAGCATGATGATCTCGGCGCCGAGCGCGCTGCGGTAGAAATCCAGCGCCTCTTCGCAGCGGCCTTCGAAAAACAGGTAGGGTTCGACTTGCATGGCAGCTCCTTTTTGTGGGATGAGGGTGATCGTCCGGATGGTCAACATGATCATCTTAAAACAATTCAGATCGAAAGTGTACGCCATCCACATAACGATAACAGATATAATGGACAGTGTCCACATGGAGATCCGATGAGTCCCACAAAAGCCCGTGCGCCCAAGCGCAGCACCTATCGCCACGGCGATTTGCGGCAAGCGCTGCTCGATGCCGGCTTGGAACTGGCGCGCGGCGGCGGTCCGGATGCCGTGGTATTGCGCGAGGCCACCCGGCGTGCCGGCGTGGTGCCGAATGCGGCCTACCGGCACTATGCGAGCCGGCATGAGTTGTTGCAGGCTGTCCGCTCGGCCGCCTTGGCGGCGCTGGCCGTCGCGATAGAGAACGAACTGGCCGGACTACGCCGCGCCGGTAACCCGGCCGCGCGCGCGCGTGCCTGCTTGCGCGCCGTCGGCACCGGCTACCTGCGATTCGCCCAAGCCGAACCGGGATTGTTGCGCACCGCCTTCTCGGTTCCGGACGATTTGCCGGGCAGCGCGGTGCCGGAGAAGGCGGGAAGCAGCGGCCTGAATCCTTTTCAGTTGCTGGGTGCCGCGTTGGACGGACTCGTCGATGCCGGTGTGCTGCCCCCGGAGCGGCGCCTGGGCGCCGAATACCTGGCCTGGTCCGCGGTGCATGGCTTTGCCATGCTGGTCATCGATGGACCGTTGCGCACTCTGAGCCCGCCGCAAATAAGGGCGATCGGCCAACGCCTGCTGGACATGGTCGAGAAGGGACTGACGTGAGTCGCTGGGATATCACGGCCGACGCTTGACCCACGCAAGGCTGGCGTCCGTAAGCGCGATGCGCAGTTCTGCCATCGGTCGGCGGCCAGCTTGTTACCCTGAAATACGACAAAGAGGACGCCTGGTGATATCGAGCGCAGCGAGCACATTTAGCCCCCCGCCCCGGGGCGGGGGCAG
>JAPLQT010000012.1 GCA_026399515.1 Pseudomonadota bacterium | reverse complement strand
GTGTGCGAGACAGCGCGCCGGCCAGCAGCCACAGTTCGTTGGCGTCCATCATTTCGAGGCGGCGCTCGATGTGGTGCTGGCGCTTGGCCACGCCTTCGGCGTATTTCTTGCCGACTTTCATTGCCCGGCAAACTGCGCATATCTTGCGCAGTAGCGGCTGGCGATCGGCGGTGGCGCGGTCGATGAAGGCCCATTCGTTGGGCTTCCGACCCTTGCCTGCGCCACGGCTCTTGAGGTGTTCCATCACGCGCTTGCGGCCGGTCCAGTCGAGATCGCCGGCCGAGCGGACGCGCGCGATGGTGAACAGCATGTCGCGGTAGGTTTCGTCGTCGAGGCCAAGATCCTTCTTGGCGCAGTGGATCGCGGCCAGTTCGCTGTTGCGGGTGGACTTGGGCTTGGCGGCCATGATCAGGCTTTCATCTCTGGCGCGAATTCGACCGACTCGCAAGCCTTGCACAGGTGATCGATCGCGGCTTTGCCACTGGCCCAATCGGGGTGGTACTGCGTAAACGTCTTGTTCCAGAACGGGTCTTTGGCGACCGCCCGTTTGCCGAACACCTTCTCTGCTTGCTTGTACCTGGCTGGGCTGACTAACGAATGAACATGCTTGCGCAGGAACTTCGCCTCGGGCGTATCGCCCTTGCACCACGCGCCCATGAATTGACCGTCCACGAAGGTCATGACGCGATATTTGAGACCGGTCTTCGATGCACACTGGACTTGTAGGCTGACGCGCCGGCCGTCGCACAGCAGATGCACCGCCCGTCCATACGGCGACGCCAGTTCCTGCGCAGCCGCAGCGCGCTGTTCTTTGGTGAGCATCACCCGATGATCTCCTCAAGCGTTTCGCCGAGCAGATCCTCGGCGCGCTCGATGTAGGGTTCGAGCGCCGCGCGATCGATGCGGCCGTCCATGCAATCGGTGTGCAGATCGATAGTGGCGACCAGGTCGCGCAGGCATCGCTTCAGGTCTGCGACGGCGATCGCATCGACGGATTCGGCAGAGTTCCGGATAGTCATCAGCCGAACAGCCTTTGCTGGCCGGCCCGTTCCAGTTCAAACGGATTCATATATACCGGTGCGTCGGGGTCATTGTTCGATTCGAAGCAACATTCCATCGCGAGGTCTTCTTCGGTATGGAACGATCCGCATGTCGGGCATCCGTAGCCCTCGGTTACCCCAGGCGGGCAGCAATTGCGGGCGTCACACAAGTTGCCATGAACCTCATCACATTCTTCGCAGCGCCATAGCGCTTTCGGTGTCTTCGTACTGGTACCCATGTCAGTCCCTCTCATTCAGATTCAGTAAGCATTGCTCGCCCCCCCCCGCTCAGATAAGGCAGCTACGGGCGGTTTAACGGGCGTTACAGCGGGGATCGCGGCGAACAGAGGTAACGCTGCCACTGGTGCCGGCGCAGCCACGCGCACGGGCCGTGGCGCGGCCTTGAGGCGCGCGCCCAGCCAGTCGGCGGCGGTACGGAGTTCTTCGGGCTTCATGGCTGGCCACCCGCTTCTTTTTCCATTTGTTCGGCGCGGCGTTCTAGATCCTCGGCTTCCACCAGGGTCCGAAAGAAGTCTTCACCACCGATTATCTGGGCGGAAACACACAACCGCTTCGACTGGGCGCGCAGCAGCCCGGCGGTGGTCAGCAGATCTTCTCGGGTCACTGGAAAGGTGGTGAGTGCCATCACACGCCGAATTCCAAGGGCACGGCACGGTG
>JAPLQT010000028.1 GCA_026399515.1 Pseudomonadota bacterium | reverse complement strand
CGTTGCGTCATCTCGCTGGCGTCGTAGCGCTACTCCAGGTCGGTGCGGGTCGCGTAGGTCATTTACTCGACGACTGGGATATCGGCGTCTTCGACAACGAGCATGGGCTCGACGCGGATCTGCTTGAGCTGCTCCCTTGTCAGGTCGGTCAGGGCGATGCCGACGGGCTCCGTGCCCCAGGCCATGCCGGCGCGGCGGAAGCCGGCCACCTTGGACTTGACCAGGATGCCCCTCACGGTTTTCTCTTTGGCCATCATGTTCTCCTGTTCGTTTGCCCCGTCAGCCCCCAGCCGATCGTCCGGCCGGGGGCGAGCGTGCTGCTCTCGGGGGGGGTTATTCGTTACGCCGCGCCGGTCGAGCCGTAAGAGAGTTGCCAGAAGCCATACACTCCCGTGGCCCGCGCTTCGGCGCCGAACTTGAACTCGGCCAGGTTGAAGACGCCATCGTTTTCCGGGCTGATCTGCTGCACGAAAACCGGCTTCTTGCGCATCTGCACGATGAAGGGCTTGACGCTCTGCTTGCTGGTGACATGCAGCATCCAGGCGGTGCCGGTCAAGGCCGGGTTCACCAACACGGTGGCGGTGCCCTTGTAGGGGTTCGGCGAGTTGTCTTGCAGCTTGTCGGCCGTGCAGAGGATATTGGCGACAGCTTCCAGGCCGGGCGGCACTTCCAGCAGATTAGGCACCAGGCGCAGCGGCATGCCTTCGGAGTCGGTGAAGCCCATGATGGCCTCACGCGCCGCGCCATAACTCGCCTTGGCGGCGGCCAGGTTGGTGGCGACCAGGGCGGCAGTGCCCTTGTTGCTCACGCTGGAGGTTACGCCGTCGCTGTTTTCAAGCGGATGGTCGGTGTCGTAGAAATACTGGCCGTCCATGCACTCGCTGGCGAAGGCATTGCGCTTGAGATCGTCGGAGATGATGTCGTTCAACTCGCCAGCGGACTCTCCGGCCGACATGGCCTGAGTGTTGTAGATGCCGAGGCGGTCATCATCGATATCGTTGCGCTTGACCGATATCGTGGTCTCCCAGTCTTCGTTCTTCTTGTAGTACTTGCCGGCCTTGAGCGCCTTGACGAACTTGTCGCCGACCCACTTACGCATCTTCGGGAAGCGTTCCAGCCAGGCATAATCCTCGCCGGCCCCGCTCGACGGCACTTCCATCGTGGTGGCCTGCCAGTTGCCGGGCTGAGCCTTGAGCGCATTGTTGAAGAGCGTCTTGAGGCCGGTGAAGACGCTTGCCAGGCTTTCTTTGCCGACCAGCATCCCCAGACAGGCGACGGTGATGCCGCCATCGGCCGGCAGCGGCGCGGCGCCGGCGGGGAGGGCCAGGACGGCCAGCAGGCCCATCAAGAGGACGCCCGCGATCGTGAAGAGTTTTTTCATATCTGTTCTCCGGTTAAAAAAGGGTTATCCGGCGCCGATCAAGCGCTCGGGGTGATCTCGACCAGGACTTCGGCCGTGACCGCTGCATCGTTGGTGCCGCCGACCGTGACGCTGATCACGTTGCCGACGGCCACGGTCTTGGCGGCGCTGGGCGCGCAGCTATCCACGTCGCCGGCGGCGGAGCCGGCCTGTGTGACGGTGATGACGCCAGTGGTGATGCCCGTGGCGCCGATCTTGCCGGTAAGCGTCGCGTCGCCGGTGGTCAGGGCGCCATTGGTGACACTGCGGATCGCCTTGATGTCGCCGGCGACCGGGGAGACGATGCGCAGCACCGCCGCGCCGGAACCCACCAGGGAGACCGGGCCCATCGTCAGGATGACCTTGTCGGCGCCGCCGCCGAGGTTGGTGCGGGCGGTGGCCTTGGTGCCCAGGTCGGAGAGGTTGTTGGCCGCGAGCAGCCCGCCGGCCGGGGAGACATAGGAGTCGAAGCCCATCCTCACCCAGACGCCGGCGCTATCCACGTCGTCAATGATGCCCGCCACGCTGCGCGTTGCCGTGCCGCTGGTCTTGGCCACCGTCTGATCATCGACGATGTAACAGACGTCGCCGATCTCCGCCACGGTGATCGCGTCGGCGGCGGCGGAGTTGGCAAAGCGGTAGGTGCCGCGCTTGGCGGTGGCGGTCACTGCATTCGCCGCGCCGGAGGTGTTGTCGACATACTCCTCGAAGCGGCCGACGCAGATGAGCCCGGTGGCGGTGACGCCGGGTTTGATGTTGCCGGAGGCGTCCAGCACGGCGATGCCGCCGGCGAAACACTTCACGGCGGCCGCCACGCCGGCGGAAATCAGGTTGCCGGTGCGTTCGGCGGTATTGCGGTCTGCGATCAGAGCCATGTGGGTCTCCTGTCAGGGTTGGGTGGTAAGGGGATCAGGCCGCCGCTCTTTCGGTGGCCAGGGTCTGCTGGAAATCTTCCGGCGCGATGCCCATCTGGGTACAGACGGCCAGCTGGGCGGCCGATAGCGCGCCGGTGCCGCTGCCGGCCGGCGCGGCGCCGCCGGTCTGAGTGCCACCGGCGAGCGCCGGGTTCGCCGTGGCGGTGACCACGAACTGGGACAAGGCGGCGAAATTCTGCCCGCCCAGATCGCGCGCCCAGGCTTCCTGGGCAGGCAGCAGCCGGCCGTCCGCCAGGGCGCCCTTGACCAGGCCGTCAACCTTTTCGGAATTGACGGCGAGGCGCAGGGTGTTGAGCTCGTGTTGCACGGCCGACAGGCTGGCGATCGGAACATACTTGGCGGGATCGACGGCAACCTGGCTGGCGGCGGCGACGCGCGCCTGTTCGCCGGCTAGGTATTCGACCAGGCTGAAACTGGCGGCGGCCTGGGCCGGGCCGGCCTTGAGCTGATCCGTCAGTTTTTGCAATTGCGCCAGCACGTCTTCGACGGTGGCACCGACAGGAAGGTTGAGCATCCAGCGGAGCTGCTCAAGAAGATCGTCCATATAAGTCTCCTGGGTTGATTGGACTGCGAGAGAACCTGCGGCGAGGCTGGCGGCGACCAGGTCGGTCACATCCGCCATGCCGTCGATGTTCGGGGTGTTGGTGAGCGCGGCGTTCACGATGGACATGATGGCGCCGGTGACCCGGTCGTATAGGAAGACCGGGGAGATGTATCGGAACTCGTCGGCGGTGATGTGGGCGGCGGCCATCGCCGTCCAGTCGACGCCGATGGCGAACAGGCCGACGCCTTCTTCCCATTCCAGCCCTTTCCACCAGGCGGCGGCGATCGCTTTAACGCCAGTCTTGGCTGCGAAAAGTGTTTGATGGTCGTAGTCGATGACCAGGGCGGTCTGGCGGGAATTGATGGCGGTGATCAGCCCCTGGGCAATCGCGCCATCGATGTACCAGTACGGCGCGTCAGCCGGCAGGCCGTTGATGCCACGGAATTGACCGGCGGGCATGAGCTGCACGCGGTTGGATGGGACAAGTTTGCCGTCGGCGCCTGGAATCGAGCAGATCGCCAGCGCGAAGCTGGCGACAGCGGGAACGGCATGACGGAGCGGCGTTTTACGAGGCATGGCGCCATCATGCCGACGGCGCCCAAAAGAAAACCGCTGGCGCGTGCCAGCGGTTTTCTAGGGTGGATCAGGGTTCGCGCGAATAGCGTGCCATGAATGGGGTTATGGCGTCAACCACGACGCAGGCGCCGGCACTGCTCACGCTCTTCCCGGTCTTTGATGAGCGAGGCGGCATATTCTTGCCATGCCATGTTCGACGGCGCATCGAGGCCGCCGGCGCAAAGCGGCTTGACGTGATCGATGACCCAGCCGGGGCATGGGCCGCGCCGCGCGCCGTTTTCAGGACAAGGGTTCAGGCGTTGGAATTCCGCCTTGGCGGCGGCGCTGCGGGGTTGTTTAGCTTCGGCAGGAGCTAGAGCCATTGAACAAAACAAGATACCGAACAACATCTTCACCAGCCAGCCTATGCATGCCGCGAGGCAGGGCGGAGAGTAGAAGTTATAGCTTGCGCTCTGTAGACCTTTCCTCCGACAAAATTTTCGCACGTAATTTTGTCGCTTCTGGCAAGTCGATAGTAACCAAACCTCTGTTAATTCCATCGGAAGCCCCATCGAAAGTTACATGAATTCGAGATAGGCGCCAAGTCGCAAATACAGTCCCCCTCCGCTTCGTGACAGAGGTTGGGCTGCCATACTTGGTGGTCAGTTGATGCAAAACAAGTTCCTGGCTCTTAACTCCGGCGGTGATGAATTCCATACCGATAAGCCGATCACCAGACTCCAATGGAGAGGCGCTCCCATATTCAGAACTCACGATCAATGGCGTTTCCTTCCTGGCAAACGTAATTTCACGGCCTGCTGGCCGACCATAGTAGCCCGTGACGTTTCTGATACATGTGTCCGGAGGATCAGATAACTTAGTCAACTCGCATTCTGGAAGCACGAGCTTTTCGCCGAGCTTGAAACCAAATATATCCAGACTTCCTGCGTGAGCCTGACCGATCAATAGCAACAAAAAAAGAGCGGCGATATGTTTGGTACGCATTTGGACCTTCCTTTACTCACCCGATTTGTCAGCCTAAACCCGCCAATTCACAAGGTCAACATGTACATAGGGACGGCGGATCGCGCTCCATCGACAACTCGGGAGCAAAATCCGCCCCTTCCCTGGAGCCAAATTTTCAAATGCAAGCGCGTTACACCCGCGTTACTTTCCCCGATCGACCGTCCCGGAGTATGGGTATGGAGATAGCCAAAACAGGGATGCCCGCTACAGCGGCCCGATTTTGGCCCTCATTTAACGACTTCGCTTAACGGCGCGGCTTTTAGGCCGATTTAGCCGGTTGCAGCCCCTTGGATGTATTCAGCCAATTGCGCCACGATCAGGTCCGCTTCCTGGGGGTAGAGATCCCCACCAGGCGTGATCGGAAAATGCGGGCGCGCGGGAATGTCGCCCCAGAGGTGGGGAAACTGGGCCTTGGTGCCGCCGAATTGTTGCATGGCATCGTAGATCATCGCGTTGCTGATCTTGACAGAATTATCCGTTGCGAAGACGTGGAACTCCCGCGCCAGGTCGCCGGTATGCCCCTGGAGCGGTTTCTTGCTGGTGGCCAGCGCCTGGCCGCGCTTGGTGAGGCTGCCGTCTTTCTTGAAGTTCTTGCCGCCTCGGCTCTCGATGTAACGCGCCAGGGTGACCGGCGAGTTCGCCGCCCAGGGTTGGCCGTCCGGGCCGGTGGCCGTGGCGAAGCGCTCCTTGATTCGCTCCATGACGCCTTCGCCGATCGCGCGCATGATCGGCTGCGGGTGTTCCACCGCGTTTTGCATGCGGTTGAGGAACGAGATAACGGCCTGGTCGCTGACTTGGATGGTTGTCGCTGTCATGGGTTATTCTTCGCTTTCGCTGGTGTTAAGGTTCTCGTCCACATTAAGAAAGGAATTATCATGGCTTCGTCTACATGCCCGAAGTGCACCTCGACTCGATTTGAAATCAAGGAAGCCGAACCGAAGGGCTCCAAGTACAAAGTGATGTTCGTTCAATGCTCAGCTTGTGGCGCTGTTGTTGGGGTCACGGATTACTATAGCGTCCCCAGTCTGCTCGAAAAAATCGCGGCCAAGCTCGGCTTCAAGCTCTTCGCGTGAAGGCATAACGGCGGCGGAAGAAAGCAATTTGCCGAGCAATGTTGTCGCACCTTGCGCGGTCGCGGCGGCAATGGCTCTTTTGGATTCTTCACTTCTGTACGACTCCATGTCTTTCTCCTTTGGTGATTGACAGCTATATTCCTGGAAGGGAGCACGCCCCGGCGGCTAGGTGAGCCAGTCGTTTCGTGGCTACACGAACGGGCCGACGATCTCGCAACGCTTGATCCAACTCGGCGCGCAAGATACTGAGCGTTCGGGGCGGGCACGTCCTGGCGATGGCAAAAGCCCGATCGTGTGCCAGAGCGATTTTCGCGGCCTGGTCGCTGACTTGGATGGTTGTCGCTGTCATGGCAAATGTCCTATACTGTCGGTGTGAGAGCGAGGCGTGGGAATGGCTTCCACGATCATG
>JAPLQT010000026.1 GCA_026399515.1 Pseudomonadota bacterium | reverse complement strand
TGGCGATTTTAGCCTTCACCATCATCGTCGGTCGTCTGCAGCGAGAAGCCAGGCAAGCGGCTGTGGAAGCCAAACAACTCGGACAATATCGCCTTGATGTCAAGCTCGGCGAAGGAGCGATGGGAACCGTCTACCGAGGGCATCATGCGATGCTGCGCAGGCAAAGTGCGATCAAGCTCCTGAATGTCGAGCGAGTCAATGAGACATCCATCAATCGCTTTGAACAAGAAGTCCAAATCACCTGCAATCTCAACAACCCACACACCATCGCAATCTACGACTATGGACGGACCCCCGAGGGAGTCTTTTACTATGCGATGGAGTACCTCGATGGGATCAATCTCCAAGACCTCGTCGATAAATATGGCCCGCAACCTGAAGGCAGGGTTGCAAAAATCCTCGACCAGCTTTGCAACTTGCAGCGGCTGGTCGTGATGCATGTTATGCCCGGCATCCTCGAGCATGGCCGTGCGGATGTCGCGGAAGCAGGCGATGCGCTCAAGGTAGTCGGCCTCGCCGACCACGCCGGAAAAACTTTTCATGACGAAGGAATCCCGTGCCGCCACCCACAACACCGGCGCAGTCACGCTGCGCCAGCATGCCTTTGCGTCGTCGAGGCGATAGAGAATGGGACTGGGCAGCTTGTGGTAGGGATCGGCCGCCACCACGATCTTGCCGGCATCCTGTGCGCGTTCCTCGCCCAGATGTTCGGCCAGGAAGGCTGCCTGGTCGGCCCCCAGGCGCGGGTTGACGCTGCGCAGGCGCGCCGCCAGTTCGGCCCGGTCGGCATAGCGATTGTGGGCCGGACCGGACCGCAGTTGTGTCAGCCAACTGGCATAACGTGAGGGAGCATCGGCCGGATCGCTGACATGCAGGCCGAAACCTTCCAGGCTGGCGACCGCAGCAACGCGTTCGGGGCGGATGCCGGCATACAGGCAGGCGGCATTGCCGCCCAGGCTGTGACCGACCAGCCGCGCCGGGGCATCCGGCGAATAGTGGGCCAGCAGCGCATCGAGATCTGCGATGTAGTCGGGAAACCAGTAGCTGTGGTTGTTCCACTCGCTCTGCCCGAAACCCCGCCAGTCGGGTGCGATGACCCGCCAATCCAGGGAAAAGGCATCGACCAGGAACTGGAAGCTGGCGGAAACATCCATCCAGCCATGCAACAGGAATAACTGCGGGGCATCCGCCGGCCCCCACGATCGAACATGGGTACGCACGCCGCGCAAGTGGATAAATTCGGAATTGCTCGGTTTCATCGCGCAATTCTAACATCCGGCGATAATGCCCCTATTGCCGGCTTGCCTCTTCATTCGCATCCAAGCATAATCCCGCCGTCGCAGGGAGAGAGTGATTCACCATCACCGCCGAAGGCGCAAATCCCGGAACCGCTCAGGCACAAGAACCGGCGACGCAGGACAAATCTGGAGAGCGGTGAGCCTGGCTCACCCACCGAAGGGGCACGCGGCATCGACTTCATCGATTCGGCTGAAGTTCTGCCCAAATCTCTCAGGTACCAAGGACAGATGGGACGCATAGGCTTAGTTTGCGTGCCCACCAATCTTAAGAAGCTTCTTGAGAAATACCTTATAGGTACCTGATTTATGTTAAATAATACTCTCCTAACCCCGCTCCACGACAGCCATCTTCAACTGGGCGCCAAGCTGGTCGATTTCGCCGGCTGGGACATGCCCATCCATTACGGCTCCCAGATCGAGGAGCACCACGCGGTTCGTCGCGATGCCGGGATGTTCGACGTTTCCCACATGCTTGCCATCGACCTTGACGGACCCGCCTCCAAGCCTTATCTGCGCCATCTGCTGGCCAATGACGTCGCCAAATTGGGGCAGCCCGGCAAGGCGCTTTACTCCTGCCTGTTGAAAGAAAACGGTGGCGTCATCGACGATCTGATCGTTTACTTTTTCACGCCCGATCGCTACCGCATCGTCGTCAATGCCGGCACTGCCGAAAAAGACCTGGCCTGGATGCAAGCCTGCGCGGCCGGTTTCGACGTGCGCCTGGCACCACGCCGCGATCTGGCGATGATCGCGATCCAGGGGCCGAACGCACGCAGTAAGTTCTGGCAGGCCTACCCCGGCAGCCGAGCAGCCAGCGAAGCGCTGATTCCTTTCCAGGCAGCCTTCGACGGCGACTGGCTGATCGCCCGCACCGGCTACACAGGCGAGGACGGCTTCGAAATCGCAGTGCCCGCCGAGCAGGCGGCCGCCGTGTGGGCACAGCTACTTAGTGTAGGCATAGCCCCCTGCGGCCTGGGCTGCCGCGACACGCTGCGCCTGGAAGCCGGCATGAACCTGTATGGACAGGACATGGACGAGACCATTTCGCCGCTGGAAGCCGGTTTGGCCTGGACGCTGGCGATGAAGGACGAGCGCGACTTCATCGGCAAGGCGGCCCTGCTCGCGCAAAAGCCCAAGCGCCAGATGACCGGCCTGCTGCTTCTGGAACGTGGCGTCCTGCGCGCCCATCAAACGGTTAGAACATCCCACGGCGACGGCGAAATCACCAGCGGCAGCTTCTCCCCTACCCTGCAACAGGGCATCGCCTTGGCCCGCCTGCCGCTCGCTGTCGCCACTGGGGAGAGCGTCGAAGTGGATATCCGCGGCAAGCTGCATCCGGCGAAGGTGGTCAAGCCGCCTTTCGTCCGCAATGGCAAATCCTTTGTTTCCTGACTGGAGAACCTCATGAACGTCCCCGCCACTCTCAAATACGCCAAATCCCACGAATGGGCCAAACTGGAAACCGACGGCACAGTCACCGTCGGCATCACCGATCACGCCCAGGAAGCGCTCGGCGACATTGTTTTCCTGGAACTGCCGGAAGTCGTCCGCCCGCTCAAGAGCGGCGAGGAATGCGCGGTCGTCGAGTCCGTCAAGGCCGCCTCGGACATCTACACACCGGTTTCCGGCGTCGTCATCGCCATCAATCAGGCAGCCGTCGATGCCCCCGAAAGCATCAACCAGGATGCCTACGCCGCCTGGCTGTTCAAGCTCAAGCCGAACGATGCGGCCACATGCACCGCCGAACTCGGCGCATTGCTCGACTCAGCCGCGTATACCAAAGTCGCAGAGAGTGAATAGCCCCATGCCGACCGCAATCCCCCTCGCTGCGCTCGAACAGCGCGATGAGTTCGTCGCCCGTCATATCGGTCCGAATGCCGTCGAGATCGCGGCAATGCTGGAGACGCTCGGGCTGGTCAGCCTCGATCAGTTGATAGCCCAGACCGTTCCCGCCGCGATCCGCCTGCCAGCCGATCTCGCCTTGCCCCAAGCACAGCCTGAGCATGAAGCGCTGGCGCGGCTCAAGGGTATTGCGGCCAAGAACCGCATCAACAAGTCGCTGATCGGCATGGGCTACTCCGACACGCTGACGCCCAAGGTGATCGTCCGCAACGTCCTGGAAAATCCCGGCTGGTACACCGCCTATACGCCCTACCAGGCCGAGATCGCCCAGGGCCGGCTGGAGGCGCTGCTCAACTACCAGCAGATGGTGATCGACCTGACCGGACTGGAACTCGCCAACGCATCGCTGCTGGACGAGGCCACCGCCGCCGCCGAAGCCATGGCCATGGCGCGGCGGGTGAGCAAGTCCAAATCGAATGCCTTCTTCGTGGATGCCGCCAGCTTTCCGCAAACCATAGACGTCATCAAGACCCGTGCAGGTTTTTTCGGATTCGAACTGGTATTCGGCACCCCGGAAGAAGCCGCCACGTACGAACTCTTCGGTGCCCTGTTCCAGTACCCCAACGATCTGGGCGAAGTCGCCGACTTGACGCCGCACATCGCCGCCGTCAAGGCCAGAGGTGGGATCGTCGCCGTGGCCTCCGACCTGATGGCCCTGGTCCTGCTCAAATCGCCGGGCGCGATGGGTGCCGACATCGCTCTCGGTTCGGCTCAGCGCTTCGGCGTGCCGCTGGGTTTCGGCGGGCCGCACGCGGCTTTCTTCGCCACCCGCGACGAGCACAAGCGTTCGGTGCCGGGCCGCATCATCGGCGTCTCGGTGGATGCGCGCGGCCACCAGGCACTGCGCATGGCCTTGCAGACCCGCGAACAGCACATCCGCCGCGAAAAAGCCAATTCCAACATTTGCACCTCCCAGGTCCTGCTCGCCAACATGGCCGGCATGTATGCCGTGTATCACGGCCCGCAAGGCCTGCGCAGGATCGCCGAACGCATCCATCGGCTGACTTCGATACTCGCCACCGGATTGCAGCAAGCCGGCGTCAAGCTACTTTCCGGGCACTTCTTCGATACGTTGCGCATCGACCTCGGCGCCAGCAGTGAAAAAACCTATCGTGCTGCCTTGGATGCCGGCTTCAACCTGCGGAACGTTGGTGGCGGAATCCTCGGCATCGCGCTGAACGAGAAGACCACGCGCGACGACGTTGCCGCCTTGCTGCGCCTGATCACCGGCCAGGCTGCGGATATTGAGGCACTCGATGCCCATGCCGCCGGGCACAGCCCCATCGCCGCGCTGCTGCGCCAGGACGCCATCCTCGGCCATCCCGTGTTCAACACCCACCACACCGAACATGAAATGCTGCGCTACCTCAAGCGGCTACAGGACAAGGACCTGGCCCTGGACCACTCGATGATCTCGCTGGGCTCCTGCACCATGAAGCTCAACGCCACCAGCGAGATGATGCCCATCAGTTGGCCGGAGTTCGGCGACATCCATCCCTATGCCCCGCTAGCACAGGCGGCCGGTTACCTGGAAATGATCCAGGGACTGACCGACTGGCTCAAGGCCATTACCAGTTTCGATGCCATCTGCATGCAGCCGAATTCCGGCGCCCAGGGCGAGTACGCCGGACTAGTGACGATCCGCCGCTATCACGCCAGCCGCGGCGAGCAGCATCGCAATATCTGCCTGATCCCGAGATCGGCGCATGGCACCAATCCAGCCACCGCCAATATGTGCGGACTCGCGGTTGTTGTGGTGGATTGCGACGACCAGGGCAACGTCGACCTGGCCGATCTCCGGGCCAAGGCCGAGCAGCACGCCGAACACCTTGCCTGCCTGATGATCACCTATCCGTCGACCCACGGCGTTTTCGAAGAGGCCATCAAGGAAATCTGCGCCATCGTGCATCGCCATGGCGGCCAGGTATACATGGATGGCGCCAATCTGAATGCCCAGGTCGGCCTCACCAGCCCGGCCAGCATAGGCGCCGACGTGTCACACATGAACCTCCACAAGACTTTCTGCATCCCGCATGGCGGGGGCGGGCCGGGCATGGGACCGATAGGGCTGAAGGCGCACCTGGCGCCGTTCATGGCCGATCATGTGGTGCAAGCGACGGGCGGCGCGGACAGAAGCAATCGCGGCCAGGGAGCAGTCTCGGCTGCGCCCTGGGGGTCCGCTTCGATACTGCCGATCTCCTGGATGTATATTGCCATGATGGGCGGCGCCGGACTCAGGCGCGCCACCGAGGTGGCCATTCTCAACGCCAACTACATCGCGGCACGACTGCGGGAACACTACCCGGTCCTGTATGTGGGCCGGCAAGGCCGGGTCGCCCACGAATGCATCCTCGACGTGCGCGCCATCAAGGCCGCGACCGGCATCGCCGAAATCGACATCGCCAAGCGCCTGATGGACTATGGCTTCCACGCCCCGACGGTGAGCTTTCCAGTGGCCGGCACGCTGATGGTCGAGCCTACCGAATCCGAATCGAAATCCGAACTCGATCGTTTCATCGCCGCCATGGTGGCCATCCGAGAAGAGATCCGCCAGATCGAGAATGGTGTCTGGCCAGCCGACAACAATCCGCTCAAGCACGCACCGCATACTCAGGCCGACGTCGTCTGCGCCGACACCGACTGGCAACGCCCCTACAGCCGCGAGACCGCTGCCTTCCCCCTGCCTTGGGTCAGGGACAACAAGTTCTGGCCCTCGGTGAATCGCATTGACGACGTGTACGGCGACCGCCACCTGTTCTGCGCCTGTCCGCCAATCGACCCATAGCACCTGAGTTTTTCTCCACCGGCATCATCATGCGACTCAACTTGTCGGTTAAGCTTGCGCCTTTCAATTCACGTCAATAAGCACATGGCTCAATACGTTTTCACCATGAACCGCGTGGGCAAGATCGTTCCGCCCAAGCGCCAGATCCTCAAGGACATCTCGCTTTCCTTCTTCCCCGGCGCCAAGATCGGCGTGTTGGGCCTCAACGGTTCGGGAAAGTCCACGGTGCTGCGCATCATGGCCGGCATCGACAAGGACATCCTCGGCGAAGCCACGCCCATGCCCAACCTCTCCATCGGCTACCTGCCGCAGGAACCGCAACTCGATCCTGAAGAGACGGTGCGTCAGGCGGTCGAGGGCGGCCTCGGCGAGCTGATGCAGGCGAAGCAAAAGCTGGAGGAAATCTACGCAGCCTATGCCGAAGCCGATGCCGACTTCGACAAGCTGGCCGAGGAACAGGCGAAATACGAGGGCATCATCGCCGCTGCGGGAAGAGACGTCGAACATCAACTGGAAATTGCCGCCGACGAGCTCGGCCTGCCGCCGTGGGACGCCAAGATCGGCGTCCTCTCGGGTGGCGAGAAGCGCCGCGTGGCCCTCTGTCGTCTGCTGCTGTCGCGGCCCGACATGCTGCTGCTGGACGAACCGACCAACCACCTCGACGCCGAATCGGTGGAATGGCTGGAACAGTTCCTCACCCGCTTTCCCGGCACCGTGGTGGCGGTCACCCACGACCGCTACTTCCTCGACAATGCGGCGGAATGGATCCTCGAACTCGACCGCGGCCAGGGCATTCCCTGGAAAGGCAACTATTCCTCATGGCTAGACCAGAAGGAACAGCGCCTGGAGATCGAGGCCAAGCAGGAAGGTGCGCGCATCAAGGCGATGAAGCAGGAACTCGAATGGGTCCGCAGCAATCCCAAGGCGCGCCAGGCCAAGAGCAAGGCGCGCCTGTCGCGCTTCAACGAACTAAGCTCGGACGAATACCAGAAGCGCAACGAGACCCAGGAAATCTTCATTCCAGTGGCCGACCGCCTCGGCAACGACGTCATCGAATTCAAGGACGTCAGCAAGGGCTTCGGTGAGCGCCTGCTGATCGACAAGCTGAGTTTCAGCATTCCGCCCGGCGCCATCGTCGGCATCATCGGACCCAACGGCGCGGGCAAGTCGACGCTGTTCAAGATGATCGCCGGCAAGGAGCAGCCCGATTCCGGCGAGGTAAAGATCGGTCCGACGGTGAAGTTTTCGCATGTCGACCAGACACGCGACGCCCTGAGCGCAGGCAAGACGGTGTTCGAGGAAATCGCCGACGGCGCCGACATCCTCACTGTCGGCAAGTATCAGACGCCTTCGCGTGCCTACATCGGCCGCTTCAACTTCAAGGGCAGCGACCAGCAGAAGATCGTCGGCAATCTCTCCGGTGGCGAACGCGGCCGGCTGCACCTCGCCAAGACCCTGATCGCCGGCGGCAACGTGCTGCTGCTCGATGAACCCTCCAACGACCTCGACGTCGAGACCTTGCGCGCCCTGGAAGACGCTCTGCTGGAGTTCGCCGGCTGCGTGCTGGTGATCTCCCACGACCGCTGGTTCCTCGACCGCATCGCCACCCATATCCTGGCCTGCGAAGGCGAGTCGCAATGGAGCTTCTTCAATGGCAACTATCAGGAATACGAGGCCGACAAGAAGAAGCGCCTGGGCGAGGAAGGCGCCAAGCCGAAGCGCATCCGCTACAAGCCGATTACGCACTGAAGCGGATGAACGCCACGCGCATGCCGGTAGTGTTCGTCGGTCACGGCAGCCCGATGAATACCCTCGAAGACAATCGATACAGCCGCGCTTGGCGCAGCATCGGCCGGAGCTTGCCGCGACCCCGGGCGATACTGGCCATCTCGGCGCACTGGTATGTGCCGACGCTTGCGGTTACCGCAATGGAGATGCCGCGGACCATCCATGATTTCGGCGGCTTCCCCCAGGAATTGTTCGAGTATCGGTATCCCGCTCCCGGCAACCCCACCTTGGCAGCACGGGTTCAGGAACTGCTCCAGCCACTGGCCGTCACAGCGGATCAAGCCTGGGGACTGGATCACGGCACATGGTCGGTGCTCGCCCATATGTTCCCGGAAGCGGATATTCCCGTCGTACAGCTTTCACTCGACAGAACCCGGCCGTCAAGCTTCCATTACCAACTCGGCCGGCAGCTCGCATCTCTGCGTGATGAAGGCGTGCTGATCCTCGGCAGCGGCAACATCGTCCACAACCTGGCGGCGATCAAATGGGATGAACCCGATGCCCCTTACGAGTGGGCTTCCCGCTTCGAGGGTGCGGTCAAGGGCAAGCTGCTGAACCGCGACCACGCGGCGCTCGTCGACTATCGGCATCTGGATCCGGAAGCGCTAAGTTCGGTACCGACAGCCGAGCACTATTTGCCGCTGCTTCCCGTCCTGGGCGCATTGCGGGACGATGATAAAATCAGTTTTCCTGTGGAGGGTATCCACATGGGTTCGCTGAGCATGCTCACGGTGCTCGCGGAAAGTTCTCGCGCTGGTTGATCGCACCGCTGGGAAAGGAGACCGCATGGGAAAACGCAAGGATCAAGCTATCGTCGTCCGCTTTGGTGCCGCCCAGGTCTACCGGATCGGGGCCAGTCGCACCATCCTGGACGATCCCTACCACTTCATCCTGACCCTGAGCTGGCCGCGCTTTTATGCGCTGGTGATCGCCTTTTACCTGGCGATCAATCTGGTCTTTGCCACCGCATACTGGCTTGTGGAAGGTTGTATCGCCAACACCCGGCCAGGCTCCTTTGCCGACGTCTTCTTCTTCAGCATCGAGACCCTGGCCACCGTCGGCTACGGCGCCATGTATCCCGCCACGCTATATGGACACACGATCGCCGCCATCGAAATCCTACTCGGGCTGATGAGCCTGGCGATCGTCACCGGCCTGATCTTTTCGCGCTTCTCCAAGCCGACGGCGCGCATCCTGTTCAGCCGGCGCATGGTCATACGCCCCTTCGAAGGGGCGCGGGTATTGATGTTGCGCGCCGCCAACGAGCGCAACAACCGTATCGTCGAGGCCAACGCCTCCCTCGCCATGGTCCGAACCGAGAGGACCATCGACGGCGAAACGTTCACCCGCATCCACGACCTGCCCCTGCTGCGCGACCACACGCCGGCCTTCGCCCTGACCTGGACCCTGATTCACCGCATCGACGAATCCAGCCCGCTCCACGGCTGGACCCAGGAGAGCCTGCTGGAAGCTCGGACGCGTATCATGATTTCGATCAACGGTCATGATGAAACCATGGCGGCGGCGGTCCATTCCTATCATGATTATCTGTCCGAGGATCTGATGTTCGATTCGCGTTTCGTCGATGTCATGGTAAAGGGAGAAAACGACGAACGCATCATCGATATGACCCGCTTTCACGATATCGAACCGATGCGCTAACATCGACATCTCTACATCAACCCATCGCAATCCAGGTAAGCCGCCATGTCCCTGCAACCGACCCCGGCACTTGCACAATTCGTTCTGCAATCACTGCCCGAGCAAATGTCCGAAAAGCTCGCCCATGAAGCCAAGCGGGCGATCCTCAACTGGGTCGGCTGCGCGGTCGGCGCCTCCCAACATGCCACCGTCCAGCATGCCATAACAGCCCTGTCGCCGTTCTTCGGCCAATCGCAGGCATCGGTACTGGGCCGCCGCGAGCGGCCAGACATCCTCCATGCGGCGCTGCTGAACGGCATCACCTCGCATACCTTCGACTTCGACGACACGCATCTCAAGACCGTCATCCACCCGGCCGGCCCTGTCGCCTCGGCTCTGATCGCCCTGGCAGAGCATCATCCGATCAGCGGACGGGAGTTCCTGCACGCCTTCGCGCTCGGAGTCGAGGTCGAATGCCGCATCGGCAATGCCGTTTATCCCTCCCATTACGATGTCGGCTGGCATATCACGGGAACCGCCGGGGTGTTCGGGGCGGCGGCGGCGGCGGGCAAGGTGTTGAAGCTGAGCCAGCAGCAACTGGTGTGGGCGCTGGGCATCGCGGCGACTCAAGCCTGCGGCCTGCGGGAAATGTTCGGTTCGATGTGCAAGCCGCTGCATCCGGGTCTGGCGGCCAAGAACGGGCTGTATGCGGCGCTCCTCGCCCAGCAGGATTTCACCAGTTCCGAGCAGGGCATCGAAGGCAAGCGCGGTTTCGCCAATGTCTTAGCCAGTGAGCGCGACTTTGGCCGGATCACAGAGGGCCTCGGCGAAACCTGGGAACTGTTGGAGAACACATATAAACCTTTCGCCTGCGGCATCGTCATACATCCGGTCATCGATGGCTGCATCCAGCTTCGCAGCGAGCATGCGTTGCAAGCCGCCGAGATTGTCGCGATCCACTTGCGCGTCCATCCGCTGGTACTCGAACTGACCGGCAAGACCGCGCCGCGCGTCGGCCTGGAAGGCAAGTTCAGCGTCTATCACAGCGCGGCGGCGGCCATCATCGACGGCGCTGCCGGCGAAGCGCAGTACTCCGACGAGAAGGTCATGGACCCGGAATGGATCGCCCTGCGGAACAAAGTCCAGGCCGTCGCCGATGCGACCCTCAAGGAGGACGCGGCACACATCGCCATCACTTGCAGCGACGGCAAGGTACTGAACAAACACATCGCGCATACCATCGGCAGCCTGGCCCGTCCCATGAGCGACCGGGATCTGGAGGAGAAGTTCTCCCGGCTGTGCGCACCACACCTTCCCAAAGAGCGTAGCGATGCCTTGATCTCGGCGATCTGGGCGCTCGACAGCCGTGGCGATGCCGGACAACTGGCGCAGATGACCGTTCCAGACGCTTGATGCCGGACCCATTCGAAAGGAAAAGACCATGATCTCCACCTTATTTCGCATCCTGATTGCCGCGCTGATTCTTGGCGCATCCAGCGCCTGGTCGCAGCAGCCCATCGTGATCAAGTTCAGCCATGTCGTCGCCGCGAACACGCCGAAAGGACAGGCGGCCGATCTCTTCAAGAAGCTCGCCGAGGAGCGTACCGCGGGCCGGGTCAAGGTCGAGGTCTATCCCAACAGCCAGCTCTACAAGGACAAGGAGGAACTCGAGGCGATGGAACTGGGCGCCGTCCAGATGCTGGCGCCGTCGGCTTCCAAATTCGGCCCGATGGGCCTGAATGCCTTCGAAGTGTTCGATCTGCCCTACCTGATTCCCGACCGCGTGGTGCTGCGCCGTGTGCTCGACGGCGATATCGGCCGCAGGCTGATGAAGCTTCTCGAAGCCAAGGGCATCGTCGGCCTGGGCTTCTGGGATAACGGCTTCAAGCAGATGAGCGCGAACCGGCCGCTGCATCTGCCGGCGGATTTCAAGGGCTTGAAGATGCGCATCAAGTCTTCGAAAGTGCTGGACGCTCAGATGCGCGCACTCGGTGCCCTGCCCCAGGTGCTGTCCTTCTCCGAGGTCTATCAGGCGCTACAGACCGGCGTGGTCGACGGCGCCGAGAATTCCCTGCCCAATCTGCTGACCCAGAAATTCTATGAAGTGCAAAAGTACCTCGCCTTGTCCAACCATGGCTATGACGGTTATGTCGTCATCGCCAACAAGAAGTTCTGGGACGGGCTGCCGCCGGACATACGCGCCATCCTCGACAAGACCATCCTGGAGGTCAGCGCTTTTGAAAATGCCCAATCGCTGATCGAAAACGACGAAGCCATCCAGAAGATCAAGGCCACCGGCCGGACCCAGGTGTATTCGCTGAGCGCCGAGGAAACCGCCGCCTGGCGCAAGGTTCTGCTGCCGGTGCATAAGAGCATGGAAAGCCGCATCGGCAAGGAATGGATAGACGCGATCTACAAGGAATCGGCGGCGCTGGGATATAAGTACTAGCACCCTAAATGCAAGAGCGGGCACCAGTGCCAGCTCTTGGGTCTCGGGTACTAAACATCGGTGAACCCCATGAAAATTGTCATTCCGGATGATTACCAGGACGCCGCGCGGCAGATGAGCAGCTTTTCGCGTCTGGCCGCGCATGAGGTGAAAATTTATAACGACACCGTCAAGTCTCTCCCGGAGCAAGTCGAACGCTTTTCAGGCGCGCAGGCCCTGCTGCTGATCCGGGAGAGGACACGGATCAGCGACGAACTGCTGAGCCGCCTGCCGGAGCTGCGTCTCATCAGCCAGACCGGCCAGGCCGCCAGCCACATCGATCTTGCCGCCTGCACGCGCCGCGGCATCGTGGTCTCGGCGGCCGGCAGCGGAACCCTCGCCACCGCAGAATTCGCCTGGGCCATGATCATGGCGGCGCGGCGTCACATCCCCATCGAGGCCCAACGGCTCAAGCAGGGACGCTGGCAGACGACCCTGGGCACGGTGTTGAAGGGCCGGACCATAGGCATTTATGGCTATGGCCGGATCGGACAGCAGGTCGCCCGTTTCGCCGATGCCTTTGGCATGAAAGTGGTGACCGGCGGCGGCCGGGAGGCGACTGCGCAACGCGCCGCGAAGGATGGCCGTGTTTATCTCGCCGAGCGCGAGCGCTTCTTCGAGATGTGCGATGTCATCAGCGTCCATCTGCGCCTGACGGATGCGACCCGGGGCCTGATCACCGACGCTGACCTGAAGCGCATGAAACCTGATGCCTTGTTCGTCAATACCAGCCGCGCCGAACTCATCCAGGCCGGGGCTTTGGTGGCTGCATTGAAGTCGGGCAGACCCGGTTATGCCGCGGTGGATGTCTATGAGCAGGAACCGATCGCCCCGAATCATCCCCTGCTGGCCATGGAAAATGTCCTATGCACGCCCCACCTGGGCTATGCGGAACGGGATACCTTCGAGCAATTCTTCGGTTCGGCGATCGAGCAGATCGAGGCGTTTTGCCAAGGGAAGCCGATCAACGTGCTGAATCCGGGTTGACCACCGATACGACTGGGGCTCACACCATTACGACGCTCAGCCTTTCCCGGTAAACGCCGCGTAGCGCGCCTTGTTCCCGGCATCCGGCGGATACAGGCCGGTCAGTTTCGCGCCCCGCTCCACTTCATTCACCACCCAGGCTTCGAAGCGTTCCTGCTCCGGTCCGGCGGTCAACACTTCATCCAGCAAAGCCTGCGGAATCAGCACCGCGCCATCGGCGTCGGCCACGATAATGTCATTCGGGAATACGGCCACGCCGCCGCAGCCGATAGGCTCCTGCCAGTTCACGAAGGTCAGACCGGCCACCGAGGGCGGCGCGGCGACACCGTCGCACCACACCGGCAACCCGGTACCCAGCACGCCGGCCACGTCGCGCACCACGCCGTCGGTGACCAGCGCCGCCACCTTGCGTTGCTGCATTCGGGCACACAGGATGTCGCCGAAGATGCCGGCATCCCTGGTGCCCATCGCGTCGACCACGGCGATGCAGCCCTCCGGCATGTCCTCGATGGCGCCGCGTGTCGAGCGCGGCGACGCCCAGGATTCGGGAGTCGCCAAATCTTCCCGCGCCGGCACGAAACGCAGGGTGAATGCCGGGCCGACGATGCGCGGCTGGCCCGGGCGCAAGGGTTTCGGCCCGCGCAACCACACGTTGCGCAAGCCTTTTTTCAAGAGAATCGTGGTGATCGTCGCCGTTGAAACTGCGGAAAGTATTTCGATTGCCTGCGCTGTGAGCGTCATGTCGGTTCCTTCGGGATGCGTCTATGGCGACTGGTGCCCGCCATTGGGTCTAGGGTACTAGTGCCCGCCTTTGGGTCCAGGGTACTAGTGCCCGCCTTTGGGTCTGGGGTATTAAAATCCATGCAGCCGCCATTATGCGGCGAATTTGGCCACCTCGTTCTTATCGACAGGTCAGCGTATGTCATCAGGAAAAACTTTCGGCCCGGTGCGTTTCATACCCGGCGCCGGTGCGGGGAAATACCCGCACTCCAATTCGGTGTATGTCGAGGACGCCGGCGTCCTGATCGATGCCGGTGCCGGCCGTGAGGCTTACCAGTCACTGCTCGACGGTCCGGGCGTGCGCGAACTCTGGCTCAGCCACTGGCACGAAGACCACATCGCCTGCATCGACATGTTCGACCACCTGCCGCTGCGCCAGATGGAAATCGAAGCCGAACCGCTTTCCGGGCTGGAACATTTCATTGACTGGTACGGCATCGAAAAAGAGGAGTTCCGCGAATACTGGCGCAAGAACCTGGCCGAGAATTTCCATTACCGGCCGCGGCGTGCCACACGCCACTTCTCGCCGGGCGAGGTCATCGATCTCGGCTCATGCAGCGTCGAGGTGATCCATACGCCGGGCCACACGCCGGGCAATCTCTCGTTCTTCTTCCGTGAACCTGGGGTGCTGTTCATGGGCGACTATGACCTGACCCGCTTCGGCCCCTGGTACGGCGACCGCGATTCGTCGATAGAGCTGACCATCGCCTCGGTCGAGCGCCTTCGGAAAATTCCGGCCCGCGTCCTACTCACTAGCCACGAGGACGGATGTTTCGAGGAAACCCCGGAAGAAGTTTCCGAGCGCTTCGACCGCTATCTGGACGTCATAGATCAGCGCGAAGGCAAACTCCTCGATTATTTGAAGGGCGCACCACGCAGCTTGGCGGACATCGCCGCCCAGTGCATCGTCTATCGCAAGCCGCGCGAGCCGCGAGCCTTCTTCGAATGGGGCGAGCAGGCCATCATGGGCAAGCACCTGGAGCGCTTGATGCGGCTCGGCAAGGTGATTTGCGAGGGCCAAGGCTATCAATCAATCGATTGATCCGCCCTGGCGTTCACACCCGCCGGTCTATCCATTCGACGATATCACGGAGCACCGGCGCCGGATCGGTCTCGTTGAGAATCTCGTGGAATTGACCGGGATATAGCTTCACACTCTTGTCGCCGCCGCCCGCAACACCATGGAATTCCTCGGTGGCCCTTGGGTCGGTCAGCCGATCGCCTCCACCGTGCATCAACAGCACCGGCAGGCTCAACGTTGCTGCGTGCGCCAGCGCCCATTCGCCGGCTGTGGCCACCTCGGCAAACAGGCGCGCCGTCATGGTGCCGTGTACCAGCGGGTCGCTGGCGTAGGCGCGCACCTGCTGCTCGTCATGTGACAGCACGCCGGGATCCACGGCCGCCGGCAGCGCCATCTTCGGCAGCAGCATCGCCGTCAGCCTGCCCAGCGCCAGTTTCCAGGCAGGGGGCTGATCGGCCAGCCGCAGCCAGGGCCCGCTGACGAGTACACCGCGGATGCCGGCAGGACGCCGTAGCGCATAGTTGAGGACGATATTGCCGCCCATGCTATGGCCATATAAAAACAGCGGCAGGGCGACGCCCGGGTGTTCCCGCCGCGCGGCGGCAATCACCCGCTCCAGGTCGTCGAGTAGATCCTCGTAGCTCGACACAAAACCCCGCGCTCCCCCGGACAGCCCATGCCCGCGCAGATCGTAGGCAAACAGCGAGAAGCCAGCGGCATTGAGGGCCTGGGCCAAACCATCGTAACGGCCGCAATGCTCGCCAAAACCGTGGGTCAACACCACCATCGCTCGGGGTTCGGCGGCAGGCCAGAAACGCGTATGCAGGGCAAGGCCGGCGGAGATTTCCAGGGGCGTTGTGTTGCTGGCGAGTGTCGGCATAAGTTCATCCAGGGGTGGGAATTCGCATGATATTCCAGATTTAAAGCATACTTGGCTTGGTGTATGATGTGCATGTCGGTGCGGTGCTTGTGCGCATGCGATCCCAACCCAAAAATTGACTGCTCTTGCAAGGAAAAACGATGAATCGTGCCAAGTTTCGCTCCTCCCTGGTGGCTCTCGCCACCGTCCTTTGCGTTGCGCCGGCACTCGCCAAGGATGATTCCGCCAAGTCGGCGAATGCCGTCGCCACCGTGAATGGCAAGGCGATCCCGAAGAACCGTGCCGACGCACTGGCGAATGCCCAGACCGCGCAAGGCCAACCCGATTCGGACGAACTGCGCAAGGCCATCCGCGAGGAACTGGTGCGACGCGAGATCATCGTCCAGGAAGCACAGAAGAAGGGATTGGACAAGAAATCCGAAATCATGGGTCAAATGGAGCTGGCGCGCCAGGGCGTATTGATCAATGCCTACCTCGGTGAATACGTCCGCAGCCATCCGGTCACCGAAGACGCGATCAAGAAGGAATATGACGCCATCAAGCAGCAGCTCGGCGACAAGGAATACAAGGCCCGGCATATCCTGGTGGAAAAGGAAGATGAAGCCAAGGACATCATCGCCAAACTGAAGAAGGGCGACAAATTCGAGGATCTGGCCAAGCAATCCAAGGATCCGGGTTCCAAGGAACGCGGCGGAGACCTCGGCTGGGCGGCGCCGTCAAGCTATGTGAAGCCCTTTTCCGACGCAATGACGAAACTCGAAAAAGGCAAATATACCGAAACCCCGGTCAAGAGCGATTTCGGCTACCACGTCATCCTGCTGGAAGATGCCCGGGAGTTGAAGCTTCCCCCAGTGGATGAAGCCAAGGCGCAGCTTTCACAACGTCTACAGCAGCAGATGGTGGAAAAGCACATTATGGAACTGCGCGGCAAGGCCAAAGTGGACTGAGCGGGAAAGCAATCAGAAACGGGAGCTTCGGCTCCCGTTTTTTTTGCCGCTCGCCCGCGCATCCAATTCCAAAGGATACCGGGCAGTCTGTTCGCCGGCAGGCAACCGGCAAGATTTCGCCGATCGCCTTTCTATTGCTTTCGGAATATGCGAACATTGATCCAGACTGGCTAAAACCAACATGGACGCGCCCCTGACAACATTGCAGAACCAGGATCCCAAGAGGTCCTGGCGCCGGCTTTCCCGCCGGCCCTACCTGGTGCAATGGCTGATCCTGGGCGTCGGGATACTGGTCGTTGCCGCCCTGATCGCGTATGGACTCTACCGGGATCGCAGCGATATGGAGAGCGGCGAGCGTGATCGCCTGCGCACCCAGGCCCACGTCATCAACGACAACCTCGGACGCCAACTTGAGGCGACCGACAAGGCGCTTCTCGGGATACGTAGGGATATCCCCAAGTGGAACACCGGCAAGAGACTACTGCCAGACATCACCCCGCGCCTGAAAGCGCTCGAGGAAGCCATGCCGGGCGTCCGCACCCTGGTGCTCATCGATGCCGAAGGCATCATCCGGGCATCCAACCGCGACGCCCTGGTGGGCTACGATGCGCACCAGCGTGAATATTTCCTGCAGGTACGCGAGCATCCTGATCCAGGCATCCTTTACCTCTCCGCGCCATACCGGACTTCGCTGGGAATCTGGAGCATCAATATTTCCCGCATGATTCCGGGCCTACGAGGGGAATTCGCCGGCATGGTTTCCGCGACCCTCGATCCCGATTATTTCAAGACCCTGATGGCTTCGGTTCAATATGCTCCGGACATGTGGGCCGCGGTGGCGCATGGAGATGGCATCATCATCATGATAGTGCCCGAAAAAGAGGGGCAATCAGGCATGAACCTGGCCAAGCCAGGTTCCTTCTTCACGCGCCATATGAACAGCGGCAGCGACGACAACGTCTACACCGGCACAGTCTATGCCACGGGAGAAGAGCGCATGCTGGCCCAACATACGATCCACCCGAAAGGTTTGCCCATGAGCAGCCCCCTGGTAATCGCCATCGGAAGGGATCTCGGCATCCTCTATGCCGGCTGGAAACGGGAAGTACGTATCCAGGGCGGCCTGTTCCTTGTACTGGCCCTGGGGGCAATCCTGTCCCTGATTGCTTACCAGACCCGCGCCCGACGTTTCGACGAAAGCCTGCTGAAGGCACAGGCAGCCGTCGAGAAGAGCCAGGCGAGTTTCGAGCTTCTGTTGAGTTCCGCCGGCGAGGGCATCTACGGCGTGGACCTGGCCGGACACACTACTTTTATCAATCCCGCAGCGCTGGGAATGCTGGGCTTCGACCGCGAAGAGGTACTGGGGCAGGATCAGCACCGCCTTTTCCATCCGACCCATGTCGATGGCTCCCCCAATCCCCACGGGGACTGCCCGATCTTCCTGACGCTCGCCGACGGCATGCGACGCGAGGTGGAAGACCATTTCATCCGCAAGGGAGGCGAGACCTTTCCAGTCCATCTGACGGTGACCCCGATACTCGAGAACGGCCTCCGGGTCGGCGCTGCGGCGGTATTCCAGGACATCACCCGGCGCAAGGAAACTGAACGTGAACTGGTGCGCCTGGCGACGACCGATCCCCTCACGGGCATCGCCAACCGCCGCCGCTTCATTGAGCAACTCGAAATGGAACATGCCCGCGTCAGGCGTTTCGGTGGATTCGCCGCGCTCCTGATGCTCGACCTCGATTTCTTCAAACGCGTCAACGACACTTACGGCCATGCCCTCGGCGACGCCGTGCTGTGTCACTTCGCCGCCCTGGCCGAGAGCCATCTGCGGCGCGTCGATCTCTTCGGACGCTTGGGCGGGGAAGAGTTCGGCATCCTGCTACCCGGCACCGACCTCGCCGGGGCAACCGAGTTCGCCGAGCGTTTTCGCCAGCATGTGGCCGACAACCCTGTTCCGGGAGACAAGGAACCCGTCTCCTACACCGTCAGCATCGGCGTCACGGAGTTCGACGCCCAGGATTCAGATCCAGACAGCGTCCTGGCCCGAGCCGACAGAGCGCTTTACCTGGCCAAGGAAAGAGGGCGCAACCGGGTCGAGCAGGCTGGTCGCTAGGCAGGTCAGGCGACCCACTTTCGGGCGTTGCGGAACACCGTCATCCAGGGCGAGTCTTCGCCCCACGCCTGCGGATGCCAAGACATCTGGACGCTGCGGAAAATCCGTTCCGGATGCGGCATCATGATGGTGAAGCGGCCATCGGGGGTGGTGACGCCGGCCAGTCCGCTGGGCGAACCATTGGGGTTGGCCGGATAGCTGGAGGCGACCCGGCCACGGTTATCGACGAAACGCAACGCGGTCATGACTTCGCTCTCCCCGCCACGGACAAACTCGGCGCGCCCTTCGCCGTGCGAAACGACCACCGGCAGCCGGCTGCCGGCCATGCCGGCGAAGAACAGCGACGGCGATACGGGGATTTCAGCCATCACGAAACGTGCCTCGTACTGCTCGCTGCGGTTGCGCTGGAAAGTCGGCCAGGCGGCGGCGCCGGGGATGATTTCGCCGAGGTGGCTCATCATCTGGCAGCCGTTGCAGACACCCAGGGCAAAGCTGTCGGAACGCGCAAAGAAGGCGGCAAAGTCGCCGGCGCCGAGCACATCGCCGTAGGAAAATCCGCCGCAGGCCGCCAGCCCGCTGAAATCGGCCAGCGACACGCGGCCGGCTTGCAGGTCGCTCATGTGAACGTCATAAGGCGCAAAGCCGGCGCGCTCGAAAGCCGCCGCCATCTCCACCTGGCCATTGACGCCCTGCTCCCGCAGTATCGCGATCCTGGGCGCGGCGCCGGTATTCACATAGGGCGCCGGGGAGGTGTCGAAGTCGAATGTCAATTGTGCGGACAAGCCCGGGTCGGCTGCGTCGAGCAGCGCATCAAACTCCTCCTGGACACAGGTCGGATCGTCGCGCAGCCGGGCAATCTGGAAGCTGGTCTCGCTCCAGGCGCGCTGCAATTCGCTACGCGGGACGGCGAAAGCCGGCTTGGCGTTGCGCCACACGCGCACTTCGTCCTGCTCATTGAGCGTGCCGATGATGTGCGCCACGCAGCCCAGTTCCGCTTCGCGCAGCACCTGCATGACCTGTTCGCGCCGGTCGCGGCGGATCTGCAAGACGGCGCCGAGTTCCTCGTTGAACAGCACGCCCAGCAGCCGGTCGAAGAGACGGCCTGCGACCAGGCCGGGAGCACGCTCCATGCCATCGACATCATTCATGAGCGGGTCGTAGCACAAGGCATCGACATACAGCGAAACACCGACATGTCCGGCAAAAGCCATTTCGCATATCGTGGCGAACAGTCCGCCGTCGGAACGGTCGTGATAGGCGAGGATCAGGCCCATGCCGTTCAAGCGCTGCACCGCGTCGAAGAAGCGCCTGAGCAGGCCGGCATCGGCATCCGGCGCCTCGTTGCCGATGGCGCCATACACTTGGGCCAAGGCCGAGCCGCCGAGACGATTGCGCCCTTCGCCCAGGTCGATCAGAATCAGTTCGCTTTCGTCACCCGCTCCTGCACCCGGCACTCCTCGCAGCAATTGCGGCGTCAGCGTGCGCCGCACGTCGGCGCAGGGCGCGAAGGCGGTGACGATCAGCGACAAGGGCGAGACCACCTGCTTCTGGTTGCCATCCTCACGCCACGAGGTCTTCATCGACAGGGAATCCTTGCCGACGGGGATGGAGAGGTCGAGTTGCCGGCAGAACTCCAGCGCCACCGCCTGCACCGTGTCGAACAAGGCCGCATCCTCGTGGCCGTGTCCGGCTGCCGCCATCCAGTTGGCGGAGAGCTTGACCCGGCCCAGCTCGGGGATGGCCGCGGCGGCCAGGTTGGTGATGGCTTCGCCCACCGCCATGCGTCCGGCGGCCGGCGCATTCAACAGGGCCAGCGGCGTGCGCTCGCCCATGGCAAAGGCTTCGCCGAGGGTGGTCGCGTAACCCGCCAGGGTCACCGCGCAATCGGCGACCGGCACCTGCCACGGACCGACCATCTGGTCGCGCGCGGTCAAGCCGCCGACCGTGCGATCGCCGATGCTGATCAGGAAATTTTTCGAGGCGACGCTGGGCAGGCGCAGTACCTGCAAGGCGGCTTCTTTCAAGTCGATATCGTCCAAGGCAAACGGCGGCGCGCTGCCAACTCCGCGAGTCGCCGTGCGCTGCATGCGCGGCACCTTGCCGAGCAACACTTCCATCGGCATCGCGACGGCATCGTTGTCGAAGTGCCGGTCATGGACGATCAACCGGCCGTCGTCGGTGGCGGCGCCGAGCACCGCAAACGGGCAGCGTTCGCGCTCGCAGCAGGCCCGGAATTCCGCCAGCCGTTCGGGCGCGATGGCCAGCACATAGCGTTCCTGCGCCTCGTTGGACCAGATTTCGCGCGGCGACATGCCGGATTCCTCAGAGGGCACCTGGCGCAATTCGAAACGCGCGCCGCGCCCCGCGTCATGCGCCAGTTCCGGCAGCGCATTGGAGATGCCGCCGGCGCCGACGTCATGGATCGCCAGGATGGGATTGTTCTCACCCAACTGACAGCACCGGTCTATGACCTCCTGAGCGCGCCGCTGCATCTCCGGATTGCCGCGCTGCACCGAGGCGAAGTCGAGATCGGCGGTGTTGGCTCCGGTCGTCATCGAGGAAGCCGCGCCGCCGCCCAGGCCGATCAGCATGCCGGGCCCGCCGAGCTGGATCAGCAGCGATCCGGCGGGAAACTTGATCTTGAAGGCATCGCGGGCGGCGATGCCGCCGATGCCGCCGGCCACCATGATAGGCTTGTGGTAACCGCGCATCTCGCCGCCGAATTCCTGCTCGAAACTGCGGAAGTAACCGGCCAGGTTCGGCCGGCCGAATTCGTTGTTGAAGGCCGCACTCGTTGTTGAACGCCGCTGCGCCGATCGGGCCTTCGAGCATGATGGACAGCGCCGAAGCGATGCGCGACGGGCGGCCGTAGGCGGCGGTTTGCGCTTCCCACGGTTGCGGCGCATCGGGAATGTTCAGATTGGAAACCGAAAAACCGCAGAGGCCGGCTTTCGGCTTGGAACCGCGCCCGGTCGCGCCTTCGTCGCGGATCTCGCCGCCGGAGCCAGTGGCGGCACCGGGGAAAGGCGAAATGGCGGTCGGGTGGTTGTGCGTCTCGACCTTGGCGAGGATATGGGTCAGTTCCTCGCGATAAGCGTAGGCGCCATCGGCGGAAGGATAGAAACGCCCGACCGCCGCCCCTTCGATGACGGCGGCATTATCCGAATAGGCCACCACCGTACCCTGAGGATGCGCCTTATGGGTTTCGCGGATCATGCCGAAAAGCGTCTCCGTTTGCGCTTCGCCGTCGATGTTCCAGTCGGCGTTGAATATCTTGTGGCGGCAATGTTCGGAATTCGCCTGGGCGAACATCATCAATTCGACATCGGTCGGGTCGCGGCGTTGGACAGCGCCAACCCCAACGTCGCATTGGCCTCGATCAAGGCGGCACGCCCGCGCTCCCTCAAGGGGATAGTCATCAAGGGCTGGGGTGCGACGTGGCGGAACAACGCTTCGGCCGCATCCACGGAATCCAGCACCGATTCGGTCATGCGGTCGTGCAGCCTGCCCGCCACTGCCGCAAGGTCTCCGTCAAGCTCGGCATGAAAAGCCGTTCCGCGCTCGATCCTGGAGATGCCTGCGAAACCGCACTGGCGGGCGATCTCGGTGGCCTTCGAGGACCATGGCGAAATCGTCCCGAGACGCGGCGTCACCAGCAGCAAGCGACCGGGCGGCTGGGGCGCCAGTCGAGCGGGAACGCCGAGCAGTTGCTGGAGGCGAAGCAGTTCCTCGGCCGCCAAAGCTGCCGTCAGCTCGACGAAATACCAGTGTTCGGCGTTGAGTTGCTTGAGGGAGGGAGCGGTGCTACGCGCCAGTTCGGTGAGACGGGCAAGACGGCTGGCGGAAAATGCGGCACTGCCGCGCAGCTTGAGGATCTCGGGCATGATGGCGGAGGGTTCGGCCGATGGGCGATGGGCGGTTCAGCAGGAGGGTGGAATTATACCCTGCTCGTCCTTGATTCCTGACAGATCGGCTCTCTGGCGTAAAACTAGAGGTCAACGTTGATTGGTTTCAGCCGACCGAGCAGGTTCTCCCAAGAGCACCCCAAAGCGGTCATTGAGCGATTCTCGGTGTATGCTATTGACCTATGTTTGGATGTACTGCTTTTCGCGATTTTTTAATGCTGGATTGAGAGGGCATACACGCAGCGCAAAGCCAGCAACACAGCGGTTTTTAGTGCAATTTACGACGCTGAGTTAAGAATCAGTCGCCGGAGTTATGCAGCTAAGCTGCTCCCGATAACAAAGTTATGCCCGATGAACCAGATCCACCATCACGCGCTCCTCTGTAACCTGCAATGAACATTGTGTATCGCATCACGTACCCGAACGGCAAGATCTACATTGGTCAAGATCGAACGAACAGCATCAACTATTTCGGTAGTGCTACAGACGCACTCATCGCGAAAGACTTCACGCCGGAGCAAAGGCGCAGCTTTACCGTCACACGAGATATCCTTTGGGAGTCAGAAACTGCATCACGCTCAGGGGTTAACCAAGTTGAAATCGAGTTCATCCTTCGCTACCGGTCAAATGATCCTGCCGTTGGGTATAACCGAAGCCCACCTTTCTCTGGGAAACGTGTCATTTGAGGGGGCCTCGGCATGCATACATACTGTGTCGTTGCGCAAATCACACCACTCTTTGCCCGACAGGGGCATAACCCGGCAGTCGAGTGGGGCGCCGAAGAAGAAACTTGTCTCTGGGCGAGCCGCCTCGCGCGGCGCCTTTCCCTTCCACGTTATGCGATCCGACGCCGTCACTCGTATTAACGGCTGGCCGCGCCATTGCTGGAATCGAGCAAGTCTGTCTTATTGACGAATACTTGGAATCTTCGGATTGACCGATACCCGCGGGCTCTCGTTGCCGAGCCGGTCGACGGCTGTGACGACGATGGCATCTATCTCGCCCAGGGATGCGTCTTCGACCAGGTCGAACTCCGGGTATGCTGCCGGTTGTACCGAAAATCGCCACTGATTTCCGTAGCGGGTCCAGATTGCATAACTAGCCGGAGGTTTGCCATCGCCCGGCCGCAACCTGAGCCTGAACGAATGAACGGTTTCCGGTAGCTTCTTCACTTCGACCACGGGTAGCGGCGGGACGTTGGCGTCCAGCCAAGGCGTGGCCGGCACCAGTGCGGCATTGGCGTATTGTCCGGACCTCAACATATCCGCGATGCCTTTGCGGTTTTCCATCAGCGCCACCATGCTGAAATGAATATGCCCGCCGACTTGGGCGCGGGAACGGAGCATGTCGATTTGCTGCTGTATTTCATCCGGTTGCCAGGATTTCGTTGCATTGTTTGGATTGTCGGCGTTTTCTATTCGGCTGGTGAACAGCCCAGGCCACAGATGACGCTCCAGTCGGTTCTCGCCGGCCCAATAATCCAGCAGCACGCCGAAGGCTTGCGGCGGCTGGTTGATGGGCCAGTAGAGCTGGGGCGCCAGATAATCCAGCCATCCCCTGTTCAGCCACAGTTCGACGTTCGCGTACAGCTTGTCGTATTGGCTGAAACCGGCGATCCCGGGCGGGCGGTTGTCGGGACGTCCCAAGCCGAAAGGACTCACGCCAAAGCGCAGCCATTTCTTCTCGCGATGAATCTCCCGGTAAAGCAGCTCGATCAAGTCGTCGACATTCTTTCTGCGCCAGTCGGCACGGGCCAGATAGCCGCCTTTGGCTAGATAGGCTTGCCAGGACGGCTCATCGGGGAACTCCAGTTCCGCTGCATTGCGCTTCGGTCGCGTTGGCGACAGGCCCGGATTCGTATTGCCGCCGTCGGACGGCGCTTCGATGGGATAGGGGTAGAAATAGTCGTCGATCTGGACGCCATCGATGTCATAGCGGCGCACGACGTCGAGAACCACCGCCAGGGTGTGACGCACGGCGGCAGGTTCACCGGGATCGATCCACAGATAGTCGCCATACTTCTTGACCAGTTGCGGCTGAGTGATCGACAGATGTTGCGGCGACGGCGGCGATCTGGCCTTGATGTGCCGCGCGCGGTAAGGGTTGAACCAGGCATGCAGTTCGATGCCGCGCCGGTGGGCTTCGGCTATCCACATTTTCAATGGATCGTAGAACGGGTCGGGCGCCCTGCCCTGCTCCCCGGTCAAATACTCAGACCAGGGCTCCAGCGCCGACGGATACAAGGCATCCGCACTTGGCCGGACTTGCAGCACAATGGCATTCAGCTTCAGCGACTGGGCACGGTCGAGCAGTGCGATGATCTCGGCTTGCTGCTGAACCGTCGTCAAATCACGGCGGCTCGGCCAGTCTATATTGGTCACGCTCGCCACCCAGGCGGCGCGAAATTCACGCGGCGCAGGCGGCGCATCCAGGGACGAAGGCTTTGCCGATTCCGCTGCCGCGGGTGTAGCCTCTCCTCCGAAGGCATGTCCCAACAGCAACATGGCTCCGACAACGACGAGGAGCGACCTGCTAATTCTTGGGATCATCTTGCTTCTTGCCGAACTCGGGATCTATCCTGACAAAGGCCGTGACGATAAACGCCGGAACGGTGGCGACGCACACCCAGATGAAAAAATTCACATAACCCAGTTGCGACTGGATCCAGCCGCTGAGCATGCCAGGCAGCATCATACCGAGCGCCATGAAGCCGGTGCAAATGGCATAGTGCGCCGTCTTGTGCGCGCCATCCGAGATCATGATCATGTAGAGCATGTAGGCGGCAAAACCGAAGCCGTAGCCGAATTGCTCGATGGCCACGGCGGCTGCGATGATGAAAATATCGCCGGGCTGCACGCTGGACAAATAGATGAAGACGACATCCGGCGCATGCACCGAGAGCACCATGATCCACAGCCAGAACTTCAATCCCTGCCGTGAAATTGCGTAGCCACCGAGCAGGCCTCCCAGCGTCAGCGCGATGACGCCGACCGTTCCGTAAACGATGCCGACCGCCTGGGTGCTCAAGCCCAGGCCACCCGTCGAAACCGAATCCAGCAGAAAAGGCGCGGCCATCTTGAGCAACTGGGCTTCGGCAAAACGGTATAGCAACAGAAAAGCCAGGATGACGAAAATATCCTTCTTACCGAAAAAGGCGGCGAAAGTCGTCAGGAACTCCTTGAGCACCGGCGCCCCGCTGGCGGTGGCCCGGTCGCTCACGGGCACCGGCAGGATGAACTTATGGTAGATGGATAAGGCCAGGAACATCCCGGCGAGGATGAAGAACACCACGGACCAGGCCAGCGCTACATTCCCGGTCGACTCAGTCAGTTGTCCGGCCAGATAGACCAGTCCTCCCTGGCCGGTGACCATGGCGATGCGGTAGAAGGTGCTGCGCACGCCGACAAACGCCGCCTGCTGGTGTTGCTTCAGCCCCAGCATGTAGAAGCCGTCCGCGGCGATATCGTGGGTCGCCGATCCGAATGCCATCAGCCAGAATACTGCCAGGGTGATCTGGAAAAAGTTGGGCAGCGGAATCGTCAGGGCCACCAGCGCCAGCGCCGCGCCGATCAGCAATTGTAGCGTCACCACCCACCAGCGCTTGGTCCTGAACATGTCGATGAAAGGCGCCCACAGCGGCTTGATCACCCAGGGCAGGTATAGCCAACTGGTGTACAGCGCGATGTCGGTATTCGAGATGTTCATGTTCTTGTACATGATCACCGACAGCGTCATCACCACGACATAAGGAATCCCCTGGCCGAAATACAGTGAGGGGATCCACCACCAGGCGCTCTTCTTCAGTTCCATGGATTCATCGGGTGGTCGAATTGACGGTTTCAAGTAATCATTCGGTAATGGCTCGCCGTACGCTGCCATCGGCGTCGGAGAGCCGCGCCTGCGCCGCCTCGATCGAAATCCCTCGGGTGAGCGCCACGATCGCCACCTTGACCTGGAAGCCGGTCGCTTCGAGTATGCTGCGCGCGGCTTCCTCATCCGCACCGGTGACCAGAACGGTGAGAGCGATGGCACGTCGGATCAGCTTGGCGTTGGTGGGCTTGAGATCCACCATCAGGTTGCCATGGACTTTATGCAGGCGCACCATGATGGCGCTGGAAAGCGTATTCAAGGCGATCTTCTGCGAGGTGCCGGCCTTGAGGCGGGTGCTGCCCGAAATCACTTCCGATCCGGTATCGAGGGTGATGCCGATTTCCGCTTCGAGGGCAATCGGCGCCTGCGGGTTGTTGCACAAGCCCACCGTCAGCGCACCGGCGGCGCGGGCCGCATGCAAGGCACCCAGGACATAGGGCGTGACGCCGGATGCCGCCAGCAGCAACACCACATCCAGCGGGCCGACCTTGGCAGCGAGCAGGTCGGCGGCGCCTTGTTCGCGATCGTCCTCCGCACCTTCGACCGCCTCGTACATCGCCGATGCGCCGCCGGCCAGCAAAGCCACGGCACGGTCCCGAGGCCAGGAAAATGTCGGGTAGAGTTCCACGCTGTCCAGCAGCCCGAGGCGCCCGGAAGTGCCGGCGCCGACATAGACGAGGCGACCACCGGCCGCGATGCGCGGCACGGCCGCCGTGACAGCCGCCGCGATCTGCCGGCTGGCCGCGCGCACCGCACCGACCGCCTGGGCCTGGTCATCGATGAAGGCGTTGACCAGATCCTCGACCGGGTACAGATCGAGATCCGCGTGCTGGCGATTCGGCGTTTCGGTATTCAGCATGGCGCTCTGCTCCTTGAATCGCGCTGGGGGGGTACTCTTGAGAGTCCGCTCATTGGGTACGCGTGACTTTCGCCAGGTGGCGCGGATGATCGGGGTCGAAGCCGCGCGCGCGCGCCAGCGCCTCGACCATGGGGTAGAAACTCTGTATGGCGGAGATCGGATCGAGTTCGCTGGCCGCGCACGCGACGATGGGCAGGTTGCAGCCCGGCGTATCCGCAGGCGCCGCCAGCAGCACCTTTGCGCCGCGCCCGCGCATTTCTTCCGCCAGGGTCAGCAATCCTGCCTGTGCCGGTCCGCGCGGAGCGAACACCAGCAGCGGATAGCCTTCATCTATCAGCGCCATCGGCCCGTGCCTGACTTCGGCCGAAGAGAAGGCTTCGGCCTGGATGGCGCAGGTTTCCTTGAATTTCAACGCAGCCTCGAGCGCCGCCGGCATGCCGGTGCCGCGGCCTATGACAAACAGCTTGTCGGCATTACGCAAGACCTCCACCGCCGCGGACCAGTCGCTTGCCACGGCGCGTGACAGCACTTCCGGCAAACCGGCCAGCGCTTCCTGCAACGCCAGGTCTTCCTGCCAGGCGGCGACCACGCGCACACCGGCCACCAGTTGGGCGATGAAACTCTTGGTCGCCGCGACGCTGGTTTCCGCACCGGCATGCAGAGGGAATATCCATTGCGCGGCCCGCGCCAGCGGCGAATCGCTGTCATTCACGAAGGCCGCCGTGGTGGCGCCGCCCGCCGTAAAGAAACGTGTCGGCTCGACCAGATCCGGGCTCTGGCCGGATTGCGAGAAGGCCATCGAAACCAGTCCCCGGCAGACTATCCGCGAATGGTAGAGCGTGACCAAGGACATCGGCAACGAGGTCACCAGCCGACCCAGGCGGGCCATGATCAGGTAGGCCATGAAGTGCGCGGCGTGGTCGGAACTGCCGCGCGCCACGGTCAGCAAGGAAGTGGACGCCGGCAAGCGCAGCACTGCCCCGAAGTCGCGGTAAATGTCCCGGTCATGGGCCAACTGCCGCGCCACGGCTTCAGGTGCGGCGCGAGCTTCATCCAGCATGCGAGTGGTCAAGCGGCACTCCTTCCACGAACACATCCAGCAATTGCAAATCGCGACCCAGCACCACCAGGTCGGCCCAGGCGCCCGGCGCCAGGCGCCCACGCTCGGGCATGCCCAGGTAGTCGGCCGCATGCGTGGACACGCGCCGCGACGCATCGGCCAGGTCCAGCTCCAATTCGCCGACCAGATTGTGCAGGGCCTGGATCATCGTCAGTGTCGATCCGGCCAGCGTGCCGTCGGCCAGACGCACGCCGCCCAGGCACTTGGTGACGGTGTGGCTGCCCAGCCGGTATTCGCCATCCGGCATCCCTGCGGCGGCGGTCGAATCGGTGACGCAGTACAGACGGGGGATCGCCCGCAGCGCCACCCGAATCGCGACGGGATGGACATGCACCAGGTCGGGAATGATCTCGGCATATTGCGCCCGGGCCAGCGCCGCGCCGACCATGCCAGGCTGGCGGTGGTGCAGGCCGCTCATGGCGTTGAACAGATGGGTGAACCCGCCTGCGCCTCGATCCAGGGCCGTC
>JAPLQT010000106.1:738-88921 GCA_026399515.1 Pseudomonadota bacterium | reverse complement strand
GATCTGAGTCCAGCCATCAGCGCCGTAAAGAATCGCTACACGAGGATTGACCTCGATCACAAACTCCATGGTGACTTCATCACGAACCCCATGGTGGATCAGGGGGCCGAAGTAAGCTCGCTTGCCATCGCTGATTTCGACCACCGAGGACGCAAGATCGAGCAGTACCCCTTTAAGCCATTCTCGATCACTCTTGCCCGTACTTCGGCCGATGGCCTTCAGAAAGGAATACCCGGTGAAGCGGATCTGGCAGCCGGTTCCGTTGATCCTGGCCAGATGCAGGCAGTGTTCCCAGACGTCGAGGTCAGATTGACTCAGGCGAGGACCATTGAAGACAATGGTCAGCCCATTGACTGACTGGAGCTGTGCGCGTTTAAGGAACTTGCGCGGGCCTTTGCGAATCGCCCCGAATAGAGATGACCGCAGGGCACCGTTCGGGATACCACGGGCCTTTTCCGGCCATTCCGGGAGGCCTGCCGCGATTGTCTCCTGCTCCCGACGCTGCTTTGCTCGATCTGTCGCTTTGGCAATCCATCCGGGCGCGGGCGGCCCACTCTTTTCGCCGAACTGAAAGGGCACCTGACCATCGTGGATTTCCATTCCACGGTTTTATCAGGGAGGACCGCAAAATCTCCGGTGAAAAGCGCACCGGTTGGGCGCTTTTCGGTTTCTGCCAGGAATCGTCATGAAACAAGACTCAGGTTCAGCCTGCTCCGCGCTGATAACGTCCATACGAGCGGCCCAATGTTCGCCCCGATCCACAGCAACGTACCCGCGCAAACCCATGATCCGCTTTGCCCGGGCTGGAGCTGCGAATTGTTCCGTCCGAAAACAATGGACGGAAAAGCGGAGTCAGGCGCATCTGGTGAGCCTGCCATTTGAGATCATGGTGGCCTGATGAAACGAAACGGATAGGAGCGCATGATGGCCGGACAGACCAAACGCGAAATTGTCGAAGAGACCACGATTGTTGTTCCGAAGAAATCCCTGTTTGAACGCGTTGCCGGCTATCTCGATGCCAACGACTGGCACTACACCGCCGACACCGAGAAGGGCTACTTTTCCATGGGCTGTCGGATCAAGGAAGCGTCGGTGCGCGTGGTCATCGATGTCTTCGAGGCCGAAGACTGGAGTCGCCTGCTGACCTTTTCGACTTACCCGGTCATGGTTCCTGAACACCGCCGGAGTGCCGTGATCGAGGCTCTGACCCGAATCAATTACCAGCTGATCTACGGAAGTTTCGAGATGGATCTCGCGGACGGCGAAATCCGGTTCAGAACCGTCGTGGAGGCGGAAAAGGACTTGGATGACGCGATGATCGACCGTGTTCTCAACGCCAACCTGAATGCAGCGGATCGCTATTTCGCCGCCTTGATGACCATCACCTACGTCAATGCCTCGCCGGCTACCGTGATTGACCTGGCCAGCGTCCCGGCCAAGGAGAACCTGCAATGATTGTCGAAAGGACGTTCCCATGACCCAAGCCGGTTTCAGCCCCACGCTGAGCAGCCGTTATCTCCACGCCCTGCAGTTTGCCGGCCACATTCATGCCGGACAGCGCCGCAAAGGCATCGGCACGCCCTACCTTTCGCACCTGATGGCCGTTTCCGCCCTGGTTCTGGATTTCGGCGGGACGGAAGACGAAGCCATCGGAGGACTGCTCCACGATGCGGCCGAAGACTGCGGCGGGCGCCCCATGCTGGAGCGTGTCAGAGCAACGTTCGGTAGCGGCGTGGCGGCCATTGTCGAAGGCTGTACCGATACCTTCGAGGACCCGAAGCCGGACTGGAGACCACGCAAGGAAGCCTATGTCGCCCATCTCCGGGAAGCGCCCGACTCCACCCGGACCGTTGCCTGCGCCGACAAGCTGCACAACCTGTTATGCACGGTTCGCGATCTTCGAGCCAAACCTGGGGCGGACTATTGGAAGCGATTCTCGGCCGGGCGGGAGCGTCAGGATTGGTACTACCAGGCATGCCTCGACGCATTCGGTTTTGGCAAGCCCCCGGCCATGTTGTCCGAATACCGGATCGTGTTCGACGAATTCTGCAAGCTATCCCGATAACGGCTTTACCCCCCCGCTACGCCGACCCTCATTACACTGGAGAACACCATGCAACGAGAAACCTGGAAGTTCGATTACACCGCCGGCAAGCTGGCTGAAGCCGCACAATCAAAGATCGCCTACCATCAAGGTCACCTGAACTTGTGGAAGGCCAAGCGCGAGGAGCTCCTCGTCACGATTCGTTCCGAAGGTATCGAGGTTGATGAAAAGATCGTCCTCGCCTACAGCAACCCCAAGGCGCGGGATTGGGATCGTGGCGGGGAAATCATGATCCGCAACGATCTGCGCAAGGACCTGGCAGAGTGCTTCCAGAAGCTGGCCTATCACACTGAACAGCGAGACACCTACGATGGCTGGAAGCAGGTACTCGAAGCCAACCCGGAAGACCGTGTGGAACTCGACATTGACGACTGGTTGTTCTTCTTCGGGCGCGACGTCAGTCGTGATCAATGAGGCATTCGCCAAGGCAGCCGATCTTGTCCGTCACGCGGACGGGTTGATCGTGGCGGCCGGAGCGGGGATGGGCGTCGACTCCGGTCTGCCCGACTTCCGCGGAGAGGGCGGGTTCTGGAAACATTACCCGGCTCTCGGGCGCGCCGGCCTAAGCTTCTCCTCCATCGCCTGCCCGGATGCGTTTCGCCGCAGGCCGAAGCTGGCCTGGGGTTTCTATGGGCATCGCTTGCGCTTGTATCGCGAGACTGTACCGAACGACGGCTTCCACATCCTCAAGCGCTGGGCCGCCGGAATGAAGCATGGTGCGTTTGTCGTCACGAGCAACGTCGACGGGCAATTTCAGAAGGTCGGCTTCAACGAGGATCGCGTGTATGAAGTTCACGGCTCCATCCATCATCTCCAATGCCTGGATGCCTGCCGGCAGGACGTCTGGTTGACGGACAGTTTCGACCCCGTCGTGGATGACGCTACCTGCACGCTGACGAACGATCCTCCGCGCTGCCCGCATTGCGGAGGATTGGCCCGACCGCACATATTGATGTTCGGCGATTGGGAGTGGCTGGATGGACGGTCGCGAATCCAAAGCGCGGTGGCCAGGCAATGGCGGCAGAAACTGGAAAGACCTGTCGTGATCGAGATCGGCGCGGGGACCGACATACCCACCATCCGGATTCTTGGCCAGCATATGGATGCGCCGATGATTCGAATCAATCCCAAGGAGTCGGCGGTTGCAAATGAATTCGATGTGTCTTTGCCCATGAGCTGCGTGACCGCCCTGCATGCAATCGATGATTTGCTGAGTGGTTGCCCGTCGCTACATGGAGCGCAATGACCGCATCAATGAATCCGGTGAGGCACCGGCAGGAGGACTCAGATTGCCATCCAGCATTGCTTTCGAGCACCCCGGGCCGTTCGATCCAGCAGCCAGATGGCGATGCCGTTCGCCTGAAAAGAGGGCACGGGGCCCGCCCTGTGAGCCCGACACCAATTAGAATGGTTGCATGTGCTCCTGAAATCATTGAAGGCGGCACTGTCGGTCGCCAAAACCCCTAATTTACGGAGTTCACCAATGCCTCTTCAAAATCGTGTCGACCCTTGGGGACAACTGTGTGCGGTGAGTCCCAGAGGCGCTTTGCTTGGAAATCGCGGCATACTCCACAACGACCAAAAGCAAATCGTTACCCAATGGCGAAGCAAAGCGTGGATCACTTGCCAAATTGAATTCAAGGGAAGAGAGAGCGTTCCCTTTGCGCCGGATTCTTACTCTCAGCTGTTCTTCGTTGATGAAGCAACCGCATTCGCAGCCGGACACCGGCCATGCGCTGAGTGTCGCCGAGAGAGATTCAATGAATTCAAGGCCGCATGGATCGAAGCAAATCGAGAATTGATCCAGGGTGAGAGCCCGACTATCGCGGATATCGACAAGGTCATACACACCGAGCGTGTCACTGAAGAAAAACGCAAGCGCACCTTCGTTGCACAGCTGGGCAGCTTGCCGGCGGGAACGATGATTGATGTAGATGGAACTCCTCTGCTTGTCTGGCCGTGGCGAGGAAAGCTGCTACCTTGGTCTTTCGATGGCTACGGTAAAAGCCAGGCATCCTTGCCGTCATCGACGTCTGTTCAAGTGCTCACGCCTGCATCCGTGGTTCGGGTATTTGAGTCGGGTTTCACGCCGCAAGTCCATTTGTCTGCATTCTTGTCTGCATTCAACTAGGCCGCTGAACATCGCAGGTTGTCGGAATGGCGCGACAGGCGCATCTGGTGAGCCTCTTGGGTCTTATCATCCCTTCACAGCTCCTTGAGGTCTCCCCATAAGCCCGCCTGCCCATGCTCAAACTCACCTTCGCCAACCACTACGAAACCCTGCGTGACGAACTGCTCTCGGCGATCGCGAGTGGCTCGGCGTCGCCCTTTGCTGCCGAGCAGATCATCATCCCCAGCGTCGCCCTGCGTCGCGACCTGACCCTGTCCATGGCGACTCGTCATGGAGTCTGTGCCAATGTCGAGTTCGCCTACCTCGCGCAATGGCTCTGGCGCCAGATCGGCAAGGTGGTGCCCGGCATCGACTCCGAATCACCCTTTGCGGCACCGGTATTGACTTGGCGGATCTTCCAGATTCTGTCGGACCCACGATTCGCCAGCGGATTCCCCCGATTGACCAATTACCTGAAGGCCGTTGATGCGGTAGCACGGCTCGATTTCGCTACCCGAGTCGCCTCGTTGTTCGAGCAATACATGACCTACCGGCCCGAATGGCTTGCCGACTGGTCTGCAGGAAAGTCGGTTTCGATCAAGGGTGAAACGGCCAACGTTGCCGAAGACCAGGCGTGGCAGGCCGCGCTGTGGCGAACGATCACGTCGCAACTGGGCACCGAACGGGAGCATCCCGCCTCGCGTTTCCTCAAAACAGTGGAAAAGACGGCGGGCGCCACGGACCGCTTCGGCTTGCCCGAAGCCGCCCACGTTTTCTGTCTGCCGGCCATGCCGCCGCTCTACATCGACATTCTTCAGCAGCTGGGCCGCTGGATCGATCTGCGCGTGTATGTACTCAACCCGTGTCGCGAATTCTGGTTCGATATCGTCGACCGGCGGCGGCTGAGCTACATGGATGTGCGCGGCGAGAAGGACTACCACGAAACCGGCAACCCGCTGCTGGCGGACTGGGGCCAGCAAACCAAGGCGCACATCGAGCTGGTACTCGAGCGATCAGGCGATGCGCCGGTCGATGACGGCGGATTCGAGGAGCAGACGTCAGATACCCTGCTCGCCCGACTGCAAAACACGATCCTGAACCTCGTCGACATCGCCCCGGGCAGCCGGGTCACGGAACCCGGAGACCGCAGCATCGAGATCCATGTCTGCCACTCCCTCACCCGCGAACTCGAAGTGCTGCAGGACCAGCTTCTCGCCCTCCTGGCCGGAAGCAACCCACCAAGTCCGGCGGACATCCTGGTCGTAACCCCCGATCTCGAAGCCGCCGGCCCCCTGATCGAGGCGGTGTTCGGCAATGCCCCACCCGGACGCTACATCCCCTTCACGCTGACCGGACGGGCGCGCAGCACCATCAACGAACCTGCCCGGGCCTTCCTCCAGTTGCTGACGGTCGCGACATCCCGCTTCACCGCGAGCGACGTGTTCGATCTGCTGCAGCAACCCATCCTGGCTCGCCGCTTCGGCATCGAGGCAGATGACCTCGACCTTGTCCGCGACTGGATCACGAGTTCCGGCATCCGTTGGGCCCTCGATGGCAGTCATCGCGAACAGTACGACTTACCCGGCGTCGATCGCTACAGTTTCGACGACGGCCTGCAGCGGCTCTTTCTCGGTTACGCCTTGCCCAAAGAAGCCTCGGCCGCCTGGCAGGATCGCGTCCCCGCCGGCGGAGTGGAAGGCGCGGAGGCCATGCTCCTTGGCCGCTTTGCGCATTTCGTCGACGAACTGGCACGCCTGCGACGCGACACGCGGCAGCCAAAGGCCGCAGAGGCGTGGAGAACATTGCTGTTCGACACGCTCAACGACTTCCTGGCCGCCGACAAGAACGACATCGACGATCTCGCCGAAGTACGGGATGCCATTCGAGAGCTCTACGGCAATATGGCACGTGGCGGCATCACCGAGAACCTGACACTCGATGTGGTTCGCACCGCTCTTGAGTTACTGCTCGACGATCCCGCGCGCGGCGGTGTGCCCACCGGAAAGCTGAGCTTCTCTTCGATCAGCAGTCTGCGCAGCCTGCCCTTCCGCATCATCTGCGTCGTCGGACTGAACGATGGCGCCTTCCCTTCGGCGATGCGCCCGGCCGAGTTCGATCTGATGGCGCTGAGCCCCCGTCCCGGCGACCGCCAGCGCCGGACCGACGAGCGCAACCTGTTTCTCGATCTGTTGCTGGCGGCCCGCGAGAAGTTCTACCTGAGCTACACCGGCCGCAGCATCCGTGACAATGCGCCCCTGCCGCCTTCCATCCTGGTCGCCGAGCTGATCGAGCTTCTGGTGCCCGCCACCTGCACCGACCCGGCCTCGCCAGAGCAGCGCGACGCAGCCCGGCGCCGCCTCGTGCTCGAACACCCGCTGCAGCCTTTTTCAGCGCGCTATTTCGCTGCCGATACCGATCCGCGCGTGCGCAGCTTCAATGCCGAACTATGCGAAGCCCAGCGGCAAGGACTAAGTTCGGCGCGTGCGGCGGTAGTGGCGTTGCCCGTCGATACCGGCGAAAACATCAGCGATAGCGATGACGATGGGGATGAGGAAGCATCGAGCGAGCCGACAACCCGGTTCTTCAGCACCCTTCTTGTAGCACCGGGCGACGAATGGCGCGACGTATCGCTTGATCAGTTGCTGCGTTTTTTCAGGAACCCGTGTCGCTATCTGCTGCGTGAACGCCTCGGGATCGTCCTGTCCCGTGACGATGACGAGCTCGCCGATGACGAGCCCTTCCTGGCGGATTTCTCCGCGCGCACGGCGCTTGCCGAGCGGCTCCTGCCGCACTATCGAAGCGGCATGGGCGACGACGACCTGCGCGTTCTAGCGCTGGCCGGCATCGAATACCCGCCCGGTACCCTGGGCGCTTCGCTCATCGATCTCGAACTGGCGACGCTCAAGCGCTTCGCGATGGAGGTCACTACCGCCGAAGCGTCGCCCTGCCTGCCGCCGTGCCACAGCACCGTGAGCTTCGACCTCGACGGCGAATCATGGCGCCTCACCGCAGCGTTTGCCGACCTGCGTCCCGGTGGCCTGGTCCGTCACCGCTACGATGACACGCGCGCCACCGACTACCTGACGGGCTGGCTCACGCATCTGTTCCTCTGTGCGCTCCAGCCCGATGAAGTCGCGCTCGAATCGCGCTGGATTTCCCGTAATGGTGAATATCGGTTGCGTTCCTGCGAGGAACCCGAAAAAGTTCTGCAAGAATTGCTGGCGCTGTATCGACGCGGCCTGCGCGAGCCGATCCATTTTTTCCCGAAATCGGCCTGGAAGTACATCGACGGGGGAGAGAGTCTCGCCAAGGCGATCGCCACCTGGAAATCCACGCGCGATCGCCCCTGGGGAGAGGAGGAAGACCCCGCCTACCGGCTTGCCCTGCGCGGCATCGACGATCCGCTCGACGAGGATTTCGAGCTGTGCACCGCGACGGTATTCACACCGATGATGACCTGCATCGAGGACGACAGGCTATGAGCGACATCCCTGACCTCGACGTATTCCAGTGCAACCTCGATGGCATCAACCTGATCGAGGCGTCGGCCGGTACCGGCAAGACTTGGAACATCTGCGGCCTGTACCTGCGCCTGCTGCTCGAACGCGGCCTTGACGTGCAGCAGATACTGGTGGTGACCTTCACCAACGCGGCGACCGCCGAACTGCGCGAGCGGATTCGCACCCGGATCGTCGAGACCCGAGATTACCTGGCGAGCGGAATTGCTCCCGACGGCGACCCGTTCGTGCCGACACTGGTGACCGGGCTTGTGGCGCGCCTGAACATCGCCGAAGACGACATGGTCCGGCGTCTGGATCTTGCGCTGCGAACCTTCGATGAAGCGTCCATCTTCACCATTCACGGCTTCTGCCAACGTGCGCTGGGTGACAATCCCTTCGCCGCCGGTCTGCCGATGGCGATGGAGCTCATTCAGGACGACAGCGATCTGCTGATGGAGTCCGTTCCGCCCTGCCGGCGGAACTGATCTCCTTCCTTGTCGGCAAGAATGACAAGCCCGAGACCTACGCGCGCCTGCTCAAGCGGCACCTCGCCAAACCCTTGGCTATTTCCCTGTGGCCGGACAATCTGGACGCGGAGCCCGCCATTGACTCCGCCGCGCTGCACACCGCCTACGCCGACGTCCGCGGCATCTGGACCGATCACCGTGTCGCGATCGCCGACTTTCTGATCAGTTCGCTGGGTTCGCTCAACGGCCAGACCTACAAGGAGACATCGATACGCGAGGGCGCAGCGCAGTGGGACGAACTGTTCCGTACCGCCGATCCGCTCGCCCCGCTCGGCAAGCACCTTCGCCTCTATCGCGACTTCACCCTCAACGACCGCAAGAAGAAGGCGGCAACGCCGCCGAGTCACCCTTTCTTCACGGCAGCAGAGTCCTTCCTCGCTCAGCGCGAGACCATCGATGGCGCACTCGCCTTGCGCCGTCTGCGCTTGATCCGGGGGCTGCTCGACGAGGCCGGCGTTCGGCTGCGCGAATCCAAGCATGCCCGTCGCGTCGTGTCCTTCGACGACATGCTGTTCAATGTCTACGAACGCCTCACCAACGGCAGCTACCCCTGGCTCGCCGCTTCGCTGAAGGCTCGCTTTCCCGCCGCGCTGATCGACGAGTTCCAGGACACCGACCCGCTGCAGTTCGAGATCTTCCACTCGATCTACGGCGCCAAAGACACGCCCCTGTTTCTCGTCGGCGATCCGAAACAAGCGATCTACAGTTTCCGCCACGCTGATCTGCACACCTATCTGCGCGCCCGGCAGCACGCAACGCAGGAGTCCTCTCTGGTCGCCAACCAGCGCTCAAGCCGCGAACTGCTCGCCGCCTTGAACCGGCTGTTTGCGACCAACCCGCTGCCGAAAAAGAGCGCCCGTCTGGCGGTCGCACAAGCTGTCGCCGCCGAGATCGCCCGACTCCTGCGTGAGGCGGGGGACGATCGGATCAAGGTGGCCGGCAGTCCCTTGCGCGCAGGCGACATCGCCGTGCTGGTGCGCAGCCACGCCCAAGGCGGCGAGACAAAGCGCGCTCTCGAAGCACTGGGCGTCGGCAGCGTCGAGATTTCGCAGTCCAGCGTGTTCCAGAGCAGCGATGCCGAGGAGGTCGAGCGGGTGCTGACCAGCGTCCTCGAACCCACTCGCGATCGCCTGCTGCGCGCCGCGCTGGCGACCGAACTGATGGGTTGCGACGCCGCAGCAGTCGAAGCCATCGCCGGCGATGAAGCCGCCCTCATGGAACGCATGCTCCAGTTCAGCGACTATCGCGAACAATGGCTGCGCCGCGGCTTCGGACCCATGTACCGCAAGCTCCTTGCCACCGAAAAGGTCGCTGGACGCATGCTGGTTCGCCCCGACGGCGAGCGTCGCCTGACCAATCTCCTGCATCTGGGCGAGTGCCTGCATCAAGCGTCCGAGTCGCACCCCTCGCCGGAAGGGTTGCTGCGCTTCCTTCGCACGCAGCGCAGCGAGGGCGGCGCGGATGAAGCGGCGCAGCTGCGCCTGGAATCCGACCAGAACCTGGTCAAGATCATCACCATCCACAAGGCGAAAGGACTCGAATACCCGATCGTGTTCTGTCCCTATCTGTGGGATGGCCGGACGAGCTTTGGTGGAGCAGGTATCGAAGGATCGGAATATCACGACGATGAGGGGATTCCAGTCATCGACTATCGCGGCGATGCAATTGACGACGAGGCTGCGAAAGAGATCAAGGCAAAAATCAAGCTCGAAAACACCGCCGAGTTTCTGCGCCTCATCTACGTCGCCCTGACCCGTGCCGTGCATCGCTGCTATCTGGTGGTGGGTTGCTATACGAACCTGTCATTTGGCAAACCCTCCGTCACCGAGAGCACGCGCAGCGTGCTGAACTGGCTGGTTGCTGGCAATGGACACACGCCCGAGGCATGGTTTGCGGCCAAAACCACGCCAGCCGAAATAGCTGCCGCGTGTGTGGCGCTCGCTGCCACCGAACCTGCCGCGATCAATGTGTCGGCTCTGCCGCCAGATGCCGGCCTCCCGCTGAGCCCGACCAGGCCCGACCCCGCCTCGCTCTCCGCCCAAGCTGCCCCCGCCGTCATTCCAGGCGGCTGGCGCCTGAGCAGTTACAGCGGGCTGAGCTATGGCGCAATCAGCGAACACGCCGCCAGCGACCACGATGCGCGTATTGGCACCGCTACGACTCTGGGCGCCGCACCCCCCGACATCGCCCCGGAGGATATCCTGCGCTTCCCGCGCGGCGGCCCCGCCGGCGAGTGTGTGCACGTTGTGTTCGAGGAAGCCGACTTCACCGACAGCAGCACCTGGGACCGGGCCATCGCGCTGGCACTGGAAAACCATCCGCAATCGCTGCCTGGAGTTCCCCAGGCTGAGGGCCGCTTGCGTCTGCGTGCAATGCTGTGGCAGATGCTGGTCGACGTAACGGGGGCCGAAATCAGTGAAGGCTTGCGCCTCGACAGCGTGACCCGCCAGCGCCGGCTGAACGAACTCGAGTTCAACTTTCCGATCCCACATCTTTCCGCCACGGGTTTGAACGAGCTGATGTCGCAACTCGGCTACGGCGGGCCGCGCCTCACCTTCAGCCGCCTCGAAGGTTATCTGAAGGGCTTCATCGATCTGATCTTCGAACACCAGGGCCGCTTCTACATCCTAGACTGGAAGTCGAATCACCTTGGCTTCGCGACAGCGGACTACGACGCCGGCCCGGTTGCGAACGCGATGGCCGAACACGGCTATCACCTGCAATACCTTCTGTATGCAGTCGCGCTCGACCGCTATCTGCAACGGCGAATCCCCGGCTACCGCTACGAAACACACTTCGGTGGCGTGCTCTATCTCTTCGTTCGTGGCGTTCGTCCTGCATGGCGCAACGGCGACGGCACCGCCACCGGTGTCTATGCCCATGTCCCGCCGCATGAGACGATCCTGCAACTGAACGCGCTGTTTGGCCAGCAGTTGAGTAAATCGCCGGCGAAGGTCAAACCATGAGCACTGATACCACGGTGTTCTCGAGTCGCGTTCTGGCGGATGGGTTCGCCGACCGGATTCGGCGCTGGTCGCGCGATACCGGCGCACCGGAAAGCGCCGCACGGGTTGCACAGCGCGCTGCCTTCGTGGTCAGCATGGCAACCCTCGACGGCAATGTCTGTACCGATCTGTCCGATATCGCCGCAGCCCTGAACGACGGGTCGGACGCGGAGACGGTGCGGCAGCGGCTGCTGGAGTCCGGCGTCACGGGCCAACCCGAATCGCGCGGTGCCATGCCCTTGATCCTCGACCAGGATGGCCGGCTCTACCTTCACCGGTATTTCGACTACGAGTGCCGGCTCGCCCGCGGCCTCGCGGGGCGACATGCCACGCAGACCGCCCCCGAGATTCCTGCATCACTCGGCGCACGGCTGACGTCACTGTTTGCTGACAACCAAGCAGCCCTCGGCGATGCCGCCGACTGGCAGCAGATCGCCGTCGCCATGGCCCTTCTGGGCAAAGTCACCATCATCAGCGGCGGTCCGGGAACCGGCAAGACCACCACGGTGGTCAGCCTGCTGGCCTGCCTGCTCGAACAAGATCCGGATTGTCGTATCGCCATGGCTGCACCCACCGGCAAGGCCGCCGCCCGCATGACCGAAGCCGTGCGACTGCGAGCCAGCCACCTGCCGACGGAAATTCAGGCACGGCTGCCCACCGAGTCCTACACGATCCACCGGCTTCTCGGTGTGATGCCTACCGGCGGCCGCTTCCGTCACCACGCCGGAAACCGGCTGGCGATCGATGCCCTGGTGGTCGATGAGGCTTCGATGCTCGACCTGGCGCTGGCAACCCGCTTGATCGAAGCCGTACCCGACGACGCCCGCATCATCCTACTGGGAGACAAGGATCAGCTCGCCGCCGTCGAATCCGGCGCAGTGTTCGCCGAACTCAGCGCCGACCCCTCGCTCTCCAAGGCACGGATCGATCAGATTGCATCCCTGTGCGCCATGCCCGGTGCGGCCATTCAGACACCCAAGCCAGTGGCACAGAGCGGGCTGCAAGACCAGGTCGTCTGGCTCACGCGCAACTTCCGGTTTGCCAGCGACTCGGGCATCGGGCAACTGGCTGCGGACATCAATTCCGGCGACAGCGCCGGTGCCATCGCCCGGCTGAGGTCAGATACGAGCGGCACCCTGCAGTGGCTTGACGATGGTGGGTCCGTACCGCGCGACGAATCGGTGCAGGCGATACTCGCTGGCTACGCGGGCTATCTCGATGCGCTGCGTGCCGATGGTAGAAACCCGGATTCGGCGACGGCCGCCTTCGCACGCTTCCGCACACTGTGCGCCGTCCGCGACGGTGCGCGCGGCGTCGATGCAATCAATCGCCTGGTCAGCAAGCATTTCCGCTCCGCCCTCAAGCACCCCCTTGATCCCGGCGAGCAGTCGGAGTGGTACCCCGGCCGGCCCGTGATGGTCCTGCGCAACGACTACGTGCTGAAGCTGTTCAACGGCGACATCGGCATCGTCATGCCGGATGCCTCGGGCGCGCTGATGGTGTTATTCCCGGAGGGCGATGCAGGATTCCGCGCCGTGGCTCCGGTTCGCCTGCCCGCCCACGAAACCGCTTTTGCCATGACGGTGCACAAGTCGCAGGGATCCGAGTTCGACCAGGTACTTGTCCTCCTTCCCGAGGACCACAATCCGGTGCTGACTCGCGAACTGGTCTATACCGCCGTGACCCGCGCACGTATGCGTGTGACGCTGGTCAGCGGTGCCGCCGTGCTGGAAAAAGCGATTCAGACACCGACACGGCGCCTTTCCGGGCTACCCGCGCGGTTCGAAGAACTACAGATCGATAACGAAACCGGATGACGCTGGTTCCCGCGGAGGGCGGGTTAGCTAAGTAGTGCGGCGCAGTGGGAGGAGGTCAGATCTTGCTGTTGATGCACGTTGGGAGTGTCAAATCGGTAAGCACGGCCTAAGCCATGCTCCTTTCTATCTCGCGCTTGGGTCCCACACCTCGTTGAATCCCTCCATGCAATCGGAATCCCCTCCACCAGTTTCCATGCGCCATACGCAGCTTGGCCGCCGCGCAGAATCGTTCTGTTTTGACCGCCCTTGAAGAAATGGCGATCGACCTCATCCATTGCTTCCAGAGACGACATTGTTAGCCTTCGGACTAGGGAGGGCTTAAGTCAATTGCAAGATCGCTGATCCAAACGGCCAATTGTTCGGACGTGAAATGACGCTGGAGATAGCGCAACATATCCTCCTGGCGCGGCTGACCAAACACAAGACGGTACGCGGCAAGCGATTTTTGCAATCGATCATAGCGCTCCTCGTCTTGGCTCAGCGGGATCATTGGGATATGGCGCTCAATTGTCGCGGCGCGGCCGAATTGATTCGGAAACCATTCCGCATGCGATATCGGCGACTTCAGTTCGCCCCTCTCGTAAAGCCAACACGGTTTCATTCCATCCATGGTTTTACTTGATCTGGTCAATCGATCGTCTGCGAGTAAAAAAACCCTCTTCCACAGATTCTCATGCAGATCAGCCTGCAACACCTCGAATCCGAGATCAAAGGCCAGGTTCTTGCGGACCGCGTGATTCTTGAAGCGATGAATGCGGCCATCGCGTTGATCGAAGTCGACAGGATTCCACGGCAGATTCCAGTGAACGATGGCATGGCAGTACCAGTGGAAATCCAATCCCTCCTGCCCTATGGAGGTGCTGGACAGCACAAAGGGAAGAAAAGGCGAATTGAATGCGTCGCGCAAACGCCCAGTGGTCGTCGGCCCCTCGCGATCTGTTTCATGCTTGTCTTCCAGCAACGGGCGGGCGTGCCGCACTCCGCCCCGGACCGGCGCGGAAACTAAACTATAAATGCCGTCCTTGCTTTCAAGCGAATCCGGCACGAGGGTTGCTGGCTTGAGTCCCAATGCTATGCCAACGCATTCAGCAACCGTATCCCAAGGCTCCTGTGGCTCATTCTGGTCGGTTGGGGCCTTGTGCGGCTTATCGTGAACCAGTACGTGAACATACTCGTCTATAACTGCCTGGAGGCAGCCCTCACCACAGTACCAGAGCACCTGTCGCCAATAGTCGGCGTCCTTATCCGCTGCGACGGCACGAATCAAAACGGCGCTGTCATGCGTGTTGAAATTAGTTTGGAACGAGTTGGCAATCTTGGCAGCTGCGGCGGATATCGACGCGAGGCTGGCAGCATCTGCAAAAGTGCCACTAAGAGACCGCAATGCGCAAACACCCGGCCCTGCGATCGCGAGCGCAGCGATGATGCTGAGCAGATCATCAGGCATACGACCAAGTGAGAGTTGCTCGGCCTTCAGCTCCGTCTTCAGACGATCTAACACTGCTAAGGCGTCAGCGCCTTCAAGCCAAGAAGGAACTTTCCCGGAATCTCCGAACCATTGTTCCCACTCGGCACCGAAGTGATCGCGATCAAGCAACAGGGGCGCAAACCAGTACCAGCGCTCATCGCTACGCGGATTGTCAGGATTCTGATACCGCTCCAACTTCCGAATCTCGGCCGCAAGTTCCTGTGTGCACGCCTCAATCACGGAGGTCCAAGATGGAACCAGACTCGCCGCCGTAATTCGCTTCGAAACAGTTATTGGGTCGATCCTGGTTGCCATGCTCCAGCACGGGTAGCGCAACGCAAATGCCCCACCCCCGGTTTCGGCAAATTTCAACAGCCCGCTGACATCTTTAGGTCGGCTTCCGTGCCGCTCGCGATATATCTCTGCCACGGCGTTCACGAAAGACTCGCTAACAACCACGGACAACGCGCGCGGCACCATTCGCCAGCTGGAGAAAACAAGGCGCTTGGTTCGCGCTGCATCCCCCATTGCCGAATAAGCCCCGCCGAGTGCGTAGTACGGCAGCGATGGCGGAATCCAAAGCATCTTCGCCATGCCTGCATCCAGAAGGTCGCCAACCAGCTTCCTTAGCCTCGGATTGGGCAGATCGCTGACAGTCCTCAATTTGGCTCGCTGCGGAGAAAGGAAGACACCGGGCACGTTAAGCAAACGGTCAAAATCCGGATCTGCCTTACTCAGTTTCCTTTCCAGAAGAGCCTGGAGTCCGTAACCACTAAGGAAACTCAACGGGTATGGCGCTGAACGCCAATATTCCAGTAGATCTGGTTGCCCCAACTTGTATGCAATTTTCTGCAAACTGGCATAGGCGACGATATCGCTCGTGTTCGGGATCACATGCGGATCTGTAATTGTGCTGATCATCGCGTCGCGCTGGTCAGTGGCGTTAACCCTATCAGTCCGCACCATGATGTTGCGAAGGCGGTTTTCGATGGACTTGCGCAATGCAATAATCTTTGGGAGCTGCTCCTCAGTTTGGTCATGCAGAGAAAAAAGTGAGGAGTTAAAACTACTTAACTCCCCTTCGAGCGCTTTCCTGGCCTCTACATCGTTGCCAAACAGGAAGCCGCTGGTCTTTACAAACTCAGCATAGTGCTGATCGCTGGCACGTTCCCCCACCACCGAAAACATTTGGTAAGGTGTAGCCGAAAGAAGCAGCACCTTAACGCTCGCGTTCTTGTCGGAATAGTCGAACAGACGTTGTGCCAGTTCCGCGTCTGCGGCCTGTTCATCGCTAGGGGTCAGCAGATGAGCGAATCTCTGAAATTCATCGAGAATGACCAGATCTGGCTCCAGAGCGTCAATGCAAACCGTTGCCAGAGTCTGCCGCAATTCTCCAATCAACCTGCGCGCGCTTACATAGGGCTCTGCTGCTCCATCGATATTTAAACGTTGTCGCGAAAACGATTCTGATAACTGATGAATGTCGGTATAAAGCCTCTTGCTCCGTCGCACCGCCTTGGAAAATCCATCCTGCAAGGTAGTATCAATGCGATAAAAGTCCTTGAGCTTTTGAAGTTCGCGCTCGAAGCCCGGTAGTTCACTCGGATAGTGGAGCATGTTGCGCAAGCGCGTTTCGGAAATATCCGGACAGACGGGTTTAAGCATCAGCAAGATCAACGCCCTTTCGCGCGCGAGGCCCGTACCTCCACTCAGTTCCAACGATGTTCCGGGTGTCAGCGAGATCATGTTCACACCCGTCCGCCGAAAAGCACTTGTTCTATTGTCGTTGTGCCAATTTTCTACGAGCGGCAGGAGGGTCAGTCGATCATGCGGAGTGAAATCGACGCCATCAAGACCGTCTATTCTGAGGCGCGAGAGATTTTGCCGAGCAATGTCCCTGTTCGAACAGATATAGACGATATCGATGCGCTTGACCTTCGCCTGGAGATGGCGCAGCGCCTTGGCGATAATGCCTTTCGCGATAAGCGTCTTGCCGAGGCCGACCTCGTCTGCGACCAGAAATCTTCTAGAGCTCGGCTCTCCTCCGTCAGGATAAAGGCGAGAAAACGCCCATTCCGCAGTGCGCCGTTGGAACGGCTTAAGCTTGTCGAGGACGCTCTCTTCGATACTGTCCCAGTTTGGCTTCATCATAGTGTCTGCAACTGCTTTCTCGCCTGGCAGAAGGGTTTCCATATCTGCAAGAAGGCATCGGACTTCAAGAAATCCGCAGCGCCCTCGACCGCGTTCTGCTGGTCGAACAGTCCTTCCAGTTCGTCGAGCATTTGGGGATTCCCAACTAATCCGCGAAGCAGGGTTTCAAAGATGGCAACTGGCGATGCGCTCACCTGATGTTTCGTTTTGCGTGATCGCCGCCGTTGTTCCCGAATCGCGTATGCCAGGCTCGCGGAATCATCGGCAAGTAGAAGCGCAAGGTAGCGCACCAAGTCATCCGAAGACCTCAATTGACTCAAAAGTGCGGAGTCTTCGCGCACTTTTCGTTCCGGCATACCCTGAATCGAAACACGTGTCACCGCAGAGGACTTCAGATCCGTGCCCGGGAGTTCCGCATCGATGACGATGAACTCCGTCAGTTGATTTAGCAATAGCCCGGCGAACAGGACTTCCATGGAGCCATCCTGTAGCTGTGTGCCTCGTTGCGAAAAAGCTTCTGGAAGTGAGATTGGACGGACCCTGATATCGGGCCTCTGCCCTTTGACGGCAACGATGCCTACAAGTGCAATCCGAACAGTAAGCTGGTACTGGCCATCAGTCGGCGTCGCAACACTCGCCGAGATATGTTGTCCGCCCGCCAAGTCCTTGGTCATGTAATCAAGCTGGCGTTGCTTGGTCTGCAGGTCTTCGTCTACCACTGTCGGATTCTCGGGGTCCGGAACATAACTTGAAAGCAGATCTCTAAATCCGCCACGCTGTTTTGGACTGCCGGGGGCCATCAGGCAGGCGATTCCGTGGCGGCTCTTCTGACCCTTCAGTTGCACCAGGAATTCGATGTTCCGACCGAACGCCGCATCGGTTGCATTGGCTGAACCCGTCCAAAGATGTGCGTTCCATCCATCATCAGCCAGAAAGAGTTTTGCATGCAGGCCACTCAGTGGCGATGCGGCATCGGCTTCGTGATCTACAAGTTGCCAGAATCGCTCCATTTCGGAAGTCGCGAGAGATTCCAATGTGCATTGGTCGAGGCTGTTCAATGTATCGGCACGTGATACAAGGTGGCTATTCACGCCATCGTCAATCAACGCCTGCACAAAGCCATTCGTGACAAACGGCGATACCACGAGGAACTCTCTCCCTGACAGTTGGGCAGATTGGTTGAAGTCGCCGAATGGCGTTGTTGATTCCTATCGGCCAGAACTTGAATTCCGAAAATCCGTCAGGCACTTCAAAGTCGACCTTCAATACCTCATCGGCAATGCGATCGATCCGGTCTTTGTTCAGGGCGCCGAGGTTTTTTGGCTTGAGTTCACCCTTACCAAGCGCAGACACGAAATCCGCCAAGGGCCGGTTTCTGGAATAGGCGTTGGTTCGATTTGGTAGATCGCCTTCCAGGCAAAGAACCGTATCCCATGATCGATCAAAGGTCAGATTCCTGGTCAAACACAAAAAGCGATAGCGCACAGCGCCAGAATCCGCAACGAAGCGCAGTAACCAAAGCTTTGGATGAAACACCCCGTTGTCGTGTGGCGAAGAAACTTCAACGACGCTCGGCTCCAGCCATAGGAACACATCCTTGAACTCCCGTGGAACGTGGATTGCGCCGGCTTGGCAGCAAATAGTGAACCTACGAATATTGCGCCGCACCGCCTCAAGCAGCGCCAGCGCGTCGCCAGGCTCGGGCTTCTCCAGCATTTCTGCATCCACGCCCGACGCTGCTAGCGATACGGCGACCAAGGCTAGCAAATCGAGTGAGTATGTGGTTCCAAGCGCCTCATCGAGTGCATAGCCGATCGGTGGAACTATTGCTTGAGTAAGTAGCAGACGATCGTAGCCATTAAGCATCGCCATGCCCCTTCCTCATCAGCCCCGCACGAATGTCACTTATGAATCTTGCTGCATTGCCCCATCGATAGCTCAGCGGCGTCGCTCCAACATTGGCCTCCCAGCGCTTTAAGGCCGCCGGATTGCTCAACCGTGCCAGCCCTTTCTTCAAGCTGTATTCCCGGTCCTTGATCAGTTTCGTGGTCTTCGCGGTCAAAACCTGATCAATTCGCGCCGGAGCGAATTTAGCGTCCCGCAACGCGGCACACCATGTATCGATAAAGACGACATCCCTTTCCACTCGTGGATTGGCGAGCTTTACCCATGACCAGAATTCGCCGATATTGTCGAACCATGCGCAAAGGTCTTCACTGAACTCGGCCATATCGCGCATCCACGCCATCAGATCCGATTCGTATCTGGCGATCACTTCAGTATGGTTGATCTTCCGTGCCAGCAGAACGTAATACACGGCAGACGCCCCCTGAACCGCAATTGAAAAATTACGGGCGTGGCGCAGACCTGAACCTAAGTGGCGCGGCATACCAGCCAATGATGCCAAGTCCCAACTGTTCGTAAAACCATAGGGATCCAGCCCAGGGATTTTTCTCAAGCACCAGGACAGAAGTGTTTCATCGCCGACCGGACCAGCAAGGGAGCAGGCCCGTTCGGACAGGTAGCGCGCCTGATCGACATCCAGAGCGAAAATCGATTCGGCGGGAAACTCAGGCGGTGGCTCCGGCACGTCGCCATCCCAGTTACCCGGCTCCTCTTCTGGCTCATTGCTTGCCTCCATCTTCCGGATACTTGATCGACGAAGCTTCCTGGTCTCCGGTATCGCCTGAAGGTATTCAGCTAATGACCCCTCGAACTTGCATATGCCAAACGCTCGCAATCCGTTCCAGTAGACGCTTGAGGGAAATCGCTTGAGCTTTTCCTTCGCCTCCTTGCCTATCAGTCCGTCGCGATCTTTCTCGACATCAGGATTTCCAAGCAACGCAAGGATCAGCCTGACTTCCCTTTCCTTGAGGGACGCCTCAATTCGCTCATCCGCGACCTGACTCTGCTCCAGTGACTTGAATATCCAGGCAAGAAACAGAAAATACTTGGCTCGTGTCTGGATCGTGCTGATGCCTGGAAAATGGTGATCGGCAATTGCATCCCGTACTGCGCCGACCCCCAAGTCATCGACGGTTCCCTTTTCCTCAAGTGATGCCAGGATGGTAAAGGTGCGTTCGCGCTCCGCGCTTGAAAAGTCCAGCCATTTGAAATATCCGCTCATATTGGGGAATTACCACTTTTCTTAGGTTCCGGTTTAATGACCCTAAATTTTCGATTCCTTGCCGCATGCACTAACCGGACACTACCGGGACAACGTACTTTTATAGCTGCTTCTTGTGTTCAATTGCAGTAGATCATGCGACGTCACCATCAATACTGCATCACCGTTGCAACCCTCTTCGCCCTTGTCAATGCGACGTACTTGAGTCGCTGACTGTTGTCCGCCCCTGATCTAACGTCGACCCAATTGCGGGGAATCAACAACACCACTTCATCGAACTCCAAGCCTTTCGCCCGGTGCATTGTGGCAATACGAACCGCCTTTGAGTCGGGCTGATCACGCTCATCGGGACCAAGTATCGTCGCCAATATTTTCCCTGCCTTCAAGCATCCATAAACCGCGCTCGCATCGTGCTTGGTCGGGACAATCACACAAACAGATCGCCCCTCGGCAAGACTGGCCTTCAATAGAGGTTGCAAGCTACCAAGCGCATCTTCCAAGTGTTGGAAGTCGAGCGTCTTGGGCGCCGCGCCATGTGAAAGCGACTTGTACCGTTTGACTTCGTCAGAGCCTTCATCAAGATCATCTACCTCACAGCTTTCCAGCGTGGCAACCGCCAACCGCCGGATTTCTTCTGTAGTACGGTAGTTCAGATAGAGCTTGCGCGCCCGACCTCGAATATCAATGCCACAGGCGCTCATCGATGCACGGTTGCGCGAGTAGATGCGCTGATGTCCATCACCCACAAAGAACAGGTCGTTTTGCCCCTTGGGTACGATGGCCCGGAGCAGACGCAGTGCCTGCGGACCAAAATCCTGCGTCTCGTCGACGATCACCGACGAATAGCCTTGCGGCTTGTCCTGAAGCAAAGCAGCAGCATCACGGTAAGCGTCGTCGACTTCCTTGAGTTTCCTGCTGGCGAGCTGTGCACGGTACTCCTCGAACACGGGCCAGATGGCATCGCGTTTCCCGCGCGTCAATACCGTACCACGGCCGGTTCGCTTCGCTAGACGGTACTCATCTCGAGTGGAAACTCCCTGAGCCAACACAACGCGCTCAAGTTCTTCTTCATAGAACGCTGACGACAATGCGAGACTGGAATCCTGAAGCGCCAAGGCACTCTGCCATGCGTCGGCGGCTTCATCCTGCTTGCGGTTGTAGACGATCTTGTGCTCGTACTTGTGGCGGCGCAGAAAGCTGTTGACCCAGGCATCCAGATTCTTTACTTCAATCTTTTGCATGGTTGCCGGACTGCACAACGTCTTCAAATTTTCCTCGATATCGGCGGCCAGGTTACGGGTGAAGGTGGTGAAGAAGACTTTCTTCTCGGTCGTCGCTCGTTGTTCGGCCAGCCATTTAGCCCTGTGCATGCCGAGCACGGTCTTACCCGTTCCTGCACCGCCCAGCACCCGCATTGGGCCGCTACGATCCCCTTGCGCCAACTTTCGCTGGGTTGGGTGCAGAAACACACGCCATTGCGCCAGCGGTGCATTGAGTATGGCCACCATGGTCTCTTCATCCGCCACCACAACGAAGCGTGCTTGCGACTCCGCAGTTTCGATCGCGGCAGCGAAGTCTTCGATGTCGACGGGCTTGTCAATTCGCGTTTCACGCGACATCAAAACCTCAGAGACACTGTCCCCAGCGGCAATCAGGAACAAGCCTTCGTACGCCTCCACAGGCAAGTAGCTCTGCAATGCGTCCAACTCGGCTTCTGATTGAATCGAACGAACCTGCGTCAGCAACTCTTGAGGAGTTCCGATTCCGAGCAAGTCCTGATCTGACAGTGAAGAAAATATTGGTGCCACTTTGGCCGGTTCAGGGGTAAGGGTCGATGAAACTTTCGCAGAAGGTTGCGCGTCTGCGTATCGCGCCTGCTCCAACGCCGGTTCCACCAAGCTCTCGACCGCAAAGACTTGCAGCGCGCCCGTCGTTGGATTGACAGCAATCCGGCGTCCCTCTGCCCAACTATATGCGGCATCGTGGCGGTCCACATACATCAGCACGTAGACATCACCCGCTGGTGGCTTGAAGACGATACCGCGCCAGTCCTGATCGATGCGCACCGACTTAAGATTCTTGTCGCGCGCGCCATGGATAGGTTCGTAGTTGATGCCGTTGGCGGTCGGATCGCTTTGAAAGCGCAGAGCCCACTTCAACACCTTGCCCTGCACCGCAGACGACAGGGTGGCCAGATTCACCAGAAAGTCCTGCGCCAATGCCACTTTTGGTTTGAAGCTCATTCTTGACCCTCCTGATGCTTATCTGCTTGATCGGTGTGTTTGCCGAGTTCTTCGGCCAAACGTTGTTGCCATTCATCTTGTGCAATCAGGGTTCTCCAGCCATTGAGTTCCCATACAGGAGCACTCGCGGCGTGAACCGGCATCAGTAACACCAACTTGCACTGTAGCCAAGCCAGCTCGGCTTCGGCCACCACTTCGCCCTCATGTTCCAGCTCATAACCCACCTCTTCTGGTGGCGGCAAACCGGCATCCATCAGACTATGCAACCCATCGGCTAAGGACCCCATCGCTTGCTCGATGACACTCTCCCAAGCGGCCGCCTGCGTTGCACCTGAAGAGCCCGAGCTTGACCGCGCAGCCGTAGAAAGAGTGATCCATTCATGATCGCCCGCCTCCAGCCCCGGCTGGGTTGCCATGAGAACACCCGGCAGTGTTTGGAATATGTTGAATAACCACAACCAGCGCCGCCAGGTCAGATGTCGCTGCGGTTCGTCCTGCAAATGCGCTTCATTGAAGATCACGAATCCCGGGCTCGGCGGCGCGGGTAGCGTCGCATTGACCAGCTCGCTTGGCCACCAATAGCGTAGCGTCAACGATGGATCATTGACGTTGCCGCACGCAACGCTCTGGGTAGGCCGATCGCAGGGAAGATGATCCATGCCATCCCAAAATTGCACCAGCTTTGTTCGCGTTTCCACCAGTTCAGCGCTGGTAGGATTGGGGACCATTCGGAATGCCGTCGCCCCTGCATGGTGTGCCAACTTACTGGCGAATTGATCGCCGCTCTCGCCTGTAGGTTTGCCAAGCCACTGAAGCAGTACAACCACTGCGTGCTGAGTCCAGTAGGTGTCGTTCAGCATGGAGCGCAGCGGGGGCGGAAGCATGTCCTTGAGGTTGAAGCACATGGTCTCAAGACCATCCGCCAAAGTCGTTTCAAGTTTGCCGTCCATGGCGGACTGGACATCTTCCCACGTCACCGACCAGACCCAGAACTTGCCGCTTGCCACCAAGGCGCTACGTTTGTTTGCGTCCTCTCGTGTCGAAGCGTGGTGATACGCCCAACCATCGCAGAAGACCGCTATCGCACGGCGTTGGGAAAGACTTTGCGTTGGCCGCAAAACGAAGTCTGGCCGGCACGGTGCGCTAACCCCTTCATTAAGGCCAAGATCCACCTGTGGTTCGACCCAGTAGCGCTGTTCTCCTACTTCAAGCAGATAGCCGGACTTCCCCTGAACGATCTCCTGCACCAACTTGATAAATGGCAGCCCCCCCACACCGCTCAGGCGGCGCAGGCTCTCAATGAAACGCGCCTCAAGTTCGGAATCAAAATTGGGGTTGATGTAAATCTCGGAGATTGAAGCGACACGTTCCAGTTGATCCAAGTTTTCCACCAGATGTTCGAGGATCGTCCTTGCCCGGTCACGCGAGACGAGGGCCATCGCCTTGCCAAGACGGTACTGATAAACGCAGCGGTAGCAGCCATCCTTTTCTGCAACGGCATTACACGAACAGCCGGAAAGGTGAGCCAGGGCCAAACGAAACACCTCAAGCAGCGTCTTTGCTTCATTGGCCAGCAGTTCATGCAGATAGCCCGTACCCCCCGGAACCGAGTCGTAGAGCATCACATACTGTCGATTGGCTGCACCGTCCTGACCTTTTTCCTCCTGCGTCACCATCCGCAAGTGATCGACCTTGCCACCAAAGCGCCTTTTGAGGCCGATTCGCACCGCCGCCATAAAGGACTGAACAGAAGCTTCGTCAACGCCCGACTTGGTGTAGGGCACCAGAATCCGCAGTGCCTCCGATGAAAACTCGCGATAGAGGTACAAGCACTCCAGGATGTTGGTCGGGTCGTCATTGCCACGCTTTTCGCAGTCGAAGGCGTGAAACTGGGCTTGCTCTCGTTCGCGTGCATTTCGCGGTGCCCGCTGAATTTGTCCGCAGTGCTTGCACAGCTTGAAACCCGGTCGCAACCGCTCTTGCCCCGCCACGGCATAAACTGCCCCCGCTTTCGTGGGCTCACCGAAATTCACATCCCGGAACACCACATGTTCGATGAACTCAAAGCCGAAGGGCATATCGAGGGCCTTGATACGGTACGCCTCCGTGATGTCCTTCTTCTCAAAGTCGGCGAGCATCTGGCGCACAAAAAACTTGGGCTCGCGATCTTCGGCGCTGTCATCAATGCGTACATCCGTGTCGTTGCTGTTGGCAATCGCCTGTTTGAACCGCAAGAGCAGTTGCTTCTGCGAAATGTTAGCCCACATCGGATCGCCACAGCGCGGACATGATCCGTGGCCATCCGCGTGAATCTCAAGGTTCTCCATGTGCTGACAAGTCGGGCACATGCGCCAATTTTCCAAGGAAGACAGACTCATGTTGATCTGGTCAATCTCAACCCGGCGCTGGTTGGCGTAGAACACATTTTCCGGCGCAAATTCAGACAAGGCCGACTGCGCGGGGCGTTCATAACGTTCAGCAGGTAAGGAAATGTAGGTTCCCGAATCAACAGGGTCATCACTGCCTTTTTTGCGCCAAAGCAGTGACTTCAATTCCACGCCAGCTTCGGGGAAGGCATAGTTTGGTATCAGCCCCGCATCGGTCAATGTATTAAGCAACTCACGCTGATTGATTTCCTTGACAAGTTCTATCGTCTTTTGCCGCTCGCGTTCCAGGTGGTCGATCTCATTCCTCGTGGCCTCATCCTGCGGACCTGCCTTGAGAGCGTTGATTTGCTTTTTCACCTGTTTGCCACGCTCCTGATGCATCTTGCGTTCCTTGGCCAGCTCCTCCAGCAGTTTGCTGAGCCGCAGACGCAGGGCATTGTCTTCTTCCGTGCCTTGCATGAAGCCCTGCAAGCGATCGGCGACGCGATCATCAAGGTCGGCCCCCAACAATGCCTTGAAGCCCTCCAGTAGGCGCTCTTCATGCGCCAGGATGTAGTCCAGGAACGTATAAGGAAAGCGTGTTTGGTCGAGGCTGTCCCGCGCATCGAGCGCCTCTTTGGTTTTGTCAGGTAGTGCGGTGTCGGGGATACCCGATCCGACCCAATCATCGAGACAAAACGCGAACATCTGCCGGCGCAGCACTTCAGCAGCTTTCAAGAAGATGCCGGGCGGCACCACCTCACCCAAAAGCATCTCGTTGGTATCTTCAAAGAAGTACAGATCGTGCGGACTGGCGCCATCAGCGAGTGTGGCGGTAAATGCATTCCCGTCGCGCCGGCCGGCACGCCCGATGCGTTGCAGGTAGCTCGCCTGATTCGGTGGCACCGAGCAGAGCAGCACTGAGGACAAGTCCCCGATGTCGACCCCCATCTCCAGCGTTGGCGTAGCCGACAGCAAGTTCTCATACCAGGGGTGCGGGGTCTTGGCCTTGAAGCGCAGCTCGAGTGCCTCGCGTTGATCGCGTTGCAGCAGCCCGGTATGCTCGGCAGAAAACACCCGTCGCAAGTCACCCCGGCTGAAGCGATTAGCGAGCCAACCACCGGCATCCACTTTTTCGGCATAGTTTTCCTGCGGGGCGTCGAGACAGGGCATGCCGAGCAAGGCATCTGCCGAATCCTCCGGTACGGTGAGCCCGCGCTTGCCTTGCGCAGACACCAATCGCACGAGCCGCGTTTCCAACACCAAAGCCGCCGGGTTCAAACAGATTGCATCAAAGGGATCGTTGGCGATGCGTGACAAAACCCCTGTTCGCACCAGCACATCAATAGCCTGCGTGTAGATCGCTTCATCCGCTTTACTGGGTAGCAATCCATTGGCGCCCAAGGTCGCCTGTAGCCAGGTCTGAAAGAAGGTTTGCGCTTGTGGATTCACCAGATGGTCAAACCCGCGCTCTTTGCCCAGCGACAGAAACATCGGGTGGGGTGAACGGTCGCCCATGCGCGGCATCCACTCGCTCCGACCTGCCGAATGGGTCAGGCCAAAGACGTTGCCATCCAAGGCGTATTTCATTAGCTCGGGGTGGCCCACTGCACCGCGCTGACGCAGATGACACACGAACCCCCACAGCCACTGCACCACGGTTCTCTGGTCCGCGTGACGGATACCGAAGTTTTCATGCAACACGGGCAGCAGTGCTTCGGCGGCGAGTTCTATGTCGGCCAGTCGTGGTGCCACCGTGGCTTTACCAATGGCGTCAAGATTGCGCCCTCGGCGGCTGAGATAAGTGAATTCGGCAAACGCCTGCCAGGCGAGACGCTTTTGCACCCTTGCCGGCAATTGGCTTCCGCCGGGCAAGCTGTCCAGGCCCTGGAGTGATACTGCCCAGTCCCGTTGCCACATCATGTCCGGACCGATGAATTCCGAGACAAAGCGTTCGACCGGCATCGCAAGTGGCGATCCTTCCGTCAGCCACAGTTGCGCCGACTGATCTAGAAAAGTGCTCCATGAACACTGCGGCGTGGCGATCTGGTCGATCACCTGCGACAGGCCAGTGCGCACCGTGTTGAGATACGTTCGTGCCGTGAAGAAGCCGGCCCGGTGCGCTGCATCCTGCACCGAATCAGAAAAAGCAATCAGCTTCTTGTCGTCATTAAACGGGCTGGCCCAGCCTTGTTCAATCGTGACGGCACCGAGCGTTGTATTTCGAGCACCGAGCAAGAGCTGCCTGAATTTGCTGCCACAGGCCGGACACGTCGGGTCGTGCCATACATGCGCGACACCCGCTTTGGTGGTGGTGGAGCGGTTCGCCGTCACCCGGAATACATCCACCAGATCCCCGTGGCCGCAGGCCGCGCATTCCCCCGGACCACTTTGGAGATGGCCGCATTGGGTACAAACTCGCTGGGCAATACCATCGCACAATGGACGCTTCAATCCAGCGAGCGCATAGAGGCGCAGCGCTTCCGGCTGCCCGGCAAACCAGGTGTTGTAAATTTCGTCGAGATCGGTGACCAGCCTGGATTGACCATTGGGCAGCCGACTAAGCCAGCCGGTGGTATGGCAATCCGCACACTGCAACAGCGGCAGATACAGCTTGCCGGGCTCGCGCTTGACGTCACTGTCGGCGCGCAGCTCAATGTTCAGCGTATCGCCGCACACCTGCGCCACCATCCGGCGCAGCTCGCGCATCCAGAGTTGCACCCTAAGCGTCACCAAGGGGCGGCCGACCGGGTCACGCGCCCAAGCCACCAACACCAGCAAAGCATCCAGCACCTGGCCGATATGAGCACGTGCGCCTTCAGGCAAGGGGCCTTGCATCTGCTGCTGCAACTCGGCCAGCGAGACGATCTGGCTTTTCAGCAGCTTGAGCAGATTCACGAACAGCAAATGTTTCTTGAGCAAGCCACCCAGCGCACGGCGCCAGGCAGGGTCATCCACATCGGCAGGCAGTTCCAGCCCAGGGAAGAACAAGGCGAACCACGCCGCCACCGCTGCTTGTTGCGACGGATACTGGTCGGTATCCAGCACCGTATCAAAATCAGGCCGTGGATACAGCACATGCTCGATCGTGCTCTCACCAAGGAATTCTCCCTCGGTCAGTCTGTTTTCCGTGACGACCGATTCCAGCGGAAAATCCACGCCGAAGATTTGTCGCGCGTATTCACGCAGTGGCGCCGTATCCGCATTGCCGCCCAAGGTGGCCGACGTGCCAGCACAAATCAAGTGACCGTCCGGCGTTTGCAGGCGTGCCCGCAGTCGGCGCAGCAGCAGCGCCAAGTCCGTCCCTTGCGCACCATCGAAGGTATGCAACTCGTCCACCACCACATAGCGCAAGGTCTCCGCCGTGTTCTTGGCCCACAGCAGCCGGTCCTTGGGGCGAATCAGCAGATAGTCGAGCATCTTGTAGTTGGTCAGCAAGATGTCAGGCGGGTCTTTGCGCAGCGTCTCGCGGTCGGTAATCACGCTGGTGGCCGTCATGGCCATGAGGCCCCGGCCATACTTGCACGAGCGCCCACCCACAAACAAGCCGACGCGCAATCCCTTGAATGCCGGTGTCTGGGCAATGATCTGGGCAAAGCGCCGGGCCTGATCGGCGGCCAGCGCATTCATCGGGTAGATCACCAGTGCTTTGACCCCGACCACGCCATCGCCACGAGCACGGGCGCAGTGGTCAAGCAGTGGGTACAAAAAGCATTCGGTCTTGCCGCTCCCCGTGCCGGTAGCCACCAACGTGCTCGCCGCCGCGCGGTTGCTGGTCAGCCGTTGCCACGCCACCTCCTGATGGACGTGTCCGGGAAATTCGGTCTCAAAGCTCCCGAAGTATTTGGTGCCGTGCGTTCCGGTGCGAAACGGTAGCCCCACCTGGATGTAAGGCCCTTTCATCCAGCGTGCCTCGTCTTCGGTAAAGCGTTGCATGACGCCGGCAAAAAGAGGGTCAGATGGCTCGAAGCCGGTCCGCAGGAAATGCTTCAGGCCGTTCTGTATTTCTCGAGCAAGGAGTGAAGGCAGCATATGGGTTCGCGAACCTGGATGACTTAGCTATTCAATGCAGTAAGTGCGGAGCACGACAGCCTGATCGGGCGCTGTTCGGCTCTTGAAGCCCATACCGCAGACGCTTTGCTGGGCCGTCGCCTCGAGAAGACAAGCAATGCTGATGTTTGACGACATCGAGCCGCTCATGCTTTCGAAGCGAGTTCCAAAGGCCAGAGAAGCAGAAGTTCCTTCAGCTCCGGCACCGAAAACGGTAGATCAAGCTTCGGCAAGTAAGCCGCCGCGGCTAGCTTCGCTTCACGCACCCAGCTTTGCATTTGTGAAGCATCGATTCTTGTCTTGTCCAGAGCGGCGCGCGGAACCTCCAACCCGTTCAGCAGCTTCAAGACCTCCCAATCACGAATAACGGTGGGACCGGCCTCGTCCTGAACAACGCCAAGAGCCGTGCGTCGCACATGCGCGCCTCCATCGGTCACTCGGTCTGACGCGAGAAGGAGCAATAGCGGCGAACTCAATCCATTGACATAGGACAGTACGGATTCCATTCGATCCGCCTGGTCCAAAGCACGAGTGACCAATGGATGACCGACACCGATCAATCCGCCTTCCGCACTGATACGCGAGCTGCGATCAAAGCACAGGTCTTTGTAGTCGCGTTTGATCGCCGGATGATCGAGCCACCTTTCGGGCGTCTTGAACGACAACAATCCAGCGTCGAGCTTCGGCCGCCGGCCGTTGTGTTCCAAGGCGCCCTGAAAGAACGGCAGAAGATCAGGAAGATCGAGCGGCGGCACGTCCTTCAGTCCCGAAAGATCGAAACTCTGCGCATGCCCGACCAGGGTCTTGACCGTATCGATTGCCGAAGCGCCGCCAAAGGTTAGCGTTTGGGAATCGAACCAGCCAGCCAGCCGATCCTTTGGGACCGCGGCGGCACCGACGAACAATTCCTCGAAGAATCCCGGACTGGCCATGCCAAGCACCAATTGCAGGAGATCCTCAGGCTCGTCCATGGCCGAGCCGAGGGCGGCCATGATATTGGCGATCTTTTCCTCCAGTTTGTCCCAGATCATCGACTCGACAGTATCCGGATTGCGGAGCGACACCACCTCCACCGTCTGCGTCTGCCCGTAACGATTGAGGCGGCCAACACGCTGATGCAACCGCATCGGGTTCCACGGGAGGTCCACGTGAATCAGCGCGTTGCACCGATATTGCAGATCGATTCCCTCCCCACCTGCTTCGGTGGAAATCAGAAAGCGGATGCCTCCCGAATTGAATGCTTCACAAACGTCCTCACGTCGAGCCGACTTGCTCACGACCCGTCCGTCCGGCAGCGTGACCCCATCCAGCCGGTCGTCGCCGTTGATGAAGCCGACGCAGTCGTCACCAAATCGATCAATCAAGGCCGACATCAAGAGAGCCTGCGTTCGCTTGTACTCGGTAAAGAGGAGCACGGAGCGCCCGGAAAAACGGCTTTCAATAATTTCGATCACGCGATGAATGCGTGTTTCGGTCTTGACGGCAGAAGCAGCGTCGATCAGGTCATTCAAGTGCGCAGCCTCGTCCTCCATCAACAGGATCTTGCCTGGATGACGGGTCTTCAGTTTCTTGCGCCAAGTCATTGCGATACTTGGTCGCGAGGCCGTACAGGCGTACCTGCCTCGTTTCAAGTGCCGACCGAACAGCGGCGACCGAACTGGATGCCAGTTTTTGAAGGGCGATCAAAACCAGCATCACCTGCCCGCGCTGGGCCTTATTCAAACTTGATGCATAAGCCTTACCGGCAAGGATAAAGTTACTCATCAGGCTGTAAAACGCGGATTCCTCGGGCGTGTAGTCGAAGGTTTCCGGATACTGCTTTATCGGCTGGAATAGACGGTTGCCGCTCATGTCGGTCGCCTTCTGCTTGGCGTTCCGAATGAGATAGCGCGGCAGTGCCGCCAGCATCCGATCGTTTGATTTATCCGGATCAAACTCTCTTGAATCCAGGACGCGCATCAGCGACCAGAAACCGTAGTCCTTACCCCGGTGCGGTGTGCCAGTGAAGAAGATGCAGGAGGTGATCTTGCCAAGCTCTTGCATGTTCTCCAGCAGCTGCAAGCCCAGCGTCTTCGAGCCGTTCTCATCGGCGTTCAGGTGATGTGCCTCATCGACGATGACCATGTCCCATTCAGGCGCAGACAACAGGCGCTCGTGCCGACCGTTGTTATCGGCTCTGAGCGTCGGTAGTGAAGCGACGACGCGATCCTGCGTGTTCCAGAAATCACTTCGAGGCGTGTCGGCGTCGGTCGTGTAAATCGCAAGACGAATATCGAACATCTGCCGCATGCGGATCTGCCATTGCTCGACCAGCTTTGCCGGCGTCAGGATCAGCAGTCGCTTGATTGCGCCCTTGGCGAGCAAGGGCCACAGGACAAGGCCCGCTTCGACGGTCTTCCCCATCCCCACGTCGTCGGCAATCAGAAGCCGGATCGGCCACTGCCGCAACGCCTTGTGGCAAACCCACAGTTGATGGGGCAGCAGGGAGATTCGCGAACGAGAGAAGACACCCCAGGCGTCATTCACCGAACGGATTGCAGTGGCTTGCGCACGGAGCAAGGTGGTATCGAGAGGGAAATTCTCACCGCCTTCGATGGCCGCCAACAAATCCACGATTCTGACCAGTTCACTCGACTTGACCTCTTCGAGGCCATGGGCGAACCGGGCGACCATCGTCTCGCCGCGATCGAACAGAACCTCGCCGGGACCATGGCGCGGGTGCGTTACGCGGCATCCCTCAGACAAGCGACTCATCGTCAATCTCCATTCCGTACAAAACGTTCACATCTTCAAACCCGTCGTCATCCTGCCGGATATCGAGAACTCGTGCTTGCAGGTCACTGCTACCAGCAAGGATCAGGAGCGGGATATCATAATCGCCGTGAAATCCGGCGCGATCTCCCAGCGCACTCCTCAGAATTTGCGAGATCGCCATTCCCGTATCCGGTGACGGATAGCCGATCTGAGTGAACAAGGCCCTGACACGGAAATTCGGCATGTAGGCAAGGCTCTGAGCCGTATCGGACTTCAAAGTACCAGCCCGCAGCAGTTCGCGTACGACGAGGTGCTGGCCGAGTCTCAGGCTATTCCGCAGCGATGGCGCAAGGATGTCTGAGCCATCCAGAACCGGATCCTCGTTCGGGGCAAGATATGCCACAAGCTCGCGAGGCGTTCGCTGATCCAGACTGAGGAAGACATGCGAATAGGCTTCCATCCATCGCGCAATCCGATAGAGGCTCGGGAAACAATCCATCCAGCGAATGTACTTCTCGTCCGCATTTGGTTGCTCGGCATAGTCCTTCAGGATGTTCATCCAGGCATCGGGATCGTCCTGAGGGCGGACGTTGCAGAAAACAGGCCACCATCCCTTCGAATCAGTGAAGTCGATGAAGCCGCGATTCTGAAAGTCTCGCGTCCGACCCAAGCGCTGCATCAATCCGAGCGCAAATAAGGTCATCCACGATCGTCGATCTCCATCGGCAGGATCTTCAAACCGCCGCGGAACGCTCTCCGGCCAGAAATTCTTCTCGTATTTCGGCAGAAGCTCATCGCGCTCATCGGTCCACCACTCGAAAATCCTCTCCAGAGCAGCTTCATGAATAACTGTCGTAACAATGGGCTCAATCGTTGGCGGCAGATAATCGAGACCACCCGGGTTCAGCATGGCAACCAGCTGCTGTCGTTCATCCGGCGAAAACGTGGCGAGCACGGCGGAATCGACCTGGATCGACTCCAGCCACGTACCGATGAGGCCGAGTCGCAGTTGCTCGCGCACTGCGAAACTCTGAGCACCACAAAGCAGATAGCGCAAACCCGCCTCGCGTGCAGCCGAACTGGACGAACGGAATATCCAACCTGCGATCGTGTAAGGCGCAAGGAACCATCGCGCACCGCGCTCAATCGCGAAATTCCGCGCTGTACTCGTATAGCTACTGTTGAGGACATTCCGGCTGTCAGCGAACAAGAAGCACAAGCCTTCTTCTGGCGCATTTCGATCCTTCAGCAAATCGGATCCAAGCTGCCACGATCCGTCTTCCGCCATAAACAACAGCGTGCTGAAAACATTGCCAACCAGGATCTGGTCAAACGGATGCACATTCGCCAAGACAAAGAACAGCGCGTTGGCTGTTTCCGGGGAACAATGAGAATTCGGAACACAGCTTCTGATCAATTCAACGCTGAGTCTGGGAATACTGCTTCCATCCGATGCGGCCCTCGCAGCCTCGAGCGCGTCCGCAACGTCTTCAGCAATCCAGCCAGGTACTGGATAGCTGCCAACAAAATCTGCCCAAACACGCAAATGCGGCAGCACAGGAAACCAACGGCTCCCGACGACAAGGCAAATATCATCCACGGGGACAAACTCACCCAGATCATCTGGCATTCCGTTCGGGACCTCTCCTGCCAATTTGACGAAGCGGTCGAGCAGGCAGGTGCCGAAGCAGTGAAGGAGCTCGGCCGACAATGAGGCATCATCATCAATTCTTGTCTGCACAGCCTGCTTCCAAAAACTCGCCCAAAATGCGGCTGCGGAAACATCCTGTGCAAGCCCGAGCCTGTCTCGCGCCAAATCCCAATCATCGCGCGTGCCCTGAACTACCTGCTTCAGGTCGCGTGAAAACTCCTCGGCAAGTTCACGAACCAGCCTGAGGTTCGCTTGCCCCCCCTCGCCGTGAGCCAACGCGCCACGCCCAGCATCCACGTCGAAATTCGCGTTGAGGATAAGCCCGCTCGCCGGCGTCTCACGCGTCGGCCCAGTCACCCAGATGGAAGGCAAAGCAAGGGCGCTGTTGCCTTCGAAGGGGACCACCCCCCGCGAGTCCAAACGCATCGCTACGGTTGCATTGCGGCCGCGCCAGACAAGTAGTCGTCCAGGGGCAAAACCACTTTTGGTCGGCAGCCGCACAGATCCGATCTCGATACCCGGCGTATCGTCAATCAAAAGCACGGGGCGCCATTCGCGCTCCTGGCCTTGAATCGAGATTCGGCGAATCTCTTTACTGAATACCGCCTGCATTCCCGCGAATGCGTCGAAACGAGCAATTATCTGCTCTCGCTCTTCCGGCGCATCGACATGCAGTTCGATCAACGTCGGGCGCAAGCGTGGTCCATCGGCGACCCGATGGCGCTCAAGTACCGCCAATGCCTGCTCAACGTCCGGTCCAGTCCATCGTTCTGGTAGGCAGCCGCCGATGATCTTGGCACGCAAGTCGGCACTGACGATGCGTGGACTATCCGTTGCGAGCAGCACACTCTTGAATCCCAGACCGAACTTGCCTGTCACCAGTTGGGCAGCGTCCTTGTCCGACGCCGAAAGGATAAGCATGTTCTCCAAGTCGTCCTGATAAGCAGGATTTGCTGCCGCGCCCTGACCGGTGAAATTGATTGGCCGTCCCCAGTGAATGAAACGCAAAACCGCTCCATCGGCTTCAACGATGAATCGCCCGATCGCTTTACTGGGAAAAGGGACCTGACCACCACCCTGGTGAAGTAGCTGCATTTCGGAAACGGCGTCATCCGCGTTCTGAAATAGCTCAAAGGCAATGCTCGACAATTCGTACTGACTTTGTTTGACGCGATCTCGAACACCCGAAAGGATGGCCCGCTGAACATCTTCGTCCTCCACCATAAGGCGAGCGAGATATTTCTTGGCCTCGCCTACCTTGCCCTCCAAGGCCGGCAATGCGGCGTGATTGGTACTCGCCGCTTCAGATTTCTCGTGCTGTAGTTTCTTCAGTGAGGTCAAAGCATCGGATAATTTTCGGTTCCGTTTCGCCACTTTGAGCTGCTGCAGATAGAACGGCAGGTTTTCGAGGATCAGGTCACGCGCAACCTCCAGAGACAGTTGATCGCTCTTCTCAAGTTCGTCCCAGAGCGGAGCAATCCCGCAAGACTCTTGGCTATAGGCGGATTTCAGCAGATGCATTGCACTGCGACGAAGCAGATTCGACAGATCCTGGGGCGCGAAATTCACAAGATTCGGCAAACTACGCAGGGTGATGTCTACCGTGTAGCCGCCTCGCCAACTGAATGCGCCAGCGAAGATCGTATCGAACTCACTGTCGAGATCGACTGACAACAGATCGCCGGTAATCGTCAGCACATCGACGCATGAATCTGCCGTCACCTTGATACGTGGATCCAGCGAATCGAGCGCCTCCAAAGCGCTCATCCGACTCATCCATCGCCACTTGCCATCTGCTTCCTGACCTGGATCCACCCAGCCGAGCCTGTCGGTGAACCACCCCATGCTATGCGGTTTGAGAAGCTCTTCACCCAACTGCCGAGCATTGGTTCCGAGCATGCATACAAACGCACCAATAGGCGGGCTCGGCATCACGTCATTCCAGGAGCGGAAATAGATCTCAAGGGTTCTCGCTAACGACTCGCCGTGATGAAACGCGTCTTTTGAATCAACTAGCTTCGCCGCGTTCGCCTCTGCCGTCGGCCCCGAATTGTCGACAATCAGACCCGCAAGAATCCGAGCCTGCGTGTCATCCAATTGGCTATTGCACACCACGCCAGCGGCACCGACGCAAAGGCGGCCGGCATCTTGCCAGGAGCCCGCCTTTGACAGCAGTCGAAGTTGACGAATTTGCTCCCGGCCTTGAACTCCCGCTAGGGCAAGTTGCCGAAGGTAAAGATTGAAGGACGTTACGTAATGCTCTTCCGCCCCCGCATCCGATATTTCGCGCAGAGCGCCTACGATATCGGGAAACTCAAGCGGCTTGCATACCTCACCTAGCAGGTGCTCTCCCACGGCTTCTGCATCGAATACCCGGATCGCCTTGGCTAGGATGGCCCAGGCAGGCAGCATTGGAAGATTCTCAAGCGTATCCGCCACTTTTCGCAGGTTGTCGCCGCCAAGACCGGAAATCAAGCCAACGCTGTATCCGGGCACCTCTGACATCAACTGCCCCAGACGCGGCAAGCCTTCGATTCCTGCAGAAAATAGCTGGCGAAGGGTGCCGAACTCCGTTTGCAGTCTCACGTCTTGGTGCAGTCCGGAGATACCAGCGAATGGATAACCACAACGCGACGACAACTGATCGATCTCGTTGGCCATCGCATCAACGTCGATCACATCTTCCGGGCTGATCACTCCGCCATTCGCCAATGGCAACCACTGCACGGAGCGGAGCCCGAGAGGGTCGTCGCGAGAACTTGATGGGAGATTGGCGATCTCTCCGACGATCAGGCGCCAGTATTGTTGGGGAGCCTCACTTTCCAAGGCGCGTCGGATGGTGGTCTCGCTGGTCCAGATCGGAATCCACTGTTTTTGGTGCTCGAGGTGATCAAGATTCTGGGCTCGCCGAATAAACCGGCACCCTTCGGACAGCTTTTCAGGAACATTTCTGCCGGTATCGCGAAAGCATTCCGCATCAATGCTTCCAATCGACTCCTCGGTATCAATGTGTAGCGGCAAGCTTCGCCAAAGGTTCTCGTCCTCCACTTCCGCCAAAATAGCTTCACGATCTGCATCCGAAAACCTGGACCCGTCAATCGTCGATAGGTCCACATCACCCTGAAGACGGCGCAGAACCTCGGATTGTTGGACCTGACTGATGCCGAGCATTTCCCAGTCATTCGCTGGCACATCGCTGGCGATTTTCCCGGCCAAAACGAACCAGGAGCCCGGCTCGATTTCGCGCCACAATTTGATCCATGGCGAATCGCCGCTGCCAGGATCCACCCAGAGCCTCGCCTCATCCACCATGAAGCCCTCTGGCGAGCCGTGCAGGAGATAACGCATGCCGCGGCGAGAATCCCCTTCTACTTCACTTCCACGCACCGCCTTTAACAATATCCTCCGTGCCTCGACGTTCGATAGTTCAGATTGTCATCAGCGTCGGAAACCTTGGGGTTGTCGTCTAGAAAAATATAACTGGCAATTTCGGAGGAAATCAGCAAAACACTTTCGTTGTTTAGTGCATCGGAGAGGGACTTCGCATGCCCGCACTTGTCGAAATTCGTTCCGATCTGTTTGAACGAAATTTGTTTGAAAAGGCGTCGCGTGCCGTGAATGATCTCAAGTGATTCGAGGCTTTCCGGAGTTTCGGTACCGGTCCGTACGTCGAGCGCCGATAGAATTCGGGCCCGCCGGTGAAGTCGCACAATTCTCGCTCTGGCTTCTTGTGCCTTTGCGTCGCCTTTGAGACCGCACAAACCCAGAAGGATCGTTGCCGCCTTAAGTAGTGCCGCTATCCGCGCCGAGCGATCTTCATTTTCCGTTTCGTCTGCAGCCAAGTGCGCGCGCATATCGCGATCAATCGCCAGAAACCAAGCGCCAAAATCTTCGTCGCTGGGCTTGCCTGCGGCTCGCTCCTCAGTTGCATCAAGGTCACCGGGAATAAGCAGCACTCTCGTTTCGCAGTTGAACAGTAAAGCCAAGGTGCGGGGATCCAGCGCTCCAACCGCAGCAGGACTGGCAGGCCCGACAACAACGCGGTTTTCCGGCTTGACAAGCGAAATCAGTTCACGGAAGCCCGCCTTCACCCTACTGAAATCCTCAAGCTGGCGGGTGCGCAAAGCATGCTGCACAAGGCGGACCAGTGCCGCCTGTACTCGATGTGTCTCAAGGAAAATACGCCCCGTTGTGCTCAGAAACTCCGTCAGGTACTCCAGACCCGATTGATCACACAACCCCGCATCCACATCCACCTGCAACACAGTCAGTAGGCGCTCCTCGTCCCAGTCATCGAAGCGTGGGACCAGAGCGCTAGCCGAAGCATCACAATAAATGGCATTCGAGATTTGCCTCAGGCCCGGCATGACAGCCCACGGCTTGGTCAAGTCCTTCGCACGAGGCGGTGGCAAACGCAGCAGCACGCTGTCTCGATCCAGATCAAGCAAGCGCCATTGCCGCCCCGTTGGAAGCAATTCACATATCCACGCGTGACGTTGAAAAAGGTATTGACGGAAGATCGAGCAAAAGGAAGCCCGAGCGCCGCCGGCTTCCGTCGAGGCCGCATGAAATATCAATCCAGTAATTTCCTCGATGTCCGCATCGGGCAGATTGTGCTTGCTTACGTACTCGGACAAGGCCGGGAGGACTTCAGGCAGTACGACACGTTGCGCAATCGCCTGATTCCATGCAACGTGTAGATCAGCATCATCGAGGTCAGGGCGCACATCCACTTGCGTATCAGCGAGATGCCGAAAGGCACCAATCCCCCGCCGACCTGCATCGACAAAAAACTGCCCGTGCAGCACGATTTGATATCGGCGTTTCCCGGAACTCAATGCCGCTTCATAGGACTGCATGCCATCTTCTGTCGGCAGGAAGACCGCCCAGCGCAATTGCAGGTGTGCAATATCGGCGTCGGCGTGCGAGATCAACACCGCACCCTCCGCTTCCGACTTGTCGGCCACCTGCTCGCGGGCGCCGCTTTCGCTCTGGCGCATCGTTTTTGGCCAGGAATCAAGGCTCTGCAGCCCGGTAAACGGGGAACTTGTCGGCTGTGCGTTCTGGCGCACGTAGAACTTCAGCAATTCCTTGCTCGACGACGACTCTTTGACAACGCCAGTCGCAACCATCGCATGGGACGTGTGGTCGACACGCCGTGACCCGGCATCAAGCTCAAGACGCACGGCAAAGCCGGGAGCGGACTCATTGCCCGCAAGGCCCACCGATTCCAGCCTTTTCAACAGCGGGAGGATCGATGAAATGCGTTGTGGCAGTGATTTTTCATGAAGGAAGGCGAGTTCCTGCGATGGGTCATCACCCGGAAACTTGTCGATGATCGCTCCATAAGGCTTGCCATCGTGCTGGGGCACATGTGCACGCATCCGTAGCGGCAACCAAAGCTGCAGATAGCTCTTGCCGGGCGCAACTTGTCGATGGCCTGCTGCAATCTGGTGCATTCGCTCAAAGTCTTCGTCGGCGACCTGCTCCCATCGGTTATGGAAGACATCTTCGCCTTCCGGATCGAACCAGGGGTTGAGAATCACCCCATGCGGTCGATCGCCATCAAACGCTACGTAGAAGAACGCTTCGCAAAGGTGAAAGACGCTCTTCATGCCAAGGCCGAACTTGCCGATTGCCCCAGACTCGCCTGCCTTGCTGTTCAAGCCAAACGACTGAATCGCCCGCTTGTCGGAATCCTTGAACTCGCCGTCGTTTAGCACCCAAAGTGCCGGCCCTTGTAGCAGCGGATGCGATGATTGCCCGGCGAAACCGGGGTGATAACCGAAGACAAGCGTAGCGGCCTTGGCGTCATCCGCGTTCTGTATCAACTCTTTGAGAATTGGAAAGCCGGACTTGTATCGATCACGGAGATTCGCCGCGATCAGGTTGATGTGATCAGATCTGAAGCCAGGCATTTCCTACTCCCCGATTCTTTATCCAGCTGCTTCTGAGCACTCTCTTCGGCTAGCCGACCCCGTGTGCCACGCAAAGATTTCTCAGCAAGTCATGTCCATCCCGCCATGCTGACTCGCCATACGACCGGCCGCATCGCTTCGCCTGGAATCGTGCTCATCGGATCCTGAATTCGAGCGACAACGTTTCCACTGCCCTCCCCCAGCATGTCGACGCGATACAACCAAGCCTTCGGGCCCATCGCAGCCAAGACCTGCTGTTCGTTCTCCGTGATGAAGAAATCACTACCCGAAGCGGTCGTCGTCTTGACCTCGATGCAGCGCTCCTCACTGGGCCATTGCGAGGCAATGTCATATCCCCGGCCGACGTCGGTCTGGGCGACAAGCTCAACATAACGTTGAGGATCGGGGCATCCGAGTACCCGCAACCGGCTCAGTTCATCGGCGAACGCGATCGCCTCTCCCGCGCGACCGGTAGCGGCATTGCGATCAAGTTGCGCCAGCAGCTCGTCTGCACTGATTACAGCTTTCCTGGCGGCTTTCCGCTTTGCATCGTCCGGCAAAGGCTCCGACTCGACCGCATCAGTGGCAGTGAGCTCCTGTGCCGAAGAATGCGCCAGGTAAAGATCCAGAATTTGCTCGAGCGCCTCCATCCGCGGGCGGATCAGCAACAGTCGATTGAACTCGCTGGGCCGCAAATACGGCGCGTCCTCTTGGCTCAATAAACTGTTTGCGGGATTCTTTCCGGGTTGCGGGTAGCGATCCTTTACCTCGGCCAGGCCAGCGAGCAGTGGCTCAAGTGTCTTTCCATCCCAAGTCTTGTCGCGAAGGTAGAGGGACAGATCGCGCTTATTCATCCGCACAGCAACCTGCGCCCCCCTTGGCTTGGGTATCGTAAAAATCCACGTCGGCCCGGTATCCGTGTGGCCGGAGTCATGGGTCAGTACTGCTTGGTAGCGGGTCTTCAGCAACGACACTGCCGCTCGCACATCGATTCTTATTCGTGGATCGCGAGAATACGAAACCGCCGGCTCACAGAATGAGCCCAAGACAAAACATTGGTCTCAGCCCCCCGGCTGAACCGCCGCCTCCGGCGCCGCGTCATGCTCGCTAAACAATTGCCGAACGATGCCTTCGCCGCCCGCCCGACGCATGGCGTCGCCCAAGAGCTTCTTGAAGTTCTTGTCTTGAATCGACTCGTAGGTCACGTCCTTGAAAACACAGCGCAGTTCCGGGTTGAATACCTCACTCGCGCCGCCGAACGCCGCCTCAAGATCACACGTGATCATGCCCAACAGTTCGTCATCGCTCGGCTGGCTTCCCGTCAGAAACTTTGAGTACCGCGCCGGTACCATTTCGCGGATACGGGGTAAAAGGGTCTTGGCCAACTCATCAATCGCAATCAGGATCGAGGCCCCGAGCGTCTTTTCCACAGCAGCCTTGAATGCTTCGATCTGCTTCCGCAGAAGCGCAATTCGGGCGTCGAAGTCTTTCCGGCGGTTGCGCATGATGACTTGGCCGAAGCGCGGTACGTTGATCAGAAAATCTTCGTAGAGCGCTTTCCTTTGCTTCTCCAGCTCAGCCTCCGACCAAACCACAGTTTTTGGCTTTCCATCCGCACTGGCCGCTGGCTTGAGCTCCGCATCGAACTCAGGAATGGCAACTTTCAGCATCTGGTCGCCTTGCAGCAGCGTAAAGCTGTTCTTCAGCTTCTCCTTGAGTGTGCTGTCTTCACCGACCAGCAGATCGTTCGGAATGCTCACCTTCTTGGTCGAGAGGCGGTAACCCGTGACTTCGAGTTCGACGAATTGAATCTTTGATTCGAAGATACGCTCGATTCGGGCAACATCGAATATCTTCGGCGGAATATCCTTCAGCGCCTTGAGGGACGCACTCACCTCGACGGGCGTGGCCGCCTTCTGGCCGATTTCCGCTTGTTGAGGAATAGGCGTAGTGTCTTTCGCGGCGCCGTTCGCAGCGCATGCCTGCATCAAGGCAGCGGTGGAATCGCCCTTGGCCGAGATGACCACTGCGTTGGGTTTGCTGACGGACATCGAGCCCGCTTCAATCAGCATCGGTGTCGGCGAATAGAGCACGGTTTGCCCGTCCGTAATCAACAGGCCGATACGAATGCCTTCTTGCTGGCGAAGTTCCAGGTGATGCCTGGCGGCCAACGCCTGGAGTGCGAGCAAGCCCTCTTCGGTCCCGTAACCCAAGCGATAGACCTCCGGATCCAGATCGAGAATCAGCGTGCATTGCAGATTCCGTTGTGAATCCAGTCGCTCAGCCAACGCCTCGACGACTGGTTTGGTGATTCCCGGCGCGACGTAGACCAGTGTCTGTGTCGTCGCTGTGATCGATGCCACCAGGGTTTCGTCATTGACAACGGTGAAGGTAGTTGGAGCCATCGTCATTTCCCCATTTCCTGCTCAAAGAAAGCCCACGCGATTCGGTAATCGGCTTCGCGGCTGGCGAGGGCGAAGGGGGCGGTGTAGCTTCGGATGCGAGTTTGCGGGCCGCCGGGTTGTGTGTCGTCGATGACGGTGGTGGTGACGGTGCTGCCAGCGGGCAAGTTGCCAGCATCCTGCAAATGGCGGAGGTCATCCCAGCCAAACTTGCCGGTCTTGCTGCGGCCGTCGGGGGTGGTGAAGGTCACGTCAGCGGTGCTGCGGCTGCCCTTGCGCGGCAGGCCGACGCCGACGAGGCCCTTGCTGATGGTGAAGATGATGCGGCCGGCCATGTCGTACCAGGTGTCGCGCTCGTACCCCTGCATTACCGGAAACTGCACGCGGTAGATGAGCAGCAGTTCATCCAGAGTGAGACCAAGGGCTTGTGCCACCAGCACGTCGATTTCGACCAGCGCCATGCGGCGAGAGTAGTCCGTTCTCAGGGCGCAATTGCGCTGCCATTCGGGTGTGAGCTTGGCGAAGAAATCCTGCGGCAGGCGCGGGTTATCTGGTTGGCTCCAGCCTTGAGCGGTGAAGGGATGATTCTGCACATCAGCACGCCGTCCCGCCAGCGCCGACTTTTGCGTGGTGGTGAAGACTTCGGCCCAGAGCGGGGCGTAGTGGTTGGTGAGGCAGTTTAGAGCCAGGATCCGGGGTATAGCCGTCTCGCAGTGAACTAATGGAACGTAGGCCATTGCCCCAGTTGTAAAGTCACCTTGGCCAGTTGACTTAACAAAATAATCGAACGTTATCGAAGTCATGGATGTGCACGCGTCAAGCATCAGATCTATGCTTTTGAACGTGCTACAGATAGATGTGTTGACGTGAGTAGTTCCGGGTGGAGTCAAGATAGGAATTAGCGTTCGCTCCCCGCTTTGACTAAGCCGTCGACGATGAACAAGCCTAAAGTATTCGGTGACTTTACTGGTGCCTTGTACGCCACGTTCAGTCCAACTTAGCGTTGGAATTCGACGCCGAAATTCTGCACGATCTGCCATCGGGCGATAGTTGCTGCGCGGCAGGTAGTCGTCGGGGAGCGTTTCCAGGTTGATACCCTCGTAGGCTCGATGAGTAGAGCATATGGCCTTCGGGGTCTGATAAAGCGGGTTAGCTAAGGAAAAATGTGGGCCGGACAGCACCCAGTCTTCAGGCGTCGCTGCAAAGGGTGAGCTGCGATCGGCGTTACGAACAATCGTACCGTCATGCTGCTGCATGGTTTCGTGCCACATCTCGGTGGAAAAATAGTCATCGCCCAGATCGGCCAAACGGCTCGGATAAGCGGCGAGTTTGGCCAATACGCTAGAGAGTTGCCCAGCGTGCAAGGCCGGCAGGCGGGCACGACGCGGTGGCGTGCCGGGTTCGTCGTAGAGCGCAGCAAAGACCTTTAATTGAGCGTCGCCAATATGAACAATACGATCAGCGTGACCCGATGTGTTCCATTCATCTACCTCGCTCTTGATACCGCCAGCCATTCCTGATCCATCATGAAAATAACAAGCGTCTATAGTTGTGGGGGTATAGAGGTTTGCCACAAGATCAAACATCGGTGCAGTTTGTTCCGGACCGAAGATGTTTATGCCAAACTTGTTGCGGTTGCCGATATCAAAGAGCTTCAGTTCATTCTGAAACTGGAAATGTGCCCGCAATCGTGCATAGATCGCCTCACGAAATCTTCCGCCATTGGGGTCGTCATACGGGCCTTGAGGATGCAGATAGCCGACCACCCCGTGCTTGCTGGCAAGCGCCCAGCCAACAGGCATGAAGCATTTGTAAAGATTGGATATCATCCCTCTAAGTAGTGGATAGTTTTGTTGTGCGTTGAGGTAGTTTTGCATCGCTTCGGCTTCCTCCAGTTCTGCCGTCCAATCGGCTTGAAGGATGGGGTATTGAGCGAATGCATCGCTGCGCTGTTGCGCGAGTTCGGTGGCACTGAGCTTACGAATGGCCACAAGAGGGTTTGTTTCGCCCAAGATTCCAGCTTCGTTCCATGTCACCTTGAGCCAAGGTGGATTCCCCAGCACCAAGTCAAAACCACCTCGCTTGGCAAATACGTCAGCAAACGTTAGCTCCCAGTGCATGAAGCGGCGCTGCTTGGCAATGGCTTCAACGGTTACCACTCTCGGAAAATGCTGCCTCAATTTGCTAATGCGCAACTGGCCAAACTTGTCGTGCAGGTTGGGTTGCACCGGATTGGTGGCTAGCATGGGCTGCACGGAACCAAAGAGCGTGTCCTGCACGTCCGGGAGTAACTGCTGCGCGACCGGCGCAGGCGTGAAGTCAATTTGGGTCTGCGGTGCCAGATCGACGATGTTGCCCTCAAGGATCGCCCCAATCTCCAGCCACCATTGCTCACGGCTGGGCAGATCAGCGCTCTGCGTAATCGGCCAGAACCACAGCGCGCACCAGTAATCCATCACCAGCTTGAGGCGGCGGTAAGGCGTGGCGTAATCGTCGTCCTGATTGAGCAGGCCCTTGGTGCGGATGGCTTCCTTCTGGGCGCGCGTGCTTGTGACTTCGGATGTTGAACTGGCGGGCCAAAGCGCCAGCGGGTCTTCAGTACGAACACGATCTGCCGCCACTAGCTTGGCGTGTTCTGCCCACAATTGATCAATGGCGTCGGATAGTTGCTGCAGGCGCCGGATTTCATGCGCTTCCAGCGGCTTGTTCATGGCCGTGCGCCAGAGCTTGAGGCGATCAAAGTCCTCTCTGTAAAGCTGCTTGGCCACCTTGTCGGTATAGTTGGCCATGCCGGTATCGGGCAGCAGGAAGTGATAGACCTCATCCGCCTTACGCGTCGGCACTTGCGGGTCGAGCCGGCGCGGGGCTTCGTCGTACCAAGCGGGCTTGCTGCCTTTCCGTAACAAGCTGGCTGGAAACACTTCGCGCCGCGCACCGATGAGGCTGTTGCCGGCAAACAGTTGATAGCCAAACCACGGTACGCGGGCAGCTTTGGGCGGCTTGCCTGGCTCCGTGGGTTCGCCATAGATGGCATTGAGCCAGAGACTGACTTCGGCCAACTCGGTGGCGATGGGGTTCAAGTCGACGCCATAGACATTGCGGTCGGCAATGTACATGCGGGTCTTTTGCAGCTCGACGGTGTATTGCTCGTGCGGAATGCGGCGCTTGAGTTCGGCCTGCCTTCGTTCCAGATAGGCTTCGGCGAGCTGATTGACGGCTTCGTTCAAGAACGCCGCGCTGCCCATGGCTGGCTCGACCACGGTGAGGGTGAGGATGTCGTCGGCCGTTTTGTCTTTCAGCAGTTCCTTGAGCGCGTATTTGACCAGGCAACGGGTGAGCACCTGCGGGGTGTAGTAGCTGGCGCTCTTCTGCCGGTCGCGCCCGGCTAGCCGGTAGATGAAGGTGTCACGCGGATAGATGCGCAGCTTCTTGTGGCCTTGCTCGTCGATGTCATGCACCCGTTCGCCGGGTTTGTATTGATCGATGCGGCTGGCCGGGACAAACCAGGCGCTGTCCATGAGGTCGGTGGTGCCGCCACCGCTGTCTTGTTCGCCGTCTTCTTCTTCATCATCATCGTCGCTGGTGGTTTTGGCGGCTTTCTTGGGTTCCGGCTGGACTTCGTAGAGGTCTTCCGGTGCAAAGAAGCCGCGATAAGAAAGCAACGCCTCGTAGACCGCACCAAGCTGGTTGATGGAGAGCAACTGATAGCTGACGCGCCCCTTGTGCTTGCCGCCGGAAAGCGACATGAGGCGGATGACGCGTTGCCAAACATGGTTGGGGAAACGCACCTGATTAAGCAAAGGTGTCGCAGCAGGATCGAACAGTTTGCTGTCGAGTGGAGCCAGCGCGAAGGCTTCTTTCACACTGCCGGCGAGAACGCTCTGCTGTGCGGCGGCCCCGCAGCCCTGGCCAATGAGCGAGAAAAGCCGGCGCAGCGTGGCATCGAAAAAGAGGCCGTCGCGGGCGGTGGATGTGTTGAGCTGGGTCAGTTCCAGATCACGCAAGGATTCAAGGCTGTAGCCCTTGGCGTAGGTCTCGCTTTTCTGGATCGGCACGTAGCCCAGCTCTGGCCGTGCTTCGATGTAGAACATGAACAGCAAGCGATACACCAGACGCAGGCATTCAAGACTCAAGTCGCCGGCATCGACAGCATCCTTGCCGGTGTAGAAACCTTGCTTGCTGGCCTGAGCTTTTTGCCGGAGTTGTTGCACGGCCTCGTTGCCCAGCAGTTCGATGGCTTCACGCAGTGCGTACTTGAGGTCTTCGCTGACGCCGAAGGCGTGCTTGTGGGCGTTTTCATCAAGACCGTCGAGCAGGCTGGTCCCTTGAGTGGGGGCGAGGCTGTCGTGATGCAGCAAAGCCGCTGCCGCTTGCAGGGTGTAGGTTTCCTTGCGGTCGAGAATTTCCGTCCAGTCAAAACGCAGCAAACGGTTGTTGGGCCACTTGTAGCGGTCGAGCAGCAGCCATTCCTTGAAGCCGACCAATATGACGTATCGCGGCGGCTGGTCGGTGCCAAACAGAGCTTCGCTGATGATCTCCAGCCAAGTCAGTTTCTTGAAGGCGTTGGGAATCTCCTGCCCGCCGTAGTGGGCGGCGGTCAGGTGGTGATCGAGCGGCTCTTCGTCTTCGCGGCCCGGTTGGTAGGCGGGGACGATGAGGAGCTGAGGTGCCTGATGCGCTTCGCCAAATGCGGCCCAGACCGGCACGGGCATGCCGCCCTGCAACTCAATTTGCTGCAGTTTGAGCTTGTAGCCCAGTGCTTCCAGCAGGGGAGTGTGAAGTTGCAAGTGGCTTTGCAGACGCTCGGCATCTTCTGTCAGGCGGCCGTGGCTCGCGAGACCGGCAAACCACTTGCCGCCCAGCCCGCCGAGCCGCTTGAAGGGCGCCCGAGTTTCTGCGCGGGAATCTTCGTTTGCCGTGCCGGCCGCAATGGCCTGAGCACCAGCCTCTTCAGTCGCTTGCCAGCTTTCAATCAGGGTGCGGATGTCGCCCTTGAAGACTTCGGCCAGGTAGTGGTGACCATAGAACTCGTTTTCATTGGATATGCCGGTAAAACTCTGGACGGTTTGGGCGACGGACATGATGGGGTCTCTGTTCTTAGCGCGCGGCGGCGGCCAGCACCTGGATGAAGGGCTGCGGCTCGGTGGTCATCGTGTCTTGCACCCACTGACGGTATTCGTCGAACACCTTTCGAATGTGTTGAGTGCGCTTTTCACGCTTGGTTTTCTTGAACTGTTCGGCTTGCTGGTTGGCAGCCAGGCGCAATTCGAGCTGTTCCATTTGCTTGCCTTGCAGACGCTCCAGATTAGCCAGGGTGCCTGACAGGCGAATGGTCATGTCCGCCGAAAAGCTGGCCTGCAGGCTGACCATGTGCTGGCGCATGGCGGCCACCGCGCCGGGGAGAATGTCTTGCAGGCTGCTGGTATCGATGCCTTGACCACGGTTGGCGAGCGTGCCGGCTTTGAGCTGGGTGCGGGCGACAAAGGCGGGGAAGGATTGCAGGGTCCATGCGCCGCCCTTATATACGGCGACCTGCCATTCGATTAGCAGCGGTTGTCCTTTGCGGTTGGGAATCAGGCCCATGAGCATGAAGGCGTGTTCGCCATCGGCGAGTTGCGGGCACTGGATGACTGGCGCACAGTGACGGCCAAATGCGCTGAGCACGCGATCCGACAACCAATCCATGACGGGATGCTGCGGCCAGAGGTAGTGCAACAGAGGCCAGCTATCGTCGCCTGCCTTGACCTGACGGGCCTGTTCAATGGCTTGGGCGATACGTGTCTTGTGGGCGCAAAGCGAATACTGGTGATTGCTATCTCGCACTTCGATCGGCAAGGTGACGCGCAGGCGTTCTTGCAGGTCACGCGGCGCGGTCAGCGTGATGGTCTGGCTTGGCTTGTCGAGACTGAACGAGGCAATTGGCGTCGGTCGCGAAAGCTCTTCCAATGCGGTCTTGGCAAAGGCGTAGTCGCCACTGATTTCGGCGTCGCCAAATAACGAGAGACCGGTCCGAATGAACTCCGTGCTGGGCTTGGGTTTGCTGGCAGCGGCACCTTCCGGTTCGACCTGGGCGAACAGCTTGAGCAGCCAGTTACCGTCATCATCACCATCGCCGCTTTCGGACCTCTCGGAAGATGCCTGGGCGGCATCGATCGCAGCCTCGAACTGCTGGGGGCTGGTGCCGGCCGCCATGATGTCGGCCACCTTGGCGGCTTCCTTCTCGGGGTCGAAGACATGCAGGAAAGAGGCAGGGTCACCCAGGTTTTTGTTCGCTTGCTCGTCCTTGGTTTGCAGGATTTCGAGAATTCGCAGGTCACCCTTGATACGCTCGACGTTCGTTTCCGTGTGCAGGTAAACAATGAGCGGCTGCTTGTCCTGGCCATAGCGATCAACGCGACCGTTGCGCTGCTGGAACACCATGAGCGACCACGGCAGATCGAAGTGCACTAGCCGGTGGCAGAAGTAATGCAGGTTGAGACCTTCGGAGGCAACATCCGAACAAAGCAGCACCCGCATCGGATCATCTTTGCGACCAAAGCGATCCACCAGCTCCTGCTGCTCGGTGTCTGTCATCCCGCCGTGCAGTAGTTCAAGCTGTGCGACTTTCAAACCAGCCGCTTTCGGCAATGCTTCTTGCAGCCAGCGCAATGTTTCAATGCGCTCGGAGAAGATAACCATGCGGTCTGCGGGATCGGCGGGCTGCCAGTTGAACTGCGCGCTCTTGATGTGCTTTACCAGACACTGGAACTTGCTGAAGCTCGTGGCGTCGATCTCGCGCAAGGTGGTAGCGAAATTCTGGAGGGCAGTGACTTCGTTTTTCTCATCGGCGCTGATGTCGGGTTTGGCTTGCAGCAGCGCGATGCGGCGTTCTGTCGAATCCAGTGCAGCAAACGGACTGGAGAACATCGCTTTTTGCATGCCCACCCGTTGCAGCTCCTGCTGCTTGCCAGCGCGGTGTTCGCCTTTCTGGGTGAAGGGAATGGCCAGCAGGGCGCGGTAGGCGGCTTCTTCTTGTGGACTGGCGGGATGCTTGAGCTGCTCGGTGATGCGCTCCTGAAAGTCTTCACCTACCTGATCGCGGATGTCTTTCTTGAAGCGGCGAATGACGAGACCTTTGTCGCGGAAATCTTCCGGGGTGTAGTCGTCGGGATCGCTGATGGCGGTCGGGTCGAGCAGCGCCATGAGGGAGGCAAAGCTGCGCGCCGAACCATCGTGAGGCGTGGCCGACAACAAGATCATGGTGTCGGAGCGCCCGGCGAGTAGTCGAGCTAAACGTGCACGACGGGCCAAGCCTTCTTCATTGGCTCGCGCCGCGACGTTCTGGCATTCGTCGATGATGATGATGTCCCACCATGCGTTCTCAAGATAGTTGCGGTATTCGAGATTGCTCTTGAGCGTGTCGATCGAAATGATGGTGCGGTCGTAGAAATTGAACGGATTGTGATTGCTGGGAATGCTGTTGCGTACCCGCTGCAATCCGACCGAGTCGAGCCGCACCAGGGGGATGGAGAATCGGCTCCAGAACTCCTTCTGGAACTGGGTCAGCATGCTCTTGAGCGCGACGACCAGGATGCGCTGCCCTCGTCCGCGCTGGATCAGCTCGGTGGTGAGAATCCCGGCTTCAAGCGTCTTGCCTAAGCCCGTGGAGTCGGCTATCAGGATTCGTTGGCGCGGCTGTTTGAGCGCTTGCAGGGCAGGATCAAGCTGGTACGGCACCAAATTCATCACTGCTCGGTGGCCCAGATGAATCTGATCATCGTTGGGCGTGCTACGCCGCAGTTGCGCTTCGAGGTACAGGAAGGTGCTGTTGAAGTTGGAACTGGTGTCGGCGACCAATTCAGTTTTGGCTGGGTCGAGGACTTTGATTTCATCCTCAAGCTCAGTCAGAAACTGGGCGGCGCGGCCGCGCACGAGTTCGGAAACGCCATCACAACTGAGCAGGTGACCGCCGTCGCTTGATGGATCGACACGGCGGACTAGCCATTCCTCATCGCGGATGACAACGCGGGCGCCGGGGGCGTAGGGAAGCATTTGTTCGTTCTCTCATTATTATCGGGAACGAGCGCATGGCTCCATTCCACTCAAGCGTCCTCCGACTGCCCCAATCCGACAAAAACAGTCGGAATATTTTCGGTTTTCTGGCAAGTCAAATTCTGGCGGAGTATGGCATGCAATACGGCTTGGGACAGGTGCGATTGATGCAATTGCAATGGCATTTCATATTCCGTCACCATGCACTCTATTACATTGGATATAAGAAGTCCTACCTTACCCCCGGCCAGGAGATACTGGCCGCCTCTTCCCCCAGGTTCCCTGCGACCACCTGTTAGCCTTGCTTAGGTGTAATGAGATTGGGCCAACATCAATCTCTTTTGTTTGCACTCAGTGGGTCAAAACCCGCCAAATGCTCCTGGTGAGCGTTGCCAATGCATTACCTCGCGACCGATCCCCATACCGATTGCAGCAGAAGAGGTAGTGTCGCGGCGGCACCGCCGCTCAGGCTTGCACTCGCTGACTGAGAAAGCTGGGTCGACACCGGATTGACCTCAATCACCAGCGCGCCCCGATTCAGCGCCCGCCACGGCAGAGTAGCCGCGGGCTCCACCTCAAGCGACGTACCGATGCAAATCAAGGCGTCGCAGGTCTCGGCCGCCAGAAAAGCATCATCCAGCATTCCCGGATCGAGCGGCTCGCCGAACCACACCACGTCCGGGCGCAGCAGGGCGCCGCATGCCGGACAATGGGGAACGGATCCTGCATGCAGTTCGATCGCCGCCAGATCTTCAGGCCCGGCATACGGATCAAGCTCGTCATCGATGGCGTAGCCATTGCAGATGCGGCAGATCACCGGACTCGCATCACCACTGAAGAGTTCATCAACGTCTACGAATGCCTTCAACCTCATCAGGTTGCCGTGAAGCTCGATGACAGTTCGACTCCCGGCTGCCTGATGTAGGTTGTCGATGTTCTGGGTAATCACGGTCACACGAGGAACGAATTCCTGTAGCCGCGCAACGGCCGCATGGCCCTCGTTCGGCCGGGCCCGACTGACCGCGTCGGCGAGATGGACGTGCCAGTCCCAGACGAACTGCGGATTTTTCTTGAACGCGTGAGGCGTTGCGACTTCTGCAGGATCGACCTTCGCCCACAAGCCCTTGGCCCGGTCGCGAAAGGTCGGGATGCCGCTTTCCGCAGACATCCCTGCCCCCGTGAACACCACCAAGTGCCGGACGGCGCGAAGACGTTCCTGTAGATCGGGAGCGATCATTCCATATCCACAAAGTCCCGCAACCGTTCCTTCGCCGCACGCAGCCGGACATGACGATCAAACGAGGTCGATTCTTCCGACGAATTGCGGAGGATTCGAACGCCATGGGGTAGCGGTACCTTGGATGCCGAAATCGCCTTGAGCCAGGGATTCCCGGGAGGATTCAATACATCGTGCATGGACGCATCGCGCCCGAAGGCCTCGTTCGGATTCATGGCAGAACGGCCACATCGTGATCAATCGGAAGCCAGTTCCAGGCATCCAGAGTGACATCTTTCAAGGCAGCCTTCATGTCGTCATCGAGAGCCTGTCCCGGCGCGACATGCTTCCAGCCCTTCAGGATTGCCCGCTTGATGGAACGACCAAACTGACCTCCGATGGCTGACTGCGTCAGGGCATAGACGAAAGCCGCCACCACCTCAGATTCGGCATGCCCGTCTTTCACCCGTTGACGCAGATTGTCCGCGACCGAGGAATCAAGACCCCAATACTGCAACTCCGTGATCGTCCGTGGCAGTGTCGGTGTCCTCGCGGACAGGTCATTCTCCATGGCCATGATGAAGGCTGCTGGCGTCCCATGGTGTTCCGATGGATCGAACTGGCTTGCCGACGGTGAGAGCTTTTCGGAGCGAGTCGGTGAGCGAAGCTTCCGCAATGCCCTTGCCGAAGACATCATTACATTCGACAGGTCGAATGATTGCGTGTCCGGAGAATATGAAGGCATGGCATCGCTTGGCCCGTCACTTTGCCTGCGCAGGAAAGCTGGGATGTCATACCTATCGACACCCGAGGCAGCCATAGCGTCAGCTTGTGCGGATCTACAATAGAGAACGTTACTCCTTACCTGGGCCGTTCCTCCCCATCCGGCGGCCAACATCTGTGGTACCTGATGTAATTCAGGCAGGTCTTCCGCCTTGTCGGCCCGCTCCGCGATCACCAGAAAATTTGTCCAGCGCGAAAGCAACTGGTAGTCCAGCGCAAGGCGCAGACTCTCCTCATCTGTCGCAGTTTCCATCCGCCGCGCTGCCGCAATGCGCGGGGCTTCGATTTCATTGGCCAGGGAGATTGTGGCAGTGACGTCGGCCCCGCCTGCGACCTTGAGCCTCACGCTACCCTCGACGGTCTTTTCGAAGCCCGCAAAGACATGCACCGTATCGCCACCAAACACCGTCTCGGGCAACGCAGTCATCCAGCTCGGCTTCACGGGCCACTCAATATGCAATTCTCCCAGCTGAGGCTGACGCATCCGGTGGAACTGCCCCAGGACGCGTTCGGCCATCCCTTCTTGGGGAGCCACCAGTTCGCAGGCACCTTGCGTCGTTCGCGACAGGGTTTTCAGAAAGGTTTCAGCCACGGATGTACCGACCCCGACCGTGAAGATGCGATGACCGGACTTGGCTGCGCGCTTGACGAGCTTTTCATGCTCGTGGATCTCGCCGTCGGTGATCAGCAGAATCGTCGGTGGTGCGTCCGATCCGCCCAAAGAAAACACTGCATCGAGGGCTCTCTCCATTTCGGTGCCGCCCATGTCGGCATCGACTACGTCAAGACGATTCCAGGCCTCGGTGACATAGCGGGCGCTGGCCGGAACCAACGTGCGGAACAGATGCAGGTGCTTGGTCCCGAACAGAGTGACATTGAAGGCATCCTCCGGACGCAGTCGGTTCAGAATCTCGAGGGCGGCCTTGCGCGCCTGGATGATGCTGGTGCCGCCCATAGAGCCGGAGCAGTCGATCACAACCTTCAGTGCCAACGGCTTTTCCTCGGCGGCGGCAAGTGGTGGAATCCGCAGTGAAGCAATCGCTACCTGGCCCTCTCGATCCGGCGTCATAACGCACGAGGACTGAGTTGCTTCAGATTCCAAGGTAAGTACGAAGTCTCGGTCGAGCACCGGCTTTCCCGACAAGCGAATGACCATGCCGTTTTCCGAACGTCCCACGGTAATCGGGTGGCTCGGGCTGGCGATCGCCGCTGCTGCGAGCTCACCCTCCACTGTTACGCAGAGATCGAGCGGGTATTCGACATCCAAGGAGGCGGTCGGCACCTGATGCGGCTGCAGACCCGCAGCCCCGGCATCGCCATAGCGGGGGGCGATGGTGGTCGGCAACAGAAAGCGCAGGCGCGGACCCTGCCAGGACAACAGCAGGCCATAGCGATAGCGGATCACCGCGGACTCCCCGGGCATCAGGTTAGCCAGGCTTGCCGTGAAGAGCCCCGGGCCGACTTCCTCCAGCATGACGGCACTGTTGCCATCGGTGACCGCATTCTCGTAATCGCGCTCTGCCTGCTTCTTCTCGACGACCGTGCCGGAGAGCTTCTTTCCGGCGATCTCCACTTCGAGGCCGAGCAGCACAGCACCCAGTGGCAGAGGGAAGGTGTAGACGGCTTCGATGTTGGTCTTTTGCGGATTCTGGTACAGCTGCTCGACTTCAACCTCGGCCATCAAGCCGTGAAGGCGGGCCCTGACGTTCACTCCTTTGAGAGCGATCTCACGGCCTTGACGGTCCTTCAGGATGGCCAGATTTTCTTCACTATTCTTCATCATCGCGTCCTTGTTGTTTTATGTGTTCGTAAAGGCTTCTCGCTCCACGGAAAAAGGCGCGAACCTCCTCCGGGCTGAGCCCTGCTCGGCCGGGTTCCAGTGTCACTTCAAGGCCGTCGGCGACGACCAGATGACTCCAGACCTCCACAGTGCCGGCACCCCGGGGTCTCGCAGGCGGCAGCGTTCCCGCATCGGGGCCTGCTAGGATCTCGCGGATGCGATCGAGGGAAAGCCCAGCGTGCTGCCACTTTCGAATGGTGAGAAGCTGCTCGAGGTGCGAAGCGGTGTAATACGCTGCCCGCTTCTCCCCGATAGGACGATCGACCAGCCCCTGCTGGATGTAGTAGCGCACGGTACGGCGCGGCAACTCGGCCAGTGAGGCAAGCTCGTCGATGGAGTAGCTGGGGGTGGGTGTCTCGTTCATGAATTGCTTTATAGACACTTATACTGTCACTGTCAAGTGTCTCTATGATGTTCTCGGGATTTTGCGGGTTCATCAGTAGATTCCCCGCCGCGCGAGATTCTCGAACCGGCAGTATTCCTTGAGGAACGCAAGGCGCACATCCCCCGTCGGCCCGTTCCGGTGCTTCCCGATAATGATTTCCGTAACCCCTGGGTCTTTTGACATTTCCTTCGTGTAGTAGTCATCACGGTAGATGAGCATAATCAAGTCCGCATCCTGCTCGATGGCCCCCGATTCACGCAGATCGGACATCATCGGTCGCTTGTCGGTGCGCTCCTCCACCTTCCGGGAAAGCTGCGATAGTGCGACCACCGGAACATTCAGTTCTTTGGCGAGGCCCTTGATCAGACGGGTGATGCCGCCCAACTCGTTGGCACGGTTTTCATTGTTCTGCGGACTCGCAATCATCTGGATGTAGTCGATGACAATCAGCCCCAGCCCCTTGCATTCGCGATGCACACGGCGAGCCCGTGCGCGCAGTTCATTGGCCGTGATCATGCCGTTCTCGTCGATGCGGACCGTGGTCTTGTGCAGGTGGCCCAATCCGGCAGTAACCCGGTCCCAGTCCTCGTCGGTCAGCTTGGCTGAACGCAGCTTCGCCAGATCCACCCGCGCCCGGGACGACAGAAATCGCAGCGCGAGCTGGGGTGCGGACATTTCCAGACTGAAGATCAGCACCGGCAAGCCCAGATCTACGGCCACGTGCTCGGCGATGTTCATGGCCAGGGCCGTTTTCCCCATGCTGGGACGACCGGCAATGACGATCATGTCGCCCCGCTGGAACCCGGAAGTCATGGTGTCCAGATCGATGTAGCCGGTAGCGATTCCGGTGACCTCGTCCGGATTGTTGCGATCCAGCAGTTCGCTGATCCGGTCTACGGCCTGCCCGAGGGCGCTGGACAGTGTTTCCATCTCCTTTCGGGAGTTCGCCCGGGCCTCGGCAATCTCGAAAATGCGTCGTTCCGCATCGTCGAGAATCTCCTCGACGTCCCGTCCCGAACTGTTGAACGCGTGTCCGGCAATGTCGTCGCAGGTACTGATCAGCGACCGAAGGATCGCCTTCTCGCGGACGATCGCCGCATAGTGACGGATATTGGCGGCCGACGGCGTCGCATTGGCGATTTCTCCCAGGTAGCCAAGCCCGCCAGTCTGGTCGACCTCATTGGACTTCTCGATGGACTCGAACACGGTCACCACATCGGCGGCCCGATCCTTCTCGAGCAGCCCGGTGATGTGGCGAAAGATGCGGCGGTGATCGTCGCGGTAGAAATCTCGGTCCGTAATCACGTCGCCGACCTTGATCCAGGCTTCGTTGTCTAGCAAAAGCCCACCGATCACCGACTGTTCGGCCTCGATCGAATGCGGGGGAAGCTTTACGTCGGAGATAGCAGATTGCATGGCGCTGGACCTGTTCGTCTAATGAGAGAGCGCACAGCCGCCAGCGTCGATCATCCGGCGTAGCGCTTCGACTTCCAGTCGCAGCGCTTCATGCTCATCCAACAAATTCGGCCGTGCGGAAAGCAGCTGTTCAAGATGCCTCCATGCCCTGGGGTCGCGAGGATTGTGTCGATATGCCGTGGCAAAACTGAAGGCGGCGTCCGCCCATCGGCCCTGCCCCTGGCTGACGAGTCCTAGGTTCTTGTGGGCATTGTGGCGATCAGCATCGATCGCGATCGCCGCCACGCAGTAGTCCTCCGCCTCGTCGAAGCGACCCAGCTGAATCAGCGAGTAGCCAAGGTTGTTGTTGCCAAAATACTGGAGCATCGGATCATGCGGCTCAGCGGCCAGCACCTGCCGGTAGCTTTCGATCGCGGCCGCCCAATCAGCGTCATGCTCGTGAATGCACCCGAGCGTAAGGTGCGCTCTAGCCGCATCGTCGGGCTCGCATGGATGCGCAAGCAGTTGTTCCGCCTGTTTCTGATACGCCTGATCTTCGCTCTTTCGATTCATCGTCCGGTCCTTTCTAAAGGGTTGCGCACGGGGAGGCCCCTCCACGTGCGCATTCATCACGGTTGCGGGTCATCCGGGCGATCGAACTGCGCCTTGCCCTGGGCTTTCTTGCGGCGCAGGTAGGATGCCTTGGCGCCCTCCTCCGACATAGCCATGCCCTCGTCCTTGGCGGACAGCCGGCTGTGCATCTTCCGCGAGGAGTACAGCGACTCCTTCGAAAACCGCGCCATGTCGCGCATCTGGGCAATTTCCTCGAAACCGTCGAGGACCTCGATCACCCAGGGGAACCCGGCAAAGCGCTCTTTCGCCTCGGCAAGCATCCTGTCGATTGCTTCCCAGTCTCCTGCGTCTGCGGCTTTGCGGGCCTGTATCAACAACTGTGCGGCGGCCAGCTCCGCCAGGCGTCCCGCGACCAGCGGATCGGGCAACACGGCGTCCCATGCGGCAGGTGACAGCGCCTTGAGTGTGAGACTCGCCTCGGGGAAGGCAACAGGCTCACCCTCCGGAGTCGATGCCATGACGCCGACCTGCAGGAACTGATTGCCGGACTCCAGTGCAAGCCCAGCCGGGATTTCCAGTTCGATGATCGCCCACGCTTCGGCACCGTAGGGGATATCGGGCAGCCGAATCAGGGGAAATCCCTCCCGCTCTTCCACTGGATAGTCGTTTAGCAGGGTCATCTTGACCCCTTGCGGTGCACCCAGCGCCAGCTTGACGTGGCGCGAATGCAGGTTGGAGATCAGATCGAACTCTTCGCCGAAGGGCTCGAATAGATCGGCCGCAGTTTCGCCGTAATAATGGTTGCCCTGCCCCTTTTGCGCCATCGCGACCATCAGATCCTCGTTGAAACTGCGGCCAAGGCCGTAGGTCGAGGTGGTCACGCCCTTCGCTGCCGCTTCCTGGCACAGGGCGGCGATGGGTTCGGTCTCGGTGATCTCGCCTACGTTGGCGTTTCCATCCGACAGCAGGATCACCCGCGTCAGCGCGGAATCGACCGCCCCCGAAAGAAGTTCTTCGGCACCTGCCTTCCACCCACCGTGAAGGTTCGTTGAGCCGCCTTCGTGGATTCGCGCTAGCGCAATATGCAGGGCCTTGCGGTCTCCCACCGGTTGAGCCCCGACCAGCGTCTTGACGTGATCGTCAAAGACGACGAGCGCTGCCTGGTCAGACGGATCAAGCCGGTCGACGATGTGGCGGGCACAACGCACGGCCTCCCGTAACGGAGGACCGGACATGGAACCGGAACGGTCGATGACCAGCGCCAGGTGATAGGGCTTGCGTGCCTTCTTCTCCGCAGGGGGTGCATCGGGTGTCTGCACGCGGATGAGGACGGGCAGCTTCTGGGCCACGCCGAGGATCAGGGCGGGCTTGAGCGGGGTAATCAGGACCTGCGGGGAGTCGGTATTCGGCATCTGGTCTCCTGTTCGCCCGGCGTCATTGCCGGGGCATGGGAGACAAGATACGGGGTCAGGGGCTCACAGAATGCACCCGATGACAGTTGGTTGGGTGGGGTCCCGTCAACCCTCGGCGGAATACATGAGTTGCCGTTGATGCTTAAGCGCAAGAAACACCACCTCAACGTCGGAATGGGCGTACAAGACAATGTGCCGGTTTAACACGTACTCGCGCAAATTCGGCAGGCCCACCTGTGTCGCAAGCGCTTGTACCGATTCGGCCCGCAACCGCACTTGAGCTGAACGCCCGCTGAGAAAACGTGCCGGACGCCCACTGGCGGGCGACCAGCTCACCACGGCGACCATTTCGCGCAACTCCTCCTTGAGCTTGCGAAAGCGCGCGGTCGCAGAATCGGCATCCTGTTCGACGAAAAATAGGCGCGCCGCTTCCAGATTGCGAAGGAAATTCGGGGAGGCTTCAGTCCTCGCAGTCACCTTTAGCGTCATTAGTCCGCCAGTGCCGACATCAATGCATCGGTCGATACCCGCTTCCCGGCCAACAGCTCGCGTAAACCGGTTTCGGCTTCGTCCAGCAAAACCAGGCTTGCATGCTCTTCCTCAAGCGCGTGGTAGTAGTCCAGTTTGCGTGCATCGACAATGGCCACAAAGCTTGACCCGTTCTTGGTCAAAACTTTTTCCGCGCCTTCACCGACAACTTCCTCCGCCAGTTCGGTCAGTCGGGCACGTGCTTCGCTGATCGGCACGACGTCACTTGTTCGCAAGGCCATGATGACTCCTTTAATGAAAACATTAACGTTTATTGTACAGTTTCCTGAACCACATGGTCATCTTGAGTCTTCCGGCCTCCCCGTATCGGGAAGCAGGCTGCCTCCTGTCGGGATCAGCGGCAACGATAGCGGTACCGTGGCGCACGGGATGAGCTTCACGCCGGAGAATGATTTGACTTGCCCTCACCGGAGCGGACTCAAGCCCCTTTCAGCCAGAGCCGCAGGCGCGCCACGGTCGAATCGTCGAGCCCGGTCCGCCCTTCGCATCGGATCAGTTCGCGGCAGCCCTTCGGGAACTCGTTGTCCGCATCATCCAGCGCCCGCCAGTCGGCATGGCCTCGACGGAATTTCAAGTAAGCGTGAATCTCCCGATAGCGCTGATGCCGCCCAGGATCCACCTCTGGTGTGAAGCCGACCACCAGCGGCGCAAGAGATGCCGGCAGCTTCTGCAGCAGAACATCGGCTGGCCAGTGGAATCGCCAGCTGGAGGAAATGATCACCTCCACATCATGCTTGAACCCGTCAAGAGCCGCCATCAGGTACCCGGTACGGCTGAAGTAGTGCTCTTCCTGGCAAAAATTGGGGTGAAGAACACCGTCGAAGTCGAGGAAGATGAGTTTCATTGCCGCTACCTGCCAGCATTCAGGAGGTAGGGCTCCGACATCAGCATCTGCCGTGCGGCGTCGGTGCAGAGCCTTTCCGCCTCAGGCTGGATGTCAAGCCGGATCAGGTCCAACCTGTCTGCATCCCAGCAGGTCTGAACGGTGACATCCGCGTCCATCGATCCTTTGCTGTGAAACTCCATGGCTTCGCAAAGAAGAGCAAACCCCTGGTCATCCAGCGAGAAACACTCACCTCGCAGTTGTCTTGCGAATTCGACCGCTCGCCGACCATGATCAGGGTCGCGACCATCACCGTGACGACAACTGTCGTGCAGGAAGGCGAACAGTTCAACCACGTCAGGTCGCGCATCCGTCATCTCGGCAAGCTGAAGTCCGACTTTTCTCACTCGTGCCCAGTGGCGCACGCCGTGAATTCCCAGCCAATTGAGGCGGTACTTTGCCCGGATGGCCTCGATTAAACTTGGTGTGATGGCTTTGCTTCTTACCCCATTCAAGGCGTCCTCTTCCGTATCCGAATGCGAGCCTGACTCCCATCGAGCGATTTCCTCCTCGAACAATATCTTGATGGCTTTATCCAACACGACGAAACGGATCTCCCGCAGGTGGTAAAGCTCGTGGCCAGTCTCATAAGCAGTTCGAACCAGGATGGGTACCGCCTCGGCCGGCGGATAGGCATAGACCCCCATTGATATCCCGGGAACCGCAACCCTCCCTACCATCTGCCGATCAGCAAGGAGCAGCACATTCCTCATCGCCCTGGCCAGGTATTGTGCAGGGTCCGGATCAAAGTGGTATTTGGGACCACGTATGTGTATCACGATACGGTTGGGCAATAGAAAGCCTGGCGTCGCAACCGCCTCTGCGAGACCAAGCGGTGCCAGCGCATGGCTGAAGGCTTCTAGTTCCGGTCCTGCGGCAGTATGGATCGCTCCGCAGACACCCGAACCTGCGCGCAGATTCTGGTTGGCGGAATTGACGATTGCATCACAATCCATTTGCTTGACGATATTGCCGAGCCGTACGCCGATGTCAATTGGCTCCCGGTCCTTCTCGCGTTCAATCACTCATCAATCCTTTCTCAATCGCGGTTCCTGGCGGCATGGCCCTTGCGGTGAGGCAGCCCCATCACTGAATGTCACTCTGCCGCGAGTTCGAGCAATGTCGCAAATTCCTCTGGATCCATGATGGTTGCGCCCATGGCGCCAGCTTGACGGGCGAGATCCCCATCCTTGGTGACCAGGCCAATCGGCGTAGACGATGCCGACTGCCGACAAAAGGACATATGCTCGAGGATGGCATTGTCAGCCCGAAACATGCAGTGACAAAACCTCTCGGCCAATTAGCGATATTGACTGCGTGCGCGTTCCAATTCAGCTGCGACTCGCTTTATTAGGGGGGCAGGAGCCATGACAGTGCAGTCTCCACCGTACTTCATGATGTCCATGATCAGCTCCCTATCGTCGGAATAGGGAACCTTCAGCTCGTACGTACCGTCCTTCAGCAAGCGCGCTTCCTGATTGAGATGCCAGCGCTCTGAGGCCACCCACCGCGCGCGCTCTGCGGAAAAGCGGAGGGTCGCCCAGGAAACAGCGTCACCGGAAAATATTCCGTAGCTGGAGCCAAGAATTTCGTCGAGGCGTTTCTCGGCAACGTCCTTGGCACGTCTGTCGAGTATTTCGGCATATTCAATGGCATCCACGGAAAACGCCCGCAAGCCTTCTCGCAAATGGCACCAGGCATCCAGGTACCAGTTATCCCGGTAGTGGACAAGACGCTGAGGGGACACCTCCCGCTCCGTGGTCTCATCGGTGCCGCGTGCGTGGTAGCGGATGACCAACCGCTTGCGCCTGAGCAATGCCGATCCGACCGCCTGGAAATGTTGGAGATGGAATTCCCTCGCCCCGACCGTGCGAATGCGGATCCGGCGTTGCACTTCCTCCGCCGGATTGTCGGCCGTACCCAACAAGCCGGTGAGGCGGGCTAGAAGCGGCTTGATCTGTGGCCCTAGCAAGCCGCCGGTATCGAGATTCGATAGCAGGTGCTGCATGGTCAGCAGAGCATGAATTTCTTCAGCGGAGAACCATAGCCCCGGGAGTTCATACTGGGGTCCAACGCGCTTGCTTTCGGTTTCGAACCGGTAGCCACCCAGCTCCCGATCGAAGATGATGGGCGCGTTAAGACGGTCTTTCAAGTAATTGAGATCGCGCTTCAATGTAGCCCAGGAGACCCCGAGCCGCTCCTGAAGCTCCTGTCGGGGAACAAACTTGCGGTCGGCCAGGATTTGGTCGATCTGATAGATACGTTCCATGCTACTCATGCCAACCTCCGTCGGGATCGCGAGAAAGCTGGGGCTTATCTGGTGAGCCCTGAAACGTGAATCATGACACGGAATTGAAGGAAGCATAAGGACTCCCGATTTACGAACCGAATGTCTTTGTGCTCGCTGCGACCTGACAGGACTGGATTGATAGAGTTTCATTTAGTAGCGCGTTTTGCCAAGGATCGCCAATACTCACCCGCCACGGGCTCACCAGGTGCGCCACACGGCCGCTATTCTTGGCCGTAGCCGACACCGCTGATGTTTCGCAAATGCACCCAGGGAGTACCTGTCGGAAACACGACAGTCGAACGGTAGAATGCAGCAGTCATGACGCGCCCACCCACTTGGTTGGGAGCCATCGAGGAAAGCAGAGAACAGGAGTCCGATGAAAATCCTTCACACCGCCGATTGGCATCTTGGCCGCTACCTGCACGGCGTCTCTTTGCTCGAAGATCAGATTCACGTACTGGCGCAGTTCGTCAGCCTCGCCCGGCAGGAGAAGGTGGACGTCGTTGTCATCGCCGGTGACGTCTACGATCGATCCGTGCCACCCGCTGACGCTGTCGCGGTGCTTGACCACGTATTGGCGCAGTTGGTGGTTGATGCCGGCATCCCGGTCATTCTGATTGCCGGCAACCATGACAGTGCGGAGCGCCTGGGATTCGGCGGCCGCATATTGGAGAAGCAGCGCCTGATCCTGCGCGGCTCACTGGACGACCTTTCAACGGTGATTCTGAGCGACGCATATGGCGACGTCGCGTTTCATCCCCTCCCCTACGTCGAGCCCATTTTCGCGCGGGCGCTTCCTGGAGGCGAGGACGTTGGTGACCATCAGAGTGCAATGACGCATGTCGTGTCGATGTTGAACGCGCAGCAGCAAGCCAGTCGGCGTAACATCCTGGTGGGGCACGCGTTCGTTGCCGGGGGCAGCGAATCCGAGTCCGAGCGACCCCTCTCGGTGGGTGGATCCGGCATGGTTGTGGCCGACACCTTCGCCGGCTTTGATTTCGTTGCGCTCGGTCACTTGCATCGGCCGCAGACGGTCGGTTCGGATCGGATTCGACATCGGCGCCGATGGGACCCCGACCATTCGCTACATCGAGCTGACACCCCTACGCGACGTCCGAATAATTACCGGCACGTTGGCCGAGCTGCTGGCGAACCCGGATCCGGATCGCAGCCGTGAGGATTATCTCTGCGCTCACCTCACCGATACCGAGCCAGTGCTTGACCCCATGGCAAGACTGCGCGAGGTCTATCCGAATATGCTGGAGCTCCAGTTCGCGCGACCCGCCAGCGGTAATTCCGCGGCACATGCTGGTGGCGACCACCGGAGTCGGCAGCCAGAGGATCTTTTCCGGGCGTTTTACCGCGACATGCTCGGCCAGGAGGTCGGTGAAGCGGCGCTGGCGGTATTCAACACGACCGCGAATACAGTCGCCGGCAATCGCGAAGAGAGCGCGTCATGAAACCAATACTGCTCGAGATGCACGCGTTCGGACCGTTCGCCCACAAACAGGTGATCGATTTCAGGGAACTCGGTGACAGGAACTTTTTCCTGATACACGGACCCACCGGCTCCGGCAAGACCACCATCCTCGATGGCATTTGCTATGCGCTCTTCGGCGACAGTTCGGGCGGGGAGCGCGACGGTCGGCAGATGCGCAGCCACCATGCCGACAACGAGACCCTGACCGAAGTCTGTTTTGACTTCGCGCTCGGTACTGACCGCTACCGCATCAAGCGCATTCCGGAACAGATGCGCAAGGCCCGGCGCGGCGGCGGCGAGACGAAACAGAATCAGAGCGCCGATCTATGGCAGATCCAGTTGGCAGAGGGCGAAGAGGTGGAAGAGCCGCTCGCTTCAGGCTGGAGCAAGGTCACCAGCGAAATCGTCAAACTGCTCGGGTTCGAGAGCCAGCAATTCCGGCAAGTCATCATGCTGCCGCAAGGCAAGTTCCGCGAGTTTCTGATGAGCAACACGCAGGAACGCGAGAAGATCCTGCAGACACTTTTCGGCACCGAGATATACAAGCGCATAGAGGAAGCGCTGAAGCTCGCTGCAAACGACGTGGCGCGGCAGGCAGACACAGTGCGCACGCAGCGCCAGACGCTGCTTGACCAAGCACAGGTGGGAAACGAGGCGCTACTCGACGCCCGCCATCAGCAGCAAGCGGAAGACCTCATTGCACGCCGGAGCAGCGAGCAGCAATTCACCGCTGCGGCGCAGGTGGCGGAAAAGGCCTATGCCGAGGCACGTCTGGTCTCGGCCCGCTTCGAGGAATTTGACAAGGCCACCACCGCACTGAAAGCCTTAAGCCACGAACAGCCGGCTTGGGGAGAACGACGCGAGCAACTCACCGCTGCGCGCCAGGCGTCGTCAATCCGTCCTATGAGGTCGCGCTAGTCGAACTCGGCCAACACCTCGATGCGGAGGCCGACCGCAGCAAGAAGTTCGCCGCAGAGCTCGTCACCGCAACGGCCACCCTCACGACGGCCTCCGCTGCGCTGAAGCGCGAACAGGCGCGTGCGCCGGAAGCCGACCAAATGGTCGCCCGTATCGCCCAATTGGATGCGTTGGCCGACAAGGTCGCTTCGCTGGGCGAGACGCGCGCGCAACACACTGCCGCAAGCACCAAGAGCAAACTCGCCGCCGAAGCGTTCCAGGAAGCACAGCGAGCGTTGAAGACGGCGATGGATGCACAGCAGAAGATTGCCATCCAGATTCAGAACTATCGGGTACAAGCCGCAGGGATTGAAGGTCTGAACGAAACCCACGGCCGACTCAAGACACAGCTTGAGCAAGCTGGCACACTGATCGAACTGAATCGGACGCGTGTCGAATTGGCAGCGCAGGTCACGGCCTGCGAGTCCACCCTGAAGACCGCTGAGGTCGTTTTCGCCAAGGCACATCATCGGCGCGAGGAGACACGTCAGGCATGGATCGCCAGTCAGGCGGCACGCCTTACACACGAACTTGTGGATGGGCAGGCCTGCCCGGTCTGCGGCGCGACCGATCACCCTGCCCCCGCGACTGCTGACGGCAAACTGGTGCTCGACGACACCTTGAAAGCGGTTGAGGACGAACTCGCCAAGGCCGAGGCGGCACAGCGAAAAGCAGAAAGGAAGCTCGCCGCCGACCAGCGGGACGTCAGCGTGCTCGAGGCGCGTATCGGCGAAATCAGGGCCGCCCTCGGTGAAGCCGCAGGGATCCCTCCCGAGCAACTCAAATCGCAAACCGAGACCGCGCGGGTGGCGCTTACAACAGCCAAGGCCGCGGCAGATGAGATGGCTTTGCTCGAGGCCGGACTCCCTGCCGCCGAACGGCTCGCGAAAGAAGCCGACGGTGCATCAAAGGAAGCCGAAGCGGCCGCGCAGCTTGCGCAAGAAAAGCTGCAGCAACTGATTGGCCAACTTACGGAGCGCGAAGCCGGCATCCCCTCTGACCTTGCCGATCCGAAAGCGCTAAAAGCCGCCACAGCGGTAGCCGCGAATGCGCGCGATTCGCTGAAAAAGGCGCTGGATGAGGCGACGACCGCTGTGAGCGAGGCCGAGAGCAGGGTCACGGCAACAAGAACGCGGGTCGAAGCCAGTGAGCAGGCGAAGGCGCAGGCTACCAAGCAGCAACAGGAGAAAACCGCGGATTTCGAGCAGCGCATCAAGTCCACCGGGTTTGCCAATGCCGACGCCTACCGGACAGCATGGCGCGATGACGCGGCGATTGCCGAACTCGACTCGAGCATCCGGACCTTCGAAGCGTCTCTGGCCGCTGCCCGCGAACGACAGTCCCGTGCAACGGCGGAAACGAACCATCTCGCTCGGCCCGACCTCACCGCACTTTCTGCCGCCCACGAGGAAGCGAAACAGGCGCTGCTTGCCGCCAGCAACGCGGTGCGCGACATGGTGGCGGCGCATGATGCCACGAGCGCCTTCGTCCAGTCACTGAAGCAACTGGCGGCGGACTACCAATCTCTTGAAGAACGCTATTCCCTGCTCAAGGAGGTGTCGGACGTCGCCAATGGCGCAAACGCACAGCGCATGTCTTTCCAACGCTACGTGCTGGCGACGCTGCTCGAGGAAGTGTTGGCCACGACCTCGATTCGACTGCGTGTCATGAGTCGCGGACGCTACGAAATACGCCGCAGGATCGACCCGGTCGATCAGCGCGCGGCGGCGGGGCTCGATCTCGAAATCTTTGACCAATACACGGGAACCACACGAGGGGTCAGCACGCTGTCCGGCGGCGAATCCTTTCTCGCCTCACTGGCGCTCGCGCTTGGCTTGTCGGACGTCGTTCAATCCTACGCAGGAGGCATCCGCCTCGATGCGATTTTCGTTGATGAGGGCTTTGGAACGCTCGATCCGGAATCGCTCGACTTCGCGATCCGCGCTCTCAAGGACTTACAACAAGCGGGACGAATGGTGGGGATCATTTCGCACGTGGCTGAACTCAAGGAATGGATTGATGCCCGACTTGAGCTTAAGGCGACGCAAGCAGGCAGTGTGGCTAGCTTTGCGGGATAGGCGTTTCTAACCGACACATCGAGCATACCCCCCGGCCCGGCCACAAAATCGCCAAGGCGGTTGCCCTGCCGCCTCGCACGTTGGCCATCCAGAGACAGCCCAAAATGAATTTTCATGCGTGTTTCCCCATTTCTACTAAGGCAACATTATTGGCCACACCGCTCAACTGACTCGCGACCGGAAGGACCCACGGCTCAGGTACAGGCATCTACGTCTCGAAGCGTAATACTGACCGGTCGGTGGTCACTTGCACCTTCGCACTGTGCAAAAGAGCCCAACTCAACACGTTCGAGCCTGGGCAGCCACAGTTTTGGGATGAACACATAGTCGATGTGAAACGGACGTTCCTCTTTCCACCAGTGAAAATAGGTATGGCGCGTCTCACTACCGTGCGCCTCTCCAAAATACTCGTGATAAGCACTGGAGCACCCTAGTTGATCGAGGCGCGACACAATCGCTGAGTGATTGTGCTCCGCCGGGTGTTCGGCGTTCCAGATCGCATTTGAGTTGAAATCGCCGATTAGAACGGTAGCACGGGTACCGATCAGGTCGGCGTAAGCCGCAATTGCTCGGGAGACTCCCTCAGCATAGAGGTAAGGCTCCTTCTGTGCCCACACGGCCATGAGAACAAAGGACTCGGGGCCGGTAACTTCCAGCGGAATGAAGAAGGGCGGTACGTCCTGACGCACCGGTAGGGCATTCAACCGATATTCACCAAACGTCTGAATACTCAGGCCCTTGCGCACATTGGTGCCGAACCAGAGATGTCGGTCGTTGATCTCGTCAGGCCGAGCGCACTCTTGGAGCACCAGGACATCTGCCAACAACGGCAAGATAAATGGCGCCTTCTCGGCGGCTGTTCCTCGAGCAATATTCCATGTCACCAAACGCATTCAACAACCCCCATTAGGAAAAGTAACCGGCGTGCGTGCCTCTAGTAGTAAGACACAACGCTCGAGCCGAGTGGTTGTTAAAACACGCTCGGAAGCTCAACTTCAAGAAACTCCTTGTTGCCTGCACACCAATTCTGGTCAAGCCGGGGCTCACTGAATGCGCCACTAAATGTCCTGAGCAAATTTGTTCACAGGCTCACTCTACGAGCCTTTTGCTCTCCAGAATTCCTATCTGAACAAATCTACTGGAACAGCCATGGCCTCCGTCAATAAAGTAATCCTGATCGGCAATCTCGGCGCCGACCCTGAAATGCGCGCCACCGCGTCGGGCGAGTCCGTCTGCAACCTGCGCCTAGCCACCACGGACAAATGGAAGGACAAGGCGACGGGTGACGCGCGTGAAACCACGGAATGGCACCGGGTGGTGCTTTACCGGCGGCTCGCCGAGATCGCCGGCGAGTATCTGACAAAAGGTTCTGCGGTTTATATCGAAGGACGCCTGCGTACCCGCAAGTGGCAGGACAAAGACGGCAAGGAGCGCTCGACGACCGAGATCGAAGGCAACGAACTCAAGATGCTGGGCGGCAAGCCCACCGGGAGCGACGCTGCAAAGGCGTCATCAACCCGCTCATCGCCCACCTCAGTGACGAGTGCCTTGCCGCCGGCCGTCGATGACTATGACTACCCTTTCTGAGCAAGCCACGGTTCTGATTCCCCGAGGAACGGACACATGTTGCTAACCACACCCCTTTGCGGCCCATGAGCGGATCCGCGCTTGCCATGACCCAGGAGGACCAGATGCCGGACGGGGCCACCACCTTGCGTCAGTGGGTCTGCTTCCCCAACGCCACCGACGGCCGGGGACAGGTCGCCTCGTCGCAGACGTATCGTCTCGTTGTCGAAACCGCGAAGGGACGCCTTGTCATCGCCACGGTGGCATTGCGCACGGCACCAGACATCGCCCTTGCGGCGAACCTGGCCCGCCTGGTCGACGAGCGTCCGTTCGAACTCGCCTCGCGCGAGCGGATCAGCGGCGAATTCGGCGCACGCCACGGGATCAGCCTCGAACTGATCGACATTGACCTCGACCGGGATGACCCGCTTATGGTCACCGCTGCCATCCCGCGCGCCATTGCGCTGGCGGCAAGGGAGTCGGGTGCAGCAGTGCCAGCGGGGACGGGGCGTATCCCGCTGTCGGAACTGCGGGCCTCGATCACCGGGCGCCTGACGGACGAATGGATCACCACCCGCGGGGAATTCATCGAGCGGCTGGATCGCGATGTCGTTGCGCAGGCCCGGACGATAGACGGACTGCGGCCCTCCTCCTACAGTTACCTGAGCACCGTCAGTGCCGTACATCGCCGCAATCGGGCCCAGGCGATGGCGGCCTTCCCGCTGCTGCAGCCGGTGCTGATGACTCACCCGTTCGATACCGTGCGCCATGCCATCGATCAGGGCCAGCCGCTGATCGATGTTCTGGCCGCGCACCACAATGTACCCAAAGCGATGATTCGCGCCCTGCGCGGGGTGAAAGCCGAGGATCTGGGGCGCCAGGCCGGGCAACTGGGCATGCTGGTGCGGTTGCTGCGCGAAATCCCCGCTGACTGGTGGCCCCACGATGCCATGACCTGGAGGCAATTCGCGAGCGCCGTAAGCGCGATCGCCCAGCTGTCTCGCCACCCGATCACGACGGCTACCAACCAGCTGTGGTTGCGCCGCTGTGCGCAAAACGGGTACCAGCTTCCGGCGACGACACCGGAAGATTTGGTCCGACTGGGACAGGACATCGACGAGTTCATGGATGCTCTCCGGCGGGCGCTGTATTGGGCACTACCTGATCCCCGGAACGCTTCATCACCGCAGCCGGCGATGCGCCCGATCGAGATCGCGTCACAGTTCAGGGCCGGTGTCGGGCTGGACCGCCTCAGCAGTCTGGTTCGACGTTTTGGCGATGCCTATCGACGCGCGGTTGCGGAGTTTGCCAAAGAGGCCGAACTCTGGCGCGGCCTGCGCTGGCCGTCGATCGGCGACGAACCGCACATTTACGGCGCGATCGAAATTATCCCGCTGCTGAGCCCGGGTGCGCTTCAGGAAGAAGGCTCCCTGATGGGGAATTGCGTTGCAAGCTATGTCGAGAAGTGCGTCAAGGGCAAGTCGCAGATCTGGTCGGTGCGGCATGTTGACGGCGTACGGCTATCCACGCTGGAGACCCATATTCAGACCTCCCGGGAAGGCCACGGGACGCTTCACGCGGTGCAGCACAAGGGATTCTCCAACCGGGCAGCGCCGGGATTCGCATGGACCGCAGTGCACGCCCACGTTGAGCGCCTCTCGAACTCCCAGGCCCAGGTCCGGGAGTATCTGGACTGGAAGCAGACAATTTCCCGCAAGCCGCTCGAAGCACGCCAGCAGCATGCGCTGATGCTGCCGATCGTGACTGCGATGGAGAAGACCTTGTCCGGCCAGTGGTCGTGGCAACGGCTTCTGGAGATGGGTGGAGCTGCCGCCCCGCCCACGCCTGCCGGCGCACCGAACTAGAGAAAAGCGATGAAGCCCAGCCCCGGAAACCGGAAGTCGATCCCGCTCGCCCAGACCATGCCGGCCACACTGGCGTGGGCAGCGAACGTGAATGCGGCCGTCCTTGCGCAGGGCAAGCCTTTGTCCTTGTGGCAGGCGACCGATGCCGTGGAGGTCGGCGTGCTCCGACCCGAAGCGGTGCGCATCCTGCGCGTACCCGGCCTGCCGCGACCGGATTGCCCGCACTTTTGCAGCCTGGCCACCCAGTCCGGGCTCGATTTGACCCGTTCGCAAGGCATGGCGCTGGGCTACGCTGTTCTGATCCGCCATAGTGCGCTGGGAGACCGGCGAGTCTTGCGCCACGAGCTGCGTCATGTCGCGCAGTTCGAGGCAGCCGGAAGCCTGAGCCATTTCCTCGAAGAGTATCTCGCACAGATGGTTCTACATGGCTATCGTGATGCGCCTTTTGAAGTCGACGCCCGGCGACATGAAAGCCGGTTCATGGCGGCTTCCCTCACTTGATCTTGATCTCTCTGACCGAAACAAAGAACCATGCGCCGCATCATCCTTGATACTGAAACAACCGGGCTCGACTTTCGCACCGGCGACCGAATCGTCGAAATTGGCTGCATCGAGTTGTACGGCCGTCAGCGAACTGGTCGGGACTTTCATGCGTATCTGAATCCGGGACGCGAAGTTGGCGAAGGCGCTATGGCCATCCATGGTCTGACGAACGAGTTTCTGGCGGACAAGCCTGCGTTTGCTGCGATAGCCGACGAATTCATCAAGTTTGTGCAAGGCGCCGAAGTGGTCATTCACAATGCCCCGTTTGATTCCGGCTTCCTGGACCATGAACTTGGCCTGATAGGCAGCATTACGCTGGCAGAACTGTGCTCACGCGTTATCGATACGCTCCAAATGGCGCGGAGCCTGCGCCCGGGTCGAAAGAATAACCTCGACGCACTATGCGCCGAATTTGGTATCGACAACTCTAGCCGGCAATTGCACGGAGCGCTCAGGGATGCAGAACTTCTTGCAGACGTCTGGCTGGCGATGACACGAGGGCAAGAGTCTCTTGTGCTTGACCCTGATATGCCGGAACCAGAGCGTAATGCGATTACGACTGACCGGCTTCCATTGAAAGTGCTGGGAGCCGATGAAGCAGAGCTACTTGAACACGAAAGAGTGCTTCACGAGATAGACAAGGAAAGCAAAGGACGCTGTGTTTGGCAGATAAAGTAGGCCTTTGCGGCCAAGGAACAATTGAAGAGGTAGCTGGGATTTAGTCGTGCAACTGATATCACGCTCCTTTGGCTCCGACATATTGAACCGACGCTGACAAGCAAAGAAGCTCAAGCCTCACCACTGATCGTCAACGACCTATTCAGTTGAAAAAGCCAGCAAAAAAATGGTCCCGGATCACAATAGCTTTTTCATTGGCAGCCTGGACTTCACCTATTGCAGCATCCCGCCTCACGATTGCGCCTTCATTGAGCTCAGCAATTTTTTGCCACGATTTGTCGCGCGTCTTTATGGCCTCTTCATTCGCAGAACGAACTGCTTTATTAAATTCAGCCGTAATATCCTTCACACCTTTGACCGCTTGGGGATGGTTTTTCGGGGCACAGCTTAGCTCAAGAGCTATTGCCGTGCCGCCAACAACTACGGTAGCGACAACAGCCACCGGAACGACGAGCGAACCAATAAGAGTTCCTGCAACGTAGCCGCCCGCACCGGTCAAAATGTACCCGCCGCTGCTATGCGCGACCAACGATAATCCAGTTGCCTGAAGAATCGCCGCTGCACCAGCTCCTGCGCCACCTGCTGCAGCCGTAATTCGATTCACAGCAGCACTTTGACTCGGAGCATAGGAGCACACAACTTCAGTGGTTGTCGCCGCATAAGACAACGAGGATGCGAGTGCAATTGCAGAACCTATGAGCAATCTCTTGGTATTCATTGGTAAATTCCTTTTGCGGGGTGTCTGATTTCCATGTGTGACACGCACGCATGCATTCTTCACGGCGCCGATCTCTGGCAGCTCGTATCTCGAACCGGTGACGTTATCCAAACCACTTGTCCACCTGCGTAGCGGCCTTGGCCTTCACATCGTCGGTGATATGGGTAACAACTGTAGCCGCAGCCAATGTTAGAACGCCAAGATCGTCAGCATAGCCGACCACAGGAACAATATCCGGTATGGCATCAATGGGCGAAATGAAATAGCCCAGAGCACCGATTATGACGGTCTTGGCCCAAGTGGGCGTATTCGATGACTGCATTGTGTAGTAGAGCTGGATAGCGGTTTCGACCACTTCCCTTCCAGCTGTTATTGCAAATTTCTGCGTCTTCTCCCAAAAGCCGCTTTCGGAATAGTCCTTGGCGTAGGTGCTTGAATCTTGATCCATCACTTTCTCCCTTATTGGTTGGTCGACAATCTACCCGATCCATGAAATGACTTGGAGAGATTTCAGGAAATCATAAGCCCTTCAATTCTGCACAGACAAACCGATGTATCGTTCGCTCGCTCTTTGGAGATCCGCCGTGATATCCGGGCAACCTCGGCGGACATTGTGGTTAGTGTTACCTGCGTCAAACGACAGGTGGACTTCTAGCGGCCGAGATACTCCCTCTTCCACTCCTTCTTTGCTTCAGCAATGCTTCCCAGAATCTCGCCCTTGAATTTTTCTCTACTCAACTGTTCTTCGAGTATCAATAGGGTCTTATCCACAGCTACGGTTGTAGCGATGCCACCCACGGCGGCTCCGATGACAGCTCCCACCGCAGTCCCAACTAACGGAATTACCGATCCAGCTGCGGCCCCAATGACGGCCCCTCCGGCGGCCCCCTCCACCGCAGTAGTCTTGCTAGCGACCGCTTTGGCTACTGCTTTAGCGGCAATCTTCATGACACCCTTGCTAGCAACTTTTCCTGCAACCTTCTTGCCGATCATTGTGCCAACCACTACTCCGCCAAAACCAGCGACGGCGCTACTGGTCAGCCTCCCACGGAGGACAATTACCTCGGGATGATCTGGCAGTGTCAATACATCCAGCATCGAGGTCTTCCGAACGACCTGGTTTGGAATGTCTAGAACATCAAGCCGTCTCTCCCCCAATATTCTTTTTACAGCCGCTTGATAGTCACTTAGCGCTGCCTCATTGGCTTTGACTACGTCGTCAATTGCCTTGGATGCATTCTTGAGTGGATCGCTCTTGTAGAGATATTCGGCAAGCTTTTCCTCCATGTAGCTTTCGAACGATCCGGTGAGTAGCCTAAATATCCGGCCATACTCAGCGGGCAGGGAGTAATACCAATCGAGATATCCGTCGACGTTGCCTTCCATTTTCAGAAAGCCCTCGTCCATTGTCTTTTCAAGCGTATCGACCGCCAGAGAAATGGATCGAAAGGCTTTAACTTTAGCCGCCTCAATTTGTTCGATCGTTCCCTGTTGATAAATGACGCCATCAATCTCGTCGACCTTGGTGACAAGTAGAGCCTCGAGCCGTTCCCGAGAATGAGCCCATTCTGGCGACTGCCGGATACGATTCTCGGCGGTCGTTACCAAAGGAACATATACGAGTAGTGTCAGCACGATCACGAAGAACGAAACCGTAGCTATTCGTCCATTGCCGACGACCGGAGGGAAAGGCTCCTCGGAGAGTGGGCCAAACACTCGGCGGTACTCGGTTAAAGGAATCGCGAGACACGCCAGCATTGCACAAGCGTTATAGAAGATCACCAGGCCACCAAATGCGTTAAGTAGCCATGGCACGAGCCAAGGTAGCTTGTCGAGCTTCCCGTGCGCGAAGTCCTTGATTCCGGCAACCGCCGTAAATATCTGCAATGTTTCCTCGACGATGGCGCTACCCCCATGTGCAACCAGGTGTAATCGCTTTGCTGCGATGGCAGCCTCTAAGGTCAAATGTCCCTGGGTGCTTCCAAAGGCCAAGATAAGTCCGGCATAGATCACCACCATGATGATTGGCGTCAGCAGCCCCGTCCATGTGATGGCTAGCGCCCTTGCGATAAATGGCTTCCTGACTTCCGTGGCAAATTCTCGGTAACAAGCCGAAAACACCAGCCAATAAACCGGAATAACCAAAAAGAACGCTACCCACTCAAGAGTGCTGTACAAGTTGAGTTGCAACAGCATCAGGATCGATGTCATCAATCCCCATATGACCCACCCCACTGTCCTCCAAATGCGTCTTGAGAACAAACTATGCATCCACCCACCGGGCGTGTAGAAAGCCAGTCGATGCGTTTGATGGACGGTGCTGATATAGGATCCTGACAGAACTACGGGGATCGCAAACAAGAGCGCACTGCAGGTGACGAACCACAGCGGATAGCTATGAACCTGCTTGGCTACGAAGAACGCAACCGCACCAATAATCAGTCCCCCTCTCAAAAAGACATCAAAGCGGAGGACTGGATATTCAGATTGCGCTATCAAGACGATGATCCTATTTGTTGAAATCTAGGGGGATAGGCCGGCGCCTTCCGCTTGCCGAAAGTATTCATTTGGACTTACCAAGAAAAACGCCAATGAACAACCACCAGTAGAAAGGCAATAGCACCATCCATCCCCATGTACTTTCATGCGTATGTGCCATAAGAATGACCCCAAACGTCACGCCCAAAACGCCGAATAGCCACAGGACTGAATCACCGAACCGGGCGACCAATTTCCCGCTATAGCTGGAGAACTGCTCGATTCCAGCAGAATTAGTTCGATCAAACACCCTCTTGTGCCTCCACAAATACAAGAGGATTCCAATCAGAATAAAAAAGCCTCCGTAGAAATCCGCGCTACTTTCCATGCCGTTCCTTAACAACAATCGCACTCAGCATAGGTATGACGGCCGTTGCATCACTCAACGAAATGATGAGCGAGTTTCAATTGGTAATGCTCTCGTCCGATTGCTTCAGTCTTGCACCCAGGACTACAACAAAAGCGATTGAATCTGGCCGATTGCTTTTCCCCGATCCTCGCTTGGCACAAAACCACCCCCGAGTCGTGACCACTCTGGATGAGCCCTGGCACAATTAATTGGGTCAGCGAGACCCGCCCAGTGCTCATCCGCTTGCGCCTTCCCGTCTTGCTGAAGAGGTTGCTGTGCTGCGTGACTGCGACTATTCAAAGCAGCCAGAAGTTGAAGTTGCCTTGTCAGCAACACTGACAGCGTCGGCTGGTCAATGGCCAAGTCGACTAGGCCACGAATCTTCGCTTCAGCCCAGGTCCACAGGTTCTTCGCCGAGCCGACAAGCATGCCGCCAACCGCTCCGCCAACAATGGCGCCCGCACCCATCGTCACCCCGACCAGTGCAATATCGACACCAAGACCTATTGCTGCACCGATTGCTGCGCCCAGACCGAGGCGAACTGATGCCGCCTTGATGACTTCTGGATTGAATAAATCATCATCGGGCTTCGTTCCAATGACAGGAAGGTCGAACTCGATAAGATCTGACCGATCAAAGCAATGGATTGCTAGCAAGGCGCTAACGCACGTCTGCTCCGCCGTTTTGACCAGTGAATGCATGCGCTCGGTGACCATTTTGATTTCGTTGAGATCATCGTGCGGAACTAGTGCTCTTAATGCGCTCACGTCGATAAGCAGTTCGGCAATGGCCTGGAGCGCGCTTTCCCTGCGACCTCTTGCCTCACGCTCGATAGCATCGGCAATATCCAACAATTGCTTATCGTGCCCGTCCAGAAGGTTTCCCAGCCGCGTGTAGAGGAGGCGCTCGCTGCCAATCAGGGGTGCCATCGCATCGAAACCGACCTTTATGTGGAGGCCTCGATCGGCAAGGACAGACACCCAGTTATCAACGTGACTGCCCTCTGTCTGAATGAAATTCAGCACCGGTAGCACAGGGATCGCGCACATCGACAAGACCTCAAGCTCGCTCACATATTTCGGCAGGGGGACTTCAGTGCTGTCAATAACGTAAAAGATCGCATCAATTTTCGTCAAGAGAATGCGAACCACTTTGGCTTGCTGCTCAAAGCGCCCGCCTGCTTCGGGGCTGTGAAGAAAGGATTCGAGCATCTCTTTCCGACCCCGTCCATCGTCAAACTGACGCAGATAGTGCCGAAATTCAATTGAGTCCTCGAACCCGGGTGTATCAAACAACTTCAGAACTGCCTTGCCGGCAATAACGACCGACGTCTGCTCGACATGTTTTCCTCAGAAGAGACGTCTTTCCTGCATTGGTGTGACCAACCACCACGATCGCCAATGGCTTGGTTTTCATAAGTTAGACGCCCCGTCAGCCAAGGATGACAGGTCAGATACCACCTCAGACTCTGCAAAACCGATCTCGTTGAAGCCTGCGACCCAATTTGCCGCCTTGTCCGGTGGTGCTGAATCCCGATGCATCAGAACCACCCGAACCTCAGGACAGAGGCTTTTGAGTATTCGCAAGAATTGGAAGGCCCCGCGGTCAGCGGTATTCCGTGAATCGCAGGCGAAAATGATGCGTTGAATGCTCTGCCTGCGAATGCGCGTCAGTGTCGATGACTGACTGTCATGATCCACTACATTCTCGAACAACGTCAGATGATTCCCCGTTGCGATACTTGCTAGCAAAGCAGGATCTCGCAACTCATAGGGGATGATGGCATTGATCGGTTGCGCCGAGGGACTACCCGGAAGACTGGGCAGCTCTCGCCCAGTGGGTTCCACATTGCCGGGATCCGGGTCCACGATGTCATGTAGCGGCGTAAACGCATTTCGGATTCTCTGCAGCAGGACGACATAGTGGGGATTGGAAAAATCAAGGGTCAGCACTCTCAACCGAGAGATTGCCGTCCAGCAGGACACCCCCAGCAGAAGCAAACGTGGCATGACTCCGTACACCCAAAGGCTGCCCAAAAGCCAGCCCGCCCATGCCTTGCGAACAGAATCCACGTTCTTGAGCGTTGCGACATCGTCACTTGAGGGTACCGAGAATCCGATCAACGCTGGCGCCCATCCTGTGATCTCGACGGCACGAACAAAGAACTGACGCGACCACGTCGTTGTCTTCCACACGAAAGCGTATTCCTCAACCCCAAGGAAAATATGTACAAAACCGATGCTGCTAAGTGCGAACAAAAGCCACAAGAAGTGACTGATGCCCATCAACAGCCATGGAAGGCTATCGGCTCTGCTCACGAGGGTCCGCAGGGATTCGACGAGAAATACACCATCATGGCGGCGTCCGATGCGCTCTGAAAGCCAGAGCCAGCCATTCGCTAGCGACAAGCGTCCAGATCTCGAACCGAAAAACAAAAGGAGCACCATCCAGAAAAGGCTTAGCAGATGAGGCCCAAGGAGCGCAAGGAATACAAATGCAATATTGATCGTGGTTCGCGAAAAGGCCGAAGCGGCCGCCGAGGCGCCAAGAATAAGTGCCAGAAAGCAAAGCCCAATGAAGGCATACCCCGCATAAGCGAATACGATATCAATGTTCTTGGGGAGCGCACTGACCACCGCGTTGGCGAGAGTTAGCCGATCGGCCCGCTGAAAAACCAACTCTTCATTGGTCGCATCACGAAGACCATTGTCCCTTCCCATGAGTGCGACGACCTCGGTATCGTCGATAGACCCCGTTCCCTCTTTCTGCCGAATCGCCTCGCACAACCACAGCATGCGGAGGCGACCTATTAGTCGCTGGTCAGGCATTCGGCATCACGCGAACGAACTGGGGGTCAATGATCGGCCTCGCGCAAAATGCCGGTAACCGCGCGATACGCGTCGGAGAGACTGATACGACCGTTCTCGACATTCTGGATCAAGTCAAGTGCCCGGACTGGCGGAATCGCGTTCTTCGCTACAATTTCGCGAAGTGCGCCAATGAACTGGTTCTTGTCTCCTACACTGACCTGCTCACCATTCTCAGTGCGCGTTTCTTTGCGCCTGATGGCCTGCAGGCGTTCTTGATAGTGGACCAACAACTCGGCGCGACGCCCCTCAGATAGTCCGCCGTTATGAATCAGCCTGGATACACCATACGCAATCGCTCCACCTGCGGCTGCGCCGCCGATAAGCCACCCTACAGGGGTCGCAGCGACCACAGTGATGCCAATCCACGATGCAGCCGTTGTCACCGCAGGAATTGCCGTTGCCCCTGCCAATGCGGCTACGGTACCGGCAGCCGCAACGCCTAGAGTTCCGCCGAGGGTGGTGATACCCAAATCCCCGAGAAGTCTCACCCGGTCACCGGGCTTCTGCTGAAGCTCGTCTATGACATTGAGCAGTTGTTTCTTTGAAATGGTCTGCGAGATCATGAAGCTGCGTTTTCACCCAGTTTCAGCTCATTCTGTAGCGCTTGAATTAGTTCGACAAAAAGGCAAAAAAACTCACGCGCGATTTCGATGACATCCTGTGCGATCGAGATCGGGTTAACGGATTGACTAATAGAGCTACCCACCGCCTTATCAACGCGATGCCCGGCAATTGCTCCAACACCAATACCGAGTACCAACGCTATCGGCGAAAGAAGGGGTCCCAACAGTGGGATGGAACCAATGAGGAACGCTACTGCGGCACCCAATGCAACGCCGACGACGAGATTCTGGTGGGCCTTCACGAACTCGATCAACTTGAGTATCAGGACCTTTCCCAAGCTGACCACCTTTTCGCCGATTCGAGCGGTTACATTGATCAACTCCTTCAGCCGTATTGCAACCTCTGGCGGCAGGCCGCTTTCCCTGAGCCATATGTAAAAATCACTGCTACTCATCGCTTCAGATTCCGCATCCAAAAGCAACAGTTCAAAACGCGCCGTAGCTGGTGTCATCATGGTGTTCATCGATTTGTCCCTGAATGTCACGTAGTCGTGTTTCCGCCAGTGTAAGCCAGTAATTCCAGATTCATCTCCGCTTGCAATCCTTCCGGACTGATGATGCGGATGTTAGGTATCCAGTAGCGGACGATGGGCAATACCTGGTTGGGATGCCCCACTTTGGCCGACAGGATCAGGCCGCCGTCCTCCAGCTCCTTTTCGATGACCTGATTGGCGATCAGCTTTCGGCGCTTGAAATAGCCGGCTACCTCCTTGGCAATCTTGAGGACGATTTCCTTTTTCTCTTCGCCAAGCCAAATGCCGTCCTCCTCCGCTAGTGTCTTATCAATACTCGGGTCAGGATCGAACATAGTATCCTGCATGCGTAAGCTAGCGATTCTCGAAAAGGCAAAGGTCTTGAGCTTGTTGCCATCGCGGGCTGCCAGATACCATATGCCCTTGTGGTTCATTAGCTTGAAGGGCGCGATGGCTGCATACGACTTTGATCCGTCATCCTTTTGATATTTGAACATGAGATGCCGGCGGGCAATGATCGCTTGTTCGATCTGACGAAATAGCGCTTCCTTGCCAGCGAGATCTTCGTAGTTGTGCCCTTTGACCAGCAGCGTCGACTGAATGCGGATATCAAAGATATCTCGCAAGAACTCGTCGGAGAACGAAGGGAACAGCCCGCGCACGCCCGCAAGACAGGCGAATCGCTCGATATCACGAGTGCTGAGTTTGCCCAGAAAAGCAGGATCTAGGCGGTATCGACCTTCAGTCTTCTGCAGTGGTAAATATGCGAAGCGCTCATTGAGATCCCGCTGCACAGTGCGCAAATTGACGCCGAACTCGTCTGCAAGCGCCTGTGGCTCAAGTCTTTCCCCTTGGTTCAGCTTGACCAGTATCTGCGCAAGGCGATATACGAGGGTATCGTGGTTGCCGGTCGTCATGCTACGGCTTGCCTCCCCAGGGCATGACGGGGACAGTAGATATGCTATTCGCCGGCGCTCCCTCAATCAATTTGCGACTAATCGCCAGGTAGACAAGCGTTCGGTTCGCATCATCCCAAAGGCGCACGATGCGGGTTTCCTTGAAGAGGATGGACGTATCCTCGGTGAAGACAGTTTCTTCCTTGGGCAGCTTGACTGGCAGGATGATCTGTCCCGTCTGACGACACGCAAGAGAGAACTGGGATGGATCCTGCGCAAGGCCAATCGAACCAGACACGCCTCCTGTCTTCGCCTGACTGACGTGGCAGGTCACGCCTGGCACCTTGGGGTCGTGAAAGGCTTCCACGCAAACCTTGTGATTCGCACCGATGAGCTTCCATGCCGTCGTAACACAACCAACCGTCTCGGCTGTGGCGAAGCATGGAACGGCTAACAGCATGAGCCAGCAATAACGGACCGGGATCATATGACTCCTCTGACAATCCAGCGTAAATTTCCGAATGAGTCTCGAGTCAATTCGGAAACGGGACGAACATTCATGTATATCGAATTCTCACCCGGAATGGGGTCTCCCCGGGCATCGGCCCACGAATTACTTTCGCGAAAACTGCCGCCACAAGAACGCGGCGACGAGTCCGGCAATCACCAACCCCGCAACAAGCAACGCCATCGTCAGCACCTTGAACCACACCGCATACATACCCAGCGCCGTGAAAGTTGCTGCGACACCTGCAAACATAACGAAAATCCAGACCATAACCTTTCTCCGTTCCTCTGCGAAATGAACCGTGGAGGTAATCATGGGTGAGGCGGATGACAGGTGGTGTCGTCGACGGAATATTCCCGCACGCAAATTTCGGATTCTGCTGAACGTCACGCATAGTCCTGCTGTCTGGCGTCTGGTTGCAAATGACTCAATTCGACTAGCATGACCGCCAGCCCCGCTTGAACCTTACGTCGAGCGCGTCCGCTCAGGCGAGCGTGACGACCGGCCAAGCATTGAGTAGAGGACGAACACCGCAAAGCTGACTTCACTTACAGCCCCCGGGTAGAATCAGTCTATCGGTTCAAAGGCGGTCCAACCCAATAGAGGTGAGTACTGCGGCTGAGTGTGCCATCCCAATACAAACGCAATCGCATTTTCATGAAAATTTATCTCGCCGGACCTGACGTGTTTCGCCCAGATGCCGTTGGCTGGTCAGCCAAGGCCCGAGAATTGTGCCGCCGCTACGGCTATGAGCCTCTGCTGCCGATCGATCATGATGAGACCAAGCCCAAGGCAATCTTCCAGGCAAATATCGACCTGATCCGCAAAGCCCAGATTGTGGTGGCCAACCTCGATCCGTTTCGCGGTGCCGAACCCGATTCAGGGACCTGTTTTGAACTGGGCTACGCTGCGGCTCTGGGAAAGAAGCTCTGTGGCTACGTCACGCACGCACAGACGCAGATTCAGCGGGTTGAGGCGCAGGAACGACGAGCACTGACCCGCACCGCTGGCCAGCCCATGATCGATCACAACGGCTGGCTGATCGAAGACTTCAACCTTCCGGCCAACCTGATGCTGGCGATGTCCACGCAAATCGTCTCGGGCGGTCTGGAAGCCTGCCTGCAATCCATTCGCGTGCGTCCGATCATGACGGCGTGAGGTATGCCGCCTTGGAACGGTAACAGGCATCGCCCCACGGAGAAGCGTTTTGCACAGCCTCCGGTATCGACTATCCTCCCTCCTCCTGCGTCATTCACTTGGTATGAACCATGGCCCGTATCGTTCCTGATGGCTGGCAGAACCTCGATACCGCGACGCCCAGCATTCAACGCGAACTGGAAACTTTGCGTGGCCTCTCTACGACATTACCGGATGACTACACCGTCTACCATGGGATTCACTGGAGCACCCTCGACCGAGGTCACGCCGTCTTTGGCGAAATTGACTTTGTGGTCGTCAATCGCGCGGGTGATTTACTGCTGATCGAACAGAAACTTGGATTTCTGGGAGAGACCGCAGAAGGTTTGGTCAAGGAGTACCCAGGCAAGAGCAAAAGCGTGCCGGTTCAAATGGCGCGCTCCCGTGATGCGGTGCTGACCAAGCTCCGACAGCGCAATGGCGCCAGTCATGTTCATGTCGAGAGCCTGCTGTTTTGTCCGCACTACGCCATCAAGAGTCCACTGACGGCTGGCATCGTGCCCGAACGCATCGTTGATTCAAAGCGAAAGGATCAACTGGCCGCAATCATCCAGCAGGTTCTGCCCATCGGCGATGAGATGGATACCGTAGTCGTGCACCAATTTCTTCGCGATGTCATCAAACTTGAACCCGATGTCAGTGCGTTGGTGGGTCGCGCGCGCACCTTGGTCGCACGTGTGGCAGAGTTTCGCGCCGCCATCGATGCCGGACGACGCCCCCTCTATGTCTGCTTCAACCGCCCGCTGGCTGACCATGTTGAGGCGATCGCACCGCCAGGGGGGATGGCCTGTACGTTTCATACCCTTTGCGAGGCCGTGCTGCGCGCTCATGGACAAACTCATGATTTTACGCAGCCCGGTGCCTTCGACGCCCTGGTGACGCGGGCCGAACAACTGCTGGTGCCCGAGAGCCTGTTGTTCGATACGGTGATCATCGATGAAGGTCAGGATTGGTCCGAGCGGTGGCGCGACCGGGTGTTTTGCCATGCCCGGGCAGACGCACGTCGGCTGTGGCTGGAAGACCCTCTACAGAACCTCTACGGTCGGCCAGCCGTCACCTTGCCCGGATGGGTCGGTTTGCGCTCCCAGGCCAACTACCGCAGCCCCCGCCCCATCGTCCGATTCCTGCAGGGGCTCGTTGGCGAGGAGGCAGGGATCGAAGCCGCGTCTCCGATTGATGCTTCGGACGTCGAGTTCCTGACCTATGCCGACAAGACCGAACTGCTCGCGCAGGTAAAAATGGGCATCAAGCAATGCTATGCCGCTGGATTCAAGAAAACGGATGTGGCCGTCATCAGCTATCACGGGCGCGAAAGCTCGCACGTGATGCGGCATGACCGGCTGGGCGACTTTACGTTCCGTCGGTTCTCCGGCGCCTATGACCTCTTTCAGCGCCCCGTCTATGAAGAGGGAGACATCCTGATGGAATCGGTAATGCGGTTGGGACAGGCCGCGCCAGCCATAGTGTTTGCCGAGATTGATTTTGCGGAACTCGACGACAAGGCCGTCCGACGCCTGTTTGTCGGCGCGACCCGCGCAACCATGAAGCTAGTGCTTGTGATCTCGGAGGATGCGGCCCAGCAGCTGCTGCAACGCATCTCGTAACTGAGATTCACACCTCGCGCAGAGCCGGCACGAGATGGGCCCTATATGCGCTCAAGTTCACGCTGAGGAATGCACCCCGACAAGCTGCCCAACCACAGCACACGAATCACTGACTTCGTCGTCGCCAAAGCAGGCTGATCGGCAGGCGCTCAAACCCGGTCCACCGTACTCCGAGCATGTCTGATGCAGGTGATCGCCTTTACCAAGTGGTTTGCTTCGCGCCTGATTTTCGTCAGCTGGGACTCGGTTTCCTCAACCATGTCCGCCTCCCAATCTTGTGCCAAGGCTTTCAACTTTGACAATGTATATCCGTGGGCTCCCTTCGGCTTGGTGACATGTGTCCTTATGGATTTCCGGTCGCCATTGGCTTTGGATCCATACCACTTGATTCCGCACCAATCCAGCCTGATGGAGTTTCCCTCCTGCATACACCGGACTTGAAGGGTGCTCTTGTGTTCCCAACCAGTGAGCTTTTGCTCCATGCTGTAGACGAAGGTCCAGTGCCTATCAACGATGCTATGCGCGCTCGCATGCAGAGCATCAATGCGACGTTCCAGTACGGCAATCGCCTCATCATGGCAGCTTGGTTCAAGAGGTACTTCAGTCATGGCTGTAACGCTCCTTTTACTGTGGTGCAATCTGACGTCATTCCGCTCCTCCAACGCAGTCCATTGCCCGCGTCAATCACGCAAACCGCCAATAATCAGGAGCGATTGACCCCCTGTTCGCTCATCCCGATTTCTTCTCCATCCAAGACGCATCAAGCCCCCAACGCTTGACCACTACTTTCGAATACCTGATCGCTCCTATTAGTAGCGTCGCCGCATCGATCGCGGAATGATTCTCAGTGGATGGCGCATTCATAGGAGCGATTTGCCGTCCGATCGCGCCGTTCGCCCTCCCTGATTCATCAGCTCATTCGACCGCCGGTTCTTTCTGAGAGCCAGGCCGCAGCCTTCTTTCGAGTGGTGAGACACAGCGTCGTTACCGCAAGCAACCGCTCGCGACACTACCAAATCTGGAATCAAAAACGAGGATGAAAAGCGCACGCTTTGTGCGCTTTTCACCCTCGTTTTTTTGGAAGCACTTGCTATGTTTCCAGTCGGTGTACTAGCGGTCGACAGACATCAATCAACCATCGAACTTTCTTCGATTGTTCTCTGACAGTCGACTAGCGGTGCACTGCGTCGCCACTCGATTGTGGCTTTTGAAACTTTGTGCTCTAGCGGTAGACAGGAGGTCGACTTGAACATTCTTGGTATTGACATCGGGTATTCCAATCTAAAGCTCGCCTACGGCGAAAAAGGCGCGACGCCCAAAACACTGCTGCGCCCGGCCGGGGCGGCACCGGCTGATCGGTTCAGTTCGCGTTTTGACGGGAAAGCCCAGGATGATTTTCTGCATGTGCAGGTGAACGGGGAACCCTTCATTGCCGGCGTCGCACCAGACCGGGCAGAAATGTGGAGCCGATCACTTCATGCCGACTACCCATCCAGCGCTTCCTACCGGGCACTTTTTCACGCCGGCCTCCTGCTATCCGAAGCGGATCACGTCGATATGCTGGTCACCGGCTTGCCGGTATCCCAGTACCTCGACGAGAAACGACGCCATGCCATCGCGGAGCAGATGAAGGGTAGCCACCAGGTCACGCCGAAGCGCTCCGTCTCGGTTGATGCCGTCAAAGTCATTCCGCAACCCGTTGGGGGATTCCTGGATTTCATTGCGGGCGGTGACGCAGATATTGAAGGCGCCCGTGTGCTCGTCATCGATCCAGGGTTTTTCTCAGTCGATTGGGTGGTCATTGCCGATTCGGACCTCCATCGTCAGTCGTCGGGTACCAGCCTGGAAGCCTCTTCCGTCGTTCTCGAGGAGGCTTCCCGCCTGATCGCCAAGGACTATGGCTCCAACGTAAGTACCGAAAAGCTTGAGAACGCGATTCGTGGCGGCAAGGCTGAAGTTCTCGTACTGGGCAAGCGCGTGGATCTGGGTCCGTACATTGAGCAGGCATCCAGGAAGGTCGCTCCCGTCGTTGTCGAGTCGATCCAGAAGTCGCTGCGCAAGGAAAGTGAATCCGTGGACCGGGTTCTCCTGGTAGGTGGCGGCGCCCCCTTCTTCAAGGAGGCCCTGGGCACCGCGTTCGCTCAATTGACCGTCGTAACCACGAAAGAACCGGTCTTCTCGAACGCTCGCGGGTTCTGGCTCATGGGGGCCTCCTTGTGAAATCGATCCGCATCCTTCTTACCGTAACGGAAGGGTGCCCGGAGCTCTATGCGGCTCTATCCAACGTCCCATCGAGACTGAGAGCGGAGCGGGTTCGCGTGCTGGCCACGATTGGTGTCGCCGCCATGAGTGGAGGGCTGGCTTCTCCGGATCACGCCGCTCCCGCAGTCGATGTCAAAGACGATCACGCAGTCAGTGCCGGTAGCGAGTCATCTCTGGGCAAGGTACACGCAATAGCCAAGCGACTGGGGGGCGGCTTGTAGGCGATGGCTGACCTTGATCGGAAACTTGGCCGTCATCATCTGGCGTTTTATCGAGGCTGGTTACAGGGGCTCGCACTCAAGACACTGGCAGACCGCTATCTGGAAACCGGTCTGGACCTGCGCCTAGCCAGGAGCACCCTGACGTGGATTCAGGACACCATTCGGCAAGCCGCGTTGCGACATGGCAGACATGGTGAAGCCAGATTGCTGCGTCTGCCGCTATCCAGATCGCAGCCTGACATTCCCGTCGAGATTCCTGCGCTTGAAGATTTTCAGGCTGACCGGGATCCGAGCGGCTTCTATAACGAAGACGAGCTGATTCGGCTCTTTCTGGAAACCTACCCTCAGGCAGCGGACAAGAAATCGCGGCAGCGGCAGAAACTGATCGGTCGCCAGATTGGGGCCCTGGTGTGGGTTGAGCAGCTTCTCGCAACCGACCCGGTGCCAGGCGATCTGGTCTCCGCCTGGTTCGACGGTGCGGTCGCTGACCGGCTGATACTCGCCGATATCCCCACCATCGACGCATTGATGGGTCGCATCCATCGCAAGGGTTATCGATGGTGGATGACCGTGCCCAGGTTGGGTGAGAAAGGCGCGGCACGTGTCGTGCAATGGCTTCGCGGCTATGAATTGGCGCTCGGTTCATTGCCTGACCATGCCTTATCTCCGCTTCGAAGCCTGTCGGTGCCCGTTCGCCTGGGGCAGCGCCCTCCACAGACGGCCATCGTGCCCATCGAGGCTTTTTCTGTTCCGGAAAACGTTGACGGCACGTCCGGCTCGAACAGGTGGCCGGGACGACCGCGCATCGACGCTGAAAACGATCTTCAGGCGATACACGCCTGGCTGGCTACCAAGTCGGGGAACGGGAACACGCAGCGGGCCTACCGCAAGGAAGCCGAGCGAATGCTGTTGTGGGCCATCATCGAGCGAGCAAAAGCGCTTTCCGATTTGTCTGTCGATGACTGCACCGGCTATCGGGACTGGTTGTCCCTGCTGGGGCGCAGCCACCCCGACCAATGGGCATTCAACATCCAGCAAGCCGAATGGATAGCACCCAGAAACACGCCACGATTCAGCACTGACTGGCGGCCGTTTGACGGCGCGCTGTCTGCGTCCAGCGTGAAGCATGCAATCACCATTCTGGGAAGCCTTTTTGAATGGCTGGTTCGTGTTCAGTATTGCGCCTTCAATCCCTGGGATGCGGTCGGCAAGACGCTTGTCGTGCAGCAAGAAGTGCCCGACAACATCGAGCTGACGCGGGCATTCTCGGTAGCCCAGTGGCAGTTCCTCATGGATCATCTGCACGGCATGGTGCAGGCCGATCACACCGAGCGCCTTCGGTTCGCCCTGCCCTTCGCCCATGCCACCGGGCTGCGGCTGTCGGAGCTGGTGGACGCGAAGACTGGCAGGCTCTACACCATGCCACTCCGGGATGGCACGGGGGTTCGGTGGATGCTGAAGGTTCTCGGCAAAGGCAGCAAATGGCGCGCTGTTCCCGTCCCGGATCGAATCATCGCCCTGCTGCGAGAGTTTCTTGGGCGTCGCGGTCTCGATTCAGACCCACTGGCAAACCCTCCTGACACCGCGCTGATCCCCAAGGTGGGTAGTAACGAAGCAATCTCGTCCAGCGGGCTATACAAGGCCATTCGGGGATTGTTTCAAGATGCGGCTCACGTCCTCCAGACATCGGGGAAGGCGCACGACGCCAGAGCCTTTGAACGAGCTTCTGTTCATTGGCTGCGGCACACCTGCGGCAGCTTTCTGGGATCGTCGGGCGTACCTGTCAATCTGATCCAGAAGCTCCTGGGGCACGCGAGCGTGGCCACGACCAGCATCTACACCGAATCCGATGAGGAACGGCTATGGCTGGAGGTAGCGGACAGGGAGGAACACCGTGCGAGTTGAATTCACCACCGGCAGCCGCGGATACGTCCTGACGCTGGAGCGCGATCTGTTTGGCGCATTCATCCTGTATCGCCGATGGTATGGCCTGCACAATCGGCGCGGCGGGATCAAACGGCAGATTTTTCTGGATCAGGACTCTGCCCTTCGCGAATTCCAGCGTGTCGAAAGGACCCGGGCCCGGCGCGGGTATGTTCCCGTATCGGATCGGTCATCAGCTTCGCCGCATCCATCGGCCGTGTTCAGCGGCACAGGTTCTCTGGCGGTCGACTGACTTCATCCTCATTGCCGCCACGTCGACTGGAAGTACTCTGACGGTCGACTGATGCAATCTACCGCAGGGATGATTGTTCTCTGAAAGTGCTCTAGCGGTCGACAGTTCTCAACTCGCAATTCATGGTGCGACTAGCAGTCGGCTGTAGGTCGACTGCATGCCATCACGGTCACGCTTCAATCCCAGGCAGGGCACACGCGCTACATCACCGACAATTGTGCTGCAACGCCCTGTTTTCAATGGCGTCCTGGCTACCCGATCCGCAGGCCCCGAAGTTATCGCAGAAAAATAGCATTCTTGATAATGGCAGTTATCATGAATGACATACGCGCCAATTTCGAGCAACGCTGTCGTCTTTATTTGCGCGACAGCAATAAGTCCCCTATCGTTTGCGATTCCGCAAGAAATCTTGAACCTATCGCCCATGGATGTGAGACCCGACGACGCAATTCAAGCCTACCTGAAGACCGGCGAGCACGATCCGATGTTTTTCGCCTGGCCCGGAAACGGTGTCCTCGACAAGTCACGGATCGGCACTGCCAATCTTCGAGACGCACTCATCGCCGAGGTAGTGCGGCGCACCGAAAACCAGCAAGGACTGGCCGTCCCCGATGGCATGGATCTCCATCAGTTTTCACGGCAGAAGTTCTGCCCAATGGTAAAGGGGCTCTTCCCTCGGTCCGAGCAGGAGATCGTGCTGTCCATGCTTGAGCGCTCGGTCGTGTTCCTGACGCAAGACAATATCGTATCGCTTCTTCGAGACATGACCTGGCTCGGCACGGCATGGGATCTGGCGAACCTTTATCTGGCTAGCTGCTCGGCGGAACTGCTTGCTGAGGATGCCCCCCAGCTTCTCGGGCTCGGTATCGGAACCACCTGCTATGTCTCGACTGACTATTTCCATACCAAGAACCACTTCGAGGACTACGTGCTTCATGAGGCCGCGCACGTTTTTCACAACTGCAAGCGGGAAACTTTGGGGCTGCCGTCCTCACGGCGCAGGGAATGGTTGCTCGAGATCGAGTTTCGGAAGCGCGAAACCTTCGCCTATGCCTGCGAGGCTTACAGCCGGATTCTCGAACTGGGCGTTGATCAGAAACATCGACAAAAACTATTGGCGGAATTGGCGCTGAGCCCATTACCCGGAGATGACCGCGTCGACGGCGAAGAGTATCTCGACATTCTTGGCGAAGCCGTGGCAGCGCGCAATGGCTGGAAACGCATTCTCGGTCGCTGCTCGACTGATATTTATGAGTCGGTGCAGTGACGATTGGGTTCTCCGAAGCTGCCGGCGGCCACCGAGTACAGTCGGCCACAAGCGGACCTAACCGCCGCTCCTCCAATTCTCAGGTTCGTTTGCAGTGTTTTCTCGGAAGCGGCCATTGAAGTCTCGCCGTCGAGTTATCACCCCTGACCGGCTCCAATGCAGCGGGAGCCGTCAATCAGGATGCTGTGAGCACGGGATTTGAGCGTCCGGTATCGAGCCTTGCTGCCGCTCGTTCTGATTGTCCGAACACCAAAGCAACCCTCTATCACTAAAGTGATACAGTTGGCTTTGGATGCTACACAGATTTGATCCGACTGATCAAAATGAATCGGAAAGCATGAACAGCTTAGCCACCCTGGTCGGTCTGCTTCTCGCCATCCTCTTGGCGGCATGCGAACAGACGCCCGCAGAGAAGCCGCTGCAGTACAGCAGCGCCCCGGTAGGTGTTGCCGTACCGATCTACCGCTTGGCTATCCATCCTCTTCACAATCCACAAAAACTCAGCGAAGCTTATCAGCCGCTCGTTGATCATCTCAATCGCCAGTTGAATGGCGTGCAAATCGAGTTGGAAGCCTCACGGGACTACCCGACCTACGAGAAGAAGTTCCGCGCCCGCGAACCTGCATTCTTGCTGCCTAATCCCTGGCAGACATTTCAGGCGATGAAGGTTGGCTACCAAGTCATCGCTATGGCAGGCGATGCAGAGGACTTCAAAGGCATTTTCATCATCCGCAAGGACAGCGGGATCAAAATGCCCGCCGAC
>JAPLQT010000106.1:0-699 GCA_026399515.1 Pseudomonadota bacterium | reverse complement strand
TGCCCGCCGACCTCAAGGGCAAGGTGGTGAGCTACCCGTCGCCTACAGCGCTCGCGGCCGCGATCATGCCCCAGTTTTTTTTGCATTCCCATGGCATCGACATCAATCGTGACGTCCAGAGCGCCTACGTGGGCTCTCAGGAATCGTCCATCATGAACGTCTATCTGGGCAAGTCCGCCGCAGGTGCCACCTGGCCACCACCCTGGCGCCTCTTCCAGAAAGATCATCCGGCAGAAGCCTCGCAACTCAAGATGATCTGGGAAACCCTACCGCTGATAAACAACTCGGTGATGGTGCGTGACGATGTGCCGGAGACCGTCCGCACACAGGTGACCAAATCGCTTCTTGAACTGACGCAGACGCCGCAGGGCAAAACGATCCTCGCCGGCATGGAGACGGCCCGTTTTCATGCGGCCGATGATGCCAGTTATGGCGTAGTGACTGACTACATCAAGCGCTTTGAAAAAGAAGTGCGCCTGGTGGAGAGCAAGTGATGTTCGGCAGAATTAGAAGGATGCTGTTCGGCAACCTGCACAAACAATTGACCGTGGGTATTGTGCTGGTTGTTACCACGATGATCTCCCTGTTCGTCTGGGACATGACCCGTCGCCAGCAAGTCGGGGAGATGGACCAGCATTCCAAGCAGGTGATGGCGCTCGCCAACAGTACGGCAACCTCTTCCGCCGTATGGGTCATCTC
>JAPLQT010000118.1 GCA_026399515.1 Pseudomonadota bacterium | reverse complement strand
GTCATAGGCAATGGATCCGCAAATCAGTGTTTTCATGGTCGGGCCGGCTACAGTTCAGTAGCCGGAATTGTATCATCTGACTTGCGTGCCCCAGCGGCGATCAGCCGAGCGCCGCCAGCGCCGCGTCGTAATTCGGTTCGTTCTTGATCTCCGGCACCAGCTCGGCATGAATTACCTTGTCATTCTCATCCAGCACCACCACGGCGCGAGCGGACACACCGGCCAGCGGACCATCGAGGATTTCGACGCCATAGTTGCGCATGAATTCCCGGCCGCGCATGGTTGACAGCGGGACAACATTCTTCAGGCCCTCGGTGGTGCAAAAACGATTCATGGCAAACGGCAGATCGGCCGAAATCACCAAGACCACGGTATTGGGCAGGCTGCTGGCGCGTTCGTTGAATTTGCGCGCGGAGGTGGCGCAGGTCGGGGTATCCAGGCTTGGAACGATGTTGAGTACCTTGCGCTTGCCGGCGAAATCCTTGAGCGCCTTGTTGGATAAGTCTGCGGCGACGAGTGAAAATGCCGCCGCCTGCTGGCCGGAACTCGGAAATTGTCCGGCAAGATTGATCGGGTTGCCGCCGAGATTGACAGTGGTCATGGCCTTACTCCTGTTGGGTTGACGGGTCTAAAGGATACGCTTAGGGATAGAATAAATACAGCCGGTACCCGGTGGCCGGAGCGCTTCCGTCATAACAGAGTGCCAGGTTTACGGCAATCTCGCTATTCGCGACAAAGCCCTTGGCACTGTTCACATCGGCGGCGAGATACTCCGCCGGGAGCAGCACCCTGCGCAATATCGCCTTATCGAAAGTGTCGGTCAGCGTCAATTCCAGATGCGGATAGGCCTGGGCGAAAGGTGCGCGATTTTTGAGTGTTGCCGCCAAAATCAGTTGATCTTTTTGACGGGCATCGGGATGCAAGTCCGAAGCCTCGATGCTGACCAGATCGCCGACATGCGGAAGCGGCACATCGCAGTCGAACGGCTGGCAGAGCGCCAGCAGCAACGGTTTCATCGTCGGCGCCAACACACTCAATTCGACGCGATACTGCATTGTCAATTGCAGCGTCAGCATCATCAAGGCCAATACCGAAGCCAGCACCCATGGCCAGGCACGCCTTCGCGGCTGGGCTTCGATCTCTTCCACTTGCCGCGGCTCAACTTCCTCCCAGGGAATTTCGTCCTGAGCTTCGATGACCGGCGCCGGTTCTACCGGAACATCTTCGGGAATGTCCGCGACCGAGTCCGCCATGGCTTCGAACTCCGGTTCAGACTCGATTGGAGCAGCCGGCGCCGTCATCGCATCGTGCAATGTTTCCAGGGCATTGAAGACATGCTGGCATTCGCCGCAGCGCACTTTCCCCTGTTTGGCTTTGAGCTGTTCGGGGGTGACGCGGAACGTGGTTCCGCACTCCGGGCAATGCGTTTGTATCATGGCGCCTGCCTCTGTCGCTGTCCTTCCAGCAAGATCCATCCGTCGAGTGCCGCGGCGATTTTCAACTGCACGAAAGACGCATAGGCGGCGATGACTTCGTCAGCCTGGCTTTCAAGTACGCCTGACAATGCCAGGCGTCCTCCGGCGATGTTCCCCGGACCACCGGTTGCGAGGCGCGCGCTCAGCAATGGCGCCAACACACATAACGGGTTGGTCAGAATATTGGCGACGACGCAATCGAAAGTTTCCTCCAGCGGCGATCGCGAATGACGCAATTCCAGGCTGACGCCATTTGCCGAGGCATTGTCCCGAGCGGCCGTCAGCGCGTTGTCGTCGATGTCGACGCCCAGCACCCGGCCGGCCCCCAGCCTGGCTGCGGCGATGGCCAGGATGCCCGAGCCGCAGCCGTAATCCAGGACCGATTCCCCGCCCTGAACATGCACGCACAGCCACTCCAGACAAAGCCGCGTGGTGGGATGCGAGCCGGTGCCGAAGGCCATGCCGGGATCGAGCAGCAGGTTGATCGCCGCCGGGTCGGGCGCCGCATGCCAGGAGGGGACAATCCACAGTCGTTCATTGATGCGTATCGGCTCGAACTGCGACTGGGTCAGTTGGACCCAGTTCTGTTCGGCCACTTCATCGTAGCTTATCGTCGCCGGCTTGCCGATGCCGACTGACGCGCAGGCCGCCGCGATACGCCGGTCCAGATCGTCGGCTGCGCCGCCGGGCGTGTTGGCAAATTCGTCGCCCGGCTCGAACAGGGCGATCACTCGGCTGTGCGACCACAAGGGTGGAGAGCCGCAGGCAGGGCTGCCCGGTTCGCCGAACTGCGGCGTTTCTTCGGGCGTGCCGGCCAGCGCATCTTCCACGCTGACCGTGATCGCGCCTTGTCCGAGCAGCGCATCCGACAGCGCATCGGCATGCTCGGCATCGGCATCCAGCGTGACGCTCAGCCACATGGCTTGGTTGCGGACAAGGTCCTATATCCCCTTGGTCGCCTCATCCTTGGCGGCAAGTTTTTCTTCGAGGTAGTGGATGCTGGTGCCGCCTTCGATGAAACGGGCGTCGTGCATCAGCTCCAGGTGCAGCGGAATATTGGTCTTGATGCCTTCCACCACCATTTCCGAAAGCGCGATGCGCATGCGGCGGATGGCCTGGTCGCGGGTGTCGCCGTACGCGATGAGCTTGCCTATCATCGAGTCGTAGTGCGGCGGGATCGTGTAGCCCTGGTAAATATGCGTGTCGACGCGGATGCCGGGACCGCCGGGCGGATGGTAAGACAGAATCTTGCCGGGCGAAGGAGTGAACTTGAACGGATCCTCGGCGTTGATGCGGCACTCGATGGCATGACCCCGGAGTTCGACTTCGCGCTGGCGAAACCACAGCTTTTCCCCTGCGGCGATACGGATTTGCGCTTGTACGATGTCGATGCCGGTGACTTGCTCGGTGACCGGATGCTCGACCTGGACGCGGGTGTTCATCTCTATGAAATAGAACTCGCCGTTTTCGAACAGGAACTCGAAAGTTCCGGCGCCGCGGTAGCCGATCTTGCGGCAGGCTTCGGCGCAGCGCTCGCCGACCCGCACGATATGGCGGCGCTGGATACCGGGTGCCGGGGCTTCTTCGATCACCTTCTGGTGCCGACGTTGCATCGAGCAATCGCGCTCGCCGAGATAGACCGCGTTCTTGAAAGTGTCGGCAAGGATCTGGATTTCTATGTGGCGCGGGTTCTCGAGGTATTTCTCCATGTAGACCACCGGGTTCCCGAAAGCCGCACCGGCTTCGGCGCGCGTCATATTCACCGCGTTGTTCAGCGCCGCCTCGGTATGCACCACGCGCATGCCGCGCCCGCCGCCGCCACCCGCCGCCTTGATGATGACCGGATAACCGACCGAGCGGGCGATCCTGACGATTTCTTTCAGATCGTCCGGCAACGCGCCTTCGGAACCCGGCACGCAAGGTACGCCGGCCGCCTTCATGGCGTCCTTGGCGCTCACCTTGTCTCCCATCAGCCGTATGGTTTCAGGTTGCGGTCCGATGAAGACGAAGCCTGATTTCTCGACACGTTCGGCGAAATCGGCGTTTTCCGAGAGGAAACCGTAGCCCGGATGTATCGCCTCGGCGTCGGTGACCTCCGCCGCCGAGATGATCGCCGGGATATTCAGATAACTGGCGGATGAAGCAGGCGGGCCGATGCAGACCGACTCATCGGCGAGCTTGACGTATTTCGCCTCGGTGTCGGCGGTCGAGTGCACCACCACCGTCTTGACGCCAAGTTCGCGGCAGGCGCGCTGGATGCGTAGCGCTATCTCCCCGCGATTGGCAATTAGTATCTTCTCGAACATTGAGGTTCAGTCGATTAAGAACATCGGCTGGCCGAATTCGACCGGTTGGCCGCTTTCGACAAGGATAGCCTTGATGACCCCGCTGGCGTCCGATTCGATCTCGTTCATCAGCTTCATCGCTTCGATGATGCACAGGGTGTCGCCTTCCTTGACGGTCTGTCCGATCTCCACGAAGGGCGGGGTGTCGGGCGAGCCGGTGCGGTAGAAGGTGCCGACCATCGGTGCCGTGACGACATGCCCCTCCTCCTCGGCGACAACAGCGGCCGGGGCCATCGCCACCGGCGCGGCCACGGGCGCCTGGTGGGTCGCGGCGGGGGTGCCCAGCATATAGGTGGTTGCCTGGGGCGCCGCCGCATTCTTGACGATGCGCACCCTTTCTTCGCCTTCGGTTACTTCCAGTTCGGAAATGCCCGATTCCTGGACAAGGTCTATCAGTTTCTTGAGTTTTCTCAGATCCATGGGTGCTCCCGGCAAGTCAGTTTGCGGCGTTACGCTGGAGTGCGCAGCCGTGCGGTTCAGGATGGGCGGATGCGTGCGAGGGCGGCGGCAAGAGCAAGTTCATAGCCCTGGCTGCCCAAGCCGCAGATGACCCCGACGGCAATATCGGAAAAATACGAGTGATGGCGGAAGGATTCCCGCGCGTGTATGTTCGACAGATGGACCTCTATGAAGGGTATCGCCACCGCCGCCAGGGCATCGCGTATGGCGATGCTGGTATGCGTATAGGCAGCGGGATTGATGATAATGAACTGGACGCCCTCGCTTGCGGCGGACTGGACGCGGTCTATCAGTTCGCCTTCGCTATTGCTCTGGAAACTCTCGACCTGTACGCCGGCGGCCCGGCCTTGCGCCTCCATCGCCAGATGAATCTCGGCGAGGGTATCCCGACCATAAATTCCCGGCTCGCGCTTGCCGAGCAGGTTCAAATTCGGGCCGTGGAGCACCAAAATGCGCGGCTCGGGCTCCTGAGATGAGGTCTTTTGGGAGCGTGTTTGCTTGGACATAGCTGCAAGTTTGCCGCAAATCGATGCATTTTGTCCAGCCCGGCTATCTTCGTGCATCTTCGGCAATACGACGACAGTGAGTCATTCTCGAATCTCGCCTGGTCGTAATTCCACACTCGAAGACCATTCCACCCCGGCAATCCAGACTCCCCTATAATTCACGCCTTCCCGCCGTCCCGTAGCGAAACGCCCTACCCATGCGCCTGCACCTGCTGTCCCTGTTATTCACCCTGTTCGTCTCGCTCGCCGCTACGGCTCAACCCGCCCCGCAGCAGCCGACGGTCGCGGCGCGCTCCTGGCTGCTGCTGGATTATGGTTCCCGGCAGGAACTGGCTGGCACCGCCATCGACGAACACATTGAACCCGCCTCATTGACCAAATTGATGACGGCTTACCTGTCCTTCAGCGCCCTGAAGCAGGGCACGCTCAAGCCGGATCAACTGGTGCCCGTCTCCGAACGCGCCTGGAAGACCCAGGGCTCGCGGATGTTCATCGAACCGAAGCGGCCGGTGACGGTGGATGAACTGTTGCGCGGCATGATCGTGCAATCCGGCAACGACGCCTGCATCGCCCTGGCGGAGGCCATCGCCGGTTCCGAGGACGCCTTCGTCCAGGCGATGAACCGCGAAGCCCAGCGGCTGGGCCTGAAGAATACCCAGTTCAGGAATTCCACCGGCCTGCCCGACCCCCAGCACTACTCGACGGCTCACGACCTGGCCCTGCTGGCCGCCGCGTTGATCGGCGATTTCCCGGAGTTCTACCCGCTCTATTCGCTCAAGGAATACCGCTACAACTCGATTACCCAGACCAACCGCAACCGCCTGCTATGGCTCGATCCGACCATCGACGGCGTCAAGACCGGGCATACCGAGGGCGCCGGCTATTGCCTGATCGCCTCCGCCAAGCGCGGTTCGCGCCGCTTGCTGGCGGTCGTGCTGGGCACCGCCTCCGACGGCGCGCGGGCGCAGGAAGCGCAGAAGCTGCTCAACTACGGCTTCCAGTATTATGACGGTGTCAAACTCTACGAAGCCAACCAGGCGGTGTCGCAACTGCGCGTGTTCAAAGGCCAATTGAACACTGTCCGGGCCGGTTTCGGCAGCGACTTCACGGTATCGGTACCGAAGGGACAGGCCGGCATGATCAAGGTGCAGATGCTCAGCAAGCAGCCGCTGGTCGCCCCGGTCGGTCAGGGCCAGCAGGTCGCCACCCTGAAGCTGTTCCTCGGCGCCGGCGAGGATCTGCGCCCCTGGGGCGAATACCCGCTGGTGGCCCTGGAAACCGTGCCGGTGGCCGGTATCTTTGGGCGGGCGTGGGACACGCTGCGCCTGTGGTTCGAATAGTTGGATGGGAGAGGCAACATGATTTACCTGAATGGCGAGTTCATTCCCCTGGCGGAGGCGAGAGTCCCGGTGATGGATCGCGGCTTCCTGTTCGGCGACGGGGTGTATGAGGTGATACCGGTGTATGCGCGCCGCCCGTTCCGCCTGGCCGAGCACCTGCAACGCCTGGAGCGCAGCCTGGCCGGCATCCGCCTCGCCAATCCGCATAGCGTGGCGGAATGGACCGCGCTGATCGGCAAGATCATCGACTCCGAGACCAGCGAGGACCAGCAGGTCTATCTGCAAATCAGCCGCGGCGCCGACAGCAAGCGCAATCATGCCTTCCCCAAGACGGTCGTGCCGACGGTATTCGTCATGAGCGAACCGCTGGTCACGCCGCCGGCCGAACAATCAAAGCTGGGAATAGGCGCGGTCTCTTCGGCCGACAACCGCTGGCACCGCTGCGACCTCAAGACCACATCGCTGCTGGCGAATTGCCTGCTGCGCCAGTTGGCGGTCGAGGCCGGTTGCGCCGAACCCCTGTTGTTCCGCGACGGCTTTCTCACCGAGGGCGCCGCCTCCAACATCTTCGTCGTCAAGGACGGCGTGCTGCTGGCGCCGCCGAAAAACCACCTGATGCTGCCGGGCGTCACCTACGACGTGATCCTCGAACTGGCCGCAGCCCACGGCCTGGCGTATCAGGTGCGCGACATCCTGGAAGAGGAAGTGCGCCGCGCCGACGAGCTGTGGATGACCTCCTCGACCAAGGAAGTGCTGCCCATCGTCAGCCTGGACGGCCGTCCCGTCGGCAGCGGCAAACCCGGCCCCGTGTTCGCCGACATGCATGGCTGGTACCAGCAGTTCAAGCGTGCCATCAAGGGGAATTGACTCCCTGTGGCGGAAGACACCCTGCTCGAATTCCCCTGTGACTTCCCCATCAAGATCATGGGCGCCAAGCAGGACGGCTATGCCCAGGCGATACTCGATGTGGTGCTGCGCCACGCGCCGGATTTCGACGCGGCGACCATGGAGATGCGCCCCTCCAGCAAGGGCACTTACCTGAGCCTGACCTGCACCGTGCGCGCCACCTCCAAAGCCCAGCTCGACGCGCTCTACCGCGAACTGAGCACGCACCCGATGGTGAAGGTGGTGTTGTGAGCACAGCCTGGGCGGTACGCCACCTCGGCATGGTGGACTATGAACCCACCTGGCGCGCGATGCAGCAATTCACCGCGCAACGTGGCGCGGACACTGAGGACGAGATCTGGCTATGCCAGCATCCGCCGGTGTTCACCCTGGGGCTGGCCGGCAAGACCGAGCATCTGCTGAAAGACATCGGCGTGCCGGTGGTCAACATCGACCGCGGCGGCCAGATCACATATCACGGTCCGGGGCAACTCGTCGCCTACCTGCTGCTCGACCTGAGACGCCGCAATCTCGGCGTGCGCGCGCTGGTGACGCGCATCGAGCAGGCCTTGATCGACCTCCTCGCCGCCTATGCCATCCCCGCCGAGCGCCTGCCCGGCGCGCCCGGCGTGTATGTACAGGGCGCCAAGATCGCCGCCCTTGGCCTGCGCATCAAGAACGGCTGCTGCTTTCACGGCCTCAGCCTGAACGTAGACATGGACCTGTCGCCCTATGCGGCGATCAATCCCTGCGGCTATGCCGGCATGCCGGTGACGCAGATCAGCGAACTTTGCGATGATTCCGCCTGTCCCACCCTGGACCAGGTGGGCGGGCGCCTGCTGGCCCAACTCCAGGAACAACTGTCATGAGCGACACCAAGCACGACACTAAGCAGAAAGGCGCGGCGAAAACTGCGCGCATCCCGATAAAGATCGTGCCGGCCGAGACCTTGAGAAAGCCCGCCTGGATCCGCGTCAAGGCCGGCTCGGACGCCTCGCGCTTCAACGAGGTCAAGGGCATCCTGCGCCAGCAGGCGCTGCACACCGTCTGCGAGGAAGCCTCCTGCCCCAATATCGGCGAATGCTTCGGCAAGGGCACGGCGACCTTCATGATCCTCGGCGACCTATGCACCCGCCGCTGCCCCTTTTGCGACGTTGGCCACGGCAAGCCGCTGCCCCCCGATCCGCACGAGCCGGCGCATCTGGCGCAGACCATCGCCGCGCTCAAGCTCAAGTACGTCGTCATCACCAGCGTCGACCGCGACGACCTGCGCGACGGCGGCGCCCAGCATTTCGCCGACTGCATCGCCAAGGTGCGCGAGTTGTCGCCGACCACCACCATCGAAGTGTTGGTGCCGGACTTCCGCGGCCGCCTGGAGATCGCCCTGGACATCCTCAGTACGACGCCACCCGACGTGATGAACCACAACCTGGAAACCGCGCCGCGCCTCTACCCGCAGGCGCGGCCGGGCGCCGACTACGCCCACTCGCTGGCCCTGCTCAAAGCCTTCAAGGCGCGCAACCCCGGCGTCACCACCAAGTCCGGCCTGATGGTCGGCCTGGGCGAAACCGATGCGGAAATCCTCGAAGTCATGCGCGACCTGCGCGCCCACGACGTCGAGATGCTGACCATAGGCCAATACCTGGCGCCTTCCGGCCATCACCTGCCGGTGCTGCGCTATGTGCCTCCCGAGGTGTTCGACTTCTTCGCCCGCGAAGCGCAGGCGCTGGGTTTCTCCCATGTCGCCAGTGCGCCGATGGTGCGGTCGTCCTACCATGCTGACCAGCAGGCGCATGCGGCGGGGGTGCCCTAGCCGACGGGAGACTGACTTTCGCGAATCAAGAGTTGAGATTCGTAGCGAACACCGCCCCAAGACTCGTCCTTGGCTGTAAGGTAAATTGAAACCTCCGGGAAACAGGTCGAAGTGACGAACATCATTTGAGGCCGACTGCTTGGAGGTCGGCTCGTCGGCCAGAGCCGACATTCGACGATGGAATCTGTTTGAACTCGAATGTCAGCTTAGGGAGCCAAGTGCTAACGCCCGGACTCGACACCAAGGAAAGCCTCGGCCGAAACAGACGTTCAGCGTATGGGACGGTAACGAATGTTTCGCCGAGCGTCTTCGATTGCTAACTGATCGTTGTCGAATCCTATGTATATCCCCATCGCGTACGAACAATAGCAATGCGGAAAATCGCAGCAATCGCTAAAGATTCTCATGCCATGTCTTTGTGAACGTCACTGCTATTGCACTAAGGTCGCAACGTTTATCCGAATGCATAGCGCGGTCTTCGTAATTTATGCACGTCCGAGACACGTTCATGCTTTACGTTTCACCTCTGCCCAAGTTTCTTCCAACAGCTCAGCAAATGCAGTATCGGGAGGTATGGGATAAATATCGCGGAACCCTAATGCTGACTTATGGAATGTCTCGCCACCTTGCTGCAAAGCCCGTTTCAACAATGGACGTGCGGTTTCCGCTTGGCCAAGCAGGAAATACGTATATGCCTGATTTCCCCAAACAACAGATTTGTCGCTTTTCTCCGTTTCTGCCCGAGCAAACAGTGGGGCGGCAGCTTGCAGATCTTCCAACCGCCTTGGTTCGTCACACCAATTTGCCTTAGCCCGGATTAACAGCGCAGCTCCCTTGCTATTTAGCGCGATCGCCACCTGCGCTCGCAAAGCGTCTTCCGGTGCGCCACCAAAGCGCGACACCACTTCGTCGGATACGGCAATCGCTTCCTCGCTCCGCTTTAACTCACCGAGGGTGATACCCTTGTTGGCCAGCGCTGTCGCAACCTGCACCCGCAACTTCCCTTCCGGTGCGCTACCATACCGCGACACTACGTCACCATAAGCGGCAATCGCTTCTGTTTCCCGCTTCAGCTGATTAAGGTTATTGCCCTTGCTGACCAGTGCGGTCGCCACCTGCACCCTCACCTCCTCTTCCGGGGCGCTACCAAAGCACGACAACATTTCGTCGGACACGGCAATCGCCTCTTCTCTGCGGTTCATCTGCGAAAGGGCGGTGCCCTTGTTGGCCAGCGCCATCGCTACATACACTCGCAACCTCTCGTCAGGTGCGCTACCAAAGCGCGACACCACCTCGCCGTATGCGGCAATTGCTTCTTCTTTCCGCTGTAACCGAAGTAGGGCGTTGCCCTTATTGAGCGATGCCATCGCCACCCGCACCCTCAACCCTTCATCTAGTGCGCTACCAAAACGTGACACCACCTCGTCGGACACGGCCATCACCTCGTCCCAGCGGTTAATATGCGAAAGGGCGATGCCTGCGTTAACGAGTGAGTTGGCCACCGCTACACCTCTTGCGTTGCCACTTCGCGCTGCCTGTAGCCAGTATTCGGCTGCAAACGTAAGATTGCCTTTAGTAAGAGCATCAAAGGCACGAGCGTTCCAGTCTTCAAATCCGTACTCCGCCTCAGGTGTGAATTTCAAGGCTTCAACTAATTTGCTAATGGAGTCGTTCTTGGTTTGCAATGCTTCTTCATAATCGGAGCGACCCAAGACTTTCAGTGATGCATCCAGTTGTTGCTGACTCTTGGCAAGTGCTTCACCTGCGTTGGCGCGTAGTTCATCAATATCATCGTCAAACTTTTTCCTCTTCGCTGTGGCTGCAACTTTCTGAGAGTCGATATGGGAATCTAGTTCCTTCAGTTTTCGATCCAATGCTTTCTGTCCCTCTGTCTCAATCCATTCCGCCGCCGCTTGGCGCGCTTCCACTTTCGCGCGGCCGGTCACGGTGAAATACCCCAGCAAACCTATCACCAGACCGGCCACCGTCAGGAATATTGATAGATCACTAATTCGTGCAGAAAAGCTATCTAGGAGTTTATCTTGTCGATCAATTCGTTTGTCCTGTGCGTCAACACGCACCGTCTGGGCCCATATCTCTTTTTGCATAGACTCCTTGAGCGCGTCGGCGCGAGCCTGGGTGAGTTCCTTGTAAGCTGACAAATCGGCATTGGTCGGAGGATGCTCTGCCGCTACCAGGCCAATTGGCATTAGGAACAAGAAACAAATAAGGAACATTGTTCTAATCATTGTTCACCTCGTTGGAAGGGCTAGTCGTCTTGGAAAGAACCAGGTGGTTCGTTCGATTCCGTTCCCTGTCAAGCCATGCGCATTGCGTGCACCCTACCTCACTACCTAACCAAGGACAATAGAATAGGCACTGAGGCCTAGCTAACAAGTTGCGAACAACGGCGGTAGAAAACTCTCTCGATTGTTGGCTCTTTGCCGAGTCCGGCAGTTGAAGAATCCTTTACCCTGTCTCTCGGGCCCAATTCTGAACGCCCGGTTCAGGCGAAAGTGAATGGCTACAATGGCCGAAAACCGAAAATCGGGACACACGTATATCGCCGCCGCTGCGCCCCCTGCCACCATATGCGCATAGGTTATAGTACGGCGACAGGCACATTCCAGAAGCAAGTTCCGCAACTGCCATGCAGGCAAGCGCACCGACGTTCCACTAGCACGACAGGCTAGTTGTTTCCGTCAAACATTTGAAGTGGGAGATACCTTGAAGAAACTCTTGTCTGTACTGGCTTTTGTCTTGATGTTGTCGAACCATGGAGCCGGTGCGGCAAACGAGGTCGATGTCGTCGCGAAGGCTGTCTCGGCGGCGCAGGCATGGTTGGCCTTCACCGACAACGGGAAATTCACCGAAAGCTGGGATCACGCCGCATCGAGCTTCCAGCAGGGCATCCCCAAAGATACCTGGGAGCAGTTGTCAAACAAGGTCCGTACACCTCTCGGTGCGAGGAAATCGCGCGAGGTCTCGGACGGGCCTTCGAACCCGGCATTTACCAGGACGCCAACCGGCGCAGGGGTAGTCATTCAGTTTGCCACCTCGTTCGACAAATTGCCCGCTGCCGGCGAAACCGTCTCCCTGAACCTTGAAGCTGACGGACTGTGGAAGGTATCCGGATACTGGATCAAGCCAATGGCCGGCAGGGAAGTTCGTGCGGCCGGGGTGGCGCCGCCCGGGCATGGGGCGCCGTCGCAACTCTCGGATGCTGAAATCCGGGAAATTCTCCGCGATCAAATCGACGTGGGAAAAAAGGGCGTCGGCGTAGTCGTCGGCCTGATTGACGCCAAGGGCGCACGCGTTATCAGCTACGGGAAGATGCAGCGTGACAGCGACAGACCGGTCGACGGCGATTCGGTGTTCGAGATTGGCTCGGTGACCAAGACGTTTACAGCCTTGCTCTTGTCCGATATGGTCGAAAAGGGTGAAGTCAAGCTCGACGACCCCGTCTCGAAATACCTTCCGAACACGGTCAAGGCACACCGGGTCGGCAACAAGGAAATAACCCTCCTGAACCTTACCCGCCATACCTCGGGTTTGCCGCGCATGCCTGACAATTTTGCGCCGAAGGATCCGTCCAATCCATACGCCGACTACACCGTCAAGGATCTGTACGCATTCCTGAACGGATACCAGTCGACGCGTGAAATTGGCGCCTTCCACGAATACTCAAATCTGGGTGTCGGCCTCCTCGGTCAAGCGCTTTCCAACCGGGCCGGCACCGATTACGAGACGCTCTTGCGAACGCGCGTGTTGCAGCCACTGGGAATGGATAGTACGGCGATTACCTTGACGCCGCAGATGAAATCTCACCTTGCCATCGGACACCAGGATCGCATCCCAACGGCGAGCTGGGACATCGACGCACTGGCCGGCGCTGGCGCACTGAGGTCAACCGCCAACGACATGTTGAAATATCTGGGAGCCAACCTCGGCATAAATCCGTCGCCGCTGCTGCCTGCGATGCAAAGAGCGCAAGTAGCTGAGAAAGTCTCGCGCTATTCGGACACCAAGATGGGACTTGGGTGGTTTGTCAGGAGGGTCGCGGATACCGAGATGATCGGGCATAACGGCGGCACAGGAGGCTATCGTTCGTTCGTCGGATTGGACAAGAGCAGGCTGCGTGGCGTCGTGGTGCTGGCCAACTCGAACGCGACCGACGTCGACAGCATTGGCGCGCACTTGATCGACAGCGGTTATGTGCTCGTCAAAGCGTCGCCCCCGCCCACGCGTCGCGCGATCGCATTGGACCCAAGAGTGTTCGACAGCTATGTCGGAAAATACGAAATCGCGCCCAATTCGACGATAGTTATCAGCCGTGAGGGCGAGCGGTTCTTCGCCCAAGCGACAGGATCCGCCAAGACGGAAATATTTTCCGACAGCGCCACCCATTTCTACACCAATGACGCCGATGCTGAAGCGACTTTCGTAAAGAACCAGGACGTCGTCACACACATGGTGTTGCTGTTGAATGGACGTGCAGCCCAGGCACGAAAGATTGAGTGAACCAGGATCAAGCTCGACAATGCATTGGACGGAAACGGGAAGTTTGGCCGCTTGTCGTTCTGGTGGTCGGATAGGTTTTTGGACGACTGTCTTTCCGGACGCCTTGCGTCGAACTGTGTCAGATTGAAACCGCTAGCGCGGCTTTGTTTCGAGACCGTGTCTCACGGACGTTAGTCGATCCGCGTAACTTCTCAGGCATGATATAGTGCGTCATGGCTGATTCCCAGTCCTACAAAGTACAGGATGTATCGACCCGGCTGGCAAACAAGCGCGGGAACGGGATACTCCGACGTGAGGTGTGGGTAGACGGCAAGGGCAAGGTAGTCCGCTACAACCTGGCGTATATCAATCACGATCTGTTCCAGGGCGACAACGGACGGGTGCTGGGATATGACAACGCCCACGGCTTTCATCACCGTCACTACAAGGGCAAGGTGGAGGCCGTAGCGTTCCGAAGTTTTGAGGACATCGAAGCTCGTTTCGAAGCGGATTGGACGGCATTCAGGAGAAAGGGCAAGACATGAGAACTGTGATCAAAGTGGAAGGCCCGGCCGATTTCTTCAAGCGGGGAAAGGCCGTCGCCAAGCTCGCCGACCAAGGCAAGGCGATTCCTCGCGAGCACATCATCGCCTTCGAGGATCCGGAGGATATGGCGCGCCTGATCACCACCGCGAAGCTGGCGCTGTTCAGAGAGGTGCGTCAGAATCCCGGCTCGATCACCGAACTCGCCGAGCGCTTGCAACGCGACCGCAGCGCGGTCAAGCGCGACATCGATGAACTGGAAAAGGCCGGGCTCATCGAAGTTCAGGACCTGCCACACCCGGGACACGGACGGAAAAAGGAAGTTCGCGCGGTCGCGGAGCAAGTGCTGCTGGCAATATAGTTTGCCGAGTGAACACGGCACCGGAAATCTACGTCAGCACCGATGTCGAGACCGACGGCCCGGTCGCCGGCAGGCATTCGATGTTGAGCATCGGCTCGGCGGCTTACACCGCCAGCAAGGAACTGCTGGGGACGTTTTCCGCCAACCTGGAAACTTTGCCGGATGCCGTGCCCGACCCCAAGACCGCCGCCTGGTGGGCAACGCAACCAGCAGCATGGGCGGCCTGCCGGCAGAACCTCGAATCGCCGGCCACCGCCATGCGGCGCTACCTGGCCTGGCTCAAGTCGCTGCCGGGCAAGCCGGTATTCGTGGCCTACCCAAGCGCCTTCGATTTTCCTTTCGTGTACTGGTACCTGCTGGAGTTCGCCGGGGAGAATCCTTTCGGCTATGCGGCGATCGACATCAAGACTTACGCCATGGCCCTACTGCGCCAACCTTATCGCGCCAGCGGCAAGAGATCGATGCCGGCGGACTGGTTCGATCCCGTCCCGCACACGCACGTGGCGCTCGACGACGCCATCGAACAGGGGCGCTTGTTCTGCAACATGCTGCGGGCCAATTCCGGCCAGCCCTGAGGTCAGCGGAAGAGTCGGGGCGCGGCTTATAATCGCGCTTTGACGGCGTCATCGGACCGAGCATGAGCTATTTCAAGCATCACGTTTTCTTCTGCACTAACCAGCGCGAGCCGGGCGAAGCCTGCTGCAATGCGCGCGGCGCCGGCGAGCTGCGCGGCTACGCCAAGGATAGGCTCAAGGCGCTGGGTCTCTCCGGCAAGGGCCAGGTGCGCATCAACTCGGCCGGCTGCCTCGACCGCTGCGACGAAGGCCCGGTGCTGGTGGTGTATCCCGAAGCGGTCTGGTATACCTACATCGACAAGGACGACATCGACGAAATCATCGATGTTCACCTGGTCGGCGGCAAGGTCGTCGAGCGCCTGAAGATCTGAGCGCACCTGGCACAATGAGCAAGCACGAACGTGTCCTGGTTGACGGACCGGATGGCAGGATCGAAGTCCTGGTGGAGCCCCATGATGCCCCGCGCGGCATCGCGCTGATCGCCCACCCTCACCCGCTGTACGGCGGCAGCGCCGACAACAAGGTGGTGACGACGCTGGCCAAGACTTTCCGCGAACTCGGCTATGCCACGCTGCGGCCGAACTTCCGCGGCGTCGGTGGCAGCGAGGGCGAACATGATCATGGCATCGCCGAAACCGGCGACCTGCTGGCCGTGCATGCTTATGCCCGCAGCCGCTTCACCAATTCGCCGGGGCCGCTGCCAGTGGCGCTGGCCGGCTTTTCCTTCGGCGCCTATGTGATCGCTCGCCTGGCCAAGGCGCTTGCCGCCGCCGGTGACCCTGCCGAGCGGCTGGTGCTGGTCGGCACAGCGGCAGGCGTCATCGAGGGAGTGCGCGCTTACGACACGGAAGCCGTCGCCCCCGACACCATCGTCATCCACGGTGCCAACGACGAAACGGTGCCGCTTGCCAACGTCATCGCCTGGGCGCAGCCGCTGGAATTGCCCATCGTGCTGGTGCCGGGCGCGGATCATTTCTTCCACCGCAACCTGCACCTGCTGCGCAGGATCATCCAGTCCGCATGGCATCGCCAGTAGCCTCCCAGAATGGACTCGCTACACCCGAGCCGATGACTTCGGTCCTCTCGGTATCCGGGCTCCGCAAATCCTATGCCGGTCGCGAAGTGGTCGGCGGCGTGAGCTTCACCCTGGCGCCGGGCGAATGCTACGGCCTGCTCGGCCCCAACGGCGCCGGCAAGACCACCACGCTGCGCTGCTGCCTCGGCCTCACCGCGCCCGATGCCGGCGTCATCAAGTTGCTCGGCGAGCCGGTGCCGGCGCGCGCCCGCGAGGCGCGCATGAAGGTCGGCGTGGTGCCGCAGTTCGACAATCTCGATCCGGATTTCAGCGTCGCGGAAAACCTGCGGGTATTCGGCCGCTACTTCGGCATCGGCGACGCCGAGACGCGCGGCCGCATTCCCGATCTGCTGGAATTCGCCGGCCTGGCGGGCAAGGAAGCGGCGCGCCTGGCAACGCTCTCCGGCGGCATGAAACGCCGCCTGACGCTGGCGCGAGCGCTGGTCAACGATCCCGACCTGCTACTGCTCGACGAGCCGACCACCGGCCTCGATCCGCAGGCGCGCCACCTGATCTGGGAACGCCTGAAGCGCCTGCTGCAACAGGGCAAGACGATCCTGCTGACGACCCATTTCATGGACGAGGCCGAGCGCCTGTGCAACCGCCTGGCGATCCTCGATGCGGGCTGCATCGTTGCCGAAGGCGCGCCCCGCGATTTGATCGCAGCGCATATCGAACCGCAGGTGGTGGAAGTGTATGGTGAGGATGCGGCGACCTGGGCTCGGGGCGAGGGGCAGTCCTTGGCGCGCCGCATCGAGGTCAGCGGCGAGACCGCCTTCTGCTACGTCGACGTCGAAGAGGTGGCGCCACTGCTGAAGCACCTCGCACTGCGGCCGGCGTTGCGTACCTTGCATCGTCCGGCGAATCTCGAGGATGTGTTCCTCAAGCTCACCGGCAGAGAGTTGCGCGACTGACATGCACGAGCTCTATTCCTTACCGCGATTCTCCTGGCGCGCCATCGCCGTATGGCGGCGCAATTTCCTGGTGTGGCGCAAGCTGGCGATCCCTTCGGTGCTCGGCAACCTGGCCGATCCGATGATCTACCTGTTTGGCCTCGGTTACGGACTGGGCGGCCTGCTGCCGCAGGTCGGCGGCGTGAGCTACATCGTCTTCCTGGCGAGCGGCACGGTGTGCGCCAGCACCATGAACGCCGCGTCCTTCGAGGCGCTCTACTCCGGTTTCTCGCGCATGCATGTGCAGAAGACCTGGGAGGCCATCCTCAACGCGCCGGTGGCGCTCGACGACGTACTGGCCGGCGAATGGCTGTGGGCGGCGAGCAAGGCCACGCTGTCGGGACTGGCGATCATGCTGGTGATCACCGGGCTGGGTTTCATTTCCTCACCGCTGGCGCTATGGGCGATTCCGGTGGTCTTCCTGACCGGCCTCGCCTTCGCCGCGCTCGGCCTGATCGTCACCGCGCTGGCGCCGTCCTATGACTTCTTCATGTACTACTTCACCCTCTTCCTGACGCCGATGGTACTGCTGTGCGGGGTGTTCTTCCCGGTCGAGCAATTGCCTGCGGCACTACAGAGCGTCGCCGGCCAGTTGCCGCTGGCGCATGCGGTGCGCCTGGTGCGGCCGTTGCTGCTGGGGGAATGGCCGTCCCATGCCGCCATGCACCTCGCCGCGCTGCTGATCGCCGCGCTCGCCGCCTACTGGCTGGCATTGCTGCTGACCCGTCGCCGCCTGCTCAAATAGCTCGTAGGATTTTGCGAGGGTTCGTTCGGGGCCAAAATAGCCGTGCTACGGCTGTGGGTGCTCCAAAAACCATACGGCACTAAGCATCTGATTAAACATCATAATCATAGACTCTCCGTACTTTCAGCAATCTGATATATCAAATATCATTGACAATGTTGCATTGCAATATTAGAATAAAGCTGATGATATTTTTTTAGGAGAACGAAATGGGTTTGATCTCGATCACGTTGCTTTCGTTAGCGCTTGTTGCGCTGGTTTATGGCTTATTGTTCTGGATGATTACGTCCATTCCGTTGTCCGTGTTGGAGCGTATTCAGAACCATGGCCGCTATTCCGGTCTGGGAACGCCGGAAGCCAAAGTGTCTGGAAAGAAGTCATCCGACACCTCGTTCAACCTGCCCCGGGGCAACATCCTGGCGCATTGAGGTGCTGGTTGGCCGTCTCGCATCGGGTGCCGGAACGTCGATGGCATCCGAGAGTGGAGAAGGTGGACTCAAGTTCAATGGAGACGTTGAATTTGCTCGTTGGCTTGTTGGAAACCGTTAGCCGAACGGAATAGTCGATTCCTTGAGTTCAAGGGTCGGCTGGATTTGAATGATGTGGCGGGCGCGATGCTTTGGCATCCGAGCCTGCCCATTTTTTTTGTCCGCGACGTCAGACTCGAAGGCGCGCTTTGGCCGTTCGGGATGGACATCCTCTGGAACGAAACTCCTGTGAAACAGCTACAATCAGCTGCCCCCGGTGGAATTCCAATCGCCTGAAAAAGGACGAGTCGATGAAACGAAACAAGCGCAGTAAGATGCTCTCGCCCACCCTGACCTTGTCGATACAACCGATCAATGCGGCGGAGAGCCTTCGAGACAAGGCATACGCCACGCTGAAGCAGGCGATTACCGATGCGGACATCTACAATTTCAGCGAAGAAATTCAATTGGACAAGCACGTGCTGAGCGAGGCGCTGGGCGTAAGCCGTACCCCCGTGCGGGAAGCGATGGCCCAATTGGAGCAAGAAGGTTTTCTGAGGATTCTTCCGCGCAAGGGTTACTACATCGTTCGGAAAACCAAGAAGGAAATCGTCGAGATGATCTGGGCGTGGGCCGCCCTGGAAAGCATGTCGGCCCGCCTCGTGGCGCTCAACGCAAGCGATGAAGAAATCGCCGGTCTCAGGCATATTTTCGATCGCTTCAAGGAGGAAGCGCCCGCCGGCAACCTGGACGAGTATTCGAACGCCAATATTGCTTTTCACCAGGAGATCGTCAGGATCGGCGGGTCACAGCTCATCGCCAACTTGATCAAAAACATTTTCATCCACGTGAGAGCGATCCGGAAGATGACCATAGTCCAAAGCCATCGGGCAGAACGTTCGATGGCGGACCACATCAAGATCATCGAAGCGCTGGAGCGCCGTGACGCGGAACTCGCCGAGCAACTGGTGCGGCAACATTCGCTCGATCTGGCGGAATACATTACCCAGCACTGCGACTTCCTGCAATAGACCTTGCCCGGTAGACGCGCGTCGCAGGCGCGGGCGCTATCGACCGATTCAGACCGCAGCATATCCGGGAATTTCGATGCCACGAAAGGCGAGCGTGCCCTCTTGCGGTAAGCTGTTGACAAAAATTGGTATTGGCATGCTAAGATTGGTTCATATTGGTTTGGCCAATTTCGCCGTTAGAGCAGAGTGGGCTACAGAGGAGAACCAGCGTGACCAAAGAACAGGAGAGACAGGGGCAGGCGCACCCGGCGGAGGGTGCGGCGGCCATCCGCGAATATCTGTTGCAAGGTATAACGCAGGGTTTATTCACGCCGGGGCAGAAGCTTCCCACCGAGCGCGAATTGGCGGAGCGTTACAACGTGCCCCGCAGTGGCACCCGCAAGGTCCTGGCGGGACTTGAAACCGGCGGTTACATTACCCGCGCCGTGGGAAGCGGCACTTTTGTCGCCGACCCGTCGCTGCGCAACCCCCTTGAACCGCCGCCTATCGGCGAAACCCACATCAGTCCGGCGCAGATCATGGAAGCGCGCCTGCTGTTCGAGCCCGGCATGGCGGAGCTGGCGGTCACCAACGCCACACCCGCCGATTTTGCCCGTTTCGCTTCGTGCCTCGAGAAGTCGGAGGCGGCGCGCAGCGTGGAGGAGTTCGATCTGTGGGATGGCGCCCTGCATCAGGCGATTGCGGCGTCAACCCACAACAACCTGGTCATCCGCTTCTTCGACATGATCCATACTCTGCGCCAACAGGCCGAATGGGGCCAACTGAAGCGGCGCAGCCTGACCCCCGAGCGTCGCCAAGCTACCCGCAGCGAGCATCGGGACCTGGTCGAGGCGATCCTCGAGCGCGACCCGGAGCGCGCGCGCAGAAGCCTCGCGACCCATCTACGCAAGGTGAGGGACAACCTCCTCGGCTATTGACAAGAGGGAGGGGGTTGTCAGCATTGGTTTTTATTGGTAGCATCCATTTCGTAATGGTTGCAATTGGTTTAACCAATCGCCATACGCTCTTACAAACAATATGATCGGCACCATCCCGGCAAGCCGATCCGAAGTCGTCGAGGAGGAGAATCAATGGAAACGCCTGTCGCCAAGAACGGATCTATTTTCCAAAACCCATGGCTCCAGCTCGTACTTGGAGTCGTCTGCATGGCCGCGGTCGCCAACTTGCAGTATGGCTGGACCTTGTTCGTCAACCCGATGGACGCCAAGTTTCATTGGGGCAAACCTGCAATACAAGTCGCTTTCACGATCTTCGTTCTTACCGAAACCTGGCTGGTTCCAATCGAGGGCTGGCTGGTCGACAAATATGGCCCGGGCATCGTCGTCTTTTGCGGCGGTGTCTTGTGTGGCATTGCCTGGGCGATCAATTCGGTTGCCGACAGCCTGCCGATAATTTATTTTGCGGCGGCGATCGGTGGAATTGGCGCCGGTGCCGTATATGGTTCCTGCGTTGGCAATGCGCTGAAGTGGTTTCCCGGCAGGCGTGGCCTGGCCGCTGGCTTTACCGCAGCGGGTTTCGGCGCCGGATCGGCGCTGACCGTGGTGCCGATCGCCAACATGATCCAGAGTTCCGGATTTCAGCAAGCCTTCCTGGTCTTCGGGATCATTCAAGGCGTGGTCGTCATGGTGGCGGCCTTGGCTTTGCGGACATACAGGGGCCCCACGGCAGCCGCGGCAGCGCTCGCTGCAACGAAACCACAGCCGGTCATCGGCACACGTCAGAGCTCGCGCGATTTCACTCCCATGGAAATCCTGCGCTCGCCCCTGTTCTGGGTGCTGTATGTGATGTTCGTGCTGATGGCGGGGGGCGGCTTGACCGCCACTGCCCAACTCGGCCCGATCGCCAAGGATTTCGGCCTGAATTCCACCAACGTCAGCCTGCTCGGATTCACGCTGCCGACGCTGCAGTTCGCCCTGACCGTCGATCGATTGCTGAACGGCGTGACCCGGCCGATCTCCGGCTGGATCTCCGATCATCTCGGACGAGAGAACACCATGTGCGTACTCTTCGCCATGGAAGCGATCGGCATCATATTCCTGAACATGTACGGCCGGGATCCCCTGCTTTTCGTCATCCTGTCAGGCACCGTGTTCTTTGCCTGGGGCGAGATTTTCAGCCTCTTCCCGGCAACCTGCGGCGATGCCTTCGGTTCGAAATACGCGGCCACCAATGCAGGCTTGTTGTACACGGCCAAGGGAACGGCATCCTTGCTGGTTCCTCTGACCAGCATGATCGAGGCCGCCACCGGTAGCTGGCAAACGGTGTTCTTTCTCGCGTCCGGCATGTCGGCAATCGCCTCGCTCATGGCCATCTTCGTGCTCAAACCGATGCTGTTGAAGCATGTCACTGTCACGCGATCTGAAACCGCATCCGACAACCGCCTGTTGAACCCCGCCACCGCCAAGGCGAGCGGCTAGTTCTCCGGCACACTTTTTTTGAAGTTTCGATAGGAGAAAAGCATGTCTTCAGCAACCGCAACCGCGCCGGTAACCACGGCGGCGGAAGCTTCCGTCAAAATGACCGATGGATTCCATCTGGTGATCGATGCCCTGAAGCTCAACGGAATCGACACCATCTTCGGTCTGCCCGGCATTCCCATCACGGATCTCACGCGCATGGCGCAAGCCGAAGGAATGCGGGTCATATCCTTCCGTCACGAGCAGAACGCCGGCAACGCCGCTGCGATCGCCGGCTTCCTGACCCAGAAGCCCGGCATCTGCCTGACGGTTTCCGCCCCCGGCTTCCTCAACGGCCTGACCGCGTTGACCAACGCGACGACGAACTGCTTCCCGATGATCCTGATCAGCGGCTCCAGCGAACGCGAAATCGTCGATCTGCAGCAGGGCGATTACGAAGAAATGGATCAGCTCGCCATCGCCAAGCCCCTGTGCAAGGCGGCTTTCCGCGTGCTCCATGCGGAAGACATCGGCGTCGGCATCGCGCGTGCCATCCGCTCTGCCGTATCGGGCCGCCCGGGCGGTGTCTATCTTGACCTTCCCGCCAAATTATTCGCGCAGTCCATGGAAGCGGATGCCGGCAAGAAGTCGCTGATCAAGGTCGTCGATCCGGCCCCACGCCAGATTCCGGCGCCGGATTCCGTCCAGCGCGCCCTGGCCTTGCTCAAGGGCGCCAAGCGCCCGCTCATCCTGCTGGGCAAGGGTGCAGCCTACGCCCAGGCCGATGCCGACATTCGCGCCCTGGTCGAGAAGACCGGCATTCCCTACCTGCCGATGTCCATGGCCAAGGGCCTACTGCCCGACACGCACGAGCAATCCGCCGCGGCCGCGCGCTCCTATGTGCTGCCCGAGGCCGACGTCGTGATGTTGATCGGCGCGCGCCTGAACTGGCTGCTGTCGCAAGGCAAGGGCAAGACCTGGGGCGGCAAGGGTCCGAAAGACTGGGCGGACAAGAGCTTCATCCAGATCGACATCTCGCCGACGGAAATCGACAGCAACGTGCGGATCGATGCTCCCGTGATCGGCGACATCGGTTCCTGCGTGTCGGCCTTGCTGGCAGGCATGGGCTCGAACTGGGCCAAGCCGCCGGCCGAGTGGACGAGTGCGATTGCCGAGCGCAGGAACAAGAATATCGCCAAGATGGCCGAGACCCTGGCCAAGGATCCGTCGCCGATGAATTTCCACAGCGCCCTGGCCGTGGTCCGCGATCTGGTCAAGGCGCATCCGGACGCCCTCCTGGTCAACGAAGGCGCCAATGCGCTGGACTTCACCCGCAGCATCGTCGACATGTACCAGCCGCGCAAGCGCCTGGACGTCGGCACCTGGGGCATCATGGGCATCGGCATGGGCTTTGCGGTCGCTGCGGCGGTGGTCACCGGCAAGCAGGTCATCGCCGTCGAAGGCGACAGCGCTTTCGGTTTTTCCGGCATGGAAGTCGAAACCATCTGCCGCTACAAGCTGCCCGTCTGCGTGGTCATCCTGAACAACAACGGAGTTTACGGCGGCACTGACGTGAACCGGGGCGGAGGAACCGACGTTGCGCCTACCGTTTTCGTCAAGGGCGCCCGCTACGACAAGTTGATGGAAGCCTTCGGTGGCGTCGGCGTCAATGCCACGACCCCGGCCGAGCTGCGCCGCGCCATGGACGAGGCCATACGCTCGGGCAAGCCGACGTTGATCAACGCGGTCATCGATGAGACCGCCGGCACCGAAAGCGGCCGCATCACCAGCCTGAACCCGAAGACCGCGGCAAAGAAAACGTAACACGAAGACGCAGAGCCAGACGTAGTACCGGTAATTTTTCCCAACGATTAAGGAAGACTTAAAATGAACAAACCGCTAGCAGGCATCAAGATCATCGACTTCACCCACGTGCAAGCCGGCCCGGCCTGCACCCAGTTGCTGGCATGGTTCGGCGCCGACGTGATCAAGGTGGAACGTCCCGGCTCCGGCGATGTGACCCGCACCCAGTTGCGCGACATCCCGAACGTCGACGCGTTGTACTTCACCATGTTGAACAGCAACAAGCGCTCCCTGACCCTGGACACCAAGCAGCCCGAAGGCAAGGCCGTGCTGGAAAAGATGATCAAGGAATCCGACGTGATGGTCGAGAACTTCGGCCCGGGCGCGCTCGACCGCATGGGCTTTACCTGGGAACGCATCCAGGAGCTCAACCCCAAGATGATCCTGGCCTCGGTCAAGGGCTTTTCCGACGGTCACGAATACGAAGATTTGAAGGTCTATGAAAACGTGGCGCAGTGCGCCGGCGGCGCGGCGTCCACCACCGGCTGGTGGAAAGGAGACCAATCCGGCCCCCTGGTTTCTTCCGCCGCTCTGGGCGACACCAACACCGGCATGCACCTGGCCATCGGCATCCTGACTGCCTATATCGGTCGCCAGCAGACCGGCAAGGGCCAGAAGGTGGCAGTGGCCATGCAGGACGCGGTGCTCAACCTGTGCCGCGTCAAGATGCGCGATCAGTTGCGGCTCGACAAGATGGGCTTCCTGGAAGAGTATCCCCAGTACCCGCACGAATCGTTCTCGGACGTGGTACCGCGCGGCGGCAACGCCGGCGGCGGCGGTCAGCCCGGCTGGGTTTTGAAGTGCAAGGGTTGGGAGACCGACCCCAACGCCTACATCTATTTCACCATCCAGGGCCAGGCCTGGGCGCCGATTTGCGACGCCCTCGGCAAACCCGAGTGGAAGACCGACCCGCTCTACATGACGCCCAAGGCCCGCCAGCCGCACATCACGGACATCTTCGCGACGATCGAGAATTGGCTCAAGGACAAGACCAAGTTCGAGGCCGTCAACATCCTGCGCAAGTTCGACATCCCGTGCTCGCCGGTGTTTTCCATGAAGGAACTGCTCCATGACAAGTCCCTGCGCGCCAGCGGCTCGATCGTCGAAGTGCCGCACAAGGAGCGCGGCAGTTACTGGACGGTTGGCAGCCCGATCAAGTTCTCCGATCTCAAGCCTGTAATCACGGGTTCCCCGCTGCTGGGAGAGCACACCGATGAAGTTCTGGCCGAGCTTGGCTACAACAAGGAACAGATTGCCGCCATGCACGCCTCGAAGGCGGTCTGAAGACGTTCGTCAGATAAGCGGTGCTTGGAACGGCGCCCCATCCGGGCGCCGTTTTTACCGAAAGTAGTGTTACGTCAACGCTTGGAGCGGGCATATGCATACAGCCATTGATCTTCATCAGCTCGTCGCGGCCGTCGGCGATGCTATCGTCGTCTGCGACGCAAGCGGCGCGATCACGCTCTGGAACCCGGCGGCGGAATACATTTTCGGGTTTACGGAAAACGAGGCTCTGGGCCAATCGCTCGACTTGATCATTCCGGAACGCTTGCGGAGCCGCCACTGGGACGGCTACCACAAGACCATGCAAACGGGACAAACCCGTTACGGCCATGATGTGCTGCGAGTGCCCGCCGTACATAAGGATGGCCGCGCGATGTCGATCTCCTTCACTGTCGCGCTGCTCTATTCCGCCGACAAGAAGATTACCGGAATCGCCTCGATCATCCGGGACGAAACGAGCAAGTTCAACGAAGAGCGGGCCTTGCGCAAACGTCTGGCGGAGCTTGAAGCGAAGCCGAGTACATAAGAGTACGAGTAAATGACGGAAAGACCCTATCCATGAGTAAAGCGCTAGACGGCGTCCGGATTCTCGACTTCACCCACGTTCAGTCGGGACCGACCTGCACGCAACTGCTGGCGTGGTTCGGCGCGGATGTCATCAAGGTCGAACGCGCCGGCGAAGGCGATGCGACGCGCGGGCAGTTGCGCGACATTCCGGGAGTGGACAGCCTGTATTTCACCATGCTGAACCACAACAAGCGCTCCATCACGCTGGACACCAAGAAACCGCAAGGCAAGGAGGTTCTCGACACGCTGATCAAGCAGTGCGATGTGCTGGTCGAGAACTTCGCCCCGGGCGCGCTGGACCGCATGGGCTTCACCTGGGAGCATATCCAGGAGCTCAACCCGCGGATGATCGTGGCGTCGGTCAAGGGCTTCGGCGTCGGCCCCTACCAGGACTGCAAGGTCTACGAGAACGTCGCGCAATGCGCCGGCGGGGCGGCATCGACGACGGGATTCGACGACGGTCCGCCGCTGGTGACAGGTGCCCAGATCGGCGACAGCGGAACCGGCCTGCATCTCGCGCTGGGCATCGTCGCCGCGCTCTACCAGCGCAACAGCACGGGGCGCGGGCAGAAGGTGCTGGCGCCGATGCAGGACGCCGTGCTGAACCTGTGCCGCGTCAAGCTGCGCGATCAGCAGCGCCTGGAACGCACCGGCGTCATGACGGAATACCCGCAATATCCGGACGGGACGTTCGGCGAAGCGGTACCGCGCGCCGGCAACTCGTCCGGCGGCGGCCAGCCAGGCTCGATCCTGAAGTGCAAGGGCTGGGAGACCGATCCCAATGCTTACATTTACTTCATCACCCAGGCGGCCGTCTGGCCCGCGGTGTGCAAGGTGATCGGAGAACCCGGTTGGATCGCCGACGAGGCCTATGCGACGCCGGCCGCGCGACTGCTACACTTGAAGCCGATTTTCGCGCGGATAGAGAAATGGACCATGACCAAGACCAAGTTCGAGGCCATGGAAATCCTCAACGAGTACGACATTCCTTGCGGGCCTATCCTGTCGATGAAGGAAATCTCCGAGGAGCCGTCCCTGCGCGACACCGGCACCATCGTCGAAGTCGATCATCCCAAGCGCGGCAAATACCTGACGGTGGGCAATCCGATCAAGATGTCCGACAGTTCCACCGAAGTGACACGCTCTCCCCTGCTGGG
>JAPLQT010000023.1 GCA_026399515.1 Pseudomonadota bacterium | reverse complement strand
CTGGCGGTCATCTGTTCGATGCTGGCCGTCGTCTCTTCGACCGAAGCGGCCTGCTCGGATGAGGATTGCGACAAGGACTGGGCGGTCTGAGAAACTTGGCCGGCCGCATTGTTCAGCGCTTCCGAGGCGGTGTTCACTTCGCCTATGATGTGGGAGAGCTTGCCGACCATATTGCTCATCGAAGTCAGCAGCATGCCGGTTTCGTCCTTGGAGTCGACCACTATCTTCACCGTCAGGTTGCCTTCGGCCAGCTCGTTGGCGACGATCATCGCCTCGCCGATCGGCTTCGTGATCGAGCGCGTGATCCACCAGGCGCAGAATATGGCGAGGATCACGGCGCCCAGGCCCAGCGTTAGCACCAGGTTCTGTACCTGGCCGGCGAGTTCCTCGGCTTGCTCACCGTCCTTTTTCGCGGTTTCCTCCATGAGTGCCGCCAGTTCGCTGACCGTCTTTGCGTATTCGTGCTGGCTTCCGCTTACGTGACTACGCAGCAGGTCGAGGGCTTCGTCGCGCTTGCTGGCCTTTTGCAAGTCGAGAAATTTGTCCAGGTCGGCGACAAACGCCTTGCGCGTTTCGACGGTCTTGCCGAGCGCCTTCTTGCCCTCGCCGGAGTCGATGGCCTTTTCGAGTTTGCCCAGGTCTTCGCTGATGGCCTTGCGCGCTTCCGCGATGCGCTCGAATTCCTTCTGCACCTCTTCCGGCGCCTTGAAGAGCAGGGTGTTGCGCAGTCCGGTGGATATGGTGCCGAGCTGTTCGATGATGTCGTTCGCATTAGCCGCGCTCGGATTCCAACCGTGGACGACGTCGTCGATTTCTTTGCTGATGGCGCCGATGCGCTGATAGGAGAGCACCGAGCTGATGGCGAGCAGGAGCAGCACGAAGCCGAAGCCCAGTCCCAGCCGCATGCCGATTTTCAGGTTCTTGAACATGGTTGTTTCCTTTCGAACAGAAATGAATCAAACCCGCGCGCTGGAAGCGGCGAGCAATTTTCCTTCAGCCCCGGCGGCGAGCGTGGCGAGTGCCTGAACATCGAGGATCAGCGCCACCTCGCCGCTGCCGAGGATGGTGGAGCCGGCGATGCCGCGCAGATGCCTGAAGATCGCCCCGAGCGGCTTGATCACGGTCTGGAATTCGCCTTGCAGCACATCGACCACGATACCGGCCTTGCGCCCGCCGGCCTTGACTACCACCACGTTCTCGCGAGCCGGCTTCTCGCTACCGACCTCAAACAGCTCACGCAGGCGCACGAAGGGCAAGACCTCGCCGCGCAGGTTCAGGTAGTTGCGGTCGACCGTGGCGTTCTGCAATTCCATGCACTCCACCACCATCTCCAGCGGAATCACGAAGGAGGATTGCTCCACCCCCACCAGGAAGCCGTCGATGATCGCCAGGGTCAGCGGCAGGCGGATGGTGAAGCGACTGCCGATGCCTTCCTGCGAATGGACCTCGACCGTGCCGCGCAAGGCCTGGATGTTGCGCCTCACCACGTCCATGCCGACGCCGCGGCCGGACAGGTTGGTGACTTTCTCGGCGGTGGAGAGGCCGGCTTCGAAGATCAGGTTGGCGATCTCCTGGTCGGACAAGGTCTGGTTCTCCGAGATCAGT
>JAPLQT010000089.1 GCA_026399515.1 Pseudomonadota bacterium | reverse complement strand
CCACGCTGCAACCCTACGTTTATGGTTGCGGCCAGTTGATGCACATCGTCGGGCTGGTCTGGTCCGGCGGCTACGGCGTGCAACGCAAGGTGGCCGGCGCTGAACAGGTGTTGCGTAGCAGCGGAGAAATCGCCGGCATGGGTTTGATGGGTCTGGGCGGACTGGTCGCCATCATCGGCGGCTTGCTGTTCGTGGTGGTGGTTATTGCTTCGGTCAGAAAGGCAAAGCCCGCGTGACCAAGCAGATGCAACACCTGCTGCAATGGCTGTTCATGCGCGTCGAGGCGTTGTTCAACCGGGCCTTCGGCGACCAGCTCAATCCGCTCTACCACCTCGGCGCGATGTCCTTCTACCTTTTCTGGATCGTCGCCGTCAGCGGGCTCTACCTATACGCCTTCTTCAAGACCGGCGTGGCCGATGCCTACGGTTCGGTGGAGGCGTTGACGCACGGGCAGTGGTACGCCGGCGGGATCATGCGCAGCGTGCACCGCTATGCCTCGGACGGCATGGTGCTCACCATGCTGATCCACATGCTGCGCCATTTCGCCTTCGACCGGCTGCGCGGCTTTCGCTGGTTCTCCTGGTTCACCGGGGTGATCCTGATCTGGCTGGTGTATGCCTCGGGCATCAACGGCTACATGCTGCCCTGGGACAAGATGGCGCAGTTCGTCGTCGTCGCCAGCTTCGAGTGGCTGGACTGGCTGCCGATTTTCGACGGCGCGCTGATCCGCAACTTCATCTACCAGGCCAGCGTCAATGATCGCTTCTTCTCGCTGCTGGCCTTCATCCATCTCGGTATACCCTTGCTGGTGCTGCTGCTGATGTGGATCCACGTCCAGCGCGTGCCCAAGGCCGCTACCCAACCGCCGCGGGCTATCATGATCGCGTTGGCGCTCACGATGCTGGCGCTGGCACTTGCCAGGCCGGCGCTCTCCCAGGGCGGTGCAGCGGATTTCGGCGTGACCGTCACCACCCTCGAATTCGATTGGTTCTACCTGGCGGTGTTTCCTTTGCTGTATGTGTGGCCGCTCGCCCGCGTCTGGGCATTGCTGGGCGGACTCACGGCACTCTTCGCCCTGCTGCCCTGGCTGCCGCCGCGCTTCAAGCGGCGGTTGAAGCAGGAATATCAACTCAGCGTGCATCCGGATAACCGCACAGTTTCTGCCCGTCAGGGCGAAACGCTGCTCGAGGCCGGTCTGCGCGCCGGCATCGCACTGCCTTTCGAATGCCGCAACGGCGGCTGCGGTGTGTGCAAGTGTTCGGTCCTGAATGGCAGCGTCGATCATGGCGCCTACCAGCCGAGCGCACTCCTCGATTCCGAAAAGGCACTGGGAAAAACCCTGATGTGCTGCGCCGTGCCGCTATCGGATATTGAGATCGAATACGAGGTCGCCGGTGTGCTTGCGACGGACCATATCCGTAATTATTCGGGACGTATCGCCAGCATGCAGCGCCTTTCCGACGACGTGATGCAGCTCATCGTCAAGCTTCCCGCTGGGCGGACGATTTCCTTCGCCGCCGGGCAATACATCAACATCCTGCTTCCCGGTGGCCAGCGGCGTGCCTTCTCCTTCGCCAGCGCACCGCAAGCAAGCGACTGCATCGAACTGCATGTGCGCCTGGTGCCCGGCGGACGATTCACCACCGAGGTATTTACGCAGAGGCAGGTCGGCGACGAGTTGCGCTTCGAAGGTCCGCTCGGCAGCTTCACCCTGCACGATACCGGGTTCCCGATCATCTTCGTCGCCGGCGCGACCGGCTTCGCGCCGATCAAGAGCATCGTCGAAGACGCATTCCAGCACGGCGTCCAGCGGCGTATGCTGCTCTACTGGGGCGTCCGGCGGCGCAAGGATCTCTACATGATGGAACTCGCAGAACAATGGCAGCGCGAGCACGCGAATTTCAGATTCGTCCCGGTGCTCTCTGAAGGAGCCCCGGAGGATCACTGGCCAGGTCGCACCGGTCTGGTCCACGAGGCAATTCTCCACGACTTCCCCGATCTGACCGGGCACGAGGTCTATGTGTGCGGTTCGGTGAAGATGGTCGAAGCGGCTTTCCCGGCTTTCCTGGCGCAAGGACTCAGCGAGGAGTTCTGCTTCTCCGATGCATTCTTGCCCGCCAACGACAGGGCATAGAAGCGATCATGTCTGGTAATTGATGGTTCCGGCGACGCGGCAAATCTCAGTTCAATCCCAGCGGACCCTGCCTATGCCATTCGACTTGGCATGGCGATTTGCGGGCTTGCCGTAGACTGTCACGGAACCTACGCCATTCAAGTCCAGGTTGGCGGTTTGCTGGGCAAACACCTTGGCGCTGCCGACGCCGTTCAATTCAAGGTTCACGGTCTGAGCCGTCAGTTTCTCTGCATCCAGGCTTCCGACGCCGCTCATATTGGCACTCAAGGTCCTGGTTTTTCCGGCGATCGTCATGCTGCCGACACCGGGCACCGTCAGTTCCAGGCCGTCGCTGTCTCCGGCACTCAGGTTGAGGCTACCCACGCCGTCCAAACGGGCAAAGACATTCTTGTATTGGCTGTCCACCGTCATTTTCCCGGCGCCTTTAAGCTCCAGTCGTAGTTTGTCGCCGCTGAAACCGCCGATATCGACCGAACCGACACCTTCGGATGACAGCTCGCTCAATCCAGGCAATGTCAGTTCGGCCCTGAGTTGCGGCTTGACGACGTGAAACCCGCCGACGTCGGTGTCTATGCGCAGGCTGTCTCCGGTTTGTACGGTGGTGATCTTCGGCAACCAGCGCTTTTCGGCATAGACGGTCAGGGCGGGTGTCGGCCCTTGTTTCAGTTTCAGGTCTATCTGGCCGTCCACCCTGACCTTCAAAACCCGTGCATCGATAACGCGGGTTTCCATCACGATTTCGTCTGCCATAACGACGCCCGCGGGCATCATGATCAACGCCGATAGCAGCATGCCGAATAGCAGTTTCATATCGGATCCTTGACTATGGATAATTCAGGAATGCACCATCCGCCACCGATCAGGAATGCTGACGGACCGTCTGGACTGCCTGCTGGGCCAACGAATTGCTCTCCCCTTGGACATTCACGCCGGCCTGGGCGTAATGCTCCGCCAGGGTCAGCGGGCCGCCGACCACCAGCAGGGTTGCGATCGCCGCCACGATGCCCGCCAGCCAGTGTGATTGCTTGTTCGTCGTGTTCATTTTGATCTCCCGTCTGTCGGCGCCCCCGCGCCGTTGATGAGACTTTAGGACAGTTCCGGGTGATGTTCGAGGCAGTTGCGACGGACTGCGGGGAACACGGGGCGAGTTGCAGATTCTTGGGATGAATGGGTCCCGCCTTCGGCGGCGGCGGGAACTCGCGATGCCGCTGTAGCGGTTCAGGAGGCCTTTGATCGACCCATCGTGTCGATGTGTTGATACATCTTCATGGCCTTGTCGGTTTCGGCTTTCGCGCGGTCATTGATCCCTTTCACTTTCTTCGTGTGCTCCACGGCCACTGCGTTGTTCGTGGCATATGCCTCTCTGTTCTTGACGACGACGGCCGCTTTTTGCTTCTCCAACAAATCGCTCGTTTCCTTGTCTTGCGCCTTGATCGTCCTTGTCAAGTCTTCAACTTTCGTCCGGCCGACAATTTCCTTGGCCTGCTTCGAGCGCAGTTCTATAGCCTGGACTGTGGCGTCGGCGTTCTTCTTTTTGGTGGCGCTCAGGGATTCGTCGGCCACTTTCCGGTTATCGGCGACAGCCTGATTCGCCGCCACGGTTTTCATTTGCGCAACGCTATCCGTTTCCTCCCGGAGTTGCCGGGCTTCCGATCTGGCTTCCGCCGCCTTCTGATGCTCCTCGCTCACGGCCTTGCCATGTTCTTCGGCTAGAACAAGCCGCGCCGCATTACGCACTTCCGTCACCTGGTTTGCGACATGCGTCTTCTCTTCGTCCAACCTGGTTTGAGCTTCCTGCGAGAAAGTCACCCGGTTGGCAGGCTGCTCGTTCGGGGTCTTCTCGGCCTTGACCGAGGCCTGTTCGGCCAGGTCACGCTGGCGCTTGGCATCCTGCGCGTAATCGAATACGCGGGCAACTACCGGACTGTTGGTTTGAATGGATTCCATAAGAAATATGGGCGCCTGACTGCCGTTACGTTATGTTGATGGTATGAACTGGCGCTTTCATTCTAACCAATAAGCCCCATATTTTGGTGGAGTTTGAAGCTCGGTCTAGTTGGAGATTGCCGCAGGCGTGCCCGATTTTGGCGCCGCGCCCAAGACCAGCTTCAAAGGCACGTCCCGCCCTTCGCTATCCACCTTCTCCGGCACGGCCAAAATCACGCGATCTCCAGGCGCGCCGGCAGCCTTCAAACTTGCCGCCGTATTCTCGCCACGAGCCTTGGCCAGGGCCAGGAGTTGGATTTCGGTGACGGTCTCGCGCTCCCGCAGGCGCTCGAACAGGATGGCGTGGAAATCCGCCCCCTTCAACGACGCCACCTGCTCGTCACTCAAAGCTTTCTCCTCACGCATCAGGCCCGACAGCCGCGACATCATGGCCTTGCGAAACCCCTCCTTCAGCGTTGCCAGTTCGCTGCCGCCGATGCGCTCCGAGAACAGGGTTTCGAGCGCCGCCTGGATATTGGGCGTGCGCGTCGACAACGGGCCGGGGTGTTCTCCGCTTTCCAGGCGCTGTCCCGACCGCTCGGCGACGGTGCGGCGCAATTGCCGCTCCTGAAGGGAAACCCGGTCGGCGTCGGCATAGACGCCGTGCAGCGTCAGCGACAAGCCGGGGCGCTTGTTCAACGCACCAACGAGTCGGGCCAGCTTCTCGCGTTCCGGCGGCGTCAATTGGGCTTCTCCCGTTTCAAAGACGATGCTCTCGAACTTTTCTCCGCCGCCGAACAGCGCACCCAGCGCACGAAATGGCGCGGCGGCAATCTTGCCGACGACATTGGCGATGGCCTTCCAGATCAGCCCTCCATAACTGAACTGGGGATCATCCAGGCTGCCGGACACCGGCAGACCCAGTTCGATACGACCATCCGAGTCCTGTAGAAGCGCGACTACCAAATCCAGCGGCAAATTCCTGGCTTCCGCGCTGTCGACCCGTTCGCCCAACGTCAGTTGGTCCATGATGATCTGGTTTTCGCCCGCCAACTGGCGTTTCTTGACCTTGTACTCGAGATCCAGGGAGAGTTTTCCCGAATCGATCTTGCGGCCGGCGAAAGTCGCCGAGTAAGGCGTCAGCCGGGTCATCTCGACATTACGGAATATCACCTTGAGGTCGGTGAACTCGGTCGGGTTGAACATGTCGATCTGGCCCACGGCCCTGGCCAGACCGTAGTCGTCGACCTGCCCTTCCAACTCGACCTGAGCCGGGGCACCGGGGCGGGATGACAGGCCGATGACCGCGCCGCGCAGGCGCTGGATGCGTGCGCCGAAGGGCAACGCCAGCGAGTGATCGGCGAAGTCCACCTCGCCGTTGCCGACTCGCAGTCGATCGATGTTCACCACGAAGGACGGCGCACGCTTTTCCGGGTCGGCACCGGCAATTGGCGCTGGGAGGTTTGCCGGAGCGCCGGCATCCGTTGTCCTTTTCCGGAGTATGTCGCTGACATTGATCGACTTGTCCTTGTGGATGATGAGCTTGGTGTCGAGACCATCGAGAGTCAGATCCGGGATGTCCAGCTTCGCCGCCGTCACTTCCAGATCGCGGCTGCCCAGCGACTTCCAGGCGAGGAAGCGTTCGCCCGTGTCGCTTTCATTCAGGCGCAAGTCGCGTATGGAAATGCCGCCCCTGAAACCGCCGCCGCGTTTGTTGTAGATGGCCCGTCCCTCGCCGCCGACTAGCCCGCTTTCCAACACCAGTCTGGCCTGCGTGGCCAAATACGGCTGAACCGGCTTCAGCGCAAGGTCGGCGAGCCGGAGCTTCAGGTCCGCGGATGGTTCGGCGGGAACGATCTTGCCGGCAGCATCGAAGCGACCGCCATCCCGTGCGCGGAATGAAGCGCGCATGGGCAGGGGTGCGGCGAGATTTTCGCTGATGCCATCCAAAGACAAGGCGATATCTTCCAGGGCCAGGTCGGCGGCCGGCGCCACCGACTCGTCGCGGAAGCTCGCGGAAAAACCCGACAACTCGAGCTTGTCCACCCGGTACCGCCAGCCTGTTCCGGCGGCCTTACTCGATGACCTGATGCTCGCGGCCGGCGAGGGAATTGCCTGCCAGGCGGCGAGGACATCAAGGTGTCCCTGGGCATCTCGCACGGCCTTCAGCCGGCCGTCCTTCAAGGCAATGCGGCCGACAGCGAGGCTCTTGCCGGCCAGGTCCACCTGGATATCCTCCAGCGCCAGGCTGCCCAATTGCAGCGGCTTGAACGGTCCGCCCGCCGGTCGTTGCAAGTCAAGCCGGCTACCCTTGAAGTTCAGGGTTCCGAGGGTGAGGCTGTTCTTGGCCAAGTCATAACGGCCATTGCGTGCCTCGATGACATCCGCCGCGATCTCCGCTGCTACAGGAGTTCCAGTCTTCAGTCTCGCGCCGGACAACGTCGCCATCAGCTTGTCCAAGGTCAGGTCGATCCGGCCGGTGGCATAGGCCAATCGATAGTCGCTCGACAACGAAGCCGAGCCCGAGAGAGCAGCCATCGGCGGCGTATCCTTGAGATAAGGCGCCAGACTTGCCAGTTGCAGATTCTCGATGCCGAGGCTACCCGCCACGGCCATCGGACTCAGCGTGGCCTCTCCCTGCCACAGTACCCGAGCGCCGAAGGCAGTGCGGGCCGAGAGTTTGTAATGTCCCCGGTCGTCGGGCAGGGTGGAGATGTCGCTAAGTTCCAGATCCAGGGGTTGGATGCGGGTCGCGAAGGCGGCCCGCTTATCGTTGAAGTCGATCTTCCCTCCGGCCAGAATGAAGCTCCGTATGTCCAGCCTCGGCAAGGCAGCGTCGGATTTTTCATCCTTGCTATTCAGCGCCTCGATGAGCGGCGACCAGTTGAGGAGGCCATCGGGTTGAAGCACAACAGTGGCTTCGGGCTCATCCAGGCGGATGTCGTCGAAGACCCAGGCCCGGCTGAAAATGCTCGCCACCGACAGATCGATCTTGAGCTCCCGGAAACCG
>JAPLQT010000074.1 GCA_026399515.1 Pseudomonadota bacterium | reverse complement strand
ACTCTCCTTTGAACATCACATGAACAAACTCACGTCCGCCTTTTGTGCCACCGGCAGAAACGTTGCGGCGCCGGCGTAATCGAGGCCCGCAATAAAGTCGTCGTGGCTGAAACCGAACAGGTCGACCGTCATCTGGCAGGCGATGAACTTGACGTCGCCTTCCTGGCAGGCGCTGCGCAGTTCCTCGACGCTGGCCACGCCGTTGTTGCTGATGGTTTGCTTCATCAGCGTCGTCGCCATCGTCTCGAAACCGGGAATGCCGGCCTGGACGAGATTGGGGATGTTCCAGTTGATCCCTTTGAACCAATCCGGCCCGAAGGGCATTTTCATCGGCATGCCGGGATTGCCCAGCGGGCTGACCTTGAGGCCGCCGACATCCTTGCGCAGCAGATTGAGGCCATAGAAGGTGAAGAACACTGAAACGTCCCAGCCCAGAGCAGAAGCGGTAGACGCCAGGATGAAGGGCGGGTAAGCCCAGTCCAAGGTGCCCTTGGTGGCGATGATGGCCAGCGAGGGCGTCTTGCTTTCCTGTATTTCCTTCAGCTTCTCTTCGATTTTTCCCGGCAGGATTTCGTCGATGCGGCGACGGACCAGGTCTTCAATGATCGCCAGTTGCGAGGGCTCGCCCATGATGTTCCTCCTTTACGAGTGCTACTTGCGCTTGACGAAGAATTCGAATTCCTTGCCCTTCTCTTCCGTGGACAACAATTCGTTGCCGGTCTGCTTGGCGAAGGCGGCGAGATCCTTGACCGAACCCGGATCGGTGGACACCACTTTCAATACCTGGCCCGACTGCATGTCGGTCAACGCTTTCTTGGTGCGCAAGATGGGCAATGGGCAATTCAAACCGCGAGCGTCCAATTCCTTGTCGAAATGCATGTTGGCTTCCTTATCAAAATTAGTCTTGGGGTGCTAACAATAAGCTTTATGACTCAACTTTGCTATCGTGTCAAAATTTGCGCCGCTTGGGTTCAGGAAATTTTTATCGCGCGATAAGCTAAAGGGCATCACTTCATGAAAATCTGTATCGTTTCCGACAGCCACGACCGCGGCCCCATGCTGGCTGCGGCGGTGGCCGAAGCCAAAAGGGAGGGCGCCGAGGCGGTGATCCACTGCGGCGACCTGATCGGCGCCAACACTCTGAAAGCCACCCTCGCCCTGGGCCTGGTGATCCATGCGGTGCACGGCAACAATCTCGGCGACCCGGTGGCGATCGCCCGTCTCGCCTGCAATTCCGACGGCCGGTTTCACTATTATGGACAGGACGCCGACCTGGTCCTCGGCGACCGGCGCATCTTCGTCACCCACTACCCGCACTATGGCCGCGCCATGGCCTGCGCCGGCGATCACGAGCTGGTGTGCTGCGGCCACAGTCATGTACCCGATGTCAGGCAACAAGCCAATATCCACGGCGGCGCCACCTGGCTCGTCAATCCGGGCAGCGTGGCCGGCCTGGGCGCCGCAGCGGCGACATGGATTTTCGCGGACCTCGACGCCATGTTGTTTGACATCCGAAATACTCCCGATATCTGAGCGCGCGCTCTGCCTTATGGCTCAATAAAAACAATTGCGCTTGTAGCCGCCCGAGGCCAAATCGCAACCGCTAGAATCGTCGTCATTCCTTCTGCATCTTCAGCCCGGAGACTCGATGTGACAGTTCCCACCGCCACCAGCCGCATGATCCTCGTCGTCGGCGGGGGCATCAGCGGCATCACCGCGGCGCTGGAAGCCGCGGAATGCGGCCAGCAGGTGATGCTGGTCGAGAAGACCCCGACCCTGGGCGGCCGTACCTCCCAGCTTTACCGCTATTTCCCGAAGATGTGCCATCCCAGTTGCGGCCTGGAGATCAACCTGAAACGCCTGCGCGGCAACCCCAACGTGCGCGTCATGACCCAGACCGAGGTGGTCGCGGTCGAGGGCAAGCGCGGCGACTACCGGGTGAGCCTGAAACTGACGCCGCGCTATGTGACCCAGAACTGCACCGCCTGCGGCAAGTGCGCCGAGGCGGTCAGCGCCGAAATTCCCGACGCCTTCAATTACGGCCTCTCCAGGCTTAAAGCCGCCTATCTGCCGCACGCCATGGCCTATCCGCAGCGCTACGTGATCGACCCGTCCATCATCGCAACCGCCGAGGGACAGAAGGCCAAGGCCGCCTGCCCGGTCAATGCCATCGACCTGGAGATGGTTGAGGAACAAGTCGAAGTCAATGTCGGCGCCATCGTCTGGGCCACCGGCTGGCGGCCCTACGATGCCAACAAGATCCAGCCTTACGGCTACGACCGCTTCCCCAACGTGATTACCAGCCTCGAGTTCGAGCGCCTGGCCGATCCGCGTGGCCCGACCGGTGGCAAGCTGTTGCGCCCATCCGACGGCCAGCCAGCGAAAAACATCGCCTTCATCCAGTGCGCCGGCTCACGCGACGAAAACCACCTGCGCCACTGCTCGCGCGTCTGCTGCATGGCTTCGCTCAAGCAAACGCAGTATGTCCGCGAGGCAGGCGGCGACGGAAAATCCACCATCTATTACATCGACATCCGCGCCATCGACCGCTTCGAGGACTTCTACCAGATGGTGCAGGCCGACACCACGGTGTCCTTCGTCAAGTCCAAGGTGGCGCGCATCGCCCTCAACGAAGCCAACAACAACCCCATCCTGCACGGCGTCGATACCGAGGGCTATCACCGCTACGCCAACGAGCACGACCTGGTGGTGCTGGCGGTCGGCATGGAGCCGGAAATCACCGGCCTGCTCGCCAACGGCGGACTTCGCGCCGACATCGTTCTGGATTCGTCCAACTTCATCGAAGGCTGCGCCGGCGGCGCGCTCGAAGCCGGCATGTTCGGCGCCGGCGCCGCGGCCAGTCCGCTCGACGTGAACCGCTCGGTGCAAAGCGCCACCGCGGCGAGTCTCAAGGCGATCCAGGTATTGCACAAAGTCGCTTCATCGGAGGTAGTCTGACCATGGCCGACAACAAATTCGCGGCCTACATCTGCGCCGGCTGCGGCATCGGCGAAACGCTCGACGTCAAGTCGCTTGAAAAGATTGCCCAGAAGGAAGGCAAGATGGCGCTGGTCAAGAGCCATCCCTTCCTCTGTAGCGAAGAGGGTGTGAAGACAATCCAAGACGACATCGCCAACGAGTCCGTTACCCACATCTGCATCGCCGCCTGCTCGCGCCGCGCCAAGACCGAGGCTTTCAGCTTCCCGGGGATTTCCACCGCGCGCGCCAACCTGCGCGAAGGCGTGTTGTGGGTGGTCGCCGCGGGAGCGGAGCACGACGAAGTGCGCCAGGAGATGGCGGAAGACTATGTCCGCATGGGCTGCGCCGAAGTCAAGAAAATGATTCTGCCTCAAGGCAATCCCGACAAGACCCAGGCCAAGAACATCCTGGTGGTCGGCGGCGGCATGGCCGGCATGACCTCGGCGATAGAGGCCGCGGAGGCAGGCTACGACGTGGTGCTGGTCGAAAAGAGCGGCGCGCTCGGCGGCTTCGCCAAGCAGTTGTGGAAGCGCGTGCCCTTCTCCGCACCCTATAGCGAGGCGCAACCGACCGGCGTCGAGGAACTCGCGGCACGCGTCACCGCCCATCCACGGATCAAGCTGCATCTCAATTCAACCCTGGCGGAAACCGCCGGTGCGCCCGGCCGCTTCATGATCAAGATTGCCCAGGAGTCGGGCGGCGTCAGCGACATAACGGTAGGCGCCATCGTCCAGGCGACAGGCTTCACGCCTTACGACGTTAACAAGCTGCCGGAGTTGGGCGGCGGTCAGCCCAACGTGGTCGACCAGGCTGGGTTGGAGACTCTGGCGCGGACAGCCAATGGCGCCGCGATCCAGCGCGCCGACGGCAAGGTCGTCAATTCGGTGATCTTCCTGCAATGCGCCGGCCAGCGCGACGACAGCGGGACCCACCTGTCCTACTGCTCCGGTCATTGCTGCGCAACAAGCATCAAGCAGGCGATGTACTTCAAGGACGCCAATCCCGACGTCGACACCATGATCCTCTACCAGGACCTGCGCGTGCCGGGCATGGGCGAAGACTTCTACCGCAGCGCCCAGGATAAAGGCGTCACCTTCACCAAGGGCAAGGCGACCAAGGTCGCCGGCAATGGCCACGGTTGCAGCGTCGAATTCAAGGATCTAATCCTCGACGAGCTGACAACCCTGAACGCCGACCTGGTGGTGCTGGCCACCGGCCAGGTGTCCAATGCCGGCGTCGATCTCGACAAGTGGACCGAGGTCAGCACCGCTGCGGAAAGTGGCGACGCGAGCGCCAAGGAAGAGCAGCAGAGACTGCGGACCACATCCGTACTCAAGATGAACTATCGCCAGGGACCGGACCTGCCCCAGCTCAAGCACGGCTTCGCTGACTCGCACTTCATCTGCTTCCCCTACGAGACCCGCCGCACCGGCATCTACGCCGCCGGACCGACACGCCGGCCGATGGATCTGGACCAGGCGATTACCGACGCCACCGGTGCGGCACTCAAGGCCATCCAGGCGGTGGAGAATGCCGCCGCCGGGCGCGCCTCGCTGCCACGCGTCGGCGACCTGTCCTATCCGATCGTGCGCCTCGAAGGCTGCACCCAGTGCAAGCGCTGCACCGTGGAATGTCCCTTCGGCGCCATCGACGAGGACGAGCGCCGCTTTCCCCAGTTCAACGAACAACGCTGCCGGCGTTGCGGCACCTGCATGGGCGCCTGTCCGGTGCGCGTAATCTCCTTCGAGAATTATTCCTGCGACACGGTCGGCATGCAGATCAAGGCGGTCAATATTCCCGACGAGGACGAGGACAAGCCGCGCATCCTGATCCTCGCCTGCGAGAACGATGCCTATCCGGCGCTCGACATGGCCGGGCTGCAACGCCAGGTGTATTCAGCCTATGTGCGCGCCGTCCCGATCCGCTGCCTGGGTTCGGTCAACACCATCTGGATCACCGACGCGCTCAACTCCGGCTACGACGGAGTGATGATGATGGGCTGCAAGCGCGGCGACGACTACCAATGCCATTTCGTCAAGGGTTCGGAGATGGCCTATTACCGCATGAGCAAGATCGGCGACACCCTGACGCAGATGGGCCTGGAGCCGGAGCGCGTGCAGACGCTGGAGATCGCCATCACCGACAGCGTCCGCGTCGCCGGCCTGATCAACGACTATGTCAAGCAGATAAAAGAAATCGGCTTGTCACCGATGAAGGGATTCGGTTAAGCATATGGCCACCAACCTGCAAACCCCCGCTCCCTACCATAACAATTTCCTGCGCGAAGTCGAGGAGCGTGTCGAGGAAGGCGAATGGGTCAAGATGTGCATGCAGTGCGGCGTCTGCGCCGGATCGTGCCCCTTCGGCCCGCATTGGGAACACTCGCCGCAGAAGATCTTCATGATGATCCGCGCCGGCAAGCGCGAGGAAGTGCTGACCTCCGACGCGATGTGGATGTGCACCTCCTGCTACAACTGCGTGGTACGTTGCCCGCGCCAGTTGCCGATCACCCACATCATGCACGGCCTGGCCAGCTATGCGCACCGCCTCGGGCTGGTGCCGAAGGGCCAGCCGACCCACGAGTTCGCCACCATGTTCTGGAACAACCTGGCGAAGAAGGGCCGGGTCAATGAACTCAAGCTGACCCTCGCCCTGTATTTCAAGGACGGCCTGGTCGCCGGCATCAAGACGGTGGTGCTGGCCAAGCGCCTCAACCCGATGGAGATTTTCGGCGGCCACGCGATCAAGGATCTCAAGGGCTTCCAGGCCATCATCGCCAAGGCGCGCGAGATCGAGGACAAGAAGCAGGGTTTGACCGGCTGACGCGTCGACCCTGTCACGGAGAGATACATGGCAAAAAAGGAATACGCGTTCTACCCCGGCTGCTCGTCCCAGCTCAAGGCGTCGGCGTCGAACTACCTGACCTCGGTCAATTCGATGTGCAAGACGCTCGACGTCAAGCTCACCGAGATCCCCGACTGGAACTGCTGTAGCGCCTCGATCGGTTACTGCGAAGGCGGCGAACTGCCGCGCCTGGCCATCAATGCCCGCAACTTCGCCCAGGCCGAGACCCATCTGCCGGGCCAGGACATCGTCGCCACCTGCGCCGCCTGCTGGCTGTCGGCGCGCGAAACCAAGGACCGCCTGGACGGCTCGGCGCAGCTCATGAAGGAGACCAACGAGGCGCTCGCCGCCGCCGGCCTCCACTACAACGCCGAGGTCGAGATCCGCCACATGGTGGAAGTGCTGATCGAGGATTTCGGCTACGAGGAACTCAAGAAGTCGATGAAGAAGTCCCTCGAAGGCATCAAGTTCGCCGGCTATGTCGGTTGCCAGACCAATCGTCCCTTCGGCATCTCCGGAGAATCTTTCGAGAACCCGCTGTACCTCGACAAGCTGGTCGAGACTTTCGGCGGCGAGGCACTCACCAAGTATGACCAGAAGGTTGCCTGCTGCGGCGGCGCACTGGCCTTTTCCGAGCCGGAAAAATCCCAGAAGCAGATCCGCGATATCGTGGAATCGGCTTACGACCACGGCGCCGAAATGATCGTCACGCCCTGTCCGCTGTGCCAGGCCAACGTCGAGGTGTACCAATCCGAAATCAACAAGAAGCAGGGCACCAAGTTCAACATGCCGGTGCTCTACTACTCGCAACTGATGACCGTCGCCTACGGCGGCAGCATGAAGGACGCCGGCCTCGACGGCCAGTTGATCAGGGCGGAGAAACTAGAAAAAATAACGGCCAAGTAGTTGACCTAGCCGGCCGCCAAATCAACAAGGAGAATGCAACATGTCGGATGCGAACAAGATCAGCATCATCGTCCTTTCGGACAAGCGCGAGCAATTGCAGATGGCCGCCATGATCGCCTCGGTCGGTGCCGTCAGCGGCAACGAGGTACTGGTCTTCCTGTCGATGAATGCCTTGCGTTACTTCGCCCGGGGTTCCGACATACACGCGCCTGCCGAAGGTCCGGTTGGGGAACTCATCGACGCGAAGAACGTGCCGCCTTTCAAGACGCTGTTCGAACAGGCGGTGTCGCTAGGCGATGCCAAGATCCACCCCTGCTCGATGGCCATGGACCTGCTCGGCCTCGAACACGGGCAGCTCGAGGACTACGTAGGCGAAGCCATGGGCCTCACGATGTTCCTCGACGCCGCGCAAGGCGGGCAAGTCTGGTCTTTCTAACTTTCACGATGCGCTGGCTACGCCATCGATCATGAAAGCTAGCAAGGCTCCCAAGGCCCCCCACCCCCTGCCCCCGCCCCGGGGCGGGGGACTAAGTTTGCTCGCTGCGCTCGCGGGTTACTGGTGCCCGACTTCGGGGCTAGGGTATGGGGCGCTTCGTAACTGTATTTCACGCTAACAGGAGTACACAATGGCGGAAAAGAAAATCATCGACGCCCGCGGCAGTTTCTGCTCCGGCCCCCTCATGGAACTCATCGCCGGCATCAAAATGGTCGAGATCGGGGATGAAATAGAGGTACTATCCACCGACAAGGGCTCAGCCGCCGAAATTCCGCAATGGATCAAGAAGGTCGGGCACGAACTTATCGGCACCCGCGAAGAGGCGGGGATCTGGTACGTCAACATACGCAGGACCAAGTAGCGGCAGGATAGTAAAGACGGCGAGGACGGCGCCGCACTATGCCCGTCCATAAAAACTACTAGGAGAGAGACATGAAGATACTGGTCGTCGGCGGCGGTATGGGCGGTACCATCCTCGCCAATAATGTAGCGCGCAGTCTCAAGGGCGATGTGAAATCCGGCAAGGTGCAAATCACCATGCTCTCCGCGTCGGACAAGCACATGTACCAGCCGGGGCTGCTTTATGTCGCGGTCGGGAAAATGACCCCCGACGAGATGTATCGCGACCAGGCCAGCCTGCTCGAGCCGGGCATCCAGTTCCACGTCGATCCGGTCGAGACCTTCATGCTCGACGCCAACCAGGTCAAGACCAAGAGCGGCAAGGTGCACAACTACGACATCCTGGTCATCGCCACCGGGTCGCGCATGTGGCCCGATGCCATCCCCGGCCTCAAGGAAAACGCCGAATTCTTCTATACCGAAGAGACGGCGGTGAAGTTGTTCCACCGCATCCGCGAGTTCCAGGGCGGAAAGATCGTCATCGCCATGGGCGTGCCGCACAAGTGTCCGATGGCACCGCTGGAAATCACTTTCATGCTCAACGACTATTTCCTGGAGCGCGGCATCCGTGACAAGGTGCAGATTCACTACACCTATCCGATCGGCCGCGTGCATACCCTGGAGAACGTCGCCAAATGGGCGCAACCGGAAATGGACCGGCTGGGCATCACCTACGAAACGCTATTCAACCTCAAGTCGGTCGACGGCGAGAAGCGCGTGCTCCACAGCGAAGAAGGCACCGAGATCAATTACGACATGCTGATCTCGATCCCCGCCCACAAGGGCATGGAAGTCATCGAGACCAACAAGCTGGGACAGAACGGCTGGATACCCACCGACCGTTTCAATCTCAACATGGAAGGCCGCACCAACGTCTTCATCCTCGGCGACACCACCAACATCCCCATCAGCAAGGCCGGTTCCACCGCTCACTTCGAAGCCGAGACCGTGGGCGCCAATATCGTCGCCCTGGTCAAGTTCGGCGTGCCGGTGCGCAAGTACGACGGCAAGGTGTTCTGCTTCATCCAGACCGGATCGGAGAAGGCCACCTACGCCATGTTCAACTACAACCAGCCGCCTGACCCCAAGGCGCCGACCCGCGCCATCCACTGGTTCAAGCTTGCCTACAACAAGCTCTACTGGATTTCGGCGCGCGGCCTGTTGTAAGGAGGCGACCATGAGCGACAATACAAGCACTGCCGGCGCATTGCCGGAGGTCGAACGCGTGCTCCAGGCGGCCAAGGATTCGGTGACCGACGACATGGTCTCGCGCCTGGCCGAGAACGGCGCCCAGGCGCTCGATCTGCTCGACAAGTTCAACCGTAGCGGCATCGACAAGGCGCTGCCGGCGCTCGCCCAGATGGTGCACAACGGTGATCTCGATCGCCTGTGCAGCCTGGCGCGCGTCTATGGCGCCGCCGAGGACGCGGCCTCCGACGACATGGTCGGGCGCTTCACCGAAATGGCCGGTTCCAGCATCGATCTCCTGGATCGCCTGAATCGCAGCGGCTTCGAGCGCGCCCTGCCGGTCCTGGCCCGTCTGCTCGACAACGGCGACCTGCAGCGGGTGGTGGATATCGCCCGCACCGTGGCGGCGGCCGAAGACGCGATGAACGACGACATGGTCGGACGCGTGGCGCAGATGGCCGCCGAAGCCCTCAGCGTCATCGACCGGCTGAACCGCAGCGGCGTCGAACGCCTGATCGACATCCTCGATCGGCTCAACAACTCAGGTTCCCTCGACATACTCGCCGACCGGCTGCCCAAGTTGATCGTGCATATCGAGATGGTCGACCGCCTGATCGGTTGCCTGAACCTGGGCGCCCAGGACGCCAGGGAACTGCCGCCGCCGACCGGCGGCATCATGGCCATGGCACGCCTCATGGGAGACGCCGAGAATCAGGCGGCGCTGCAATTCCTGATGTCCATCGGCAAGCGCATGCGGACAAGCTGCAACACGGGCAAGGACTAGCCCGGCAAGAAAGCCGTTACATGAGCGTGGTAGCCCTCTCCACGCTCATGTAGCTCCGCCGCCGGCATGCGGCGGTTCTAACGCATCCCTACCACGCCCGTCATCATCCCCACTTTTGGAACGTAAGTTGTTCCATCGGGGAACGTCACCGTCCCGCCTGTCCCTGCCGTGATCCCGTATCCCATACCCGGCATGTACCTGCCTTGCTGCCCAGGTGCCGGAATCCGAGTCGGCGTGTACATCATGCTTACCCCGTTGACGATTGCCGTCACCGTGCCGTCCGCATTGAAGGTCACCGCACCTTTTGGCAGCAAGCCCGCGTTGGTCATTTGCGCAATCATGTCGGCGGGGCTCAGCGACGGCACCGTAACGCCACTTGGCAAGCCGACACCCGCGGGCATTACAAAACCCGCCGGTGGCGCAAAGTCCGCCGACAGAGAATAACCCTGCATTGGGCTGAATCCATCCGAAAAATGGGGCATCTCCCCCAACGTGCTCTGCATCAAGGCGAATTGCACATTCCCGGGACACACATACGAAACCTTGTCCGGGGAGAACGTGCAATCGGAAAGCGTTGCGCCTGCCGGGGCGTTCGAAGGATTGTAGTTCGGCGGCAACAATGGAACCAGACGCATGGCGCCATACGTGACACTGCCGTCCGCGGCAACGCTCGCGCCCATGGCATGGACACCCTGAACGAGATACGCCGGCAGATCGGTTGCCGCCGCGAACGAGGATAAGGTCATCGCTACGGCGATGGCTGTGGTTTTCAATGAAAAGTTAGACATGAAGCTTGCTCCTGAGTTGAAGTTCGTTGAAATGGTTGAGGTGCTTTAGAGGACCGCGTGGATCGCCGGGGACAACTGGGATTGCAGACCCACCAGATCGACCGTCGTTCCCACACCATGGGCGATGCCGGTGTAAATGCCGTCGCCGTTACCGTCGTGATACACCTCGTATGAACTGCGGGTACCGAAGGAAACCGTCTCCAGGACGTAGCCGGGGGCCAACTGGCTGAAGCTCGCATAGGCGTTAGGCGTGACGGTCACCGTCGACCCGTCTATCCGAACATCCTGTACCTGCGAAACCTTGCCGCCGGCATCGATGGTGAACTTGGCCCGATCATAGGGGTCGACCGACAGCAACGTGGTGGCGGATCCAGGCTGGACGAAACTCCTCGCGTCGGACGCCAGGGCATAGAGGCCGGCGCTACCGGAACTCACGAATTGCAGCGTTTCAACGACGTTCCCCTGCACCAGCGTTTCAGTCACGGTGTTGCCGCTCGACGACAGGTGCGCCGTGGGGAGTTGGCGCAGGCTGTTGGTATATGTGTGGCCGGCGTTACCCCAGACGCTTTGCATGCCGGTGACAGCGCCGTTGGCGATCGTGAACGAATAGGCCCTGGTGAAGCCATAGGCATTCGTGGTTGACGGGTTCGCTATGGTCATCGTATCGGACGACAGATGATAGAGACTGGCGTTTGTCGGGTCCGGCGCATACTGAAGTACCTCGGTCGCGTAGGATCCTGTCAGCGTCTCGGTGACGATGTTGTTGGCTTTCGCAAACGTGGCGTTACCCGGCAGGCGCAAATCGAACGTATCAGTGCCAAGCAGGCGTTCCATGCCGGTGATTTTGCCGCTGGCGTCGGTGGTGAACCCGAAGCCGTTGGGTGTCTGCGCTGCCAGGTATCCTGAATTGAATCCCATCATTCCCGTCATGATTCTTCCTTTCGTAGATTAACAATAATTTTTCGTTGCGGCGATGTCGGTGGATTCAGCCACCTTGCACGTTCAAGGCGGTCGCCATGTATTGCCCGCCGGAATAGAGCACATCGACGCCGACGCGCGAGCCGGCCATCATGCCGTGTCCGCCCATCATTCCGCCGCCACCCGGGATTTGGATGCCGTTGAGCTGGATCGTCAGGCCGTTCAGCATGAAACTGCTCGGCGTCACGTTGTAGGCGACTCCTTCCATATGAGTGATTCCGGACGCGGGCATGGCGGACCCCTGGGCAAAGTCCATCACCGATGTCGATAGCAGGTTATTGTTCATCATGCCTCTGACGTTTACGCTCTGGCCAATCGCGAAATTGGCGGCCGTCCCGTTCGCATAGAACATCGATGAACTTGTCGTGCCGGTCACGGCCGCCCCGGAACTCATGGTCATCGTGTAATGACCGGAAGCGGCGTCGTAGCTGGTGATCGTCCCCATCAGATCGAGCATCGCGCCGCTGGGCGCGCCGAGCGGATTGAGCGAAACGATCTGAACCGTCGCGGCCTTCACGACATTGTTGGCCACTGCACCGGACACTTCCACAAACACACCGTTGCCGAGCTGGGCGGCTGTGCCACCGACGACACTCGCGGAACTGGCATCCACCACCACGCCGCGGACCGTGAAGCTTGCAGGCGAGACGAAGTTCAAGATGGTGCCATGCAGTTCGACCGAGGCCGCCGGCGCGGGAGCGTAGATCGTCACGGCGGAGGCCGTGAGCGTGTTGGTCGAAGCATCGTAGTTGCCAATCGCGACAACGTACTTGCCGTCCGATACGGCGGCTCCGGCCGGTGAGACCGTCGCATTCCTTGCATCGACGGTCACATTGCGGATCTTGAAGTTGGTCGGGCTGGCGTAGCCGGAGACCGGCCCGGAAAGGGTGAGGGTGCCGCTGCTCCCGGTGGGTCCCTTGATGCGGATGCTATCGGCGGCAATCGAATTTCCGATAGGCGCGGCCTTGCTCCAGACGGTCACCAGTTCGCCATTAACCAGAGATCCGCCAGCCGGACTGAGCGTGGCGGAACCGACCGTAACCGTTTGGTTGCCGATCACGAAGCTGCCTGCGGCGCCGTTGTATTGGGTGATGTAGCCGGTCAGCCGCACTCCGCTGCCGGTGGTCTTGCTGGCGATGAGGGTCGCCTGCAACGAGATCGCGCCTTGGCTGTTAGTACGGATCAAGCCGTAGACCGCCACCCTGTCTCCAATCTGGATTGCCGACGGCGATGCATAGCCGACCAGGACCGTTGCTGGTCCCAAGGCGGTATCGCGATTCACGCTGATGCTGGTGCCCAATACGGTGATGCCGTTCGCACCGGCGCCGGTCACGGTGCCGACAAGTTCGGGGGACACCATCACCGACGTGACATTGTCGCTGGCGTCGAGGCTAAGCTCCAGGCTGTGGCCCAACATCATGCCGGTGGACGCCATGGCCAGGCCAGCCCCCTGATCTTCTTCGGACAGATAGGTGGCCATCGAATCGTCCCGCCGCATTCCGTCGACGATGAGGCTGCCGAATCCGGTCAGGACGCCAAGGACGCGGGCGCCCGTGCCTCCCGAACGGACGTCCGCCAGCAGCGTCGAAATTGCACCCCCACCACAGCCCGACAGCAGTATCGAGACGGCGATGGCTGAGATCGCCGCGATGCGTGACATGGTGGTTGCTTGCATGAAGATTTCTCCTGGACGGATGAGTTCGATGTCGATGTCAGGCGACCGGGCCTTGGCGGTAGTACATGCCGACCCGAACGTATTGGTTGGCGTCGGGCTTGCCCTTGTCGCGTCGATAGAGCTTGGTCGCCTCGGTTACCACCTCTTTGAACGCCCTGGCCCAGATTTTCCGGGTCATTGCGTTCAGTGCCTCCGCGGATTGCGGACACAGTTCGTCTGCATATACGCTCTGTTCAAGCATCGGGGCGCCATAGCCCTCGATGTTGTGGACCGCCGTGGCGATGTGATCTCCGACGTTGTCGGCGAAGAGCCGCAGCATCTCGTCAAAACCGGCTTTCGGAACGAAAGCGTCGGCGCATAACATCAGCTTGTCAGCGCTTCCGTCGGTCTCCACGGGGCGAACGACACCGAGTCGAACGAGTTCCTGAAGCAAGGTTCGCGGACGGACATCGTTGGATACGGACAAGGCGAGCGACTCGAATGACCCGGTCTCACCGGCACGATCGAGCACTCGGGGCTTGCCCCGGGCATCGCAGTATTCGGGGTCATTCGCCCAACGGGTGTAGAGCGCCATGACCGTATTGAGAGTCGGCAAAGTGTGGAGCGCTTTGCCGGCAACACGCCAGGCGCGCACGTCCTTGCGGTGGACCCCCGACAAGGTACTGATACTTGAATCGGTTACCCGCGCGTCATCGGCATCGAGAATATTCTTGGCGGCTTCAACAAATGTGGTTTTCAGGGCGCTGGCGAAAAGGGCGTAGTCCACGCCCTCCCTGAGAAGCAGCTCCACGAGCGGCTCCGCCAACCGCAGCGCGGCAGCGAGGGCGAGATCACTTCGGGATGGAGACATGATCGGAGCACGATGGAACCAGTACGTGGGATTATATCCCACACTCTGGAAATGTCAACCACGCCTTTGTTGTCGGACAGGTGCGTCGGTTGGCACGGTCCCCATGGGAGCTTAGCGCTATACCGCACAGACGCCGGACTATCACTGCAATACCCTTCAAGATTCTTACTACGGGAGGATTCCATGGAACACTTTCACGCCGGCGCGCGGAAGTACGGAAGTACCTTAGAGCCGCGGACAGATTGGGACAAACTGTTTCAGTCCAGCCAGTGAATGATTTCGTGATTGATCCGGAATCCTGATGGACATTCCTTTCGCCATCCGTTCAGTGCAGGCAGTGTCGGCCACCGACACCGTCAGTACGCTTTCCAGCCTGGACCAAGGCTCAAAGCTGGTGCCGGATGCCAATTCCCTATACGCCACTCCCAGTGTGACGGTGACCCTGGGCGCGGTGTCTCCTGTGCCCCTCACCTACAATGCCGCAGGAATGTTCGACGCCACCAGTACGCTCAAGAGCGTTTTGGTTGCCAATGCCACGGCCGTTGCGACCAGCGTCACACCCGGTCCGGCTGCTGAAGCAATTTCGCCCATCAACGAATCTGCCGATACCGCCAGCACATCGACCACTGCTTCGGTAGCCGAAAAAGTCGGTGACACCGCTCCGCTTCCCAGCGGTCCCACCGTCAACCTCGTGGCGGATTTCGCAGCCCAGGCACAGGACGGCATAGCGACGAACCCAGCGTATGCCAACATCGCGACGGCGCTTTACTTGAACGCCGCGATCTTTCGTTCGCAACACGACTCCGACGTCGCCTTACCGAATTTCGCCAGAAGAGTCCAGCCCGTTCAGGCAGTGCCCGTGGCCAACAGGATTTAGGGATTGAACTGACGGGATGCTGGTTCAACAATGATCCAATGCGCGCCAAGCGCGAACACTATGTATGTTGGCGCACGGACAGGCGTACCCGGACGCGGGATATTGGGACACGGTTGGCTGGTTCTCGGCCCGGGAAGTATCACATTTGAAGGTCAATATCTACGAGGTCGATCATGTCTGAAAATAACGCCGTAGTGGGAATCTACAACTCACACACTGACGCAGAAGCCAGCATCAAGGAACTTCAGCGATCAAGTTTCGATATGACGAAACTGTCCATCGTTGGGAAGGACTATCACACCGAAGAACATGTCGTCGGTTACTACAACACGGGCGACCGAATGAAAGTCTGGGGCAAGTTAGGGGCCTTTTGGGGTGGTTTTTGGGGCTTGCTCTTCGGGTCGGCCATGTTTGTGGTTCCCGGCATCGGTCCTCTCATCGTTTTCGGACCACTGGTCGGTTGGATTATCGGAGGACTGGAAGGCGCCGTCGTAGTCGGTGGACTCAGCGCATTAGGGGCTGGGCTCTATGGCATCGGCATTCCCAAGGACAGCATTGTGCAATATGAGGCCGCCCTTAAATCCGACAAGTTCCTTGTCATCGCACATGGCACCGCGGACGAAGCGGCCAAGGCAAAGAGCATCCTCAAGACGACCGGCGCATCGCATATCGCCGGCCATTCCGGAATACTGGCCACCTAAGAACCGCTAGCAGGCTGAGTTGTATGGCCTCTCACTTCTGAATATAGGCGAGGTGCATAACGCTGCGGCGATTACTGACGTGGCCATTTTTAAAAGGAGCTCGAATGTCTACGGTCCAGCAAGCAAACGTCATGGGCAACAAGATCAACAATGACAGTATGCCGAATATCGATCGAAATTCGACCGTGCTCGAAGCATGCAAACTAATGCGCAAGACAGGCTCGGCCGAACTTATCGTCACGGAAGAAGACGAAGGCGGTGTAGCTCCGGTCGGCATTCTAACGGCGAATGATATTGTCACTTTCGTCATCGCAGCGGAACTCGATCCCGGCGTGTTGACCGCAGGAGACATCGCATCGCCGGAAATGACCTCAGCCGATACGGTGGTCTACGATGCATAGGATTGTCGCCAACGGGGCAGGCCCCTTCTCACCTTCGAGATCGCCCATATCTTCGCCGAAATCGAGGCGGAACTCGCCAAATAGATGGGCCATGCACTACCGGATTGGCAACGCCGTCGCCTTGACGCTCCGCCCGATCGTCGCACATCTCACTTCCGTCGCGCGCGATTGTTCGATCAAGTCACGGGCGCTGGGTTAAACAATGTCAAGGCGTTGTATAAACCCCAACGATCCGACCATGATTTCTTGCGACCGCTTGCCACGTCAAGAATGAGCCGGAAAATCTCCCAACCCAACTCTTCGATCGTGGATTCACCGGTTGCAATACGACCTGCGTTGATATCGATCAGATCGTGCCACCGGGCGGCGAGGTCACTGCGCGTGGACACCTTGATCACCGGGACCGCGGAAAGTCCATAGGGCGTACCGCGACCGGTGGTAAATACCTGTAGGGTGATGCCGGAGGCCACCTGCAATGTTCCGCAGACAAAGTCGCTGGCGGGTGTGGCGGCGAAAAGCAGACCCTTTTGGGTTGCTCGCTCACCGGGGGAGAGCACACCGACAATCGGGCTGGTACCGGACTTTACGATAGAACCGAGCGCCTTTTCCACCACATTTGCCAACCCGCCCTTCTTGTTGCCCGGCGATGGATTGGCGCTGCGATCAGCGCCTCCCGCCGCGAGGTAATTGTCGTACCACGCCATCTCTCGGATCAATGCACGCGCCACGTCTTCGTTGATCGCGCGAGGCGTCAGGAGTTGCACCGCATCGCGCACTTCGGTGACTTCAGAGAACATCACGGTGGCGCCGGCACGTACCAGCAAGTCCGCCGCAAAGCCGACGGCCGGATTGGCGGTGACGCCGGAAAAAGCATCGCTCCCGCCACACTGTAGGCCGATCACCAGATCGGCGGCCAGACAGGTCTCGCGTTTACGTCGGTTGAGCGTCTCAAGACGTTGCCTGGCCATGGCCATCACGGCTTCCACCATCTCACCGAACCCGCTGAATTGTTCGTCCTGCATCCGCATGATGGGCGGCTTTTCCGGGTTGATCGGAATCATTCCGGCGGGCAACAGGCGCTCCGCTTGCAGCTTTTCGCAGCCGAGGGCCACCACCATGACTTCGCCGCCGAAATTCGGATTCAGCGCCAGATTCTGTAGCGTGCGGATTGGTATGATGGCGGCCGGGGCGTCGATTGCCACGCCACAGCCATATGCGTGGTTCAGCGCCACGACGTCATCGACATTGGGATACTGTGAAAGCAACTTCTCCTTGATCAGGCGCACCACGTAGTCCACTGTGCCTGCCACGCATTGCACGCTGGAACTGATACCGAGAATGTTCTTGGTGCCTACGGAACCATCGGCATTGCGGTAGCCCTCGAAGGTATATCCGTCCAACGGGGACTGCGTTGCAGGCACCTTGGTCGCCAGCGGCATGGTGTCAAATGCTGGGGCTTGCGGCAGGCGCACCGAGGATTCATCGATCCATCCGCCCTTGAGGATATCGCGCTCGGCATAACCGATTACTTCGCCGTAGCGCCTGATCGCCGCATCCTTGGCAATATCCACAAGCGCCACCTTGTGTCCTTGCGGTACCGGATCGCGCAGGATCAATCCACCCTCGAAAATCGAACCCGCCGGAAGGACACCCGAATTTGCGACAATCGCAACGTTGTCCCGTTCGTGAAGACGGATGTACAACGGCTTTGGCGGTTTGTCTTCGATCATATTGCTGGTCTCGATTACCGGGATAAAGTCGACTTGAGGTCAGTGCTCGGCTTCCGCCGAGCAGTCCCACGTCTATTCCTTGAAGGCTTCCTCGCGTTTCTTGCTGATGGTCGGCAAGAGCACCACGACCAGCGCAACGACGGCAAGCAGCAGCAGCGTCGCGCTGATCGGCCGCGTGACGAATACCGAGAAATCACCCTTCGACATCAGCAAGGCGCGTCGCAAATACTCTTCCATCATCGGACCGAGGATGAAGCCCAACAACATGGGTGCCGGTTCACAATCGAGTTTGTTGAAGACATAACCCACTACACCAAAGAGAGCCATCAGGAACACATCCCACTCGGTATTGCTGATGCTCATCACCCCGATGGCGCAAAAAACCAGGATGACGGGATACATCAGATGATATGGCGCGGTTATCAGCTTCACCCACATGCCTATCATGGGCAGGTTGAGAACGATCAGGAACAAGTTCCCGATCCACATCGAAACAATAAGCCCCCAGAACAAAGCCGGTTGCTCGGTGAGCACCGCTGGGCCCGGTTGAATGCTGTGGATCATCATCGCGCCGATCATGATGGCCATGGTCGGGTTCGACGGTATGCCGAGCGTCAGCATCGGGATGAAGGAGGTTTGTGCCCCCGCGTTGTTTGCCGATTCCGGACCGGCCACCCCTTCGATCGCTCCCTTTCCAAAAGGAATCGGGTTCTTGGACAATTTCTTTTCAACCGCATAAGCCGCGAATGAAGAAAGCACGGCGCCGCCGCCGGGGAGGATGCCGAGGAAGGAGCCAACTCCAGTCCCGCGAAGAATAGAGGGAAGTACTCCCTTGAATTCCGCCCAAGAAAGTTTCAATCCGGTCACATTCTTGAGCATGACGTCCCGGGTTTCCTTCTTCTCAAGATTGTTGATGATTTCGCCTATGCCATACATGCCCATGGCCAGCACGACTTGACGTCGCTCCCAACGATACCCAGCAATAGACCGACCAGGATCATGCCGATCGCATGCAGGAGCGAGCCATGCGCCAGGACGATCGAAACGATGAGGCCCATCACCAGCAGCGAAAAATATTCGGCGGGGCCGAATTGCATGGCCAGCGTAGCCAGTGGCGGGGCGAACAAGGCGATCAGAAAGGTCGCGATGGTGCCGGCGATGAAGGAGCCTATTGCCGCAACGGCAAGGGCCTTGCCTGCCTGGCCATTGCGCGCCATGGCATAGCCGTCGAGCGCGGTGATCACTGAAGAGGCCTCGCCCGGCAGGTTAACCAGGATGGCGGTCGTGGATCCTCCATACTGAGCACCGTAGAATATGCCCGCGAGCATGATCAACGCCGTGACCGGTTCAAAGCTGTAAGTGATCGGCAGCAACATGGCGATGGTAGCGACCGGTCCGAGTCCGGGCAACACACCGACCAAGGTGCCGAGCACCACACCGACGAAGCAAAAGAACAGGTTTGCCAGCGAGAACGCCGTGCTGAATCCCAATGAAAGGTTTGCCAGGATTTCCATGAAATATCCTTACATTCCGACCCAGGGGCCGAGAATGGGAAACGGCAATCCCAAACCCGTGACAAACACCAGGACGCTCAGGACGGTGGTGATCACCGCCAGCAAGAGCGCGGTTTTCAATTTGAATTCCGGGCTGGCCCAGGCGCTCACGAGGACGAGGAGCACCAGCGCCGGCCCGAGGCCGGCGCCTCTTACCAATACGCCGAAGAGAACAATGCTGCCGATGATCAGCCCGACCTCCTTCCAGGCGAATGCATCGATGCTCTCTCCTTTACTCACGAAACTCCGCACGACCGAAATGGCGCCGACGATCATCAGCAGGATAGCCAGCATGGTCGGGAAATAGGCAGGCCCCATCCGGATGGCCGACCCCATCGTGTAATCCCTTGCAATATAGGCTGCCGCTGCTCCTAAACTGAAATACATCGTCCCCGCATAGAAATCCTTGGGGTGTTTGATCATTGTTCCCATCGAGGTCCTTTCAGCAATTGAAGCCAGGGTGAGTCATTTGGGCGGAGTTAGTCCAGCGTAATCCGGCCGGTCTCGATAACTTGCTTCCACCGAGCCAATTCCTGATCAAGATACGTCGCAAATTCCTGCGGCGTCGAGGCCCATATCTCGAATCCGGGATCAACCAGCCTCTTGACAACATCCGGGTCCTTCAGGGCACTGGACATCGCGCCAAGCAGCGCGGTCTTTACATTGGCCGGCAGCCCTTTGGGGGCGGCTAGCGCCTGCCACGACCAGATCACCATATCCTTCACGCCCGCTTCGGCCATCGTCGGGACGTCAGGCATCAATGATGAGCGCTTATCCCCGGTCATCGCCAGTGCGCGCAACTTGCCAGCCTTGACGTGCGCACTGATGTTGTTCAAGTTCTGGAACGAGACATCCGCGTGGCCGGCGACCAGGTCCTGAATGGCCGGGCCGCCACCCTTGTAGGGAACGTGTATCCCTGAAGTACCCGTCTTTTGCCAGAACAGCGCTGCGGTGAGGTGGTCCGACGACCCGGCGCCTGACGACGGGAATGTCAGCTTCTCAGGATTCTTCTTCAGGTAGGCGATCAGTTCGGCGACGTTCTTCGCCGGAACGTTGGGATTCACGACCAGGACGTTTGGCGAACGAACGGCGATAGTCAGCAAATCGAAATCCTTGGTCGCGTCATAGGCGAGGTTCTTCTGCAGGAAGGGATTGACGGCCCATACGGCGATGGAAGCGCAAAGGAGCGTATAGCCATCCGGCGCGGCACGCTTAACTTGGGTGGCGCCTATCGCGCCTGTGGCTCCCGGTTTGTTTTCAACAATGACCGGCTGCCCCAGCTTCTCTTGCATCTTCTGGGTCATTATCCGAGCCAGCATGTCTGTCGATCCCCCAGGGGGAAAAGGGACGATGATGGTGATGGCCTTTTCCGGGTAGGCCGCGTGGACACCTGCTGCCAGTAACAATCCAGCCACTAGTGCTGCAAAAAGCTTCTTCATGGTGTATTTCTCCTCTGAGTCATGTCCCGCAAAAAATGGTTGGCACCCATGGGACAGCGAGTGCCATCAAACCTGCTGACCTATTTCGAAGTTAGCCATCATTTCCAAGGCCCGCACCATGCCGGAATGATCCCAGGTGTTCCCGCCATGCGCTGCACACATGTTGAAGAGTTCTTGCGCCGTGGCGGTGTTTGGCAGCGCCACGCCGAGCTTGCGGCCGGTCGACAGGGCCAGGTTCAAATCCTTCTGATGCAGCTCGATGCGAAAGCCCGGATTAAAGGTTCGCTTCACCATACGTTCACCATGAACCTCGAGGATGCGTGAATTGGCAAAGCCACCCATGAGCGCCTGACGCACTCTGGCGGGATCTGCGCCGGCCTTGGCCGCAAGCAGCAAGGCTTCGCCGACGGCTTCGATGGTCAATGCAACGATGATCTGGTTGGCCACCTTGGTGATCTGCCCGTCGCCGTTGCCGCCGACCAGCGTGATATTCTTGCCCATCAGTTCGAACAGCGGCTTGACCTTGGCAAAAGTGGACTCGCCGCCGCCCACCATGATCGTCAGGCTCGCGGCTTTGGCGCCGACTTCACCGCCCGACACGGGAGCATCGAGATATTCGCAACCGAGGTCACGAACCTTTTGCGCAAACTCCTTGGTCTCGATCGGTGAGATGGAACTCATGTCCACCACGATCTTGCCGGCGGTGAGCCCCTCGGCGATACCGTTGTCGGCAAACAGCGCGGCCGCCACATGTGGCGTATCCGGCACCATGATGAAGATAATGTCCGAATTCCGTGCGACTTCCTTACCCGAGGAACAGCCTTTGCCACCTGCTTCGACCAGACTGGCCGGAACACTGGGGATGCTGTGCAGGTACAACTCATGCCCGCCCTTGATGAGATGCTCCGCCATCGGCGTGCCCATGATGCCCAGACCCACGAAACCAATCTTGCTCATTCACTTTCTCCTTGATGTGCCGGGGGTGATGCGCCCGGCATGAACCAGCGTTACAGGAATTTGTCGCGCAACGCCTGGGTAGCCGCGCGGAAGAGACCCTGGTCGCTGCCGACGGCGACAAAACTTGCTCCCATCTCCAGATAGCGCCGGGCATCGGCGTCGCCCCCGGCGAGAATGCCGCTGGGCTTCCCGGCGGCTTGGGCGCGGTCGAATACCTGTTTGATCGCCGCCTGAACTTCGGGATGGGACGGATCGCCCAAGTGGCCCAACCCAGCCGCGAGATCCGACGGTCCGACGAAGATGCCATCCACGCCCTTCACCGCGCTAATCTCGCTGACTGCCGCGACGCCGGCGCGACTCTCTATCTGCACCAGTACAGTGATGTTGTCGTTGATGAGCTTCATGTAGTCCTTCACGGTGCCATAGCGGTTGCCGCGGTGGGAGACCGATACGCCGCGCACACCTTCGGGCGGGTAGCGGGTGGCGGCGACGGCACGCGCGGCATCGGCAGCGGATTCGACAAAGGGAATCAGGAAATTGTAGAACCCCGCATCAAGCAGTCGCTTGATGGCGACGGTGTCGTTCCACTGTGGACGCACAACCGGCGCACTGACGCTGTCCTTGAGGGCCATCAGTTGGGGGATAAAGGAAATCACATCATTTGGCGAGTGCTCGCCGTCCAGGAGCAGCCAGTCAAACCCGGCCAGACCCAGAATCTCCGTGGTGATCGGACTTGCCAGGGAACACCAGCATCCGATCAGCTTGTTGCCTGCAACCAGATCCTTGCGAAATTGATTTGGAAACGCGTTGTAGGGTAAGGCAGTCATTGCAATTTCTCCATTGTGTCGGCCGCCATGGGCGGAGTCGGGCGGCCGATTTGCCGGACCAGGGGTTGTTGGACGTCCATCTTCTCGAACTCTCCCCATGCGGCCCGTCCCGTGCTTGGCCACGATCGATTCTCTCTACAAACCGATCGATCGTTGCCCAGCACTATGTCATCTAATTACTGACATGAGAAGTTCGCGGCATCTTCAATGCTTCCCGTTCCCTTGTACTTTGCAATAGCCGGGTATGGGCACAAGATGCGAGTGCGGCTCGGTGACCAAGATGCGGGCACATCTGCATTTGCAGAACTGGCGGCAATGGTGCCGGTTCCACGCGCCTTGGCGGTGACCGAGCTCGGGGCGATGCCCTTCTCCACCCAATTTACGAGCGCATCCACCATGTCGTATTGGTCAGTCGCAGGGCCTCCCCGGCTGTGTCCCATGCCCGGCACGATGAATAGACGTGCAGAGTCTGTTGCGGACGTTCCATAATTGGTCTTGAAACCCTCGTACCAGTTAATCGTATCTTGAACTGAAAATATCGGATCGGCGGCACCCTGTACGAGAATCATCTTGCCGTGATTGGCCACCATCTTTGCCATCGTCAGATCAGGAGGGGTCATGAACGACATTGACGATTCGGTATAAGTGCTGTTTGTTGCCGAGATTTTCGGCGCGTCGTTGTCTACGCTGAAACCAAGACCATTGTAGTTGAGCGCAAAGTCCAGCAGTGTGGTTCCGGCACCGCTGAGAACGGTTGGCGAGACCGGCGGAGTCATGAAGATGAAAGCCACAGCCAGTGGGTCACGGGGCCCCGTACTATTCAAGAATTTCCAGGTACGAAATCCGCTCGAACTGGTGTTGTAGATTCCTTCATCCCACAAGAACTTCGAGTAAAGAGCGGCCCCAGCACTGTTCTTGGCCCCCGCGTGCACCGCGGCCAACACGGTCTTCTGTGCGGAAGTCAGACAAGTGCCGTCGGGCGACCCGGAACAAGTAGGTACATCGGTCGCTATATTGAATGCCGACTGGCAAGCGATGACGTCAGAAACCGTGTTGTCGACCAGGCCGTCAAGGGCATCACACTTAGCCAGTATCTTGTCTGAAACCAGCTTGGTGTCCGCAACGGTGAAACTGGTCGTAATGTCTGGACGTGCGTTTGAACCCATGGCGGAAATCGGGGCGTATTGTTGTACGCCCCACAGCTGGGCGACCGCGGCCTTGGGCAGGTTGAATCCGGGGGATCCTGCCAGGAAGCCATCATACTGGTCACCAAAGCGTGAAGCGGCCACCATGGCATGACGGCCTCCATTGGATGAACCGACGACATACGACTTGTCAGGGCCCTTGGCGTAATAGGTCTTGATGAGGCTCTTGGCCATGGGAGTCAATGCGGCAACAGCGTTGTAGCCGTAGTCGATTCGCGCCTGCGGATCAATGCCAAACACGCCACCGCCGATAGCTCCGGCTTCCGAAGCATGGCCGGCGTCGGAGCTTAAGACGGAAAAGCCCTTGGTCAGGCCGCTGGATGTCTGCCCGCCTCCGAGGATGTCGCCGGTTGCGGCCACAACCGCGCCGTCCGTTCCGCCGTTGACCTGATGAAAGAAGCGGCCGTTCCAGTTCGTCGGGAGACGCATTTCGAAGCTGATGGCGTAGGTTTTTCCATCGACTGGACTTACCCGTTGGTTGAGTTTGCCAAGCACCTTGCAGTAGGCGGGCATCGCCACGGTCAGACCGGTGCTTCCCGCCGCTTCCGTTGCCCCGGCAGCGACCGCGGTGACGGAGGTTAGCGTCGCATTGGCATAGGTGAATCTTGTGGTGAGATCGCTGCATGAAATCGCCGGCGAAGCCGCAACTGCCTCAGTGGGCGTGTATCCGCTGCTATTTCCATCCAAACATGCGGTCAACAGAAATGTGGCGCCTGCCGCAAACAACAAAGAACCTTTGGTCGAATCTGACATCACTTCCTCCTATGTGCGATTAGAACACTCGGTGCCTAGCGAACGAGGCAAGCTTGTTTTTGCTCAAATCTCCAGCCCGGAATCAGGAATTGCATAGCCATGGCGTCATCGCGGGCGCCCAGACAATTCTCCATGTAGAGGGTGTGTGCCTTCTCGACCCGCGCCATATCGATTTCGATACCGAGTCCTCCGTTTGCTGGAACTTCAACCATGCCGCCCTTGATCTGGAGAGGTTCCTTCGTCAGACGTTCCTGGCTTTCTTGCCAGATCCAGTGCGTATCGATTGCGGTGACTTTGCCCGGTACTGCAGCGGCTACGTGCGTGAACATGGCGAGCGACACGTCAAAGTGATTATTTGAGTGTGACCCCCAGGTCAGACCCATGTCGTTACACAGTTGACCGACACGGACTGAGCCTTGCATGGTCCAGAAGTGTGGATCAGCCAGCGGAATATCGACCGAATGCAGTTGGATGGCGTGGCTCATCTGACGCCAGTCGGTGGCGATCATATTGGTTGCGGTCGGCAGGCCCGTTGCCTTTCGGAATTCCGCCATGATTTCCCGACCGGAGTAGCCGTCTTCCGCTCCGCACGGATCTTCAGCGTAGGCCAGTACATCGCCCTTGCCCGCGCACAGACGAATGGCTTCGTCGAGCGACCAGGCACCATTCGGATCCAGGGTCACGCGCGCTTCCGGAAAGCGATTGTGAATTGCCGTCACCGCCGCCATTTCTTCGTCGCCCGACAATACGCCGCCCTTGAGCTTGAAATCGTTGAAGCCGTATCGTTCTCGGGAAGCCTCCGCGAGCCTGACCACGGCTTTTGGCGTGAGCGCTGGCTCGTGACGGAGACGGTACCAATCGGTCTTGGAGTTCAGGTCGCTCAGGTAGGGCAGAGTAGTCTTCTTGCGATCACCGATGTAGAAGAGGTAACCGAGCATTTCGACCGCCTTGCGTTGCTGTCCTTCGCCGAGAAGGGCTGCGACGGGCAAACTCAGGAATTGCCCGAACAAGTCGAGCAGGGCGGCTTCAACAGCGGTCACCGCGTGAATGGTGATACGCATATCAAAGGTCTGCATGCCGCGGCCACCAACATCCCGATCGGCAAACTGTTTGCGCATGTCATTCAGGACGCCGTGGTAAGCGCCAATCTGCCGGCCAATAACGAGGGTCTTGGCATCTTCCAGACACTTACGAATGCCTTCACCGCCCGGGACTTCACCGACGCCAGTGTTGCCTGCGTTGTCTCTCAGAATGACCAGGTTACGGGTGAAGAACGGGCTGTGCGCGCCGCTCAGGTTCAGCAGCATGCTGTCGTGCCCGGCGACCGGGATTACGAGCATTTCGGTAACAATCGGGCTACCGCCGAATTTCATGTTCTCGCTAATTTCCAAACTCCTCGTTCTTCCCATTTTCGAAGAATTGCTCAGCCGCTTTCTTGGGCCGGATCGTTGGCTATGAAGCGACCTGAAAAATCATAGGCCAGGTATCATTAGTGATTGCAGATATAATAGGAATCGATCGATTCAATTTATGAAATGATTCTCGACCTAATCCAGGTGAACTGCTTCGTGACCGTTGCCGAGGAGTTGCATTTCGGTCGCGCGGCCGAACGCCTGTGCATGACGCAGCCGCCGCTGACTCGGCAAATTCAGCTCTTGGAACACGCTCTGGGCGTCAAGTTATTCGAGCGCACCAGCCGTTCGGTCCGCTTGACCACGGCAGGGCGCGTCTTCCTTACCAACGCCGAGCGCCTCCTGAATTTGGCCAGACAGGCCACGACGTCCGCCCAGCGCGCAAGCAAAGGGGAAATAGGTCGGCTGACAGTAGGCTTCACTTCGGTCATGGGGTTTCACCTGATTCCAAACCTGATCGCCGCGGCCCAGCGGGCATTGCCGGACATCGACGTGGTGCTCAAGGAAATGGTGACGGTGGCTCAACTCGACGAACTGGAGAGCAACACCATAGACCTGGGATTTATTCGGCCACTCGCCAGTCGGCAAACCCTGGAATACCAAACGGTGAACCGCGAGCCGTTGATGGTGGTATTACCCGTGGGTCATCGACTGGCTTCGCGTAGCCGGATCAAGCTCGAGGATATGCACGGACAGCCCTTCGTGATGTATACACCGACACAAGGCAAGTACTTCTACAGCCTGATCACCGGGCTTTTTGTCTCCGCCGGCATCATGCCGAAGTACATCCAGCACCTTGACAATGTGCATACGGCCGTCGGCTTGGTCAGGTCTGGCGTAGGAATATCGATCGTGCCGGCCTCTACGGCGCAACTCGGTTTCGATAACGTCGTCTATCGGCCCATGTTGCGGAACGATGTTCTTTCCGAAAGCAGAATGACGTGGCGACCTGATAACCACAATCCGGCGTTAGCCACTTTTCGCGGCTTCGCGACGGATTATTTCGCCGGTCAAATGCGCAGCTAACAGCCGACCGGCGCCAACCGCGAAACTGTCATCGATGTAGGATCTTCAAATTTCGGCGTCCCGCATGGCACTGGCCCTCTGGGACGCAAGCCGAAGTACTTGACGAAATCTGACTTGCACTAACGGAAGCTGCCGTTCGTCGTTTTCGGGTACTGATCCCAGCCACCTTGGCGCTCACCTCACTCCTGGTCGCCGTACATCTCGTTCTCGTCGCGCGCCATTCTTTCCGCGGCTTCTCTTTCCAGGCGGCCATGCTTCTCCGCCAAACGCCCGCGGCGATCTTCCACCGATTCTTCGCGCATGGCGATCGACATCTCGCCGAATAGCACCTGGCGCAGGAAACGGAAGCCGAACAGCATCAACGCTGTGTCGTCGCTGAGGAGCTTCAGCTTCTCTTCATCCGGAATCTCATAAACCTCGCCAAAGCCGTCGCTGGCGACGAAGCCGCGGAACTGATCGACGTCGTAGCAAGCCATGAAGAACAATTGCAGGCTACGCTTCGAGGGTTTGCCGACTGCAGGCCCCGAGGACTTTTTCTTCAGGATCAACTGCCGCCAGCCGCGTGCCACCTCGTCATATTCTCCCAATCCCTGCTCGTCGCGGTATTCGTCGACGCTCAGGCTGCGCGGCTCCTGGTGGCCGAGGCAGTGCGCTTCCTTGACCAGGGCATAGGAATCGCGGTCCACGTATTCATCCTGCCGGCGCATCGACAGCAGCGCCACCGGGTAGTAGCGGCAGGCGGTCGGCCTGTCCTCGTAAACACTGCATCCTTCCAGCTTCATAAACTGGCAGGCGGTGCCTTCCTGGACCGGGCGCAACTTGACGCCGGCGATGCCGTCCATCTCCATCTCGTAAGGCACGGTGTACTTTTGCAGAAACTCGGTGGAGCTGATGTCGAGGCGCTGCTTGAGGCGCAGGATGTCGTACGGCGTCAGCGAAATGTCGATGTTGCTGCAACAGACGTTCCAGCAGGCGATGCCCTTCTTGCATTGGAACTGGATCTTCTTGCCGCCATCGAAGGTTTCCGGCATGACCGGGCTGGCGGTGAAAGGAATTTCGGTTTGACTCATGTTTGCCTCGCTTCAAAAAACACCGGGCGCCCCATGCGGTATGGGACGCCCGGCTATTACATCACAACCGTTCGATTTAGTGCGCAGCCGCCTTGAACAACTTCGACTTGTCCACCAGATCGGTATGCTTGCGCTTGAAGCAGGTCCACTTGTGGGTGTTCTTGTCATACACCGAGTTCACGAAGCAGTGCCAGTTCTTCTCGTCGACGAAGTTCTTGTCGGTACGGTAGTAGAAGCCCGGATAGCGGGACTCCTCACGGAACTGGATGTGTTTCATATGGGCTTCGGCGGTGATGATGCGGTGATAGTTCTCCCAGGCCCGCAGCAACTCGTGGAGATCCTTGGCGCGCATCTTCAGGGAGTCTTCCTTGAGCATTTCCAGCTTCTCTTCGGCCACCGCCAGCATCTTGTCGTTGGTGTTGTAGTAGGTCGCACAACCGGCTACATACTCGTCCATGATTTTCTGCAAACGCATTTGCAGCATCTTGGGCGTAATGTAGTGGGGATTGACGTCGATGGCCGTGGTGTAGTCCTTGTGCTCCAGGAAGTTGCGCACCGGCTTGTAAATCTCTTCGGCCAACTGCGCGGCCGGGGTATCGAGTTCTGGCTTGAAGTCCTTGTTGTCGAGCGCATACTTGACCATGGCCTTGGCGGCGAGCCGGCCTTCGGCATGCGAACCGGAGGAGAACTTGTGGCCCGAAGCGCCGACGCCATCGCCGGCGGTGAACAGGCCCTTGACCGTGGTCATCGAGCGATAGCCCCAGTTCCAGCCGCGCGGCAGATGGGCCGGCACGCCATCGTACTCGCCGTCGGCGGCGGTCGGCGCGCCGAGATCCTCGGGGCCTGAGACCCAGATACCGCAGCAGCCGGAATGGGAACCGAGCAGGTAGGGTTCGGTCGGCATGAGTTCGGACATCTTCTTCTCCGGCTCGATGTTCTCGCCCACCCAGATGCCGCACTGGCCAACGCACATGTCGAGGAAGTCTTCCCATGCTTCCGACTCGAGGTGCTTCACTTCCTTGGGCGTCAGCGTCTCGCGCAATTTTGCCAGGGCCGAAACGGTATCCATGTAGATCGGGCCCTTGCCGTCCTTCATCTCCTTGAGCATGAGGTGGTTGCGCAGGCAGGAGGCCGGGACAGCCGCCTGGCCATACGGCGGGTAGTCGTCGAGCATGGCCTTGTTCTTGACCATGTAGTCTTCGCCGTAGGCGTTGGTGGCCTTGGCCTTGAACAGCAGGAACCAGGCGCCGACCGGGCCGTAGCCGTCCTTGAAGCGGGCAGGCACGAAGCGGTTTTCCATCATGGTCATCTCGGCGCCGGCTTCGGCGGCCATGGCATAGGTCGAACCGGCATTCCACACCGGATACCAGGCGCGGCCCGCGCCTTCGCCGACCGAACGCGGACGGAACAGATTGACGCAGCCGCCGGCGGCCAGCAGCACCGCCTTGGCCTTGTAGATGTGGATGGTGTTGTCGCGCACTGAGAAGCCGACCGCGCCTGAAATGCGCGACGGATCGTTCTTGTCGTTGACCAGCTTGACGATGAAAATGCGCTCTTCGATGCGCGCCAGGCCCAGCGCCTTCTTGGCCGCCTCGGCGACGATCCACTTGTAGGACTCGCCGTTGATCATGATCTGCCACTTGCCCGAGCGCACCGGCTTGCCGCCGTCCTTGAGCGAGGGAATGCCTTCCTTCTGCGCCTCGGCGCCGTCGTGGCGGACGCCTTCGGCGTCGGTCTTCCAGATCGGCAGGCCCCACTCCTCGAACAGATGCACCGAGTCGTCGACGTTGCGGCCCAGGTCATAGGCCAAGTCGTCGCGGGTGATGCCCATCAGGTCGTTGGACACCATGCGCGCATAGTCGGCCGGGTCGAGATCCGGGCCGATATAGGTATTGATTGCCGACAAGCCCTGCGCCACGGCGCCGGAACGATCCACGGCCGCCTTGTCCACGAGCTTGATCTTCAGTTCCTTGCCGCTCTCCGCCTTCACCGCTTCGGCCCAGCGCATCACTTCATAAGCCGCGCCGCAGCATGCCATTCCGCCGCCGATCAGCAGGATGTCGAGCTCTTCCTCGACAATCGCGGGATTACCAAAAGTTCCTTCAGCCATTGCATATGCTCCTATGTTTTTTAACTTGCCAACTTACCAGTTCATCAGTTCGCCAGATCACCAATTCACTTCACGCGGATCAGTTCTTCCTTCTTGCCGGCGCGATAACCGTTCATCGAGGTACCCGTGAACATGCCGGGAGTGCTCAGATCGGCCATCTTGGGCATGGGTTTGCCGCCGTAGTTGTCGATCGAACCTTCCGAGGTGGTGCGTATCGGGAACTTGAAGCGCTTGATCGTGCCGTTGCGGAACTTGATGGTCCACATGATCGAATCGGAGCCGCGCATCGGCTGCACCGAACCGCCGAGCGGCACGATGTCGGCGTAGTGGCGCACTTCGATGGCGCCCTGCGGGCATATCTTGACGCAGGAGTAGCATTCCCAGCACTGCTCGGGTTCCTGGTTGTAGGCTTTCATGGCATGGCCGGTATCCGACCCGTCCTTGTCCAGCTTCATCAGGTCGTGCGGACAGATATACATGCACGCCGTCTTGTCCTGGCCCTTGCAGCCATCGCACTTCTCAGTTCTCACAAAGGTTGGCATTGCGTCTTTCTCCTAGGTTGCGTTTGTCACAAAGATCGTAGTCACCGCGCCGGACGTCAGCGCGCAGAATGTCCGCTGAGTTTTATTTCCACCTTTTCCGTCAGGCCGGCGTAATAGGCTTGCAGGATTTCCAGCACTTCTGGCCGGGAAAACTCCGCCGGCACCTCGCCGCCTTCCGACAGCATCTTGCGCAGCTTGGTCCCCGATAGCAGCAGGCGGTCAGCGTCGCCGTGAGGACAGGTGCGCGCCGAAGCCATGCCGCCGCACTGGTAGCACCAGAAGGTCCAGTCGATCTTCAGCGGCTGGGTTTCCAGCGAACCCTTGGGAATCTCGTCGAAGATGTGGTGGGCATCGAAAGGCCCGTAGTAGCTGCCGACACCGGCGTGATCGCGGCCGACGATGAGATGCGAGCAGCCGTAGTTCTGGCGGAAAACCGCATGCAGCAATGCCTCGCGCGGACCGGCATAGCGCATGTCGAGCGGATAGCCCGCCTGCACGATGGTATTGGGGACGAAATAATTCGCCACTAGGGTGGCGATGGCCTGGGAACGGACATCGGCCGGGATGTCGCCGGGTTTGAGGTTGCCGAGCAGGGAATGGATCAGCACGCCGTCGCAGGTCTCGATGGCGACCTTGGCCAGGTACTCGTGCGAACGGTGCATGGGGTTACGCGTCTGGAATGCCGCAACCTTGCTCCAGCCCATTTTCTCGAACAGCGCCCGCGTCTCCTTAGGCGTCATGAACAGCTCGCCGTACTTGGTCGGAAACTCCCCCAAGGACAGCACCTTGATCGGACCGGCCAGGTTGACCTCGCCCTGCTCCATCACCATCTTGACGCCGGGATGTTCGGCATCGGTGGTCTTGAACACCATCGAGCACTCGTGTGCCTTGTCGATGGTGTACTTCTCCGTCACCCTCATGGTGGCCAGCAGGCTGCCGTCGTCGGGGTCGACCAGGGCGACATCGGCGCCGGTCTTGATGAAATCGGCGGTACTCCGGTCGGTGGACAGGGTGATGGGAATCGGCCAGAACAGGCCATTGGCCATCTTCATGCCGTCGCAGACACCCTCCCAGTCGGCGCGCTGCATGAAGCCGTCGAGCGGTGTGAAGCCGCCTATCCCCAGCATGATGATGTCGCCCTTCTCGCGCGAACTCACCTTGATCCTGGGCAGACTGGCGGCGCGCGCCATTTCGGCATCACGTTGCGCGCCTTCAAGCAGCAGTGGCTTGAGATTACCGCCGCCATAGGGATTGACCAGCGCCATCGACTCCTCCTGCGAATTGTTGTTGTGTGGGGATGAATGTCCGCAGGTTAACACTTCGCAAAAGTGGGCATTAACGGAAATTTAAATAGCTGAATAAGTTCTCCCAATTGGCGCGACGGCCTTTGGTCGGGCACTTCCTCGTCGGGAAATCCGACCCGCCGATTCGTCCAAAACACCAGCCATGGTGGTAAGCTGTATCTCTGGATTTCCTGGAGGTTTAGGGCGTGTTCTCAACTGAGCGACCTGTACGAACGAGGTACTGCGCCGATCCGCGGCGAGTTGCCGATCGGGATCCGAATGCGGGCGACTGAATCCGGCAGCCTCACGCGGTTGGGCACAGGGGCGGCCGACCCGGCTATCCTGCCTCTGCTCGAAACGCTGCTGCGCGCCATCGCCGACTACAGCGGCGCTATCGCCGCCGCCGTGCGCTTGCGCGATCCCGGCCGCGAAGAATTGCGCCTGGTCGCCACGGTGGGCATTCCCGCGACCATGTGGCGGCACAAGCGCCGCGTCGACATCAACTGCGGCAGTTGCGGCGCCGCCTTGGCACACAATGAAGCGCGGCTTGAATCCATCCATTGTGCCTGTAGCGAGGAGTTGGCGCACGCCAGCAACAGCGGCGACCTGAACCTGCTCACCATACCGCTGCGCGACGCGCAGGAACCCTGCGGAGTGCTCAATCTTTTCTTTCCGCCCGCAGTGGCGATTCCGGAGCAACTGCCGGCCCTGCTCACCGCTTTCAGCGAACTCATCGGCCTGACACTGGCCAACTCGCGCCGGTCCGAAGAGCAACTACGCGCCACGCTGCAGGAAGAGCGCCGGATACTTGCCAACGAAGTACACGATGCCCTGGCGCAAAATATCGCCTGCATGCGCATGCGCACGCCGCTGCTGCGCGACGCCATCAACCGGCAAGACACCCAGCGAGCCGCCAGCTACCTCAACGAGGTCGAATCGTCGCTGGTGGTGGCGCACGCGCGGGTGCGCGAACTGATCACCCATTTTCGCAGCGACATGAGCCCGCACGGCCTGCTGCCGGCTTTGCGCGAGACCCTGGTGGAACTACAGGGACTCAATGGCGTGGAACTTGCCATGGACATGAACCTGGCCGAGCCGGCGCTGTCCGTCGATCAATCGCTACAGGTGTTGCACATCGCGCGCGAGGCCTTGGTGAACGTCGTCAAGCATGCCGGGGCGAAACATGGCTGGCTGCACCTGGAACAGGACGAGGATGACTGTAGGGTCAGCATCGAGGACGACGGCGTCGGGATAGTCGACCCTTCGGGGACAAAGTCCCGCCATGGCCACTTCGGCCTCAACATCATGCGGGAACGCGCCCATCTGCTGGGCGGCGAATTCAGCGTCGAGCCGCGACAAGGCGGCGGCACGCGCGTGCTCCTGTCGTTCCGCCGCAACAAGTTCGCCGAAGCCGCCCCATGAGCAAGCCGATACGCCTCGTTCTCATCGACGACCACGGCCTGTGCCGCCGCGGCCTGACCGAGCTGCTCGAACACAAGGCCGGGATGCAGGTGCTCGGCTCCACCGGCGACCCCGACGAGGCGGAGCGCATACTCAAGAAACAGCAGCCCGATCTGCTGATCATGGACCTGCGCATGCCGCAGATGGACGGCTTCGATCTACTGGAGCGCCTGCGCGCCGCCGGCTGCGCGCCGCCCACCATCATCCTGACCATGAGCGACAGCGAGCAGGACCTGTCCCGGGCCTTGCGCGCCGAAGTACGCGGCTATCTGCTGAAGGACATGGACCCCGATGCGGTGATCAATTCCATCCACCGCGCGGCGCTGGGCGAACTGGTCATCGCCCCGGCGATGACGGGCAAGCTCGCCAAGCTGCTCCAGCCGCCGCCAGCGGCGCCACTGCCGCGCGAAGGCCGCGCCAAGCTCACCGACAGGGAGCGCGAAATTCTGCACCATCTCGCCTGCGGCAAGAGCAACAAGACAATCGCCAGGGCGCTCGCCATCAGCCATGACACCGTCAAGCTGCACGTGCGCCACATCCTGTCCAAGCTCAACATGACCTCGCGCGTCGAGGCCGCCGTATTCGCCATCGAGCACGGAGCAGAGTACGGCATCGAGCCACCGCCGAAGACCGAGCATCAAGGCACACAGTCATAGCCTATGGCAGCCTGCCAAGCGAATTGCCACCGAGGCAGCACCAAGATTGGTATCTTGTCGATCCGCTCCAGTGGAGTCAGCACCAGCTAAGTCGACTTCGCTCCATGGCTCACTCTTCGTCTTCCGGATCGGCAACAAAACTGAAGTCGCGGATCGAGACTACGCCTACCACCTTCTTCTTGCCGTCCAGAACCGGAAGATGGCGGATCTGGTTCTCGGACATAAGCTTGACGGCTTCCTGTTGAGTCATTTTCAACGTCGCAAAGAGAATGCGATCATGATCGACCATGATGTCGCCGACTTTCGTCTCCTTCGAAGTGCGTCCTTGAAGCACGACCTTGCGAGCGTAGTCCTTCTCCGAAACTATGCCGACGAGCTTGCTCTTGTCCATTACGAGCAGGGCGCTCACATTGTGCTTCTCCATCTGGACCAGCGCGTCATGAACAGGCTGCGTTGAACCAATCGAAATGACCGTGCCTTTTCGCGAGCCAAGAATGTCGGAAATGGTTCTCATGATTTCTCCTCTTTTGGAATAAGAAATTAAACGGTACTTCTGGCGGTATTACTGGCCCTGTCCGGCGCAGCCAATCGCCGGTCGCCTGATTGAGAAACCTCTCCAGGCATCTAGGCCGTCACGTCGGCAAGCTTTTCGAACCAACTCAACTTCTCGCGCAGCTTCACCACTTCGCCGACTATGATCAGCGTCGGCGCCTTCAGTCTCGCCGCGCCGGCGAGTTCGGGCAGCGTTGCCAGCGTGCCGGTGACGGTGCGCTGATTGGCGGTGGTGCCTTGCTGAACGATCGCCGCCGGCCAGTCGCCCGGCAGGCCGTGGGCGATCAGTTCGCGGCAGAGTATCGGCAGGCCGTGCAAGCCCATGTAGATCACCACCGTCTGGCGCGGTCGCGCCAGGGCGCCCCAGTCCAGCGCCATGCTGCCGTCCTTGAGGTGGCCGGTGACGAAGACGCAGGCTTGCGAGTAGTTGCGGTGCGTCAGAGGAATACCGGCATAGGCCGCCACACCGGCGGCGGCGGTGACGCCGGGCACGACCTCGAACGGCACGCCGTGTTCCACCAGGATTTCGACTTCCTCGCCGCCGCGACCGAAGATATACGGGTCGCCGCCCTTGAGCCGCACTACCACCTTGCCGGTTCGCGCCAGGCGCACCAGCAGTTGGTTGATATCCTGTTGCGGCAGGGTGTGATTGCCGCGCTCCTTGCCGGCATAGATGTGCTCCGCGCCGGGTGGCGCCATGTCGAGGATGGCCGTGGCGACCAGATGGTCATATACGATCACCTCCGCTTGCGCCAGCAAGCTGGCTGCGCGTAGCGTCAGCAACTCCGGGTCGCCCGGTCCGGCGCCAACCAGATACACCGTGCCCGCCTGGGCTGGGCGGCGGCGCAGCGGCGTATCGTCGAAAATCCGTGTGCGATCCATGGCGTCCTCCGAAATTCGTCGCGGGTTCAACGACGGCTGCTATTGAGGCGGGGCGTCACTGCGCTGGTCCGCACGCCATGTACAAATTGTACGAACCGTGCCACCCAGTCGCATGCTGGAGTACTGCGCAGATGTGCGTAGGACGCCAGCAGGTTCTTATAGATGATGCCGTCATGCTGGCCGTCGCTGCCGTAGCCGCGCTTCATGCGGTAGGCATATGAAGTCTGCGGCGACAGGTTTTCCACGCTGGAATAATGGAACTCATGCGCGGCAATCGCCGCGGCGCCCGGCTGATTCCCGCAGCCATCGCGCAACCACGGGTGTTCGGCGGTCGGCAGCAGTTTCACGTAGCCACGCCCGACCGGCTTGTCGTGCATCACGACATCGGCATCGAGCACGCCGACCATCGGCTGCGTTTGTCCCTGCCAGGTAAGACTGCGCGCCAGGTACATCAGGCCGCCGCATTCGGCATAGGTCGGCAGGCCGGCTTCGATGGCGGCGCGGATATCCTCGCGCAGACTGGTGTTGGCGGCAAGCGCGGCGGCAAAGCATTCGGGAAAACCACCGCCGATGAACAGGCCGTCGGCTTCCGGCAGACGCGGGTCGCTGAGCGTGTCGAAAGGAATCAGTTGGGCGCCCGCCGCGGCGAAGGCGTCGAGATCGTCGGCGTAGTAAAAACCGAAGGCGGCGTCCCGCGCGATGGCGATGCGCAGTGGGGTCGCGCCTGAACTCTTCACGCGCACCGGAAGCGGCTGGGGCAGAGCCAAATCGGTCGCCGTCAGATCGAGCAGTCGGCCGAGATCGACTTGCGCCGCGACCCGTTCTTCGATTGCGGAGATGCGTTGCTCGGCGCCGCCGGTTTCGTTGGCGGGCATCAGGCCGAGGTGGCGTTCGGTGAGTTGCAGGCGCGAATCGTCGTGTACCGCCCCGATCACCGGCACGTCGGTGTAGTGTTCGATCACCGCCCGCAGCTTGGCTTCGTGGCGCGAGCCGCCGAGCCGGTTGAGGATCACACCGGCGATATTGAGTTCGCTGTCGAAGGCCTGGTAACCGAGTATCAGCGGGGCGATGCCGCGCGTCATGCCGCGCGCATCGAGCACAAGGATCACCGGCAGGCCGAGCAGGCGGGCCAGCGCGGCGTTGCTGTTGCTGCCCTCTAGGTCCAGGCCGTCATAAAGGCCCTTGTTGCCTTCGACCAGGCAGACCTCCGCAGCATGCCCGTGGCGGGCAAACTGCGCCTTGATTTCCTGGTGCGGCGAGATGTAGAAATCCAGGTTGCGGCAAGGACGTCCGGACGCTAGGCCGAGCCATAGCGGGTCGATGTAATCGGGGCCCTTCTTGAACGATTGCACGCTATGGCCACGCGCCTTGAGCGCGGCGGCCAGGCCGATGCTGATGGTGGTTTTGCCGGACGACTTGTGCGCCGCCGAGATCAGGAAGCGGTGCATGGCTTACTTCGAATGATGCGGATCGAGCGTAAGGTTGTCGAGTTTTTCCGGCAACAGCCGCAACACTTTCAGCGCGATGATCACCATCACGGCGGCGATGGCGAAGCCGCCGAGGCCCAGCAGCGTCTCCACCAGGCTGGGCGCGTAGTTGTGGATCTCGCCGTCGAAGAAACTCGACCTGGCCGCATAGCCGGGGAACAGGTCGAGCGGCCACGCCTGCCCGCCGATGATGGTGACATACATCTGCGCCAGGCCGCCTATGACGATGGCGACGCAGGCCGTCATGATGCGGTTGAGAGTCATGCCCGGCGCCAGCAGCAGCAACAGCGGCAGCACACCGCCGATGAGGATCTGGCCGATCCAGAACACGCCGGTGATGATGCCGCCGTCGAGCAGGACGAACTGTTCCACGCCGTGATTACGGGTGAAGTAGAGATTGGTCAGGTGGAACACCACGACCAGGTACAAGCCGCCGGCGACGAAGGTCGCCAGCAGATTCTTCAGCCGGCGCAGCACGGCGTCGCCGATCGGCCGGCCACTCAATGCGCTGGCGGCAGCCAGGGTCAGCAGGAACAGTGCCGTGCCGTAGGCGAACGACAAGACAATGAACAGCGGCGCCAGCAGGGCCGACTGGTAGGCCTCGCGGGCCACCAGGAAGCCGAAGACGGAGCCGGTACCGGTGGTCAGGGTCAGGCGCCAGATGAAGGCGGCGACGCCGGCTGTGGTGGTCCAGCGATTCATGCGCCGCTCCCTCATGGTCCACAGATAGGCGCCGACGATGGTGAAGAAACCGGTATACAGGAATACGTTCAAGGCGAAGACGGACTTGAAATTGAAGTGGGTGGCGGCGATGATCATGCGGTCGGAGCGCCCCAGATCGAGCATCAGCACCGTCAGTCCGCCGGCCATCAGCGCCAGCGCCAGCAGGGCTGAGAGCGGCGCCAGCGGTTTGTAAATGGTCTTGCCGAACACCGAGGCGGTGGACGCGACATTGAGCGCGCCGGAAGCAGCGACGATCAGGAATAGGGCGATGACGTGCGGCATGCCCCAGACCATCTGGTTGTCCATGCCGGTGATGACGTGGCCGTGATGTTCCATCTGGAAGTAGGCATAGGCGCCCAGCAGCAGGACGGCGCCGCAGGCGGCGAGAAGCGCGTAGAAACCGCCTTTACCGGGAATCTCGCGGAAAGTGACAGCCGTATTAGCCATATTCAGACTCCCTGGTAACGGACGCCGGGATCGAGACGCAAATCCGCGCGCACCTGCGAGGTCGCCGTGCTGGCGATGCGCTTGGAGATTTCACTGTTCGAGTCGTTGAGGTCGCCGAACAGCATCGCCTCGTGACCGCTCTTGGCGCAGGCCTCGACGCAGGCCGGCTGTTGGCCCTTATCGACGCGATGAACGCAGAGTGTGCAACTCTCGACGCAGCCCTTGCCGCGCGGCACTTCCGGGTTCTGTTGGGTCAGCGGCTCATGCACGAAGGAACGTGCCTTGTAGGGGCAGGCCATCATGCAGTAGCGGCAGCCGATGCAGATATGTCGGTCGACCAGGACGATGCCGTCGGCGCGCTTGAAGGAGGCGCCGGTCGGGCAGACATCGACGCAAGGCGGTTCGGCGCAGTGCTGGCACATCATCGGCAGGGAAATCTCGCGCCCGGTTTTCTGCTCCTTCAGCTCGATCTTGCGTATCCATTGCGAGGACTGGCCGGGACGACCCGAGCCGGGCTCGATGGCATTCTCCGTCGCGCAGGCCGAGACACATTCCTTGCAACCGGTGGCGCAGCGCGTGGTATCGATCAGCATGCCCCAGCGGACCTTGCCGGATGCGCCTTCAGCGCCGGTCTTGGCGGCGGCGAACTTGATCAGTTGCACGCCCGGCGCCAGGGCGACGAAGCCCAGCCCGGCCGCGCTCGCGGCGGCAGTGGCGCCGAGAAAGGCGCGGCGGCCCGCTTGCGGCGATTCGCTCATGGTTTCACTCCCGCCGCCTTGATCATGCCAGTCCGGGGCTGATGGCATTCGAAACAGTCGAGCTTGACTGCCACATAGGCATGGCAACCCTGGCAGAAGTTCTCGTTGCCGCCCAGCACCGAGCCGGTCTTCTTGCTGGCATGGCACTCGATGCAGGCGTTGAGACTGCTCTTGGTACCGCGCTGTCCCTCATGCATGGTCTTGTCGCGCTGATGCTTGAGCAGGTCCATATGGGTGCGGCGTATCACTTCCGGCGGCGCCACGCACTCACCGGGATTCTCGATGGTGAGCATCGGCTTGGGAACACCCTGTCCGGCATACGCCGGCATCGCCAGGACGGCGAGCGCGACAACCAGCAGATGGGTTAAGCGCCGCAGCATGTTACCTATTCACCCAAGCCCATCTGGATGTACCCGGTCGGGCAGACATCGGCACAGATGTGGCAGCCGATGCACTTGTTGTAGTCCGTGGCTACGTAGCGGCCGGTGGTGGACTCGGCTTTCTTGACCTTGTACACGGCGGTCTGCGGGCAATACACGACACAGTTGTCGCACTCGAAACACATGCCGCAACTCATGCAGCGCTTGGCTTCGGCGATGGCGCCAGCCTCGTCGAGCGCTTCCAGGCGCTCCTCGAAGTTGCCCAGCGCGGACTTCGCATCAAGGGTGATGATCTTGCGCCTGACGCGCGGCACATACTGGAAATGTCCGAGGAACAATTGCTCGTGCGGGATCACATAGCGGTCGGAGCGGTTCTCGAAGTTGTGCACGCCGACCTTGCTGCTGTCGGTGCCGCGCATCGGCTGGTGATTGTCCTGGACCTCCAGCCCTTTCTCGACCACCATCTTGCGCATCATGTCGAATACATGGACGTCGATCTTGGGACGGCGCTCCTGTTCCTCGCCCCTGAGGAAACGGTCGATGCCCTCGGCGGCGATGGCGCCGTGGCCGATGGCGGTGGTCAGCAGATGCGGACGGATCACGTCGCCGCCGGCAAAGGTGCCTGGCTTGCTGCCCACCACGTAGTTCTTGTCCGCCGTGACAGCGCCCTTGCCGTTGTCGAATTCCTCCAGACCGGCGAAATCGACGGCCTGCCCGATGGCCGAGACGATCAGGTCGGCTTCGATGTCCTGTTCGGTCCCTTCAATGTTCTTGATCTCCAGCTTGAGCCCGACGAACTTCGCCTCGCACTGGATGATGCGCAAGGCAGTGGCGCGGCCGTCGGCGGCGCGCACTATGCCCAGCGGCGCCCAACCGCCCATGATCCGTATGCCTTCGGCTTCGGCCTGTTCTATCTCGTGCTTGTTGGCCTGCATCTTGTCGATGCCGAACACCGAGGTCAAGGTGACTTCGGCGCCCTGCTTGACCGAAATGTCGGCGACGTCCTGGGCCATCTGTCCAGCGATGGCGGCTTCCATGTCGGTCGGCTTGGCGTGCTCGATATGGCCAAGGCGGCGCGCCACCGTGGCGACGTCGATCGAGGTATCGCCGCCGCCGACCACCACCACGCGTTTGCCGACATGCTGTAGACGGCCGTCGTTGAAGGCTTTCAGGAAAGCCGTGGCGGTGACGATGTTGGGCGCCGCGCAGTCGGGAATCGGCAGGGCACGCCCGGCCTGGGCGCCCAGGCCGAGGAACACAGCATCGTGATCCGCGCGAATTTCCGCGAGTGTGACATCGGTGCCTATGCGGCACTTCAACCGTGTCTGCACGCCCAGGTCGAGAATGCGCTGGATTTCGGCATCGAGAATTTCACGCGGCGTGCGGAAGCCCGGAATGCCATAGCGCATCATCCCGCCGAGGAATTCGTGTTCGTCGAAAACCGTGACCGCATGGCCTTTCAGTGTCAGTTGATAGGCGACTGAGAGGCCGGCAGGCCCGCCGCCGATCACGGCGACTTTCTTGCCGCTGGAGTAATCGGGTTTCTTGTAAGCCAGCTTGTTGGCGATGGCATATTCGCCGAGATAATGTTCGACCGAATTGATGCCGACGTGGTCCTCGACTTCGTTGCGGTTGCAACCGGTCTCGCAGGGTGCCGGGCAGACGCGGCCCATCACCGAGGGAAACGGGTTGGCCTCGGTCAGGCGGCGCCAGGCATATTCCTGCCAAGGCATGCCGGCGGGCGGCTTCTCGGTGCCGCGGGCGATGGCCAGATAGCCGCGGATGTCCTCGCCGGCCGGGCAACTGCCCTGGCAAGGCGGCGTCGACTGGATATACGTCGGGCACTTGTGGGAGAAGCTGGCCTGGAATATCTGCTCCTGCCAGCGCTTGACCTTGGTGTCGCCTTCCTTGTAGCGACGGAAATTCAGCTTGGTGGGTTCCGTGGGGGTGGGTGCGTTGGATAGGGCCGACATGATGGTCTCCGAATATCGTTTATCTACTTGTCGCCGAGGCGGATGGCGGTGCTGACCAATTGATGCACGCCGCCGATCATGCTCATCTTGAATCCGTAATAGGGCACGACCTTGGTGAACTGCGCCTTGCATATGGCACAGATGGTCGCCATGAAATTCACGCCGTGACTGTCGACCACCTGCTGCAGCGTTTCCATGCGCGGCAGCGCGCCCTTGATGCGCAAGTCGAGCAGATCGTCGGTCAGCAGACCGCCGCCGCCGCCGCAGCAGAAGGTCTGCTCGTGGGTGGTGCCGGGCGCCATCTCGACATAGTGGTTGGCGACTGCCCGGATGATGTTGCGCGGAATCTCGAACTGGCCGCCGGGACTGTCGCCCATGCGCGAACCGCGCGCGACGTTGCAGGAATCATGGAAGGTGATGATGCGGTGATCGTTGGCTTCCTTGTCGAAGGAAATCGCGCCCTGCCCGATCAAGTCCCAGGTCAGTTCGCAGATGTGCATCGGCTGCTTGTAGCGGTGATCGAGCTGGCTTTGCAACTGGATTGCGAAAGGATCGTCGGCGCCGGCGCCGATGCCGGTCAGAGTGTTCCAGAAACTGTAGGCGACGCGCCAGGCGTGGCCGCACTCTCCCACCACGATGCGCTTGACGCCGAGTTCCAGCGCGGCCTCGCGCACCCGCAAGGCGATCTTGCGCAACTGGTCGTAGTTACCGATGAACATGCCGAAGTTGCCGGCCTCGGAAGCCTTCGTCGACAAGGTCCAGGAAATCCCGGCGGCATGGAACACCTTGCCGTAGCCGATCAGGCTCTCGATGTGCGGCTCGGCGAAGAAGTCGGCGGAAGGCGTGACGAACAGCACTTCGGCGCCTTGCACGTCGAGCGGGTAGCGCACGTCTATGCCGGTATCTTCCTTGACGTCCTCTTCCAGCCCTTCCAGGGTGTTGGTGAGCGCCGGGCCGGGCAAGCCGAGGTTGTTGCCGATCTTGTGCACCTTGGCGATGATTTCGTTCGAGTACTTCTGGCCGTAACCGACCGAATCGAGCATCTCGCGCCCGGCCATGGTGATCTCGGCGGTGTCGATGCCGTAGGGGCAGAATACCGAGCAGCGGCGACACTCCGAACACTGGTTGTAATAGGTGTACCACTCGTCGAGCACTTCGCTGGTCAAGTCGCGCGCGCCGACGAGCTTCGGGAACAGCTTGCCGGGGAGCGTGAAGTAGCGCCGATAAACGCTGCGCATCAGGTCCTGGCGGGCCACCGGCATGTTCTTCGGGTCGTTGGTGCCGATGAAGTAGTGGCACTTGTCGGTGCAGGCGCCGCAATGCACGCAGGCATCCATGTAGACCTTAAAGGCGCGCTGCTTTCCGAGCAGATCGCCCATCTTGGCGATCACCGCGTCGTGGGTGTCCTGCCAGCTTTCGGCAAGCTGGCCGGGGAAACCGAGAGATTCCTGGATCTTGTCGTTGGCGACATAGGACTTCGCGCCAGCCATCGCGCCGGGCTGCAAGGCCGGGATGGCGGGGAAGTACTCGCGCAAGGCGGGCGCTTTGGGGTCGGGACCGGCCATGCTATTTGGCTTCCAGTTTGGCGGCCCACGCCGACAGATGGCGTCTTTCGCGGGGGTTGTCGGCCTGGTTGCGGCTCGGGCTGAAGAATACGCCCGGCGCATGCAGCAGCTTGCTGAAGGGGAAGGCCAGCATCAGCAGCGCCACCAGGGAAAGATGCGCATACAGCGGGCCATCACCCGGAAGAGGTTGAATGTCGAACAGCATCAGGCCGAGGAAGAAGGTCTTGACGGCGACGATGTCCGTATGCGCGACGAATTTCATCATCAGGCCGGAGGCGGCGATGCCGAGCAGCAACGCCAGCATCAGGTGATCGGAAAAGGTCGAGATATAGCGGATGCGCTCGACCAGGAAGCGCCGCGCCCACAGCCCGGCCAGGCCGGCCGCCATGGCGAAGCCGGCGTACATGCCGAAGGGCTGAATGAAGGCGACCCAGTCCCACACCGGTTCGGTGAAGTAGCGCAGGTGGCGCAGCACCACCAGCGCCAGGCTGACATGAAACAGCCAGCCGAGAGCCCAGATCCACAGATTGGCCTTGAACAGGCTTTCGAAGAAGGCCAGTTCGCGGAACATGCGCAACACCACCCCGCCCTGCGTCGTCGGCGCCGGCGTGGTGGGGATCAGCAGCGGCGCTGGCGTGCGCCAGTAGTCGACGATCTTCCTCGCCACGCCGATAACCAGCACGGCGCTGGCGAGATAGAACAAGGCGGCGAAGACGAGGCTCATGGCCGGTCAGCTCGTTTCTGAACCCTGCTTCCCGATTACACGCAACCCGTCGGCTTCGGCAAACCTGCAATCTTGCAAGCCTGCTTGGCCGGACCATAGGGGAACAGTTCGTAGAGATACTGGCTGTTGCCCTTGTCGGCGCCCAGCTTCTTGCCGATAGCCTTGGTCAGGACGCGCACGGCCGGAGCGATCTGGAATTCGTTGTAATAGTCGCGCAGGAAGTTGATTACTTCCCAGTGCTGGTCGGACATCTCGACGTTTTCGATACCGGCGATGTATTTGCCGACATCCTCGTTCCAGGACGCGAGGTCGACCAGATAACCTTCCTCGTCAGTTTCGTAGGATTTGCCGCCGACTTCGATGTTTGCCATGGTGTGTTTCTCCTAATGAATATGTATTGCGGGTGGTGCGACTATAGCCAGGACTGGCAATTCTTGTGTTCCGCGGCGAGATCGACGAAACCGTCGTAATCGACCGCCGTGACGCCCTCGACCAGGCGATCCGCCATGCCGCGCGCATCGAGGTCCGGTTGCAGGACGCAGATCTTCAGCCGCGCCAGTGCTTCCTGGATATTGGTAGCGGCAGTATTGCCGCGGGTGGCGGCATACACGGCATCCTCGATCAGCAGGACGGTACCGCCGCTTTGCGCGATTCTCAGGCAGGCATCGAGCGAGTTGCGTTCCTGCGGCGATTTATTGACGATATGCAACATCATGCCTCCCGTAGGGCCGTCCCAAGGGAGGCATGCGCCCCCTCGGGGGGCAGCGAATGAAGATGAGCGTGGGGGTCCATATTTTTTACCCTCTCAAAAACTCAGCACGACGTCTTGCTGTTCCATCAACTCGCCCATCTCTGCGCGGGATAACACCGTGACGTCGACCAGCAAGTCGTCCTCGGTCAGGCCGCGCGCTTCCAGGGATTCCTGTTCGACGTAGAGCTTTTCGATGTCGCAGCCGTCGAGCGCGCGATAGGTGGGCGAGAAGTTCTTGGTCTCGATGCCCTTGGTCTGCTGGCCTTTCTTCAACTGAAACACGCCGTCGTCGAGAAAAGCCAGGCTGACGTCCTGGTCGAAGGCCGCCGAGATCAGCACCACTTCAAGCGATTCCAAGGCATAGATGGTGCCGTAGGGCGCCTTGCGATTGACGAACATGAATTTTTTGACGACACCTTCCATAATCAGTCCCCGAAAGTCAGCGTGCGGTCGGCTTCGATGCCGGTCTCGACCAGTTGGCCGAGGCCGGATATGCGAAAGCCCGGCGCCAGGTTTTCGTCGCGGATGCCGCGCCGCAGTGCGGCGGCGACGCACACCACCAGGTCGATCTGGTTGTCTTCCGCCAGCTTGGACCAGCGGTTGACGATATTGCGATCGTCCAGCGGCGGCTCGGTGAGCCGCGTGGCGTTGTTGACCCCATCGTGATAGAAGAACACCCGATGGACCTCGTGGCCCTTTGCCAGCGCCGCCTTGCAGAACAGGTAGGCGGAATCCGCAGCCTGGTGCTGATAGGGGCCTTCATTGACCAAAATGCCAAATTTCATTCTCTACCCTTAGAAACGGATATGCGTCGACGCATTGAGATTGACGCGGGCGCCGCGCCAGTCGTCGATCAGGTACTTGGTAAAGGGCAAGCCGGTCTTCTCGAAGAAACGCGGCCAGCCGATGCGCTCTACCCAGTCGGAGAGGCGCTCCCAGGGGCGGGCATCGTTTTTATACACGTGCAGGATGTTCTTCACCACGGCGCCGACTTCCGGCCAGCGCGGAGCATTATTGGGTAGCCCGGAAGTCACCATCTTCATGAAGGTCGGCTTGCCGCGGGCGTTGGAGTTCTTGCCGCCGATCCAGATGGCCAGCTTGGAATGCTCAGGATCGTTGATCTGCATCGGCGGGCAGGGTGGGTAGCAAGCACCGCAGCAGATGCATTTCTTCTCGTCGACTTCCAGCGAGGGTTTGCCATTCACCAGCGCCGGACGGATGGCCGCCACCGGACAGCGCGCCACCACGGTCGGACGCTCGCAAGCGTTGGCCACCAGGTCATGGTTGATGACGGGCGGCTTGGTGTGCTGGATGATGATGGCGATATCGGCCTGTCCGCCGCAATTGATCTCGCAGCAGGATGTCGACAGATGCACGCGGTTGGGCATCTCCTCGCGCCGGAACTCCTCGTAGAGGTCGTCCATCAGCGCCTTGACGACGCCGGAGGCATCGGTGCCGGGAATGTCGCAATGCAGCCAGCCCTGGGTATGAGAAATCATGGAAACCGAGTTGCCGGTACCGCCGACCGGAAAGCCGTTCTTTTCCAGCGCTGCGATCAACGGGGCGACCTTGGCTGCGTCGCCGACCATGAACTCGATGTTGGAACGGATGGTGAAGCGCACGCGGCCTTCGGCGTATTGGTCCGCGATGTCGCACAGTTTGCGGATGGTCCATACATCCATCTGCCGCTGGGTGCCGGCGCGCACCGTCCACACTTCGTCGGCGTCGTGCGAAACATGGTGCAGCACGCCGGGGCGGGGGCGGTCGTGGTATTTCCAGTTGCCGTAGTTCTTGGCGAGTTTCGGATGCAGATACTGCTTGTTGTCCGGTACGCCGCACTCGATTGCCCTGCGGATAGTTGCTTGAGCCATGATGAGTCTCCTGTTTGTTCAGTGCGTCGCGCCGGTCAGGCGGCGGCTTTTCTGGCGTTGATCTTGGCAACCTCGTCGTCCCAGCCATCGGCGCGCACATAGGGGTTGGTGCGCGGCGCGGAGACCATGTTGGCATCGACTTCCAGGCCGATGCCTTCGAGGAAGTTGACCAGCCCGATGCGTTCGATCATTTCACCGGTGCGCTCGTGCTCCAGTGCGTTCTCGGCAAAGAAATCGATGATCGCCTGGCCCAGTTCGACCAGTTTTTCGTAATCTTCCTCTTCCTTCAGCGGCATGAACGGAACCACCACGGTGCCCATCAGGTCGCCGATCTTCAGCGTGCGATTACCGCCGACCAGGATGGTGGCGCCCTTGTCGGTGCCGGTCGCCAGAGCGCCGGTCATGACGTTGATGCAGTGCATGCAACGCACGCAGTCCTTGTTGTCGATCTCCAGCGCCTTCTCGGCATTCACGGCGACCGAGGAGATGTTGCCGGCCTTGCGAACCTTGGAGATATCCTTGATCTGGATGGCCTTGGTGGGGCAGCGGGCGACGACGTCATTGACCAGTTCGTCCATGCCATGCTTGGCAAACCATTTCTTCGCCAGCGCCTCGTCGGTGCGGATGTTGTCGCGCCAGGTGCCGATGACGGCCATGTCGGCGCGCTGGATCGAGTTCATGCAGTCGTTCGGGCAACCCGAGAACTTGAACTTGAATTTGTAGGGCAGCGCGGGACGATGGATGTCGTCGAGGAAGGTATTCAAAACCTGGCGATGCGCCTTGGCTTCATCGTAGCAGGACTGCTCGCAGCGGGCCGCGCCGACACAGGACATCGAGGTGCGCACGGACGGGCCGGCGCCGCCCATGTCGAAGCCCATCTCGTTGATTTCGTCGAAGGCCTTCTGGGTATTCTCCGAGGTGCAGCCCTGGAACATGATGTCGCCCGACTGGCCGTGGAAGGCGATCAGGCCGGTACCGTGGGTCTCCCATATGTCGCAGAACTTGCGCAGGGTCGCGGTGTCGTAGTGCATGCCTGGTGGTGGCATGATGCGCAGGGTGTGGAATTCGGCGGCATCGGGAAACACCGGCTTGCCGGCTGCGTCCTTGATCTCGGTGAAGCGCGGGATGACGCCGCCGCCGTAGCCGATGACGCCGACCGTGCCGCCTTTCCAGTAGCCCTTGCGGGTCTGGTAGGAGTGCTCCAGGTGGCCGAGTAGATCGACCACGGAGTCCTTGTCCTGGGCGAGGCGCTTCAGGCCGGTGACGAAGCTGGGCCATGGCCCGCTTTCCAGCTGGTCGAGATTAGGCGTTGGATGCGGTTTCTTGGCCATGATGATCTCCTCAATTCGGTTGTGTTCAGTCGCAGTCCGAAGGATGGTAGGAGACACCGCACTGCACAAACCATCCCCCGGGGGGATATGCGACCCTACCCGAAGGGAGTATGCCTAACACCCCCCCGTCGTAGCGATGGCTGTAGCCCTGGCAAGATGCGCTATCCTTCGGATTCACTGAGGAGGACGCGGTGGCCCATGACATCACACCGATAGACACATTTGTTCTGCCCATCGGCAGACAGGCCATAGAGCTGCAGCACATCGTCTACGAGTCCGGAGGCATGCCCCAGTTGCGTCTGCGCATACGCGAAGGCAAGCGTTTTACGGTCATCGACATCGATCCCGACAGCGCCGATCACTGGGGCCGCGCCATGGTCGCCTGGGCGGCGGCGGAGAAGGCGTGAGCGAAACCGACATCGTCGACCTGGTGTTTCCGCTCGCCGGCGGCAGCTTGCGCGTCGACTACCCGCTGCCGCTGTGGCAGGCTTTGCGCGCCGCCCTGCCCTGGCTCGCCGAAGAGGCCGATGCCGGCATCGCCGCATTAACCAGGCGCGCACGCTGGCAGGCAGCAGGCTCGATCTCGGCGCCGGGCTGCGCCTCGGCGGGCCGCATGTGCGCTCCTTGCGGCCAACATCGACGCAGTACTCGCCTATGGTCGTATTCGGGCACGACGACGAAGCGGCGTTTCTGGCCGAGTGCGGTCGCGCCCTCGCAGCGATCGACGTTACCGGCCATGTCGTCTGCGGCAAGGCGCAGGCGCGCCTTGGCGAGACCGGAGAAATGCGCGGTTTCAGCTTGATGCTGCATGGCCTGAACTCAGCCCACGCGCTGCAACTCCAACATCACGGCCTGGGCAGCGCGCGCAAGATCGGCTGCGGAATATTTGTTTCGCACAAGACGGCGGCGGCTGTCGGTGAGAATTGACTAGAGGAGAATTATCGTGACTATGGAAAATCCCGTGGCGACCCTGGACTTTTGCGGCATGACCTGCCCGGCACCGCTGATCGGTGCCAAGCGGGTGATCGACGATATCCAGCCGGGACAGACGCTGGTGCTGATCTCCGACTGTCCCGGCACGGCGGACGACCTGGCTGCCTGGGCCAAAATCACCGGCAACGAGCTGGTGAACACCGACAAGCGCGACGGCGGCAAGACCGCCTTTACGCTACGCAAGGGCGGCGGCGCCAAGCGCCGTGTCAATGTGACCCTGGACATCCGCGGCGTCAGTTGCCCCGGGCCCATCCTCGAAGCTAAGAAACTGCTCGACAAGATGCAGGCCGGCGAGGTGTTGCTGCTCATCAGCAACTGCCCCGGCACGCCCGGCGACATGCGCGCCTGGGCCAAGGGGGGCAGCATCCATCTGGAAGCGGAAGTTGCCAGCGGCCGCGGCAACCACGAGTTTTATCTGAGAAAAAACTGACAGGAGAAAAATCATGGGCTACTTGATAGACGGCGTCGACCGGGAGGCTGATGCCGAGGGTTACCTGATCGAAGCGGACTTCAGCGACGAGGCGGTGCGCGTCATCGCCGCCGCCGAAGGCATCGAACTGACCGAGGACCACTGGAAGGTCGTCGGTTTCCTGCGCGACAAGTACCGCGAGGACGGCCATACCCCGAATTTTCGCGCCATGCTCAAGCAGGTGTCGGAGGAAGTCATCCCCGGCTGCGACAGCAAGGCGCTCTACGATCTGTTCCCGATCGGCCCGGCCAAGCAGGGTTGCAAGGTGGCCGGCCTGCCCCAGCCGCTGGGGAAAGGCGGCTACTGAGCTGTCCCATTGCCTGTGGCGCCAGCCCGATGCGGGCAAAAGGGGGGCAGATATGCAGTCGGTGAGACTGATTCCAATCGGATTACAGACATTCTTCTTCATCCGCCTATAGACTCGAGGATTGTGGTGTCCGAATGAGATGGCTGGACAGTCCGGGGAGTGAAAATCGATGTTTGCAAATCTGTCTTTGAACAAGCGCCTATGGCTGCTCGGCCTGGTGAGTGCTTTGGCCGTTGCCATTCTGGCCTTGTCGTCGGTCTGGTTTACCTACCATAGCAAGAACATCCTCCTCGCCTTTGTCGACGAAAAGATTGCCCTAAACCGGTCGACAACCTCAGCCTATGCGAACGGTTTGCAGATGGGCCAGGCTCTTCGCAACATTCTTCTCGACCCTGGTAACAAGAAAGCCTACGATAACTTCGCTGCGGCCAGCGATACCTTCAAGCAGGAAATCGACAAGTTGATCCCTGTGCTTACCAAGGGCGCTGGCGGTAAAGAATTCGCCACCAGGCTCAAGGGCAATATCGATCAATGGCAACCGTTGCAGAAGGAGATCATCGAACTGGTCAAGGCCGGCAATGGCTCGGAAGCCAAGGCCGTGCTGATTTCCAAGGAAACACCGGCATGGCGTTCGGTACGCGAAGACTTGCTCGATCTTGTCAAGCGCACGGAGGTCGAGGCTGCCCAAGATCGCACCAGACTGCTCGATGGGTTCGACAGTTCGAGCAAGTTGGCCATCACGCTGAGTCTTCTGAGCTTTCTGCTGGTTGGATCAATTACGATTTTTGTCGCACGCGGGATTCTTCGTCAGGTCGGAGGTGAGCCCGCCTACGCCGCCTCGATGTTGCACCAGATCGCACAGGGTGACCTTACACACCGGCTCGCGGTAGGGCCCGGCGACACCTCGAGCATCATAGCGGCCATGAGCAGCATGCAGTCGCAGATGCACCAACTGATCAGTGGAACAATCTCGAGTGCCGATTCGGTCGTACAGGAGAGCGAGGGCATACTTGCCGACGCCGCTCACTTGTCAGAAACGGCACAGAATCAAAGTTCGGCCGCATCATCCATCGCGGCCGCGGTGGAACAACTGACAGTCAGCATCGGCATCATGTCAGATAGCGCAATCGACGCCGGACGCCTTTCCACCCAGTCCGAGAAGCAGGCTCACGACAGCCTTGGCGTCGTCTCGGCAACCACCGACACGATTCAGAAGGTTGCGGATGGGATGGCCGAGGCATCGATCACCATGGAGGACCTCTCCAGCAAAGTGACCAGCATCAACGGCATCGTGCAAACCATCAGGGAGATCGCCGATCAGACCAATCTGCTGGCGCTCAACGCCGCCATCGAGGCCGCTCGTGCCGGCGAGCAGGGGCGTGGATTCGCCGTTGTTGCGGATGAAGTCCGAAAACTTGCTGAGCGCACGACATCCTCGACGCAAGAAATTTCGAATATCGTCGGAGGAGTTCGCCAAACAACCGACATCGCTTTGGAAACCATGGCGCGGGCCAAGACGCTCGCGTTGACAAGCGCAGCCCATACTGCCGGCGTTCGCAATGCGGTGGTGGAACTGGATCAGTCCTCGGTTGCAGTCAACAACGCCATAACGTCAATTGCGACCGCCTTGCGCGAGCAGAGTGCCGCCAGCACCGATATCGCACAGCGCGTCGAACTTATCGCTCAAGGCATCAGGCAGACGCACGATGCCTCATCGTCATCGACACGTCGGTCGAATGTGCTCGTTGATCTTTCTCACGCCTTGAAAGACAGCGTTAGCAGGTTCAGGACGTAGTATTGCACGGCATTCTGGTAAGACAAATGGCCATACGCATCAGGAGCAGCTTCCATTCCCGGGGCAGGTCGCGCAGCGCGGCGACCCTGGCCAGTGTCATCGCCATGCTCGCCTGGAAGCTGGCGATAGATTCGATCAAGCGCATGCGCGAGGCGAAGTTCGACATCGACATCGGGCGCGCGTATTTCGATTTCGTCTGCGAGCATCTCGCCTTCCTCGCCCACGTGGCCGACCGCATCGCTTATCGCGATCTGGATGCGACGCAGCGGGCCGAGTTCACCCGGGCGCTGGCGCTCAGACTGGCCGAGGTGGTCGAGGACAATGCCGACATGCTGATCTCCGATTCGCCTCCGGGATCATGCCGGCAACATTTCCTCGATCTCTTCAACCAGGCGGGGGCCGACTACGCGAGCTTCGACTATGGAGATGCTGGGCCGGCCTTCGGCTTCCGCCGCTGCTTCGCCAGCCGCATCCGCGAAGGCGTGCCGGAAAAGGACCAGACCTGGGTCTATGATCAGGTCATGGAGATCGAGGTGCCGGAGGGAGTCAAGGCGCTCGAAAAGACCCTGGCCGGACTATTTTCCTCGGCCGATGAAAGCGACGCCGGCCCACGCCGTAAACCGAGTGCATCGCTGACCGGCGATTGAGCATGCCGGACGCTTCGCCCTTCGATCTCGGCAATCCAGCCGGCTACGCCGCCTGGCGCGACCGCAAACTGGCCGCGGCGCCGACAACGCTTGCCGAGCTGCTGGTCGAGATCGACGACCCGCGCAACTTGAGCGGCGCCGAGCGCAACGCCGTGCTCGAACGCGTTCGACGCGCCAACATGGCTATCTACGCCAGCAACACCGCGGGCCAGGCCGACACCGAGATTCCACGCCGCCTGGGCCGGCAGCTTGGCCTGGTCAATCTCGACCAGCACTACCTCGCCGACGACGAGGGCATCTCCGCATTGACGGTCGCCGAGGGAGGCACTCACGCCGAGTTCATTCCGTATACCGACCGTGCTATCAAGTGGCACACCGACGGCTACTACAACCCTCCCGACAGGACCGTAAGCGGCATGTTGCTGCATTGCGTGCAGCCGGCGATGAGCGGCGGCGACAACCAGTTGCTCGACCACGAAATCGCCTACATCCTGCTGAGGGATAGCGACCCCGGGTTCGTCCGCGCCCTCTCCGCGCCTGATGCCATGACCATCCCGGCGCGCGTCGAGGCGGATGGAGAGGCGCGCCCTGCGCAGAGCGGCCCGGTGTTCTCGGTTGATGCCGGCGAGAATTTGCACATGCGCTATACGGCCCGGCGCATCAGCATCCTTTGGAAGGACGACGCGGCGACAGCCGCCGCCGTCGCGGCATTGGAAGACATCCTGGCGCGTGAAACGCCCTGGACCCTGCGCGGGCGCCTCGAAGCGGGCATGGGCTTGATCTGCAACAACGTGTTGCACGATCGTTCCGCTTTCCGCAATGAAGGCGATCGGCAACGCCTGCTCTACCGCGCCCGCTACTACGAACGCATCAACGGGCGGGGATAACTGTTGCGGTAAGGTTCATTTGCCGGCGACCTGCTTGAGCCGTGTCGAGGCGAATTCGACGAAGGTGGTGACGAGCTTGGAGCGGAACTTGTCCTTCGAATAGACCATGGACAGCGTACGCATGTAACGCGGTTTGAGCGGAATGGCAACGAGCTCGCCCAGACGCTGCGAACTCGTGACAGACGCACGGGAGGCGACGGTGTAGCCCAGGCCGGTCTCAACGACCGCGTTCAGCGCCACCGGACTGCCGAGTTCCATGACGGTGTTCAACTGCTCGATACTGCTGCCGTGCTCGCGCAGATAGGCATCGGTGAATTCGCGGGTGCCGGACCCGGGCTCGCGCGACACATATGGATGGTCGAGCAGCCTCTCGGGGGAGACTTCCTTCAGCCGGGCGAGGGGAAAACGCGGATTGCAGACGACGACAAGTTCATCCTCGCAACACACTTCGGTCTGAAGGTTGGGATCGTGCGATTGGGACTCGATAAAGCCGATGTCGAGGGCATGCTCGGCGATGCGCTTCTCAATGGTTTCCGAATTGGCGACGACGAGGCGCGGTTGCACGCCGGGATAGCGCGACTTGAATTCGCCCAGGATGCGCGGCAGAAGGAACTCGGCGATGGTCATCGAAGCCCCGACCAGCAATGGCCCGCAGACCTCGCCGGTCATCTCGCCCAGGCGTACTTCCATCTCCGCCGAGAGGTTGAGGATTTTCTCCGCATAAGCGAACACCATCTCGCCGGCAGGGGTCAGGGAGAGGCGCCCATGGCCGCGATCGAACAGGCGGGTGTCGAACTGTTCTTCGAGTTGCTTGATCTGGAACGTCACCGCCGGCTGAGTCATGAACAACACTTCACCAGCCTTGGTGAAGGACAGTTGTTTCGCCACGGTGTGAAAAACTTGCAGCCTGCGGTCAGCCATATTTTCTCCTCAACTGGGAATTCGCCTTAGCACTGTTCCCAGGGCAGTCCGTCGTGCCGCCAGCCGGTGGTCTTGCCGCGCTGGTGGTGTTCATCCAGTTCGCCCTCGAAACCGTGCAGGACGTTAAAGACCGAGGTAAATCCCGCCTGCTCGAGCGCCGCGCCGGCGTCCTTCGAGCGATTGCCGCTACGGCAGATCAGCACGATGGGCCGGTCGACGCTGGCCGCCTTCTTGACGTGGGCGACGAAATGCGGATTGACCTCCCAATCGGGTCCGTCATTCCAGGGCACCATGATGGCGCCGACGGGGTGGCCCACAAACAGGAACTCCATCTCGCTCCGAACATCGATGAACAGGGCCAGGGAGTTTTCGTGGAGGAATTTGTCAGCTTCCTTGGGAGTCAGGTGTTTCATTGGACGGCCTTGAGTATCAGCGGCGTCAGGGCTTCAGGCAACTTGAGCTTGCCGGAGACGGCGAATGCATGGCCCTGGTCGGACATCTTCTTCCATGTCTTCCTGATGATGTCCAGCCATTTCTCCTCCGGGTAGTCCGGCTTCATGCCGGCAAAACCGAGCATATAGTGTTCGATAAAGACTAGGTCGGCGACGTCTTCCATCATCTGGGTTTCGGCATTCACCTTGAGTCCGCGCTTGGCTACGATTTTCTTCACGCGATCGATCATTTCGTCGTCGTAGCCGGCTTCCTTCATCAGCTTGCCGGCAAGGTCGGCGTGAAACTTGTAGAGCGTGGTGCGCCAGTGCTGGTAACCCTCAGGGGTCATCGGGTAATCCTTGCGCGGAATTTTCCAGCGCTGGATGTGCTGGGCGCGGCAAGCGAGGCAAACGGGCTCGGAGGCATCGGGAGCAAAGCGCTGGAGCATCTCCGTCATGCGATGGGCATAGAGCAGCTCCTTGGGACTCTCCTTGCCGTCGGCCATCTCGCGGTTGGGATCCTCGCCGTTCGCGGCATCGAAAAGCGCGATGGCGCGCGCGTAACGCTGTTGATCGATGATTTTGGTCATGATGCCCTACCGTGGTTCGTTGATCTTCAATGTGACGCTGGTCACATACCCGAACTAAACCGTTCTCGTTCGCGGAAGTCGTCCACCGGCAATATCGGACGGCTTTCCGGAGCAGTTGGGGCAATTCTAACGCATGCCGCCGGTCACCACCCATCCGCAAAAACTTGCCATATGCCGCTTGCCGGCCTAGTATTCAAACATTCTTTTGATTAGTTGGAGACGTGATGGATCGGCTCGGCCATTGGGAGGGCGTGTATTCGACGCACCGGGAACATGAAGTCGGCTGGTACCAGGCGCGCCCGGATACCTCGTTGCGCCTGATTGCCGGACTGGCCAGCGGTCCCGGGGATGCGATCATCGATGTCGGCGGGGGCGCATCCAACCTGGTGGACCATCTCCTCGACCTGGGTTTCCTGAATATCACGGTGCTCGACATCTCCGCAACCGCCCTTAACGCCGTCAAGACTCGCCTGGGACCTCGCGCTTCAACCGTGCAGTGGCTGGCGAGGGACATCACCCGGCTGAAACCTCGCGGTCCCTATAAACTCTGGCATGACCGGGCGGTGTTTCATTTTCTGACCGACCCGAAAGACCGAGCAAGCTATGTATCGACCCTGTCGGACGCCCTGCCGCTCGGCGCTCATGTCATCATGGCAACCTTTGCCGACGACGGTCCTGAAATGTGCAGTAATCTGCCGGTCTGTCGCTACAGCCCGGAGCAATTGAGCGCGGAACTGGGGGACGGCTTCGCGCTCCTCGAATCGCTGCGTGAAACCCATGTCACACCCAACCAAGGCAAGCAGAAGTTTATATACTGCTGTTTCCGCCGCAACTGAACCAACGCCATAATCCGTCCGATGAAAACCCGCAATTCACCGAAGCAGGAACTACTGGCGCATTTTGCCCAAGTTGCCAAGGCGCTGGCGCATCCGGTGCGCCTCGAATTGTTGGAGGCCCTCGGCCAGGGCGAGCGCAGCGTCGAGATCCTGGCGCATGCCTGTTCGCTGCCGATGGCCAACACCTCGCACCACCTGCAAATCCTGCGCCTGAGCGGGCTTGCCACTTCACGCAAGGAAGGGTTGCAAGTGATCTATTCCCTGGCCGACGATGCCGTGCCCGGGATTATCGCCGCGCTGCGTGGACTGGCGGAACGGCAGAGCAATGAGGTCGCGCGCATCGTCCGCGACAGTTTCGAGCGACGCGATACGCTCCAGGCGGTAAGCCGGGATGAATTAATTGCGCGGGTGAAGCGCGGCGAGGTCATGGTGCTCGACGTTCGCCCCGCCAGCGAGTATGCCGCAGGCCATATCCCGGATGCCGTCAACATTCCGGTCGATGAACTTCCGCGGCGACTGGCCCGCCTGCCCAAGCGCCGGGAGATCGTCGCCTACTGTCGTGGCCCTTATTGTCTGCTGGCCTTCGAGGCCGTCGAGCAACTGCGCCAGTCAGGCTACCGCGCCCGGCGCCTGCAAGACGGCTACCCGGAATGGAAGGCCGAGCAGCGACCGGTGAATACCGGCCTGCATGCGTGAAATTCTCATCCTTGCCGTCTGCCAGGGTCTGCTGCTGACCCACGGCGTCAGCATGGTCGCGGTGACCGGCCTTGCCGGCCGGGCGATCGCTCCCGACCCCGGCTTCGCCACGCTGCCGTTGACCGCCTATGTGCTGGGCGGTGCGGTGATAACGCTGCCCGCCTCTTTTTTCATGCGACGTTACGGCCGACGGGCCGGGTTCGCGTTTGGCGCGCTGTTGGGCTGTATCGGCTCGCTGGTTTGCGCACTGGGTATCATGAACCGAAGCTTCATGTTGCTGTGCGCGGGCGCGGCGCTGTGCGGCGGCTACACGGCATTCGGCCAGCAATATCGCTTCGCCGCGGCCGATGCGGCGGCACCCACCTGGAAGAGCCGCGCCATCTCACTCACGCTCGCCGGCGGCATACTCGGTGGCGTACTCGGTCCCTGGGCCAGCACCCATACGCGCCACATGCTGGAACCGGCGTATCTCGGCACTTATCTTTCGCTGGCTGGCATCTCGCTGGTCGCGCTCGCTTTTGTCAGCCGTCTCAACATTCCCCCGCTGACGGCGCTCGAACGCGCCCGTTCCGGCCGCCCCATAAGAGAAATCGCCCGGCAGCCGGCATACCTCATCGCGGTGCTCGCCGCCGCCTCCGGCTACGGCGTCATGAACCTATTGATGACCGCCACGCCGCTGGCGATGGATATTTGCAGCCACCCCTACTCCGACACCGCCCTGGTTCTGGAATGGCACGTCATCGGGATGTTCGCGCCCTCCTTCTTTACCGGCGACATCATCAAGCGCTTCGGCGTCCTCAAGGTCATATTCACCGGCACGGTGCTGATGGCGGTCTGCATCGCCATCGCGCTCGACGGTGTCTCGGTCATGCATTTCTGGTGGGCGCTGTTTCTGCTCGGCGTCGGTTGGAATTTCCTTTATATCGGCGGCACCACACTGCTGACCGAAACTTACCGCAGCGAGGAAAAAGCCAAGGCGCAGGGCACCAATGACTTCATCGTCTTCGCCATCCAGGGCATCACGTCACTCTCCTCGGGCATCCTGATCTCGCGCCAAGGCTGGGAAACGCTGAATGCGTATGCGCTGCCGGCGGTGGCGGTGACGGCGCTGGCGACACTCGCCTATGGCTGGAAGTTGAACCGGCCGGCGTCTGCCGGGAAGTTCTGATGGGCGCTTTCGATGCGCTCTGCGAGCTCGATCAATTGGTCGAAGCGGTGCGGCGCAACTGTTGCATAGCCGATGCACGCCATGCCCGCGAAATGACGATGTGCAACTACCTGCTGGAAATGCGCGAGTACTGCCGTTGGGAACGTGGCATCCCGCCGGGAGGCATCCTGCCGGCGCGCAGTGAAATCGGCGCCTGGCTAAGCGCCCGTGAAGCGCTGTGGGAGGCGATGGAAGACGAAGACTACGGGGTCGTCCCGGTCGGCGGCCAAAATCATCAGCCGTTCGAAAGCGAGGCGATCAACGAGTCTTTGCAAGGTCATGGCCTGATCTACGGCTCGGGCGTCGGCCGCTTCCATAAGCCGCATTTCTTCCTGGCTCGGCTGATCCGCGAAGACCGGCGTGACGGCTTGCGTATCCTGGTGTGCGGTCGCGAATATGCGCGCGACCTGACGGCGATCCCCGCGGTTTTGCGCGGCGACACCATCATCATTCGCGGACAAGCCCTGCGCCAATGGCTATGGGAAAAAGTCGAGGCATGGCAGGCAAAGCGCAGCGACGGCGCGCTACAGGCGGCACTGGATAGTTATGGTTACGGCAACGACGCCGGCGATGCGATGGAGCGTATGGCGGACGCGGTGACCGAGTTGTTGGTGCTTCATGAACAGGGCGAACACGCCGCGGGACGTTTGCTCGGCCCGGCCTGGGAAGAAATGCTCGCCGCTTCGCTGAGCAAGCACGCCGAAGTTCTGGCGCGTTCCGTGCGCGACAACCTGGCCGACTGCCTCGTCACCCTGCCCGCGCTGCTGGAAAACGATGCGCGCGGCCTGCTGCATTTCTGGTTCGCCAATTTCGACGGCATGCGCCTCGCGCTGTTTCCGTCGCTGGCAGCGGCCTACCACGAATGGCGCGCGAACGACGACAGAAAGGCATTTCAAGCTGTTCTTGCCGATGGATGCGCCCATTGGCGCGGAGTCGCCGAGGGCATCCTGGCACGCTACGAGCTGGACGGAGAGGCCGCGGAAGCGGCGCTCGCGCATTGGAGCGGAGATCAGGCGCCTATCGCGCTTTGACGATACGGATATGTCAGCCGTGCAAAACGCTCGCCGGTGTTCCGACGGTAACGACCTCCGCGATGCCCAGATCCCTCAGGATTGCCAAATCCAAGGCCGAAATCGTTCGGATCTGCCCGTTGCTTAGCGACGTGGCCATCAGGTCATTTGCTACATCCACGTGATAGTAGGCGGAACCAGACCCGGCGGATGCAGGCGCGAGCGGTACGGGGCCGCCGTAAACGGCTTCCGCATTGGTACCCGTGAAATACGGCTTGCCGTTCTTCATCGTGACATAGGTATCAAAAACGGTCTTGTTCTTGGATGCCTGACTTGTACCGAGGAATCCTTCAAACCCGATGGCATGGAATAGCTCATGGGTTAACGCGGTGGTCAAATCAATCTGGTTCGCGTTCGGACCGACGTTGGGATTCAGGTTTTCCCGCAGGATGTTCGCCATATTGATATGAACCGTCGCGTCAAACCCTCCGGGGTTGGGATCTGTACCGGTCAAGCTCGTTAGTTGGAACGCGGTAATAGCACCGGCTCCGTGCTCATAGGACAGCAATGAACTCGGCGTCGATGTTATGGCGCCGGAAGCATCGGCGATGACGCCTGATTGGATGGTTTCGGGAAGAACCTGAATATTCATCACCCCTTTCGCGTTGAGATATTTTCCTATGTTGTTGAGGGCGGCGGTCATGTCGGTCTTGATGGCGTCCCGATATTGACCAAAATCCCCGAGCGTCAGCGAGTACTCGAAGGTCGAGGTTCCGCCAGTGACCGCCGGAGCCTGCGGTGCCGGCAGTGTTATGGCGGATGCCTTGGTTGATGAAACCGCCGCCACGCCGATATTGATGCCGCCGGAAGTGGTGAAGGTGGCGGGAAGCATCGATCCATCGCCGGAAAAAACCAGCCCCGTCCCATTGCTATCGTGCTGTACCTGAATGTCCGCCACCAGATGGTTGGCCTTGTCATAGACATACAGGACACCCGTCTTGCTCTGGTACAGATAATCCGAAAATAATCCGGCGAGCTTGACTTGCCCGATTGCGGAAGTGATGTGTTCCTTGGTCGCTCCGGTGCCCAGGATCACCATGGTGGTGTCGCCAGGAGTAGCGGCGCTGATCGTAACACCGCTGGCCGTGACAGTGTAAGTATCGCCAGCCGACAAGGAGATTGACGTCAGGTTGAAGGCGCCCTTCCCGGCGCTATCGACAGTCAGAGTCCCGCTGGCGTCATTGAAACTCAGGATCTCGGTATGTCCCTTGGCGACGGCAAGGTCGGCGATCTTTGTTCCGTCGCTGGTCGATAACGAGAGGCTCCCCTTTGCACCGGTCAGCGTGATTGCATCAAGGTCGGCACTGATGTTCACCTTGTCGACCTTGGCGTCAACGCTGATGTTGGCGAGGCCGGGATTGATATTCAGAGTTTCGGTCCCGGAGGATCCCAATACCGACACGTTGCCATCCGTTAAGCTGACAGTTCCCTTGGCCGCCATCTGAATGACATCGACGTGGAACCGGACAGACCCTTGGTCCAACGAGACGACTGCCTTGTTGCCGTCCGAAAAAACCAGTCTCGTTCCATTTCCAGTGGGGGTAACTACGGCAACCGGTTCTCCCGAACCGCCTGAAAAACTTATGACCAATGCATCGCTGGTGACGCTCGTGGTGTAATCAGCCAGTTTTCCGGGCAATTTGATGGTGCCCACATTCGTTATGCTGGAATTTACTACCTTGGCGAGGACCGAGACTGTCTCGCTGCCATCGGTTCCCGTGATGACGAGACCGCTGGTTTTATCAACATAGGTTTGCTTGGGGTTAAGTGTGATGCTGGTGCTGCCCGTCGCCATTGCTTTTCTCCCGATACTGCCTAGAGAGTGGTGGTTTCCGTGTTTTGATACTGTGACATGGTTCACAGTTTTTGGGAACATTTGACGAACTACTGGAATGCCTCTTGCTTAATAAAGGTTTATCTTTCCGAGATTAAAGGGCATTCCAGTGCTTATCCAGCCAAATACACTTTATCCGACAACTAAACACTTATCGCGCCCTGACACCCTATCGGCAAATACTGCCTCTCAGGCGGTAAGTAAGGACGGCACGAAATGATACTTACCAATCTATTTTCTCCAAGCTATTCCAACTCCCCGAACTCGACCGGCAATCCTTCCGCGGATGTTTTGGCGAAAGTCGGCAAAATCATGCAGGCGCAAAATACCGGTGCGCCTGCGCTCAACGCGGCGCTGGCCAACGACAACACCACACTTTCAGGCTTGGGAAAATTGATGAGTGCGCTGACATCGTTCCAGTCGGCCGCACAATCTCTCTCGGGCAAGGCCGCTGCCAATTCGGCGGCGACGCAGGATTCCGCACAGATCGCGACAAAAGTGTCCGACTTGATCGGTCAGTACAACGCTCTCAATACCACCCTGACCGGACTGCGACTAGGGGACCTGAAGTCGGATGCCATCGTTTCGCGCATACAGGCCCAGCTCGCCCGGGTTTTCAACGCCGGATCGAGCGGCACAGTAGGTGCAGCTAATCTCACACCGGGAAGTATCGGGATTACCAGCCAGAAAAGCGGGGCTTTGGCTATCGACGCGGCCAAGTTGCAAAATGCCGTTAATGCAAACCCTGAAGCTGTCGCCAAACTCTTCAGCAACGGCAGCAATGGGATCGCCGACAATTTCGTGAGCCAAATTCAGAGCTTGATCTCGTCGACTGGAAGCATCCAAAAGGAGAAGGCGGTCATAAACAGAGACATTGCATCCCTGAACACGAAGAAGAGCAACTTGGCAAAAGCATTGACCGCGCAGGCGAATGCCTTGGTCAAACAATACTCGCAACAGGATGCTTCAGGAAATTCAAACGGGAACGCCTCCCTTTTCGACATGCTTGGGTAATCCACGCCGACCAACAGCCTCTATGTATGCCGACCCGGCCGCACAGTCGCGCAAGTCCAATAGCCGGAGATGCCATGGAGTCCCGCCTCGCTGAGATCGAAATCAAACTGAGCTTTTCCGAGGATATGCTGGAAGCGTTGAACAGGACCGTGTTTCGACAGCAGCAGCAGATAGAAATGCTACAGAAGGAGTTGCGCGCCTTGAGCCAACAATTGCAGACCGACGATATTCAGGCCACATCGCGCAACTTGCGCGATGAGCTGCCTCCGCACTATTAGACCCTGTTTCCCTGAATTCCCATGCCACTCATTGATATTTTTCGAAAACGATTCTTGCGTCCTGGTGCGCCCGATCCAGCGTGCACATCGACAAGTCATCGTCGTGTCCGCTGAAGTAGTCATCCGCCTGGGCGCGCATCACCATCTGGATGGCGGCCTCGTCGGCCATGTCGTACTTCTCGGTGATAAGCGTGGTGACCTCGTCGAGGAATTCTTCATAAGTCATGCCGATTCAAACCCCCCTTGCTGTCTTCGCCTGGTCCGTATCAACGCCTGATCGTCGCCGGAGTGGCGCCAGAATATCCATCAGTCCGTTGTGATCGATCTCATGCATCAAAGCCAGGAGACGGCCAATCTCTCCTTGGGGGAAGCCCTCACGGGCGAACCAGTTGAGGTAATTCCCCGGCAGATCCGCAATCAGCCGCCCCTTGTGCTTGCCAAAGGGCATCTCCCGCGTGACCAGCAATTCCAAATCCTCGGGTTGCATCCTGATACCTTAGCAGAACGCCATGGCCAAGATAGCCGGGTCATCCAGGATGGTCAGCGTGATGAAGGCCACAAGGCGATATAGCCAAGGTTTCACGGTATCAATCACGAAAGAGGTAAATTCAAGCATGACCCGATTGTATCAACTTGGTGGCGCCCGGTACTGGCAGGTGCCGGATGCGGGAAATGCAGTCGTGAGGGTAACGACTCGGAACTTCCGAGGGATAGCTTGGGCAGGTTATTTGCTGCTAGAGTGCTTGCATGAAATCTGGGGGCGACAACATGACTGCTTATCTGGTGGTTGATACGGCACTGACCAATCCCGAGGTCTATGAAACTTACAAGTTGAAGGCCAAGCCGTTAGTGGAGAAGTATGGCGGTGAATATCTTGACCGAGGTGGCAAGCTATCGGTGAAGGAACAAAAACTTTGGGCACCGACTCGGATGGTACTCATCAAGTTCCCATCTGCTGCTGACGCCGAACGCTTCTATCAGTCCGAAGAATATCAAGCGGTCTTGGAGATCGGGTTGCGATCGGCAGACCGAACCGTCGTCATCCTGGAAGGCTTGTGAGTACTGGAGATGCGGTGAAGGTGAACTGCAATCAGGCGCCAATTGTGCGCGGTCCGAAGTGTGGCGGGAAAATCTCCGTGTCGGCGAAGCATGTTCCTCTGGTCAAGGTTGAGAAGGAATTGCCATGGAGCGTCGAGCACCGCGACTGAGTCGCCGGTATTGCTTCGCACGACTGCCATGTTCAAGATGCGAACCCTGCTGTTCTCACGTGTTCCGATAAGCGTCGTGGTCGGGCTGCTGCTGGTGCTAGCGATGATTCCGCTTTCCATGCGTTTTGAGCGTGGAATGTCGACCTTCGACTCCGCCGTTTGGAAGAATGCCCAGAAGATCGGCGCCGGAAAGGACAGTCCTCGGTACTCGATGACGAAAGGCCTACTCAGGCAACTTGAGGATCGGCGTCCAACAAAGGCGGAAGTGATCGAGATGCTCGGCCCGTCGCAGGATGCCGAGCATCCTTACGCTCTCCAGTATTGGCTGGGTGCCGCGACGTTTGGCTTTACTCCATGTCAGTTACGCCTTTACTTTGCGAAGAACGGGCGGTTTGAGTGGGCTCGAGTTGTGGACGACTACTAATTGCGGTTCCTGCGTTGCGGACACTTTTACATCCGAGTCGATGCCGAGGATCGGCGTTAACGGTATATCCAAGGCTTAAAACCATCGATAGTGGAAGATTTGGATTCCCACATGCCTCGATTGTATCGATCCGGGGACATGCCATCGTCTCGGTAGCTGAAACCCACTCCCGAACTGCTGGTCTGATGCCTCCGACCCAATTTTGCCGATATAGAGGCAAAAACTACCCTAATTCTGACGTTTCTTGCCGGTCGTATTTTCCGGACGATCCTGAATTGCTGTAGATGAGCCGGTTCCCGCCTCCTGGCATGGCCTATGCATATTGCTGGATGTGCAGCAACCATCAGCATGTTCGACACGCATACTGGAGAGAAAATCATGATCGTTCGTCGCCGCAATTGGTTCTATCGTCTTGCAGGGCAGCATTTTGCCCGCGTCATTACATTCGGGAGTCCGATCACCGCTGCGAAGGCTAAAGAAACCTTGCGTCGTACCGGCGCAATACCAGTTGAGCTTTTGGGGATGCTCATCGTAGACGGCGCCAATCATTGACCACCCAGCCTGGTTTCAGTCGGCTCTTCAGAAAATCGCCAAAGTTGTCGTAATTTGGTCTCACGACCGCATTCAACTGCAAGCGGCATGACTCGATAGTTAGGAGGATTTAACAATGTTCAAAATTGCCTTCATCGCCGTGGATGGCGAAGAGCGTGAGGTTGTCATCGCTGCCGATCGCGAAAGTGATGCCGTCAAGACAGTAGCGGAACGCGATGACTTCGATCTGATCCTGACCTGTGAACGGTTGCCCGCCGATCCGCCCCTGATGGCGATCACCCAATCATACAACGCAGCAATGTGACTTCCCGCACAGACAACTGAGAATACTGTCGCTATCCTTAACTCATCATGGCAAGAGCAAGAATTGATTTTGATCACCAAGTGGACTCCTTAGCCGCGGACATTCGCAGCTTGCTGTTCGAGGAGTGGGATCCTGCTCGCGTCAATCGCAACGACTATATGGTCGGCCATTACGATGACCATATTCCGACAATCTACAAACTAATCGTCTTCGGTCGTCCCGTCGAAGAAATCTACGCCCAACTCAACTTTGTCGAGAAGGGGGATTTGCGTCTGGATCCACGCAAAGAGGTCAACCGCCAAATTGCCGAGAAGTTGTATAACCTCGGTGTCGGCAGACGCGGCAGCGGCATGGCGCGCCTGCTCCCAAAGGGTTCCGTACTGCCTGCATTTGCCTGACGATTTGCCGTGCGATGAGACGATCCATACGTTGCAAGATAGTCTCGGGCCTCGCAGTGTGAGGTCGACAACTCGAACAAACAGTGGAACGCCAGTTAGCTGAAGCTCCCGATGGCCGGGTGCTGTTGTCTCTTAGCGACACCCCCCTCTAAACCGACACGCGGACTTCCGGGAAATGACTCTGTGGGGAGGTGATCGTTTTGGCACAGGGCCAGAATGAGGCCGGCGACCGGGAAGGGCCGCAACCATGCGGACTTGGCGGGATGCCACGAAAAAAACAGCCAGCCGGCAATTTGCACTAAACCGAGCGTCGACCGGTCAGT
>JAPLQT010000120.1:24499-41251 GCA_026399515.1 Pseudomonadota bacterium | reverse complement strand
CCCATCATCGGGCCGCCGAGCAGGATCTTTACCACATCGCCGTTGTAGCCGCCGCAATGGGCCAGGATGTCCTCGACCGAGGTGCCGATCGGCACCCTGAGGTTCTTCGGCGTCTTGATGCCCAGGCCGGATACGGTCAGCACGCGCTCGATGACGGGCTTGCCGTTACGGATCGCATCGAGGCAGGCGATGGCCGTGGCGACGTTCTGCACCACGATGCCGACGTTCATCGGCAAGCCGCCCTTGGGCACCAGGCGGCCGGTCAGGGACTGCACGAGCTGCTTCTCGGAGCCCTGCGGATAGCGGGTCTGGGTCACCACGACGGTCATCTTGACGGCCGGGTCCATCTTCTCCAAACCAAGTTCGGCAATGGTCTGGCGCATTTTCTCGGCCGCGGGCTGCTTGTTGTCTTCGACGCCGATGACGCAGTTCTTGACGCCGATGATCTTGGCTATGAGCCAGGAGCCGAGTACGACCTTCTCGCTCTCTTCGAGCATCGAACGGTAGTCGCAGGTCAGGTAGGGTTCGCACTCCGAACCGTTGATGACCAGGGTGTCGACCTTGGCATCCTTGGGCAGAGTCAGCTTGCGATAGGTGGGGAAGGTGGCGCCGCCCAAGCCCACCACGCCGGCATCGCGGATGCGCTCGAGCATCTGCGCGACCGGCAGCGCCTGCCAGCCGGCCTGCTCCGGAAACTGCGGCTCGTCTTCGCCCGGCTTGGCCTGGATGGTGATGACCGTGTCGTAGACCAGGGAGGCGTGGGGGCCGGTCTGCACGCTCTTGACGATGCCGCTGACCGGTGCGTGCAGCGAGACGCCGCCGCCGGGCACGGTCGCGATGACGTCGCCACGTTTGACCTTGGCCGCCTTGACGACCCGCGGCTCGGCCGACGGGCCGAGGCTCTGGCTCACCGGTAGGGAGACGTTGGTGGGGATGAAATCCTCGATCGGCAGGTTCTCGGTGAGTTCCTTGTGCTCGTCGGGATGGATACCCCCGCGAGAGAAGGTCGGAAGTGCCGATTTGCTCCAGCTTAGCAAACTCATCCTTCTATGCCTTCACCGTGGCGACGACGCCTTGGGGCGTGACGAAGATCGCCTGCTCACCGCCGCCGGCCTTGAGAATCGCCTGACGCCTATCGACCGGGGCCATCAGCATGGTGGCGGACAAGCCATCGGCGGCCATGCCTGTGTCGGCAACCACCGAGACGCTGAACATGGCTGGAGCGGTCCCGCCGGTGCGGGTGTCGAAGATGTGCGTAAAACGTCCCGCTTTGTCGAGTATCGTGCCGTAGCCGCCGGAAGTGGAGATGCACTTGTCGACCACGTCCAGGCTGGTGATCGTCTGGTTCCGATCGGCCGGATTGGCAATGCCGATGCGCCAGGCCGAACCATCCGGCTTGGCCGAAAAAACCCGCGGCTCGCCCATGTCCACCAGCATGCGGTCGAAGCCGTGCGCCCGCAACTGATCGGCGACGCGGTCCGTGACATAGCCCTGGGCGCCGGCGTTCAAGGTCAGTCCCATACCCGGACGGGCGAAGATGATGCGGTTGGAAGCGCGATCCACCTCGACAGACCGCCAGTCGACCAGCGCCAGCGCGGTCGCAAGAGAGCGCGCCGATGGTCCTTCTGGGTCGGGGTTGGCGGCAGCGAAATGTGAAAAATAGAGATTCCAAAGCGGCTGCACGGTCGGGTCGTAGACGCCGTCGCTGATCTTCGCCAGGGACAGGGCACGCTCCAGCATGGTCATCAGGTCGGCGGGAGCGTGGTCGAGCTTGCCCTGGCGATTGAGCAGCGAAATGGCGCTGTCGGGGCGATATAAGCTAAAGATCGCTTCGAGACGCCGCAATTCGGCCAGTGCCGCTGCAATGGCTTGCTGCGCGACCGCCTCGTCGGTGTGATAAAGCTGGATCGAGGCCGGGCCGCCGAGGGCGGTGCCTTCCCAGCGCACCAGTCGTGCCTGGGCGCCGCCCGCTTTGATCAAGAGCGGCAAACCGGCGGCGGCGGCGACGAAGGTGATGAAACGGCGGCGAGAGATAGCGATGGGCATGGTGACAACCTCAACAAAGTTCTCCCCGGACGGACCGGCGAGACGTGACTCCGTGACTCCGTTTAACGCAGGACCAGGCCTAGGCCGTCAAACGCTGATATTTTTCCTGTAGTTGTTCCTTGCTTTCCGGATGGCTGGGGTCCGGGATGATGCAATCGGCCGGGCAGACCTCGATACACTGGGACTCGTCGAAATGCCCGACGCATTCGGTACACTTGGCCGCATCGATGACGTAGATATCGTCGCCCTGGGAAATCGCCTCGTTCGGGCACTCCGGTACGCACACGTCACAATTGATACAGTCTGAGGTGATCATCAATGCCATTTTGTTCTCCTAGTAAACTTATTTAATTGTCCAGGTCTCGCCGCTGTTGAGGAGCTTGGCGAGGTCACCGCGGCCTTTCGCGGCCCGGGTGGATTCGACCAGTTGCGTGTTGAGTTGCTGGTAGCTCGGCTTGTCGACCGCGCGGAACACGCCGAACGGAATCGGGAATTCCGGCGACTCGAACTGCCCGAGAGAAAATGCCAGGCCGCTGTGCGCCGCGCTTTCGTTATGCACCAGAACGTCCGCGGCGGTGACGCCATTTTCGCCGATGGTCACCACTTCCGTATCCATGCCGCGCAGGCGGATGCCCTTGTTGCGTTCCTTGCCGAAGATCAGCGGCTTGCCGTGTTCCAGCACCAGCCGCGTATCGTCCCGCGTGGCCTTGTCGGACAGCATGTCGTAGGCTCCGTCATTGAACACAACGCAGTTCTGGAGGACTTCGATGAATGCCGTGCCTTCGTGCGCCGCTGCCCGCTCAAGTATGGCGGCCATCATGGCCTGATCGCCATCTATTGCCCGTGCTACAAAGGTTGCTCCGGCGCCCAAAGCCAGGGCCACAGGACTGAAAGGCCGATCGATGTTGCCCAGCGGCGTGGTCTTGGTCTTCTTGCCCATTTCCGACGTCGGCGAGTACTGGCCCTTGGTCAGGCCGTAGATGCGGTTGTTGAGCAGGATGATCTTCAGGCCGATGTTGCGCCGTATGGCATGAATGAAGTGGTTGCCGCCGATGGCCAGAGCATCGCCGTCGCCGGTGACCACCCATACCGATAACTCCGGGCGGGACAGCTTCAGGCCGCTGGCGATGGCCGGGGCGCGGCCATGAATGGTATGCAAGCCGTAGGTATTGACGTAGTACGGAAAGCGGCTGGAGCAGCCGATGCCGGAAACGAAGGCAAAGTTTTCCCGCGGGATGCCCAGCTTGGGCATCAGCTTGGTGATCTGGGAGAGGACTGCGTAGTCGCCGCAACCGGGGCACCAACGTACATCCAGACCGGACTCGAAGTCCTTCTTGGTCAGATTTTGTATGGGTTTTTGTGTCGTCATGTCGTTCATCATCGTTTCCTCAGCACAATTCCAGGATGCGGTCGTAAATTTCGGAGACCTTGAAAGGTTTGGCCTGCACTTTATTCAACTGGATCACATCGCACAGATATTGCTCGCGCAATAGTTTCGAGAGTTGCCCCAGGTTGAGTTCCGGCACCAGCACTTTCTTGTAGCGGCCAAGAATCTTGCCGAGGTCGGAAGGAAGTGGGTTGATGTTGCGCAGATGAAGGAAGGCCACCGATTTGCCATCCGCCGTCGCCTTTTGCCACGCCTGGGCGATGGAACCGTAAGTGCTGCCCCAGCCAACCACGAGTAATTCGCCTTGTTCCGGCCCCTCGACCTTCGAGGGCGGGAAGTCCTTGGCAATGCCGGCCACCTTGGCTGCCCGCGTGTCACACATGCGCTGATGGTTGAGCGGATCCTGTGAGATGTTTCCCGTCAGGAAATCCTTTTCCAGTCCACCGATACGATGCTCCATGCCGGGCGTGCCGGGGCGAACCCAGGCGCGTGCCAGATTTTCGTCGCGGGCATAGGGCTGAAAGCCTTTCGGGTCGGTGCGATATTTGACTTCCATTTTCGGCAGACTGGCCACATCCGGAATCAGCCAGGGTTCCGTGGCATTGCCGATACTGCCTTCGGTCAGCAGGATGACCGGCGTCATGTACTTGACGGCGATACGGCAGGCTTCGAGCGCCGCATCGAAGCAGTCCGCCGGCGAGTTGGCGGCGATCACCGGGATCGGGCATTCGCCATTGCGGCCATACAGCGCCTGTAGCAGATCTGCTTGTTCGGTCTTGGTCGGTATGCCGGTTGATGGTCCGGCGCGCTGGACGTTGACGATCACCATCGGAATTTCAAGGATGGTCGCCAGTCCCAATGCCTCCGCCTTGAGCGCCATGCCCGGCCCGGAGGTCGTCGTCAAGGCCAGTGCGCCGCCATACGCTGCGCCGATGGTCGAACAAATTCCGGCGATTTCATCTTCCGCCTGGAACGAGGTCACGTTGTAGTGTTTGAGGGCCGACAGTTCCTGGAGGATTTCGGTCGCCGGGGTGATCGGGTAGGAGCCGATGAACAGCGGCACTCCGGAAAGCTCCGAGGCCGCGACGAAACCCAGCGCCGTCGCCTGGTTGCCCGAGATGCTGCGGTACTTGCCCGGTTTGACCTCCGATTCGCGCATCTGATAAGAGACCGCGAACATCTCGGTGGCTTCGGCATAAGCGTAGCCCGTCCGCAGGGCCTTGATGTTGGCCGCGGCGATGAGCGGCTTCTTGGCAAACTTCTTCTCGATATCGGTGATTTCCTTGTCCACCGGCCGGCTGTACAGGCACATCATCAGGCCCAGCGAGAAATAGTTCTTGCACATGCCGACTTCCTTCTTGCTCAGTCCTGAGTCTGCAAGGGCATTGGAAGTCAGTGCGGCGATGTCGATCGGGTATACGCGATAGCCTTGCAGGCTGTCGTCGGTCAGCGGGTTACTCGCATAGTTGGCCTTTTCCAGGTTGCCCGCGGTGAAGGCGCTGCTGTTGACGATGACGATCCCGCCATGTTTGACGTCCGGCAGATTGGTCTTGAGTGCGGCGGGATTCATCGCCACCAGCACGTCTGGCGCGTCGCCGGAAGTGAACACCTGGCCTGAGGAATACTGGATCTGATAGCCGGAAACGCCATACAGCGTGCCGGTCGGGGCACGGATTTCCGACGGATAATCGGGGTGGGTGGCAAAGCCGTGACCGGCCTTGGCGATAGCCTTGGAAAACTCGGTGCCGGTGAGTTGCATGCCGTCGCCGGAGTCTCCGACGAAGCGGATGACTACGCTGTCGAGTTCCTCGACCGGGCGTGCTGTTACGGGTCTATTGGACATATTTTTCGCTCTCGCTATGGGTTGGTTGCCGTAATTACTCCCAAGAACACGCTTTATGATGAACGCATTCGACCAACACGCTACTTGGGATTAACGCGATGATCACTGTTTAGGGCGATATGGCTGTTGATCAGGATCAAATACAACCCATAATCTGTTTCCTTGTCATGGTCGAATCAGTCGCGACGGCGATGACAACACCCGGAAGCACTGCGTGGAATATGGTTATTCAGCCCTACCTGCGGAAATTCCAGACCGGCCGTAATTGGCTTGCCATTAGTACGAACACAAACCAATCTGGTTCTTGTTAGAACTATCTGTGCGGCTTCCCGTTCGACAGAGAATCGATACTATCCGTCACGCGTCGGTATCTCGGCGCGACATATTGACTACAATCAATACTCAGGGCCAGCCTCCTTCGTAAGATTGACATTCCTACCCGTAGTTAAACCCTTCCCTCTAGGAAATGATGATGACTCAACTGAATATTTCAAAACTGAATCTTCAGGACGCACTCGATATGGCCGTGCTGATCGAAAAGGAAGCGGAAGAACGCTATCTTTGGTTTGTAGACCTGCTCGGAGAGCGCTACCGTGGCGACGCGGCGGATTTCTTCGGCATGATGGCCAAGAACGAGCAACGTCACGGAGCGGAACTTGCGGCACGCAGACGTTCGCTTTTTGGCGACGCCCCTGCGCGGATCACGGCGGACATGATCGAGGATATCGAAGCTCCGGATAGTGGAAAGCCGAGATCCAACATGTCTCCACGACATGCCCTGGAAGTCGCGATGGAGTCGGAAATCAAGGCCTACGAGTTTTATGATGAAGCCTTGCCTGGCATTCAGGATAGTTCAGTGCGCAAGCTGTTCGAGGAACTCAGGGACGAAGAAACCGAGCATCAGAACCTCCTGAAAGAGCAGATGGCGAAATATCCCGATACGCTGGAACCGGATGTGGACCCGGAAGACGTCGATACGCCCGCGCTGTAAAGAAATCTTTCGCTGGACTACCGCTTGCGCTTATGTCTGGGAGCGCGGCTTGAATCCTCCAAAGACATTCACCTATTGGTCGGTTGGGTTGCTCGTTTCGTGCTCGATCGCCGCATGCCACTCCCTGCCTCCGGAGGCAAGTTCGTCGGTTAGCGGAGTCGTCGTCAGCGCGGACGGCACAGTCGTGCCGGACGCGTTGGTCCGCTTGCAGGGAACAGCCTCGACCGCGACCACCGATCAAGCCGGGCAATTCGACATTGTTAAGGCGGCAACGCCGTCAGCGAAGTATGTAACCGCCTGGAAAAAAGGCTTCTATAACGGCGGCGAATTGCTGAAGGAGGGACAGAGCGCATACCGCATCGTCTTGAACCCGCTTCCTGAAACCGACAACACTCGGTATCGATGGATTCCTTCGCGGGAAGTCGACAATCACGAGCCGGGCGTCAAGGCTTGCTCGACATGCCATTCAGGCTCCGGCTTTCCGCTGATGGACGAATGGGAGAGAAGCGCTCACGCCAAGTCCGCCACCAATCCGCTCTTCCTGGAATTCTTCTCGGGTAGCGACGAGCGTGGCCCCTTGATTGCGGGATTGGGATACAAGCGGGATTTTCCACACTCCAACGGAAGTTGCGCGACCTGCCACGTGCCGGCAATGGCATTGCGCAATCCGTTCGACTCCGACCCCCGGAAGGCCAGCGGCGTCGAACGCGAAGGAGTCTTCTGCGACCTTTGCCACAAAGTCGAGGATGTGGCGATTGACCGTGTCGGCGGCCATCCCGGCACGCTTTCCTTGAAGCTGAAACGGCCACAAGAGGGGCAACAAATATTTTTCGGTCCCTTGGATGACGTGCACCCCGGTCCCGATTCGTACAATACCATTTTCCGGCAAAGCCGCTATTGCGCAGCCTGTCACGACGGCAGATTCTGGAATATGGCGGTGTACTCCGAGTTTCAGGAGTGGTCCGAGAGTTCCTACGCCAAGCGCAACATCCATTGCCAGGATTGCCACATGAAACCCGATGGGGTGACGCGTCGCTTCGCCCTGGAGAAAGAGGGAAGCGTCTTACGCGATCCGGCCACCGTCGCCTCCCACACCCTGTCCGGGATCGCCGATCAGGCGTTCATGCGCGACGCGGTGACGCTGTCAGCCAAAGCCGAGGTCGCCGGAGGCAGATTGCAAATCACGGTAGCGGTCAACAACACCAAAGCCGGACACCATATTCCGACCGGAAGCCCGATGCGGAACATGGTGCTGCGGGTCGACGCCGTCGATGGAAACGGCCGGCGGCTGGCGTTGCTGGATGGGGAAACCATCCCGGAATGGGCGGGAACAGGCCCGGAAGCGGCAGGCAACTATGCCGGATTGCCTGGCAAGGGTTACGCCAAGGTGCTGAAACGCTGGCCGGAATATCGCGCGGACAACCGCTCTCTGGTACTCAGCCAGTTGTACCCATCACCATTTTGGCGACCCTCCGTCCTGGATTATGATAACCGGATCGCCGCAGACGCCACCGACACTTCGGTGTACGGTTTCAAATTGCCGGAGGACGCCGCCAAGCCGATCCGCGTTTCCGTGCGATTGATTTACCGCAAGACCTTCAAGTCCTGGCTGAAACCACAGACTGAAGAAACCGCTGACTTACTGCTGGCCAGTGAAAGCCTGGCGGTCAAATGAATTCCGATCGATGACACCTCGCAACAAGGTGCTCGATCTGCTATAAAAGTAGGAAATCGGGAGGAGCTATCATGTCCAGTCTGCATAGATTCATTGGCTGCGCGGCGCTTGTTCTCTCCATATCGACATCGACTCCTGCCAGTTCCGCGGGCTGGGTCAGCATGGGCGGGCCATTGGGCGGCCTGGGATACGATGTGCGGATTCACCCCGGCAATAAGAATGTCATGTATGTCACCGACAATTTTGCCGGTGTTTCGAAGACTACTGACAGTGGACAAACCTGGTCCCCGTCCAATTCCGGGATCACCACCAAAGGCGGGAGCTCGGGGGATGCCGTCAATATCTTCAGCCTGACGCTGGATCCGAACAATCCAAACACGATCTGGGCCGGCACGTTCGGCGATGGGCAAAAGTTCGGCGTTTTCAAGAGCACCGACGCCGGGGCAACGTGGACGATGAAGATCAATGGGATCTCGCTGGGAAATAATTTCGGGCTGATTTTTCGCGGCTTCACCATCAAGCAAGGAAATTCCAATGTCGTCTATGCCCAGGTGGAGGTGCGGACAACACCCGAATTGAACGGCTGGCAATTCTTTCGCTCGAAAGGCCGGGTCTACAAGAGCGTGGACGGAGGTGAAAACTGGCAGATGATCTGGGAGGGAAACGCTCTGGCGCGCTACCTGATCATCGACCCTGGCGATTCCAACATTTTGTACGTCTCGCATGGCATCTTCGATATCGAGCCGTTCGACTCCGACTGCAAGAACGGCGTATATGCGGGGGTGGGGGTCTTGAAGAGCACCGACGGCGGACAAACTTGGTCCGCCGCCAACAATGGACTGACCGACCTTACCGTCGGGAGCCTGAGAATGCATCCGACCAACTCCAAGATCCTGTTTGCAGCGACCGGCAACAATGCCTGCTCAGGATTCAATACGTCGAACGTTCTCAGCGGGGTATTCAAGACCACCAATGGCGGGGCCTCGTGGACCAAGGTGATTACGGCACAGAACGGCGAACCGTTTACCGCCGTTAATTTCAGCCCTTCCAATTCCAATACCGTTTACGCCGGAAGTCCCCAAGCCTTCTACCGAAGCGACGACCTGGGCGCGACATGGACTCAGCACAAGAGGGAGGGGATGGCGACGTGGGGATCTCCCGGCGTTGCGGGAGGGTTTCCGATCGATCTGGTCGTCGACCCCGATAACGCCAACACGGTCTACGTCAACAATTATGCCGGAGGAGTATTTCGGTCCCTGGACGCCACCGCGACATGGCAAACCTGGAGCAAGGGGTATACGGGCAACGGTACCCGCAGGATGTCCGTTCCCGCCAGCAATCCGTCCTCGCTCACAACGGTCGGAAAAAGCGGACCTTTTTACAGCGCAAATTACGGCAGGGATTGGTCGGGGATTCTCAATGGGGATGTTGCGACCTTGGCCGCGTTCAATTGGCATACGGTTGCCGTAAACCCCACCAATGCGTCGGTAATCCTGCTGTCGGATTCAAATGCCGGGGTCATGTTTCGGAGCACCGACAACGGGAATAGCTTCACCAAGGTATTCAAGGACGCAAACGCCACTCCTATTGGTATCAACGAGCCACTCCGCTTTCAGGGGTTCAGGGGCATCGCCTTTGCGCCTTCGAATCCAAGTATCGTTTACGCTGGCGTATCGGTCGATACGCATTACTATGCGCCGACTCCGATCGGCACCGTGATCTACAAATCAGTCGACGGCGGTGCCACGTTCGTCGCTGTGCCTTCCATTATCGATGGCAACAATGTGAACCGGCTGATCGTCGATCCGAATGATGCCAACAAAGTGTATGCGGCCACCACCAACGGCGTCTACAAGAGCACCAACGGCGCAACAAGCTGGACCTATGCCAGCGCGCTGGGCAGCAGAAAGATCGAAGCGCTGGCGGTGAAATCCGGCACCCTCATCGCCGGCGAAGTGGCGGGCGGTATCTGGACCAGTTCGGACGATGGCGCAAGCTGGTCGGGACCGAACAACACGGGGATCAGCTCGCCCAATCCCTATATCGCCGCGCTGGCATTCGATGCCGCGAGCGCCAATGTCGTCTATGCCGGCGATCTGTATTCGGGCGTCTACAAGTCCGGTGACAAGGGACTGACCTGGTCGCCGTTTCCGGATTCATCCATGACCGGTCTGACCAACCGCGCCATCAACGACCTCGTCTCGACCAATGAGGTGCTCTATGCCGCGACCGAGGGCGGAGGCGTCTTCCGGTATGATTTTCCGCCGACAGCGGCACCGATATGTACGCTGACCGCATCGTCGGCCTCGATTCCCGCAGGCAGCAGCGCTACTCTGACAGCCAATTGCAGCCCATCCACCACTGCCTACGCCTGGACCGGGATCAGCTGCGCCGGGGTGGCCGCTGCGAGTTGCCTGGTAAAGCCTTCCGCGACCGCAAGCTATACGGTGGCCGGGACCAACGCGATCGGCATGGGCGCGACCGCAAGCGCCACCGTAACGGTATCGGCTGCCCAGAATCCATCCGATTGCGTATTCAACTGGGCGGAACGCGCTTATCCGCAACTATTTGCGCCGGCCGGAGCGGCATCGGCAAGCTATCCGCCCTACTATTTCCGCTTTTACCCAGGTACGGCAACCTACCTGGCAAGCTCGTCGGCCGATAGCCACCTTTGGGTGCTTGGCCCGGCGACGGGAAATAGTCTGTTCGATGTCGGACCGATCACGGCCTTCATGAGCTTGGCGGGGTGTTCCCCGTGATAGGCCGGCTGCCGACCTGATTTACCGGTTGGAAAGATCCGCGCTCGCATGCCAAAGCTGAAGCTGGTCGAGCGTGAAGCGCTGGGCCGGCGGCAGCACCATGCGGGCGCCGTCGAAATCCTCGTCGATGGTGTAATCGCTGACCGTCACCACGGTCGGAATCCCCGCCGCCAGACTGGCCGCCAGCCCGTGCGCCGAATCCTCGACCGCCAGGCAATCATGGGCCGGCAAATCCAGTTCCTTGAGCACCCACAGGTACAAATCGGGCGCGGGTTTCTTGGCTGCGACGACTTCGCCGGTGGCGATGACATCGAACCAGGTATCAGCCTTGGGGCCAAGGTTAGCCTGGAGCAGACCGACCACGTTCTGCGGCCGGGAACTGGATGCGATCGCCAGACGCACGCCCTCGGTGCGCGCGTCGCAGATCAACTGGCCGATGTCCGCGCGCAGGGGAATCGCCCCCGCGGTGAGCAGCCGCTGGTAGTTGCGCGTGCCGATCTCATGCACGCGTTGCAGCAGTTCCTCGAAATCAGCCCGCTTGGCAGTGGCGGGATCGAAGCGCTCCGCATAATGACGGATCCGCTCCTTGCCTCCGGCCACATCCAGCAAGGTTCCGTAGAACGACTCGTCCCAGTGCCAGGGCAGGCCGACTTCGGCGAACGCGGCGTTGAAAGCCGGACGATGCCCGTCGCGTTCCGTGTTGGCGAGAGTACCATCCACATCGAAGATCAAGGCACGCAGAGTCATGGATTTCAAGACCGTTTATATGAAATGGGATTTGCTGTTAGTTTACCTGCTTTCAATCGCCCGGGTAATTGCTGATCTTTATCCCGGAAGACAGTGTGGTCACTGACTGGGCGCGGCAGAGCGGCTAGGTTGATGTTAAAATATTTGTCATCATAAGGCTTTCGATCCGGCGATCGAAAGCCGCATTTTTTGGAGCGAGTCGCACTTGACGCACATGAAGCCAACCGACATCGGCAATCCCGAATACTTCCACAAAGTTGTCGATTGCCAATGGGCCTGCCCCGCGCATACTCCCGTCCCTGAATACATCCGCATGATTGCCGCCGGACGCTACTCGGACGCCTACATGGTCAACTGGCGCTCCAACGTCTTCCCCGGCATCCTCGGCCGCGTCTGCGACCGGCCGTGCGAACCGGCCTGCCGGCGTGCCAGGGTGGACAAGGAACCGGTCGCCATCTGCCGCCTGAAGCGGGTTGCGGCAGATTTCAAGGACGATATCAAGGATCGCCTGCCGCAGGCTCCGGTGAAGAAGAACGGCAAGCGTATAGCCTGCATCGGCGGCGGGCCGGCCTCGCTGACGGTGGCGCGCGACCTTGCGGTGCTCGGCTACCACATCACCGTGTTCGACAACGGCAAGACCGCCGGCGGCATGATGCGCAGCCAGATCCCCAAGTTCCGCCTGCCCGACAGCGTCATCGACGAGGAATGCGACTACATCCTCGGCCTCGGCGTCGAGACCCGCTTCAACCACTGGGTGGGCAGCCTGAAGAACCTGCTGGCGGAAGACTGGGATGCCGTCTTCGTCGGTACCGGCGCCCCGCGCGGCCGCGACGCCGACGTGCCGGGCCGGTCGGAAGCAGCGGCGAACATCCACATCGGCATCGACTGGCTGTCCAGTGTCGCCTTCGGCCATGTCACCAAGATAGCCAAGCGCGTCATCGTGCTCGGCGGCGGCAACACCGCCATGGACTGCTGCCGCTCGGCGCGGCGCATGGGCGGCAGCGACGTCAAGGTGGTAGTGCGTAGCGGCTACGAGGAAATGAAAGCCTCGCCGTGGGAAAAAGAGGAAGCGGTGCATGAAGGCATCCCGATCCTCAACTTCCTGGTGCCGAAGGAGTTCACCCACGACAGCGGCAAACTCACCGGCGTGCTGTTCGAAAAAGTCCGCGCCGAGTACGACGCCAAGGGACGCCGCAACCTGGTGCCGACCGGTGAAGCTGACGTGCACATGGAATGCGACGAGGTGCTGGTGGCGATCGGCCAGGAAAACAGTTTCACCTGGATCGAACGCGACATCGGCCTGGAATTCGACAAGTGGGGCATGCCGGTGCTCGATCCGAAAACCTTGCAGTCGACGCTGCCCCGGGTGTTCTTCGGCGGCGATGCGGCGCTCGGACCGAAGAACATCATCACGGCGGTGGCCCAGGGACACGAGGCCGCGATTTCCATCGACAGCTTCTGCGGCGGCCGGGATGTCGCCAAGCGCCTGCCGCCCATGGTCAACCTGGTCAGCCAGAAGATGGGCATCCACGAGTGGAGCTACGACAACCAGGTGTCCGAGGAAGGCCGCAAAAAGGTGCCAATGAAGTCGCTGGAAAGCGCCCTGAAGAACATCAACCTGGAACTGGAACTTGGCTTCGACCCGCGCCTGGCCCTGGCCGAGGCGGAACGCTGCCTCAACTGCGATATCCAGACGGTGTTTGTCCCGAAGATCTGCATCGAGTGCGATGCCTGCGTCGACATCTGCCCGACCGAATGCATCACCTTCACTCGCAACGGCGACGAAGCCGAGCTGCGCGGACGTCTGAAAGCGCCGGCGACCAACATCGACCAGGCTCTGTATGTTTCCGACACCCTGAAAACCAGCCGCGTCATGGTCAAGGACGAGAACCTTTGCCTGCATTGCAGCCTGTGCGCCGAGCGCTGCCCGACGGGCGCCTGGGACATGCAGAAATTTCTACTCGACGTCGCCCATGCCGGCGCGGAGGTGCGCAGAACATGAATGCCATGAAAACAGCCCTCCAGCGCTGCAACGATTTCGTCATCAAGTTCGCCAACGTCAACGGTTCCGGCTCGGCTTCCGCCAACGACTTGTTCGCCCGCGCCATCATCCGCATGGGCGTGCCGGTGGCCCCGCGCAACATCTTCCCCTCGAACATCCAGGGCATGCCCACCTGGTACGAGATGCGCGTCTCCGCCGCCGGCTGGCTGGGCCGTCGCGGCGGTTGCGACCTGATGGTGGCGATGAATCCGCAGACCTGGGACAAGGACGTCGCCGAACTCGAGTCCGGCGGCTACCTCTTCTACGACTCTACCAAGCAGTTGCCGCGCTCCAAGTTCCGCGACGACATCACCGTGCTGGGCGTGCCGCTGACGGAGATGTGCAACCGCGAATACAGCGATGCGCGGCAGCGCCAGTTGTTCAAGAACGTCATGTATGTGGGCGCGCTGACGGCCTTGCTAGCCATGGAATTCGCCGAAGTGGAAAAATTGATCGGCGAACAATTCCGCGGCAAGGACAAGCTGATCTCCGCCAACATCAATGCCTTGAAGCGCGGCTATGAATACGCCAGGGAGCACCTGCCCTGCCCGATCGGCCTGCGCGTGGAACGCAGCGACCAGGTCGGCGACCGCATCTTCATCGACGGCAACAGCGCCTGCGGCCTGGGCGCGGTGTATGGCGGCGCCACCGTGGCGGCCTGGTATCCGATCACGCCCTCCACCTCGGTGGTGGAAGCGTTCACCAGTTATTGCCGCAAGTACCGCACCGATCCCGACAACGGCGCCTGCCGCTACGCCATCATCCAGGCCGAGGACGAACTGGCCTCGATCGGTATGGTCATCGGTGCCGGCTGGAACGGCGCGCGCGCCTTCACGGCCACTTCCGGCCCGGGCATTTCGCTGATGCAGGAGTTCTTCGGCCTGGCCTACTTCGCCGAAATTCCCGCGGTGATCGTCGACGTGCAGCGCGGCGGCCCGTCGACCGGCATGCCGACGCGCACCCAACAGTCCGACCTGCTGTCTTGCGCCTATGCCTCGCACGGCGACACCAAGCATGTGCTGATCTTCCCAGAGGATCCCTACGAATGTTTCGAGCTGGGCGCGCAAGCTTTCGACCTGGCCGAGCGCTTGCAGACACCGGTGTTCGTCATGACCGATCTCGACATCGGCATGAACGACCGGCTCTGCAAGCCTTTCGCCTGGGATGACAAGCAGCGCTACGACCGCGGCAAGCTGATGACCTACGAAGCGCTGGAAGCGGGCAAGGATTTCGGCCGCTACCTCGACGTCGATGGCGACGGCATTCCCTATCGCACCATCCCCGGCACCCATCCGACGCGCGGCGCCTACTTCACGCGCGGCACGACACGCAATGCCTACGCCAAGTACAGCGAAGCCGGCGCCGATTATGTGTATAACATGGAGCGGCTGCGGCGCAAGTTCGACACCGCCCGCAGCCTGGTGCCGGCGCCGGTGCTGCGTGCGGCCAAGGAGCCGACGACCGTAGGTGTGATCCACTACGGCTCGACCAGCGCCGCCATGGAGGAAGCCAGCGTGACCCTCGAAGCGCAAGGCATCCATGCCGACACCCTGCGCGTGCGCGCCTTTCCGTTCTCCGACGCGGTGCTCGACTTCGTCGCCGCGCACGAGCATGTCTTCGTCGTCGAGCAGAACGAGAGCGCCCAGTTGCGCACGCTGTTGATCAACGAGGGCGAGATCAATCCGAAGAAGCTGATCCGGGTGCTGCATTACGACGGCACGCCCATCACCGCGCGCTACATCGCCGCCAAGATCGCCGATGCGCTGTCCGAGCGAAAAGTCACTTCAATTCGCAAAAAGGTGGCCACATGACCTATCTCGCCAAACCCCGATTGCTGCTCGCCGACGCCCCGAAGAACGCGCTGGGCTACACCCGCCGCGACTACGAGGGCGCCATCTCGACACTGTGCGCCGGCTGCGGCCACGACTCGATTTCCGCCGCCCTGGTCCAGGCCTGTTTCGACCTGGATATCGAGCCGCATCGCGTCGCCAAGCTCTCCGGCATCGGCTGCTCTTCCAAGACCCCCGACTATTTTCTCGGCAACTCGCACGGCCTCAACACCGTGCATGGGCGCATGCCGTCGGTGCTGACCGGCGCCGCCCTGGCCAACCGCGACCTGATCTACCTGGGCGTTTCCGGCGACGGCGATTCCGCCTCCATCGGCATCGGCCAGTTCGCCCACGTCATGCGGCGCGGCGTCAACATGACCTACATCGTCGAGAACAACGGCGTGTATGGCCTGACCAAGGGACAGTTCTCCGCCACCACCGACCTGGGCTCGAAGAACAAGCGCGGCGTCATCAACAGCGACAGCCCGATCGACCTCGTCGCCCTGGCCCTACAACTCGGCGCCAGCTACGTGGCACGCAGTTTCTCGGGCGACAAGGAGCAACTGATTCCGCTGCTCAAGGGCGCCTTGCGGCATCGCGGCGCGGCCTTCATCGATGTCATCAGCCCCTGCGTCACCTTCAACAATCACCCCGGCTCGACCAAGAGCTACGACTATGTGCGCGAACACAACGAGGCCGTCAACCGTCTCGACGTGATCCTGCCGCGCGATACCATCACCGCTTCCTATGCAGCCGGCACGGTGCGCCGGGTGGTACAGCATGACGGCTCGGTGCTGCACTTGCGCAAAGTGGGCGACGACTACGATCCCACCGACCGGATCGAAGCCATGAACCACCTGCACGAACGCCACGCCCTGGGCGAGATCGTCACCGGCCTGCTGTACGTCGACAGCAGCGCCGAAGACCTGCACCGTCATCTCAACACCGTGGAAAAGCCGCTCAACAAACTCGGCGACGCCTACCTCTGCCCAGGCAGCAAGGCGCTGGATGCGTTGAACGCGTCGCTACGATAACCGGCTGCGCGTCGTTTTCCGGCGCGCCTACGTCGGCAACGCCTTGCGCTCCGCCAGCACCAGCCAGCCGCGGATCACGCGGTAGAGCACCCAGACGCCGGTGACGACAATCACCAGGATCGCCGCCGGAATGCCGATCAGCGTGATCGCCAGCATCCCTGCCACCAGCAGCCACAGGACGGCATACCAGAAGGTGCGCCACTGCCAGCGCCAGTGGCTTTCCAGCCAGGTGCCGCGCACCTCGTCGCGCTTGAAGAAGTTGATGATCATGGCGATGATCGACGGCCAGCCGAAGACGAAGGCGCCGACGATGGTCGCCGAGCTGAGGATGCCGCTCACCGCCGACACGGCGTGCAACAAGTACATGACATGGCACCAGGCGCGCGGTCCTTCCAGGTCT
>JAPLQT010000120.1:0-24403 GCA_026399515.1 Pseudomonadota bacterium | reverse complement strand
TGACTTCGATCTCGCTCATAAGCTTCTCCTACAGTCCCAGCGTATCCCACAAGGCATCGATACGTTTCTTGACGGAATCATCCATGGCGATGGGCCGTCCCCATTCGCGTTGCGTCTCGCCGGGCCACTTGTTGGTGGCGTCGATGCCCATCTTGCTGCCGAGGCCGGCGACCGGCGAAGCGAAATCGAGATAATCGATCGGCGTGTTCTCGGCGATCAGCGTGTCGCGCGCCGCGTCGACGCGGGTGGTCAGCGCCCACACGACTTCCTTCCAGTCGCGGATATCGATGTCGTCGTCGGTGACGATGATGAACTTGGTGTACATGAACTGGCGCAGAAAGCTCCAGATGCCGAACATCACCCGCTTGGCGTGGCCGGGATACTGATTGCGCATGCTCACCACCGCCAGCCGATATGAACAGCCTTCGGGCGGCAGGTAGAAATCGACGATCTCGGGAAACTGCTTGCGCAACAGCGGCACGAACACTTCGTTGAGCGCCATCCCGAGCATCGCCGGTTCGTCGGGCGGCTTCCCGGTATAGGTGCTGTGGTAGATCGGCTCGCGGCGCATCGTAATGCGCTCGACGGTGAATACCGGAAACTCTGCCGCCTCGTTGTAATAGCCGGTATGGTCTCCGAACGGGCCTTCCATGGCGGTTTCCCCTGGGTGGATGACACCTTCCAGCACGATCTCGGCACCGGCCGGCACCTGCAAATCCGAGCCCAGGCATTTCACCACCTCGGTCTTGGCGCCGCGCAGCAGGCCGGCGAACTGGTATTCGGAGAGAGTGTCCGGCACCGGCGTCACCGCGCTGAGAATGGTGGCGGGATCGGCGCCCAGCGCCACGGCGACCGGGAAGGGCTGACCGGGGTGAGCCAGGCAGTGGTCGCGAAAATCCAGCGCGCCGCCGCGATGCGCCAGCCAGCGCATGATCAGCTTGTTCGGCCCGATCACTTGCTGCCGGTAAATCCCCAGGTTCTGTCTTGTCTTCGAGTTCGGCAAGCCCTGAGGCCCGCGCGTCACCGTCAGCCCCCAGGTGATCAGCGGCGCGGCATCGCCGGGCCAGCAAGTCTGAATGGGCAGGCGCGACAAGTCGACATCGCGGCCTTCCCAGACGATTTCCTGGCAGGGCGCGGAAGAGACGACTTTCGGCGCCATGTTGAGCACCTGCTTCAGCACCGGCAGTTTCGCCCAGGCGTCCTTGAGACCCTTGGGCGGCTCCGGCTCCTTGAGATAGGCGAGCAGTTCGCCGACCTCGCGCAGAGCAGGCAGCGGGTCGCCTTCCTGTCCCATCGCCAGCGCGACGCGCCGCACCGTGCCGAACAGGTTGCCGAGCACGGGAATCGACGAGCCCTTGACCTTCTCGAAGAGTATCGCCGGTCCGCCGGCGCGCAACACGCGGTCGCAGATCTCGGTCATCTCGAGTTTCGGATCGATCTCGACTGCGATGCGCTTCAATTCGCCGAGCGTTTCGAGTTGGGCCAGGAAGTCGCGCAGATCTTGATATTTCATCGGCTACCCAAATGGCAAGTGATCGGTCATTATATATGCCTCAGTCACCCAGGCCACTTTATGCCCACGACATCGTACGACAGCCACACTTGGCTGCTGCTGCTCAACCCGATCTCGGGCGGCGGCCTGGGCCTGCGCGACCGGACACGCATCGAATCGGCGATCACTGCTCATGGCATGCAGCATGTCGCCGCGCTCAGCGAGTATCCGGGGCATATCGTGGCGTTGGTGAACGCAGCGATCGTCAGCGGCTGCCGCCGCATCCTGGTCGCCGGCGGCGACGGCAGCCTCTCCGAGGCGGTCAATGGCATCTTCACCCAGCACGCTGTCCCGCCGGACCAGGTGACGCTGGCCTTGCTGCCGATCGGCACCGGCAACGACTGGGCGCGCGGCCGTGGCATTCCCCACGACTACGACTCGGCGTTGCGCCTGGTCGCCACCGGCCACACCATCCTGCATGATGTCGGCGTCATCGACTTTGCCGACACCGGGACAAGCGACACACGCCGCTACTTCGTCAACGTCGCCGGCACCGGTTTCGACGCCGGCGTAATCGAACGCATGCCGTCGCGTAAGCTGGGACGGATCGCCTACCTGGTCGGCCTGCTGCGCGAACTGGCCGGCTACCGCGCATTGCCCTTGCGTTTGAAGATCGGGGCACGGCAAGTCGATGCCGACGCTTTCGTGTTCTTCGCCTGCATCGGCCGCTATTGCGGCGGCGGCATGCAGGTCGCGCCATCGGCGCGCTGCGACAACGGGGTGTTCGACCTGACCCTGGTGCGCTACCTGGGGCGGATCGAACTGCTGCTGAATCTGAGACGGCTATTCGACGGCACCCTGCCCGAGCATCCCAAGGTGTCGACCTGGCAAAGCGCCACCGTCGAAATCGACGCACCCCGGGGCGCTGCCATCGAAGCCGATGGCGAACTGGTCGGCCATGTTCCGGCGCGCTTCGGTATCTTGCCGCAAGCCTTGAGTATCATCGCCGGCACGGTCGGTCCGTGATGAAAACTCTGCTCATCGTCTATCACACGATGACCGGCGGCACGCTACAGATGGCCCAAGCGGCGCAGGCCGGCGCCGCCACGGAGGCCGCGCTGACAGTCAAGCTAATGCATGCACGGGACGCCACCGCAGAGGAGATGCTGGCCGCCGACGGCTACCTGTTCGCCACGCCGGAAAATCTCGCCGCAATCTCGGGACTGCTGAAGGACTTCTTCGATCGCAGCTACTATGCCTGCCTGGAACGCCTCAATGGCCGGCCTTATGCAACGCTGATCTGCGCCGGCAGCGACGGACAGAATGCCGCCAGACAGATCGAGCGCATCGCCACGGGATGGCGGCTGAAGCCGATCGCGCCACCGTTGATCGTGTGCACTCATGCCCAGACGCCGGAGGAAATCCTGAGGCCGAAACAGCTTGCCGCGGATGACTTGCAACGTTGCGCGGACTTGGGCGCAGCGCTGGCCTCAGGCCTCTGCCTGGGTATTTTCTGAAGGCGGCTATGCCTTAAGCAGACTCTTTCTTCACCGGGCAGGTATTGATCCCGAGCATCGAGTACAAGGGACACATACCTATCGATCCGGTCGCAAGGGGAACCAAGCCTATCCAGGCCCAAACCGGTCCGCCGAAGAAAGCGGCCCAAGCGATCAGGGCCAGGCCCGCGACGACGCGGAGTATGCGATCAAGACTGCCTTCATTGACTTTCATGGAAACTCTCCCAGGGAAGTGATGGAAGGCATATTAGAACATACTAATTAATTGCGGTAAATGTTGGCCAAACCCCAACGGCGAACGCCAGGATCACCGCGCACACGAAGATGTTCTCGCTACAGCCTCACAGATAGTCGACGAAGATGCCGGCGAAAATCGCAGCGCCGACCCAGTTGTTGTCCATGAAAGCGCGGAAGCACGGCATGCGCTCGCGGCCACGGATCCAGAAGTAATGGCGCAGCATCATCCCTCCCGCCACCGCCAGCCCGGCATAGAAATACACGCCACGGTGCACCGACCAGCCCACCCAGGCGAGGATTGCCAGCGTCGCCGCATAGCTCAGCATCACCGCCGTCACGTCGAAGCGGCCGAAAGTGATGGCTGAAGTCTTGATGCCGATCTTCAAGTCGTCGTCGCGGTCCACCATGGCATAGCAGGTGTCGTAGGCTATCGCCCAGAAGATGTTCGCCAGCAGGATCACCCACGCAAGCATCGGCACCGTGTGCAACTGCGCGGCGAAAGTCATCGGGATGCCGAAGCCGAAGGCTACGCCCAGGTAGGCCTGCGGAATGGAGAGGAAGCGCTTGGTGAAAGGATAGCTCGCGGCGAGGAACAGCGCCGCCACCGAAAGCAGCCACACCAGCTTGTTCAAAGGCAGGATCAGCATGAAGGCGGATCCGCACAGCAGCGCCGCCAGGATCATCGCTTCCCGCACCGACACCTCGCCGGTGGCCAGCGGCCGATTCTCGGTGCGCTTCACATGCGCATCGAAGTTGCGGTCGGCATAGTCGTTCATCACCACCCCCGCCGAGCGCATCAGCAGCGTGCCCAGCGCGAAAATCCACACCAGCAGGAAACGCGGCTTCCCATCCGCCGCGATCCACAACGCCCACATCGTCGGCCACAGCAGCAACAACGTGCCGATCGGCTTGTCGAGCCGCATCAGACGCTCGTAGGCGTCGAGGCGAGCTTTGAGGGCGGTCCAGGTCATGCACGGATTTTACACTCGGGACTGTCAAGGAGTGATCGAAACGCTGCGTGAATTGGCGAAGTCCGACAACTCGTTTTCACAGTTGAAGCCCATGAAGATTTCTTCCTCGATGCCTGAGCATTCGAATCAAGCAACCGCTTGACATGGTGATTAGAGGCACGCTCGGATATGATTCGTCCATAGTTCCAGCCATTGGGATACTGAAGAAGACCACGAGTTCGCGATGAAGATCGTGGACGACTAGGGAATAGAATCCCTGAAGATTGTGAATCTGGAGGAAGGGAAATGCTGATTACACGCCTTGTGTTGAAGAACTGGCGGAATTTCAAGAATGTCGACGTGAATTTGCGCGAGCGGGTCTATGTTATCGGGCCCAATGCCTCCGGCAAATCCAACCTGCTCGATGTCGTGCGTTTTCTGCGGGATGTAGCGAAGCCGGAAGGCGGCGGCTTACAGAAGGCGGTGAAGGATCGGGGCGGCATTACCAAACTGCGCTGCCTGCTGGCGAGAAAGGATCCCGAAGTTGCCGTTGAACTTGAATTGTCCGAGCGCGTGGATGAGCCGGCGATCTGGCGTTATAGACTCGGATTCCGGAGCGAGGGCAAGGGGCAACAACGCCTGCTAGTCAGTCAGGAGCAGGTCGAAGACTTGCGTAATGGTGGATCAGTATTAATAGATCGCCCGGATGACAAGGATCGCAGCGATTCTGATCGATTGACTCAGACGCACCTTGAGCAGATAAATACCAATCGGGCATTCCGTGACTTGGCGGACTTTTTCAGCAATGTCACCTACCTGCATCTCGTGCCCCAGCTTCTGAAACATGCAGATCAGTTAGGCGGCTACCGCTTGGAAAACGATCCGTTCGGCCAGGCATTCCTGGAGCGCATCGCCAAGACGCCGGAAAAGACTCGCAACGCCAGACTTGGAAAGATCGAGAACGTGTTGAAGGTTTGTGTTCCGAACATGCGCAATCTTCGCTTCATACGGGATGGCGCTACGGGGACCCCGCACCTTGAGGCCATGTATGAGCACTGGCGCCCGGATGCTGGCTGGCAGCGCGAAGATCAATTCTCGGATGGGACATTGCGTCTGCTGGGCGTTATGTGGAGTTTGCTCGAGGGCGACTCTCTATTGTTGCTTGAGGAGCCCGAGATGTCGCTGAACGAGGATATCGTGCGAAGGATTCACCAATTGATCTGGCGAATGCAACGTCAGGCGAAATACCGCCGCCAGGTTTTTATCACCACGCATAGCGATGCCTTGCTTCAGGACACGAGTATTGATCCAAGAGAGGTGATAAGACTGGAACCTACGCGTGACGGGACCATTGCGTCCGAGTCCTCCGAGAGTGATAAGGCATTGATCGCTTCGGGTTACTCAATCGCCGAGGTGGTGTTGCCAAAAGTTAGGCCTGCACAAGTTGAACAACTTTCGCTGTTCCGCCCGTGATGTACTTTCCTGCTTTGGTATTGGCAGTGGAAAATGAACTGGATGACGCGGTGTTGCGTCGGTTATTGAGGGAATCCGGGCGAAATTTCGCCATTGATCGAACCATCTTGGGTCGTGGCTTTGGGATGCTTAAGTCCAATGTTCCGAAATGCAAGGCGGCCTCGAAAGCCTTCCCCCATGTGGTCCTCACCGATTTGGATCGTCATGTCTGTCCGAGCGCCTTGCTAACTGATTGGAAGGCAACCAGACTCCCGAAATCCATGTTGTTGAGGATTGCCGTAAAAGAAGTGGAGGCATGGCTACTCGCTGATCGGGAGGGGATCGCAGACTTCCTGAAAGTACCCCGTGTCAAAGTACCCGCCAACCCAGAAACCATTGCCGACCCAAAACAAGCCTTGGTGAATCTTGCCCGTCGTAGCCGAAGTTCCCGTCTTGCACAGGAAATCGTACCGGCCCCAGGTTCTTCTGCTCCTATAGGGCCAATGTACAACCGCCACCTGTCGAATTTCGCAACAACCGAATGGGACGTAGCTTCAGCAAGAAACAACTCGGTGAGCCTTGATCGGGCGCTCAATCGATTTGCCCACTTCATGTCGGCAGCTCATTGACGACAGCTTTGAGATGATAATTTGAATTCAACCCGAGACCCGCTGTTGCGTTTCTGGGGTTTGGCAAAAGGCTGTCCGTTGGTAATTTGTAGCAATATGTTGACTGGCAACGACGAGGTTTCATCCCAGATTCTAAACAACTCCCCGTCCGCGCAACCAGTGCAACATGCCGTGCGGCTACGTCGGGCGCGGTGCTAAAGAATCAGCGTCCATCTGGAGTTATCGCAAGGACCGGGAGTGGGTCAGGCTGGCGGCACTGCGTGGCTAGCCAAGATGAAGCAGGCTATAAGCTGCTTCTTTCTTGAAATAGGCAGGCTATGGCCTGCCCCAGAGCATTCCATGCCGAACACGACGGCGTTCGATCGGGTATCTCCGGCACTTGCGCTGTGTTCTCATTATTGCTACATTTGAAGCAAATTTGAGAACACCATGAAAACGCTCCCAGCCTCGCTCGCCACTTACCTGCTCGGCAGCACCCGTTCCGCGGTGTTGGCGTCTCTGCTGCTGCATCCCGAATCGGCGTTGCATGTCCGCGAACTGGCGCGGATCACCGGCGCTTCGCCGGGATCGCTGCATCGCGAACTGCGTGCGCTGACAGAGCTTGGCCTGCTGTTGCGGCAGGAGACAGGGCGCCAGGTGCATTATCGCGCCAACTCGGCGTGCCCGATCTTCGAGGATCTGGCCGGCCTCATGCGCAAGACCGCGGGCGTCGCCGACGTGCTGCGCGCGGCGCTGTTGCCGCTGGCGGATCAGATCGCCCTGGCTTTCGTCTATGGTTCCGTAGCGGCAGGCAGCGAGGGCCCTCGCAGCGATGTGGATGTGATGGTACTCGGCCGAGCGGGCTTTGCACCCGTGGTCAAGGCGCTGGCGCCGACTCACCAGGCGCTGCGGCGCGAGGTGAATGCGACGGTGATGAAGCCAGGCGACTTCGCGCGGAAGCGTCAGACCGGTGATGGCTTCGCAGCCGGCGTGATCCGCGAACCCAAGCTGTGGTTGATTGGCAACGACGATGACCTTGCAAAACTTGCTTAGGATCGGCCGGCTGAAGCCGCATACGCCGACGCCGCAGGAAATCCAACGCCTACTCGCGGCGGCGCAGCGCAACCTCCGGGATGCCCAAAACAAAGCCATCAGCGACGAGACGCGCTTCGATGTAGCTTACAAGGCGATCATGCAACTGGCGCTGGTCGCCATGATGGCCAGCGGCTACCGTCCGTCGTCCAACGAGCCGGGCCATCACCAGACCATGATCCAGTCGCTGCCGCTGACCTTGGGTGTGCCCAATGAGACTTGGCTGATATTGGACGCCCTGCGCCGCAAGCGCAACGCTTCGGACTACCTTGGCGATCCTGTTGAGACGGAAGCGGTCGCAGAATGTCTAGCTCAAGCAACGGCGCTGCTGGCGACCGCGCGCCGGTGGCTTGAGGAGCAGCATCCGGATTTATTGCAAGCAGGGCCATGAACACATCCGCCCACGCCTACACCTTCAGCAATTCCCCCCGCCCGCCCAGCCAGCGCTCGACATGCCGCGCTGCTGCATCCGGCTGCTCGCGCAGCAACGCCTCGGCCGCAACGCGCGCCGCTTCGACCAGCGCGTCGTCTTCCAAGTCGGCATAGCGCAGCAGCGGCACACCGCTCTGGCGGGCGCCGACGAATTCGCCGGGGCCGCGCAGGTGCAAGTCCTGGCGGGCGATCTCGAAGCCGTCGTTATTCTCGTAGATGATCTTCAGGCGGGCGCGCGCCGTCTCGCCGGGGCGTTGCGCATAGAGCAGAATGCAGGCCGATTCCGCCGCGCCGCGCCCGACGCGGCCGCGCAACTGGTGGAGTTGCGAGAGGCCGAAGCGTTCGGCGTGCTCGATGACCATCAGCGAGGCGTTGGGCACGTCGACGCCGACCTCGATGACGGTGGTGGCGACCAGCACCTGCACCTCACCGGCGACAAAGGCCGCCATCACCGCCGCCTTCTCCGCGCCCTTGAGGCGTCCGTGCACCAGGCCGACGTTCAGGTCCGGGAGTTCGGCGCCGAGGCGCTCGAAGGTTTCGATCGCGGTCTTTAGCTGCAAGGTCTCGCTCTCCTCGATCAGCGGACAGACCCAGTAGGCCTGGCGGCCCTGCGCGCAGGCGTCGCGGATGCGGGCGACGACCTCGTCGCGGCGCGCCTCGACGACCAGCTTGGTCAGTACCGGTTTGCGGCCCGGCGGCATTTCGTCGATCACCGAGACATCGAGGTCGGCGTAGTAGCTCATCGCCAGGGTGCGGGGGATGGGCGTCGCCGACATCATCAACTGATGCGGACTGGTGCCCTTGTGGCGCAGGGCCAGGCGCTGGCGGACGCCGAAGCGATGCTGCTCGTCGACCACGGCGAGGCCGAGGCGCTCGAACTCGACCGCCTCCTCGATCAGCGCGTGGGTGCCGACGGCGAGCGCGGCGCGTCCCTCGCGCAGGGCGGAGAGCATGGTCTGTTTCTGCGCCTTCTTCAGGCTACCCGACAGCCACGCCACCTCGATGCCGAGCGGCGCAAGCCAGGAAGAGAGCTTGCGCCAGTGCTGCTCGGCAAGGATTTCGGTGGGTGCCATGAGCGCGCCCTGCCAGCCGTTCTCCACTGCCTGCAACAGCGCCAGCGCGGCGACGATGGTCTTGCCGCTGCCGACATCGCCTTGCAGCAGGCGCTGCATGGGATGCGCCTGGGCCAGGTCGTTGGCGATCTCCAGCCAGGTGCGCTGCTGCGCGCCGGTGAGGCGGAACGGCAACTCTTTCAGCAGCCTTGCGGTGAGCGATCCGCGCGCCGGCAAGGCCGGCGAGGTACGGGCACGGCGGGCGGCATAGGCACGGCGCAGCGAGATCTGCTGCGCCAGCAGTTCGTCGAATCGGATGCGACGCCAAGCATCGCGGTTGCGCTGCTCAAGCGCCTCGGGGGTGAGCGCCGCCGGCGGCAGGTGCAGCATGCGCACGGCGGCGTCGAAAGGCATCAGGGACTGCGCGGCGCGCAGGTCTTTGGGCAGAGTGTCGACCAGGTCACCCTGCTCTTCGGCGCGTGCCAGGGACGTGAGGATAAGCTTGCGCAACATCAACTGGCTCAGGCCGGCGGTGGTCGGGTAGACCGGCGTCAGCGCTTCGGGCAGCGACGCGCCAGGTAGCACGGCCTTGGCGCGCGGATGGACCATTTCCGGGCCGAAATAGCCGTCGCGCACTTCGCCGTAGAGGCGCAGCCGTGCGCCCGGCGCGAACTGTTTCTGCTGGCTGGGATAGAAGTTGAGCAGGCGCACCGCGATCATGCCGCTATCGTCCCGTACGCGGCTGATCAATTGGCGGCGGGGGCGATAAGCGATGTCGGTGCTGAAGACTTCGACTTCCACCTGCACCGGCAGACCTTCCGGAGCCTCGGCCAGCGGGACGATCTGTGTCTCGTCTTCGTAGCGCAGCGGCAGGTGCAGGATCAGGTCGGCGTCGCAGTGCAGCCCAAGTTTCGCCAGCTTGGCGGCGAGCGGCTGGGAAATATTGCCGAAGCCGCTCGGTTCAGCTTTCGCCATTAGTCGCCGGCGTCGGCATCTCAGCCGAGATACAGAACGGCATCGGCCTCGACCAGGGCGCCGCGCGGCAACTCCTTGACGCCGACCGCGGCGCGCGCCGGATAAGGCTGTTCGACATAGCGCGCCATGACTTCATTTACCTTGGCGAAGTTGCCCAGGTCGGTGAGGTAGATGTTGAACTTGACGGCATGGTTCAGGCTGGCGCCGGCTGCAATTGCCACCGCCTTGAGGTTCTCGAATACGCGCACGATCTGGGCATCGATGCCATCCACCATCTGCATGCTGGCCGGGTCGAGGCCGATCTGGCCGGACAGGTAGATGGTGTCGCCGGCCTGCACCGCCTGCGTATAGGTGCCGATCGCGGCGGGGGCCTGGTCGGTGGCGATGATCTTGCGGGTCATGAAGAATACTCCAGAGTTGGGGGAAGTATTTTAGCCGGGACTGCCGGAATCACCCCGGGCAAGGGATGTATTCGATGCCAAGCCAGGGAACGCGAAACTCCGTGAGGCTTACTGTCCGGCTGGCGCCGGCGGGAACTCACTGCGCGACGATATGCTGCAAGCCGAGGCGCTCACGGGTATTGATGATCAGCGGGGCTTTCAGGTTGGCGCGGACCGGGCTATCGCCCTCGTCCTTCAGGAGTATCACCGCCACCGCCGCATCGAGCGGATCGTTCAGCTTGAGCAGCGCGGTTTCGGCATCGCTCAGCGCGATTTCGAAATTGAACCCAAGCTGGGCCGGATCGGCGATGTGAAAAGCCAGCGCCGGGTCGTCCAGCGATTGCAGGATGAAATACTTGACGTCGCCCTCATCGGGGTGGAACAGCGAGAAGCGCCGGCAATCCTCGAACCCGGCCAGTCCCGCGGGGAATTCGATGATTTTGCCGGGCTCGACCTTCAATGTACCGAAGCGGGGACTATCAATATTCATTGGGATTTCTCCGAATCCGATATTTCATCACACGCCAGGATAATCTATTTTTTGATCGCCACCACCATGCCGGTTTCCATGCCCAGTTGCTTGAGCTTATCGCGCATCTGTTCCGCTTCCAAGCGAGTTCGGAAAGGACCGACCTGGACACGCGCCTCGATTTGCGACGGAATTCCGTTGATTTCGAGTTTGGCGCGCAGCTCCTCGGCGTTTGCGGTGGAGTTGAACACGCCCATTTGCAGCAGGAAGTTGCCGGCCTGCGACGCCACCAGCGGTTGCGTCAGCGGCCGTGAAGCCGGGGCCGCCGCCTTCGGCGGCCGGATCAACTGTGTCGCCGGCTCGACGGGCTTGAGGGCGGCAACCGTTTCGCTCGGCTTGAGCATCGCCAGTTTCGGCTCGGCCGACTTGGTCAGCGGCCGCTCGACTCGTCCGGGCCGCCCCTTCTTGTTGGGCGCGGCGGGGGAAGAAGTTTCCTCAGGCGTGGCGGGAACCTCCGCGACTTTCTTCTGCTCATCGAGTTGCGCCTGCTCTGCCGGCTTTTCCCCGGGCTTTTCTTCGGCCTTTTCCTCGGGTTTGGCGTCCTGCGCTTTCGGTTCCGACACCGCCTGCACCGGGGCCTCCTCCGCCACCTTGACCGGCGCCGGCGCGTTCAGGTTATCCAGCACGGCCAGCCCACCCAGCAGGATGGCGATCAACACGCCGGCCGCGGCAACACGCCTGATCAGGCGCTTCTTCAACTCCACGTCGTCGGCCGGGAGGTCCATGCTGTTCTCGTCAGTCGTTTTGTCGGTCATGTTCCTCATACTCCTGCTTGTTGCGACTCAAAGCCAGCACCAGCTCCGCCTCGCCGATGGAAATGCCGCACTCGTCCGCGATGCTCTGCTTATCCATGCCCCGCTGCGCCAGGGTCATCGCCTCGTTGTACTGCGGCGATACGCGGCGCGCCGCCTTCAATTGCGCGATGGTTTCCTTGAGACCCGCGACCTCGCCGCGCATCTGTTCCAGCTCGGCCTCGACGCTGGAACGGAACAACTGCTCGCCGAATTGTGAGGACGGTGCGGACGGTGAGGATTGCGAGGCATCCTGGTCCTGGGCTTCCGGTTCCCGCGCCTGCCACCTGCTCTTCGGCTGGGGATCATCGACCTCCGTGACGACCGGGCCGCGCCTCAGCGTATAAATCCCGTCGGCATCGAACTTCAGGGCGCGTTCGATGGCCGGAACGCTAGGTTTGCGGCGTTTGATCTGGGACAGGCGCAGCAAGGACACCAGCATATACACGGCGACCACCGCCACCGCGCAGATGATCGCGTAACGTATGCTGAATTCGGTGAAATCCATCGCCTCCATCCGCGTCTCAGTCCCCGCTCCTGGCCAATGCCTGGTCGATATCCCAGAGGATATCATCCAATGTCTCGATTCCCACCGAGAGCCGGATCAGGTCCGGCGTCACGCCCGCGGCGCGCTGTTCCTGCTCGTTCAACTGGCGATGGGTGGTCGACGCCGGGTGGATCACCAGGCTTCGGACATCGCCGATGTTGGCCAGATGCGAGAGGAATTGCACGCTGTCGATGAACTTCTCGCCGGCCGCCTGCTCGCGGCCCTCGCCCGCCTTGATGCCGAAACACAGGATGGCGCTGGCTCCGCGCGGCAGGTAGCGCCGAGAAAGGGCGTGGTAGGGGCTGCTCTCCAGGCCGGGGTAATTGACCCAGGCGACGCCGGGATGGCTTTCGAGATGCCGCGCCACCGCCAGCGCATTCTCGCAGTGGCGCTCCATGCGCAGCGGCAGCGTCTCGACGCCCTGCAACAACTGCCAGGCGTTGAACGGGGAAAGCGCCGGTCCGAAAGTGCGCAAGGTTTCCATACGCGCCTTCATGGTAAAACCGAAGTTGCCGAAAGTCTCGAAAAACTTGATGCCGTGATAGCCGCGCGACGGCTCGGTCATGCCGGGGAACTTGCCGTTGTCCCAGGGGAAATGGCCCGATTCGACGATCACCCCGCCCATGGTGGTGCCGTGGCCGCCGAGAAACTTGGTGGCGGAATGCACCACGAGGTCCGCGCCATGGTCGATCGGGCGGCACAGATAGGGCGATGCCAGAGTATTGTCGACGATCAACGGTATGCCAAAATCATGGGCGATCCCCGCCACGGCCGCGATATCCAGCACGTTGAGGCGCGGGTTGGCGACAGTCTCGGCGAACAGGCACTTGGCGTTCGGAGTGTCGGCCAACGCGCGGCGAAAGTTCTCCGGATCGTCCGGATCGACGAACACGGTATCGATGCCCAGCTTGCGCAGGGAAACATCGAGCTGCGAATAGCTGCCGCCGTAGAGAGTGCGCGCCGCGACGATGGCGTCGCCGGCCTCGCACAGCGTCAATAGCGCCACCATCTGCGCGGCCATGCCGGAAGCCACGGCCAGGCCGGCGCGGCCGCCTTCCAGGGTCGCGACGCGCTCTTCCAGGGCCGCTACGGTCGGGTTCGAAAGACGGGAATAGACGTTGCCGAAGGTCTGGAGATTGAACAGGCTGGCCGCGTGCTCGGCCGAATCGAAGACGAAGGAGGTGGTCTGGTGGATCGGCAAGGCGCGCGCGCCGGTGGCAGGATCGGGCTGCTGGCCGGCATGCAGGCAAAGTGTTTCGACGCCGTAGGAGCGATCGGACATTGCTCTTATCCTCGACACGCGAAAATGGCGCGGACAAATTATCCGCAATACGGCGATAATATTCGCTCCCGGACCCGCTCAAATGACGAGCAGACCCCGATTTACCCCATGTTTAGAGTGAAACAACAGAATGAGTGCCGAGTCATATATCGAGCAAAGCGAGCATGCCAATCGCCTCCCCCGCGAGGGGGAGGACGGGAGGGGGCGGGCCTCTATGCCGCTTTTCGCGTGTTTCATCATCAGTGGGCGGAACCTTCGCCGCAATGAGCGTTAGTGTCTATTCCATGCCCGCAACCGCTCCCCAGCCCACTCCCCGCATCACCTTGATCGCCGCCGTGGCGAAAAACCGCGTCATCGGCGCCGGTAATGCTTTGCCCTGGCGCTTGCCGGAAGACCTCAAGCGTTTCAAGGCGCTCACCCTCGGCCATCCCATCGTCATGGGCCGCAAGACCTGGGAATCGCTCGGACGGCCCCTGCCGGGACGGACCAATATCGTCATCAGCCGGGCCGTCGCGTTCACCGCCCCCGGCGCCAATCTGGTCGGCAGCCTGGACCAGGCACTGGCGGCAGCCGCGGCCACGGGTGCGGAGGAAGTCTTCGTCATCGGCGGCGCGGACATCTACCGGCAGGCATTGCCCCTCGCCCAGCGCCTGCAATTGACTGAAATCGACCAGGACTTCGCCGGTGATGTACACTTCCCGGCCGTCGATCCGGCCCTATGGCGGGAGACGGCTCGCGAATCGCACCCGGCCGGGGCGAACTTCGCTTACGCTTTCGTCACTTACGACCATCGTTAGTTAAAGGAGATCACATGTCAGAAGGCGGCTTTCACGTTCATGGTCCGCATGATCACGCAGTCGAGCACGCCGCACAAAGCGGCGATAGCCTTGCCTCCAGGGTGGCGGTCGTTACCGCGATCCTGTCGACAGTCGGCGCCGTCGTCGGCTACCAGGGCGGCGCTACACAGAACGAAGCCATGCTGTTCAAGAACGAGGCGGTGCTGAAGAAGACCGAGGCTTCGGACCAATGGGCCTACTACCAGGCCAAGGGCAACAAGCAGAATCTCGCCGAACTGGCGGCCGGCATGGCGCCCAAGGACAAGCAGGAGTTCTACCAGCAGGAGATGGATCGCTACAAGAAGGAAAAAGCCGAGATCAAGGTGGTGGCCGAAAAACTCGAAGCCGAGTCGAAGAAGGCCAACGACGCTTCCGAGGCCGTTATGCATCCGCATCATCGCCTGGCCCAGGCGCTGACCCTGATGCAGGTCGCCATTTCGCTCGCCTCGATCACCGTCCTGACGCGCAAGACCTGGCTGTTCTGGGGCGCCCTCGGCTCCGCCGCCGCCGGCGCGGTGCTGTGGATTTCGGCCCTGCTGATGCACTGACCCTATTCCGATTCGCATTAGAAACGAGACGCGAAGATGACCAGCGGAAATCCCCGTGGGACAAGCCGAAGATGACCGCAGGAAATCCCTGTGGGACAGTGCTGCTGCACGGCGAGGCGCCGTCGACAAAGTATCGGTTCTAATTCGAGTCGGAATCAGTCCTGGGTTACGCAATCCACGTAGTAGCGTGCTGATCCGTTGGTCTGATCCTTCACCAGTCCGTGGATGTCGGTTTCGAAGCCGGGGAATTTCTCGTTGAATTCGCGCGCGAACTTGAGATAGCGGACGATGGTCTTGTTGAAGCGCTCGCCGGGGATCAGCAGCGGTATGCCGGGCGGATAGGGCGTGAGCAGCACGGCTGTGACGCGGCCTTCCAGGTCCTCGATCGCCACGCGGTCGATGCGGCGATGCGCCATCATGGCGAAGGCATCCGCCGGGCGCATCGCCGGCTCCATGTTGGATAGATACATCTCGGTGGTCAGCCGGGCGATGTCATTGGCCTTGTAGATACCGTGGATCTGTTCGCACAGGTCGCGCAGGCCGATTTTCTCGTAGCGCGGGTGCTTGGCAACGAACTCCGGCAGCACCCGCCATAGCGGCGCGTTCTTGTCGTAATCGTCCTTGAACTGCTGCAACTCCGTCACCATGGTGTTCCAGCGGCCCTTGGTGATGCCGATGGTGAACATGATGAAGAACGAATAGAGACCGGTCTTCTCGACGATCACGCCATGCTCGGCCAGGTACTTGGTGACGATCGCCGCCGGGATGCCGAACTCATTCGAAAAATCGCCGTCGACGTCCAGACCCGGCGTGATGACCGTGGCCTTGATCGGGTCGAGCATGTTGCAGCCCTTGGCCAGCTTGCCGACGCCGTGCCAGCGCTCGTCCGCCCGCAGCATCCAGTCGCTGCGGTCGCCGATGCCTTCCTCGCAGAGGTCTTTCGGTCCCCACACCTGGAACCACCAGTCCGCTCCCCATTCCTCGTCCACCTTGCGCATGGCGCGGCGGAAGTCCAGCGCCTCGGCGATGGATTCCTCCACCAGCGCGTTGCCGCCCGGCTCCTCCATCATCGCCGCGGCTACGTCGCAGGAAGCGATGATGGCGTACTGCGGCGAGGTCGAGGTGTGCATCAGGAAGGCTTCGTTGAAGACATCGCGGTCGAGCTTGCGCGTCTCGGAGTCCTGCACCAGGATCTGCGATGCCTGGGAGAGCCCAGCCAGCAGCTTGTGTGTCGACTGGGTCGAGAACAGCATCGAGTCCTTGCAGGGCGGGCGTTTCTTGCCGATGGCGTGCATGCCCTTGTAGAAGCTGTGGAAGGTCGCGTGCGGCAGCCATGCCTCGTCGAAATGCAGGGTGTCGATCTTGCCGTCGAGCATCTCCTTGATGTCCTCGACGTTGTAGAGTATCCCGTCGTAGGTGCTCTGGGTGAGGGTCAGCACCCGCGGCTTGGCGTCCGGGTCGCGCTCCAGCGTCTCGCGGGCGAAGGGGTTGGCGAGAATCTTCTTCTTGATGTTCTCCCACTTGAATTCGCTCTTGGGGATCGGCCCGATGATGCCATAGTGGTTGCGCGTCGGCATCAGGAACACCGGCACCGCGCCGGTCATCATGATGGCGTGCAGTATCGACTTGTGGCAGTTGCGGTCGACCACCACGATGTCGCCGGGCGCCACCGTCGAATGCCAGACGATCTTGTTCGAGGTCGAGGTGCCGTTGGTGACGAAAAACAGGTGGTCGGCCGAAAATATGCGTGCCGCATTGCGCTCCGAAGCCGCTACCGGGCCGGTGTGGTCGAGCAGTTGGCCGAGTTCGTCGACCGCGTTGCAGACGTCGGCGCGCAGCATATTCTCACCGAAGAACTGGTGGAACATGCGCCCCACCGGGCTCTTCAGGAAGGCCACGCCGCCCGAGTGACCTGGGCAATGCCAGGAATACGAACCGTCCGAGGCGTAATGCACCAGTGCGCGGAAGAACGGCGGAGCGAGCGATTCCAGATAGTCCTTGGCCTCGCGCACCACGTTGCGGGCCATGAACTCAGGCGTGTCCTCGAACATGTGGATGAAGCCGTGCAACTCGCGCTGCACGTCATTCGGGATGTGGCGGGTGGTGCGCGTCTCGCCGTAGAGGAAAATCGGGATGTCGCTGTTGCGGAAGCGGATTTCCTCGACGAAGGCGCGCAGGCCGGCAACGGTGTCGTCGGCCTTGTCGGAAGTGAATTCCTCGTCGTCGATCGACAGAATGAATACCGAAGCGCGGCTCTGCTGCTGGGCGAAGGAGGCGAGATCGCCGAAGCTGGTAACGCCCAGCACTTCCATGCCCTCCTCCTCGATGGCCTTGGCCAGCGCGCGTATGCCCAGGCCGGAAGTGTTTTCGGAGCGGAAATCTTCATCGATGATGACGACGGGAAAGCGGAAGCGCATGGTCGACTCCTAGATTTTCGGCAGGGTGACGCCGACCTGGCCCTGGTACTTGCCGCCGCGATCCTTGTACGAAGTCTCGCAGACTTCGTCCGACTCCAGGAAGATTACCTGGGCCACGCCTTCATTGGCGTAGATCTTGGCCGGCAGCGGTGTAGTGTTGGAGAACTCCAGGGTCACGTAACCTTCCCATTCGGGCTCGAAGGGCGTGACATTGACGATGATGCCGCAGCGCGCATAGGTGCTCTTGCCCAGGCAGATGGTCAGGACGTTGCGCGGAATGCGGAAATACTCGACGGTGCGCGCCAGGGCGAAGGAATTCGGCGGGATGATGCAATGATCGCCGGTGACCTCGACGAAGGAATTCGGATCGAAATTCTTCGGATCGACGATGGTGCAGTTGATGTTGGTGAACAGCTTGAATTCGTTCGAGCAGCGGATATCGTAACCATAGCTCGAGGTGCCGTAGGAGACGATCTTGCGGCCGTCGACTTCGCGCACCTGGCCGGGCTCGAAGGGCTCGATCATCTTGTGCTGCTCCGCCATGCGGCGAATCCATTTGTCGGATTTGATGGACATTGAGGTCGGACACCCAAAAGTAAAAACGCCAAGGGCGCGATTTTACGCGCAACCCTGGCGGTTTGCGTGAATTTGCTGGGGTGAAGTTTTCAGGTATTTTGTACCACAATGTTCGGAAACTTCGAGGTCATATCCTTGGCCTGGTCGGCGATCTTCACCGCTACCCGGCGGGCGATCTCGCGGTAGATTTCCGCCACCCGCCCGTCCGGATCGGCAACCACGCTGGGCTTGCCGGCGTCACCCTGGACGCGGATGCCGACGTCGAGCGGCAAGGCCCCAAGCATCTGGACCTCGTAATCCTTGGCCATCCGGTCGCCGCCGCCGCTGCCGAAGATGTGCTCCTCGTGCCCACATTTCGAGCAGATATGGATGCTCATGTTCTCGACGATGCCGAGGATGGGAATGCCGACCTTCTCGAACATCTTGAGTCCCTTGCGCGCGTCCAGCAAGGCGATGTCCTGGGGCGTGGTGACGATCACCGCGCCGGTGACCGGCACTTGCTGCGCCAGGGTCAGTTGTATGTCGCCGGTGCCGGGCGGCAGGTCGATCACCAGGTAATCGATGTCGCGCCAGCGGGTATCGTTGAGCAGTTGTTGCAGCGCCTGGGTCACCATCGGGCCACGCCACACCATGGGCGTTTCGACGTCGATCAGGAAGCCGATCGACATGGCTTGCAGGCCATGGGCTTCCATCGGTTCCAGCGACTTGCCGTCGGCGGATTCGGGGCGGCCGCTGATGCCCAGCATCTGCGGCTGCGACGGCCCATAAATGTCGGCGTCGAGCAGACCGACCGTGGCACCCTCGGCGACCAGCGCCAGCGCCAGGTTCACCGCCGTGGTGGATTTGCCGACGCCGCCCTTGCCGGAGGCGACGGCGATGATGTTCTTGACGCCGGGGATCATCTTGACGCCGCGCTGCACCGCATGCGCGACGACCTTGCTATAGACGTTGGCGCTGACGTTGCCGATCCCGGCGATGCCCTTCAGCCGGGTGATCACCTGTTTGCGCAGTCCCTCGATCTGGCTCTTCGCCGGGTAGCCGAGTTCAACGTCGAGGGTCACATCCGCGCCGTCAATCTTGATGTTGCGAACCGCTTTGGAGCTGACCAAGTCCTTGGCCGTATTGGGATCGACTATTTCCTTGAGGACATCCTTGACTTGCTGTTCCGTAACGCTCATGAGAACTCCGAAAAGATTAATAACCAAGTAGTTTTGTATAGTATATACCGATCGCTCTCGGCGCCTTAAGACGGGGACACTGCCTATTCCCGCAGCAAGCCGGAAATGGTTCAGTACTTCGTGATCGATCCGGATTTTAGCAGCGTAGCGCAGGGATTGCCGTTTTGACGCGCAAACACTGTGCGGACGGCTGTCGTCGCCCAATTGCGAATGAGCCCTAAGAATAGTTCCGTGGGACTATATCTTTGCGGTTCGAACAGGTGTAGCGTGAAAATTCAGAAGTGAAGTTGCCGGGTTTCGCCGGCATCGTAAGCTGATTTCCTAGCGCCGCCGGAGGATCCATGAACCGCGTCAAGATCTTGATCGCGTTGCTGGTGATCACCATGAACTCCATGGCGGCCGTTGCCTCCGTTACGACCGTCGAGGTGTTCGCCTATGCCGCATCCAAGTATCCCAGCCTCTTCGCGGGAACCCCTACGGGTGGGCAATATTTGCAATACACCTATCAGTATTATCCGACTAGCCAGAGTTTTTTGGCGGTCGACGGTGCTGGCATAGTTTATGTGCTCGGGCCATACACCAATAACGCGCTTACCCCCGTCGGCCCAGTGTCGGCCTTTTCAAGCCTCGTCACTGCCTGGGAAACAACGCCCACACTTCCCAGCGCAGCGCTGGCAAGCGAAATAGCCGTTCTTGGCAAGACCCCGCTGGTTTTTCCCGATACATATTTTCTTACGCAATTCAGCGGCATCCTGGCAGCAATAGACGGCGTTCCCAACGGAGCGCAGCAATTCGGTGTATATCTCAATAACGTTGTCCTGGGTCCGACCTTTTCCAGTTCGGCGGCGATAAACCCTCGGGCCTTGAAAGTTGCAAACGGTGTGAACGCAAAAGCGCAGTCGAGTAGCCCACCGTGTCAAAATAGTCCGAATAATGTTATCAACGAAATTCTAAATTCCTCCACCTATGACGGGCCAGTAGCAGCATTCTTTAAAAGCATATTTGGAAGTTTGACGGGCGAGTCTATTCCTGATCCCAGTTCCACCGGTCTGGCAGCCGCGGATCCGGCAGTTGCTGTGGGACTCATTATGGCCAAGTACCGGACGGACTTTAATAACTTGTGCGCCAATATCGGTTATAACGCAACTGAAACTGTACAGAATTACTGTTATAACGCCGGGCAACAATGGAATGCCGGAAATTATGCCGGGGCACTACAAACGCTTATTTCGGGGGCCGGCCTGCCACAGCCGTCGTTTCTGTTACCCCCAGGCAGCCCCGGCAGCCCTGCCGCCTGTAGCACAGCGCCGGCGACGGCTACTCTAACTACTCTCACAACCGCTACATCGGGCGCCGGAAGTGGAACGGTAGTCTCTTCCGTTTCTCCTACCGGGACAGATATTTTCTGCGGAGGAACAGTTTCAGCCCCAGTGTGTTCTACAGCTTTTGCGGCCGGCTCGTCGGTTACACTCTTGGCAACTCCGGCCAGTGGCTCCACGTTTGCAGGATGGACGGGTGCCTGCACCGGACTAGCCAAGCAATGTATCGTTACGATGTCCACAAATCAGACGGTAACAGCGACATTCACGCTTGTCGTTACTGTAGGCGTTTTCTTCAACGTTCCTGGATGCGCTGGCACTACACCGTACAGCGATGCTTATTGTTCCATGACAGGTTGTCAGGCCCAGGCGACGACATACTCACCAGGGTGGTGCGCGCCAATGACATGCACATCAGCCCCGGCGTACACGGTACACACAAGCGCTGCCCATTGCCTCGGGCCGCTGTGATAACGGAACCCTCCCAAGGCAGACGCCGCAGCTTGGGCGATTTCGATTATCTCCCGGTATGTCGAATTTGATTCGAACCGGTGCCGATCCCGCGCAGCGGTGCCTGCCGCTCAGGTAAAATGTCCGTCTATCTAGCTTCTGGACTCCATCATGACCGGCCGTCGCATCTTCGTCACCACCGCGCTGCCCTACGCGAACGCGCCCTTCCACATCGGCCACATCATGGAGTACACCCAGGCCGACATCTGGGTGCGCTATCAGCGCATGCGCGGCAATACGGTGTATTTCGTCTGCGCCGACGACGCCCATGGCGCGCCGATCATGCTCAAGGCCGAGGACGAGGGCATCACGCCACAGGAGCTTGTGGCCCGCGTCGCGGCGACGCGGCCGGCCTACCTCGACGGTTTCCATATCCGCTTCGACCACTGGCACACAACCGACTCGCCGGAAAACACCTTCCTCGCCCAGGACATCTATCGCAAGCTGAAGGCCGCGGGCTTCATCGAACAGCGCACCATCGAGCAGTTTTTCGACCCGGTCAAGCAGATGTTCCTGCCCGACCGCTACATCAAGGGCGAATGCCCGCGCTGCGGCGCCGCCGACCAGTACGGCGACAATTGCGAGGCCTGCGGCGCCGTGTATGCGCCGACCGATCTGAAGCACCCGAAGTCGGCGCTTTCGGGCGCCACGCCGGTGCTGAAGGCGTCCGAGCACTTCTTCTTCAGGCTCTCCGACCCGCGTTGCGTCGCTTTCCTGCGCGAATGGACCGGCGACGACCGCCTACAGCCGCAGATCGCCAATAAGGCCAACGAGTGGCTCGGCGCCGGCGGGGACGGCCTCGCCGACTGGGACATCTCGCGCGACGCGCCCTACTTCGGCATCCCGATTCCCGATGCGCCGGGCAAGTATTTCTACGTCTGGCTCGACGCGCCGATCGGCTACTTGGCGAGCCTCAAGGCGCACTGCGCCAAGCAGGGCATCGACATGGCGGCGCTGCTCGCCGACCCCGCCACCGAGCAAGTCCATTTCATCGGCAAAGACATCGTCTATTTCCACTGCCTGTTCTGGCCGGCGCTGCTGCATTTTGCCGGCACGCCCTACAGGACGCCGGATCGCGTGTACGTACACGGCTTCGTCACCGTCGGCGGCGAGAAGATGAGCAAGTCGCGCGGCACCGGCATCAGCCCGCTGCGCTACCTCGAACTCGGCATGAACCCAGACTGGCTGCGCTACTACCTCGCCGCGAAGATGAACGCCGCCGTAGAGGACGTGGACTTCACCGGCGAGGATTTCATCGCCCGCGTCAATTCCGATCTGGTCGGCAAATACGTGAACATCGTCAGCCGCTGCGCGGGCTTCCTGACCAAGCGTTTCGACGGCCGGCTCACGCATGACTTTGGCGCCGACGGCCTCCGACTTCTCGACACGCTCCGCGAGGCGCAAACGGATATCGGGCTTGCCTTCGACGGCCGCGAATTCTCTCGCGCGTTGCGCGAGATCATGGCGCTCGCCGACCGCGTGAACGAATACGTGAACGCCAACGCGCCTTGGGTGCTCGCCAAGGAAGCCGGGCGCGAGGCCGACCTACAGCGCGTCTGCTCGGTCGCCATCACCGCCTTCGCGGAGTTGTCGCGCATGCTGGCGCCGGTGATCCCCGGTACGATCGCCAAGGTCGAAGCCTTGCTGGGTGTCAGTTTCGCCAGTTGGGACTTGTCGCTTGCCATCGAACGCATCAACCCCTACGCCCACCTGATGACGCGCATCGAGGAGCAGCAGGTAGGTGCGCTATTCGAGCTTCCCGCCGCCGCGCCGCCGCCGCCGAGTTCCCCGCAACGCCATGCGCAGCACCAGCAGAAAACCGAGGACAAGATGCAGACTGCAAGCCAGTGGGAACCATTTATCTCCATCGACGACTTCTCCAAAGTCGATCTGCGCATCGTCCGCATCGCTAATGCCGAACATGTCGCGGGCGCTGATAAGCTGTTGAAACTGACCCTCGACCTCGGGACCGAGACGCGTACCGTCTTCGCAGGGATCAAGTCGGCTTACGATCCGGCAACGCTGGTGGGTCGCCTGACGGTGATGGTCGCCAACCTGGCGCCGCGCAAGATGAAGTTCGGCTTGTCCGAGGGCATGGTGCTGGCAGCGTCGGATCCGGACGGCCAGACCTCTGGACTATTCCTGCTCTCTCCCGATAGCGGCGCCCAGCCCGGCATGCGGGTGAAGTGAGGCGGCGCCCTGTCCCGTCTCAGCGGGCCGTGGAACGCTTGCCGATCGCTTCGAGTATGCCGCGCATGAGATCGAGCGGCGTCGGCGGGCAACCCCTGATGACGCCATCGACCGGGATCACGTTGGCCACCGCGCCGCAGGAAGCATAGCTGGCGCCGAACTCGCCGCCGTCCGCGCCGCACGCGCCGACAGCGATGACCAACCGCGGTTCGGGCGTGGCCGCGTAAGTGCGGCGCAACGCCTCCTCCATGTGGCGCGATACCGGGCCGGTCACCAGCAGCATGTCGGCATGGCGCGGGCTGGCGACGAAATGCACGCCGTAACGTTCGATGCTGTAGTAGGGGTTGGCGAGCGCATGGATTTCCAGTTCGCAACCGTTGCAGGAACCGGCATCCACTTCGCGGATGGCCAGGCTGCCGCCGAAACGCTCGCCGATATGCGCCTTGAGCTGTTCGCCGATTTCCGTCAGCGCCGGCGTATCGAGCCGGGGCAGCGGTTCGGTGATGATTCCCAGGCGCTGAATTTTCCCGAGGATGCGCAACATGATTTACAAGTCCTGCCCGGAATACGAGCCGTTCACCGACTTGTTGCAGACCGGGAAATCGGGAACGATGTTGTCGTGGATCAGCAGTTCGAGCGCCGGCCAGGTGGTCCATGATGGATCTCGCGGGAAGAAGCGCGCGATCCGGCCCTCCGCGTCGAAGCGCACATAACTCAGGATCTCCCCGCGCCAGCCCTCGACGAGGCCCAAGCCTTCGGCGCCCGCCGCGGGCGGCGTCCAAGCGCCGCGTATCGATCCCGTGGGCAGCCCGGCCAGCAGCGCCTCGATCAACTCGAAGGAGGCGGCGATTTCCTCCAGCCGCGTCCTGGCACGCGCATTGATGTCGCCGTAGTGATGCAGCGGCACCTTGACCGTCAGGTGGTCGTAGGGCGGGTAAGGCGCGTCGCGCCGAACGTCGACATCCATGCCCGAGGCGCGCCCGACGTAGCCGAGGCAGCCGAGCGCCCGCGCCTGCCCGGGCTTTAGCACGCCGGCGCCGCGCACCCGGTCGGCGACCGAGGGCAGATCGTTGATGATGGCCATCAGCTTGCCTATCAGTTTGCGCAGAGCGCGCGCCTCGTCGCGCATGGCCGCGATGAAGCGCTGATCCAGGTCCGCCGCCACGCCGCCGGGGACGATGCAGTCCATCATGAAGCGGTGGCCGAAGGCTTCACGCGAGACCCGCTGCCACTCCTCGCGCAGGCGCGCGAACTGGTAGAAGCCGAAGGCGAAAGCAATGTCGTTGAGCATCGCGCCGATATCGCCGACATGATTGGCGACGCGCTCGCGCTCTCACATCAGGGCGCGCAGCCAGACGCCGCGTGGCGGCACGGCCAGGCCGGCGGCCTGCTCCATCGCCATGCAGGCCGCCCAGGCGTGGGCCACCGTGGAG
>JAPLQT010000121.1:50195-119369 GCA_026399515.1 Pseudomonadota bacterium | reverse complement strand
CGTCGTCGTCGCCGATCGGCGTCTCCATCGAGATCGGTTCCTTGCTGATCTTGAGGATCTTGCGGATCTTTTCCTCGGGCATTTCCATCTTGATCGCCAGGGTCGCCGGATCGGGCTCGGCGCCGGTCTCCTGGAGTATCTGGCGCGAGATGCGGTTCATCTTGTTGATGGTCTCGATCATGTGCACCGGGATGCGGATGGTGCGCGCCTGGTCGGCGATCGAGCGGGTGATGGCCTGGCGTATCCACCAGGTGGCATAAGTCGAGAACTTGTAGCCGCGGCGGTATTCGAACTTGTCCACCGCCTTCATCAGGCCGATATTGCCTTCCTGGATCAGGTCGAGGAACTGGAGGCCGCGATTGGTGTATTTCTTGGCGATAGAGATGACCAGGCGCAGGTTGGCCTCGGTCATTTCACGCTTGGCGCGGCGCGACTTGGCCTCGCCGGTGGACATCTGCTTGTTGATGTCCTTGATTTCCTTGAGCGGGATGCCGATGCGCGTCTGCATATCGATCAGCTTCTGCTGCTCCTCGATGATCGCCGGCGCGGCGCGCATCAGTTGGGCGCCATAAATCTTGGCGCCGGCGATTTCGTGCTTGAGCCAGTCCAGATTGATTTCGTTGCCGGGGAACATCTTGATGAAATGCTGGCGCGGCATGTGCGACTTGTCGACGCACAGGTGCAGAATCTTGCGCTCATGCTTGCGGATGTCGTCGACGATGCTGCGCACGGAGTCGCACAGACGCTCCGTGGTCTTGGCCGTGAAGCGGATGTTCATCAACTCGGCGGTAATCTGCTGTTGCAGCTTGAGATAGCCGCGATCCTGCGAGCCTTTCTTGGCCAGGGCCACGCGCATTTTTTCGTGCAAGTGGAAGATGACCGTGAATCTTTCCAGCGCCTCTCCCTTGAGCTTCAGGAGCGAAGCGGCGATCGCGGCGCTGCCGTCGTCCTCCTCGTCGGCCTCGATCTCGGCAACTTCGTCCTCGGCCAGGGCCTCGATCTCGGCGGAGGCGTTCGGGTCGATCAGGCCGTCGATCAGTTCATCGATGCGCATCTCGTCGCGTGCCACCCTGCCGACCGAATCGATGATCTCGACGATGGTGGTCGGGCAGGCGGAGATGGCGATGATCATGTGCTTCAAGCCGTCTTCGATGCGCTTGGCGATCTCGATTTCGCCTTCGCGCGTCAGCAGTTCGACGGAGCCCATTTCGCGCATATACATGCGCACCGGGTCGGTGGTGCGGCCGAATTCGGAGTCGACGGTCGACAGCGCCTGTTCGGCCTGTTCCTCGACTTCCGCCGCATCGACGACGGCCGGGGTCTGCTCGGTCAGCAGCAGGGTTTCCGCATCCGGCGCCTCGTCATAGACCTGGACGCCCATGTCGCTGAAGGTAGTGATGATCGACTCGATCTGCTCGGCATCGACCATGTCGTCGGGCAGGTGATCGTTGATTTCGGCATAGGTCAGGTAGCCGCGCTCCTTGCCGAGCGTGATCAAATTCTTCAAGCGGGTACGGCGGGCATCGAGGTCGAGCGGCAAGGCGGCAGGCATGTCGGCCGCCCGGTCCTTGCCGCGCTTGGCGCGTGGCTCGGGTTTCAGCTTGGCGGCTTTTGGCGCCTTGGCCGGCACTTCCACTGGCACGGGCGCGGCCGCGACAGCCTTGGCCGGGGGAGTTTTCTTTACCACTGCTTTGGCGGGTTTGGCGGTTGCTTTGACCATCATGTCCTCGCTGTCAGGTGCGGATGGTGGGACTCGCGCCCACGCCAGCCTGGCCGACAAAGATTGGGGAAAACCGGTAATTATACACTAGTGCCCGTATTTTCTGCTGGGGTACGAATCAGTCTCTCTGCCTTGCTCTCGCCGCCGCTGCGGTTTTCTGCATCAGCAAAGCGGCGAGGTGCTGACGCTCTTCGGCCGAGAGGCCTCCATTACGTTCTTTATAGCTCAATGCGGCAATCGCGGTAGTTAATCCGGCGTTACGCAAACGTTCCAGGGCATCGCCGAATTCCGCTTCCAATGCCTCTTCATCGACGTCCCCGCTGACCAGTGCGCTGGTATATTGGGCCAGAGTCGCTTCATGCTCGCTGCCGCGAAAATGTTCCAGCAGCAATCCGACCCTGGTCCCGCCCGAGTTCAATTGGGTAGGCAGCTCTCCATGGTCGATGGCGTCGGCAATGGCGCGCAACGCGGCTTCCTCCGGGCTGTCGCCGGCGATCAGTTCCAGCGGCAGGCGCGCCGCCCGCTCCGGCTGGTGCAGGATGTTTTCGAGGAGCTGGTGCTCGATCGAACGGGCCACCGGGCGATGCGTCGAACGTGGCGGGGCACGGCGGCCGAAGTTCAGGGGCTTGAGTCCGCACGCCGCTTCGACTTCCTCCTGGGACAACTGGGCGACCTTGGCGATCGCCTTGGTCAACTGGACACGCAGGACCGGCGCCGTTACGCGCTGCAACAGCGGCTTGGCTTCATGGATCATCTGGGCCCGGCCTTCGGCGGTGGTAGGCTTGGTGCGTCGTTCGAGTTCCCTCACCATGAACTCGGAGAGCCGGGTAGCGTTTTTCGAGAAGGCGAGGAAGGCGTCCCTGCCATGCTCGCGGATATACTCGTCGGGATCCTGGCGGCTGTCCATCTGAAGGATCTCCACGTTTTTGTTGTCCGCCAGGTGCTCCAGGCTCACCTCCATGGCGCGCCATGCCGCCTTGTCACCGGCGCTGTCGCGATCGAAGCAGAACACCACGTGATCGGTCAGCCTGAACAACTTTTGCAGATGCATCCCGGTGGTGGCAGTCCCCAGCGATGCCACGACATTCTCCACCCCCGATTGGGCGAGCCCGACGACATCCATGTAGCCCTCGACAACGATGACGCTGTCGCCGTCGTGGATGGCTTTGCGCGCTTGGGGCAGGCCATACAGTTCCCGGCCCTTCTCGAACAGCGGCGTCTCGGGCGAATTGAGGTATTTCGGTTCGCCCTTGTCGAGCACCCGGCCGCCGAAGCCGATGACATTGCCGCGCTGGTCAAGAATCGGGAACATGATGCGATCACGGAACCGGTCGTAACGGCGGCCCTGCTCGTTATCGATGACGAGGCCGCACTCGGCCAGTTCCGCGGCCTTGTAATCGGGGAACACCTGATCGAGATTCTGCCAGCCGTCGGGCGCGTAGCCGAGACCGAAACGCGCAGCGATCTCGCCGGACAAGCCCCTGTGCTTGAGGTAGTCCACCGCGCGCGGACTGGCTTTCAGTTGCTCGCGGTAGAACTTCGCCGCGCGCCCCATGAACTCGGTGAGCGGCGCCTTCTTCGCCTCGTCCTGGCGGCGCGCGACGATCTGCTGGGGCACTTGCAGGCCGGCGTTGCCCGCCAGTTCTTCGACCGTTTCGACGAAGCCCAGCCCGGAATATTGCATGATGAAACCGATGGCGCTGCCGTGGGCGCCGCAGCCGAAGCAGTGATAGAACTGCTTGCTGGGACTGACGGTAAACGAGGGCGACTTTTCGGTGTGAAACGGGCAACAGGCGCTGTAATTGGCGCCGGCCTTGCGCAGCGGGACGTGGCGTTCGATCACGTCGACGATGTCGACGCGGGCGAGCAGTTCCTGGATGAATGACTCAGGGATCATTGCGAACGATTCGACTTGAACGCCGGGAGAAAGTTGCGGGGCCTATTTTAACGCCGGCCGACGCGGCGATGGTCCTGGTCAGCCGGCCAGTTTGGCCCGGACCAGCTTGGACACTTCGCCCATGTCGGCGCGGCCAGCCAGCTTGGGTTTGGCCAGGGCCATCACCTTGCTCATGTCCTGGATAGCCTTGGCGCCGCTTTCGGCCACGGCCGCCGTGACGATGGCCTCGACCTCGGCCGAAGACAGCGCCTGCGGCATGTAAGCGGTCAGGACCGATACCTCGAATTGCTCGGCATCCACCAGATCCTGGCGCTTGGCCTTCTGGTACTGCTCGATCGAATCCTTGCGCTGCTTCAGCATCTTGTCGATCACCCCGATGACGGCAACATCATCGAGCTGGATGCGCTCGTCGACTTCGCGCTGCTTGATTGCCGCCAGCAGCAGCCTGATGGCGCCCAGACGCGCCGTCTCGCGGGCGCGCATGGCGTTCTTCATGTCTTCGATGACCCGTTCTTTTAGCGACATATCAGTCTCCAGTCTCCAGTCTCCAGTCTCCAGAAATACAAACGCCGGCAGCGCTTGCGCGGTGCCGGCCCTTGGTGAATAGCGGATGCAGCGGGAGCGGCTGCTTCTTAGTAGAGCTTGGGCGGCAACATCTGGCCGCGGATGCGCTTGTGATGGCGCTTCACCGCAGCGGCCAGCTTGCGCTTGCGCTCTGAAGTGGGCTTCTCGTAGAACTCGCGCGAACGCAGTTCGGTCAGAACCCCCGTCTTTTCGATGGCGCGCTTGAAGCGGCGGATCGCAACTTCGAACGGCTCGTTTTCCTTGAGGCGGATACCCGGCATTTGGTGCTTCCCTGATTGATACAAAGAGCCGGCTATTCTATCCACATTCCGGTCGGAATCCAAGCAAAAAGTCGTGTTTGTGGCCGATTTGCAACAGTCGGGCCGGGTAGAATGCCCGGCATGCGTGTTCTGGGCTTCGAATCTTCCTGCGACGAAACCGGTGTCGCCTTCTACGATACCGACCGCGGCCTGCTGGGTCATGCTGTCCATTCCCAGGTCGAGATGCACGAGGCCTACGGTGGCGTAGTGCCGGAACTGGCATCGCGCGACCACATCCGCCGGCTGGTGCCTCTGCTGCTGCGGGTACTGGCCGAAGCCGGGGCAAGCATGGACGATGTCGATGCCATCGCCTATACCGCTGGACCGGGTCTCGCCGGCGCCCTGTTGGTTGGTGCCAGCTTCGCCGCTGCGCTTGCGCTGGCGCGGGGGATCCCGGCGCTGCCGGTGCATCACCTGGAGGGGCACCTGCTTTCCCCGCTGCTCGGACGCGATCCGCCTGCCTTCCCCTTCGTCGCCTTGCTGGTGTCCGGGGGGCACACGCAACTGATGCGCGTGACCGCAGTCGGCGCTTACGAACTGCTCGGCGAATCGCTGGACGACGCCGCCGGCGAAGCCTTCGACAAGACCGCCAAACTGCTCGGTCTCGGCTATCCGGGCGGGCCGGCTCTGGCGCGGCTGGCCGAAAGCGGCACGCCGGGCCGCTTCAAGCTGCCGCGCCCGATGCTGCACAGCGGCGACCTGGATTTCAGTTTTTCCGGCCTGAAGACCGCCGTGCTGACCGCCGTGCGCGCCGGGCCGCTGGACGATGCAGGCCGGGCCGATCTTGCCGCCGAGTTCCAGGAAGCCGTCACCGAAGTGCTGGTGACCAAGTCGCTTGCCGCAGTGAGCAGTTGCGGAATGCAACGGCTGGTCGTGGCCGGCGGGGTCGGCGCCAACCGGCGGCTGCGCGAAAGGCTCGATCTCGCGGCGGCTAAGGTCGGCGTGCGGGTGTATTACCCTGAACTCGAGCTATGCACCGACAACGGCGCCATGATCGCCTTTTGCGGCGCTCAGCGTCTGCTGGCCGGCGCCGCCACCTCGGAAAATGGCGCATTCGCGGTGCGCCCACGCTGGCCCTTGCAGGAATTCCTGTCGGCGGGCTGAGGCTTGCTTACTTCTTCCCGCCGATTTTGCTTTCGGTGCCCGCCAGCAATTTTCGTACATTGGCCGCGTGCCGCCAGATCAGCATCAAGGACATGATCCCGACGGGCACGGCAATATCTGCTCTGTCGGTCAATATCCAAGCGGCGAACGGCGCCTCTACGGCCGCCACGAGCGCCGACAGCGACGAGTAACGAGTGACCAGGGCGACCAGCAACCAGGTCAGCGTCGCGGCGAGGGCCAGTATCCAGTGCAGGCCCAGCAGAACGCCGACGGCGGTGGCGACACCCTTGCCGCCTTTGAATCCCAGGAACAGCGGGAACACATGGCCGAGAAAGGCCGCCAGCCCGATCGTGGCCAAGGCCGCCTCCTCTGCGCCAAATCGCGCGGCCAGCCATACCGCCGCCCAGCCCTTGGCGGCGTCGCCGAGCAGAGTCAGCACCGCGGCGGCTTTGTTGCCCGAACGCAGCACATTGGTGGCGCCGGGATTGCCCGATCCATAGCTGCGCGGGTCGGCCAGGCCGAAGGCGCGCGATACGATCACCGCAAACGGCAGCGAACCCAGCAGGTAACCCATTACGACAAAAATTGCGGAAGTCATCAGCCACTCTCACCTTAGAATGTGCGGCATTGTAGCCTTGCCTTCAGGAATTCATCATGGACTTCATTTTCATCGACGACATGCGCGTCGAGGCGCATGTCGGGATTTTCCCGCGCGAACGGGCGGCCGCCCAGACGCTGGAAATCAGCCTGACCTTCGGCGTGCCCGACGCAGCAGCGAAGAACGACGACATCGCCGACACCATCCGCTACGACGCGGTGATCGAGCGTATCCGCAAGGAACTTGCCGAACGTCACTTCAATCTGCTGGAAACGCTGGGGGAGTTCGTCATCGCCCTGATGCTCGACGAGTTCGGCGCACCCTGGGTCAAGATTTCCATCGCCAAGCTCGGCATCATGAAAGGCGTGCGCCGGGTCGGAGTGCAGATCGAGCGCAGCAAGAGTTCTTAGAGTGAAATGTGGTTATGAAACGCCCCGTAACTCACGAGCGCAGCGAACAATTTGTCCCCCCGCCCGGGCGGGGGTGGGGGGGTGGGGGCATAAATCCTGTCTTTAAACATTCATGGCACGGGAGTGGTCTGACGACCATGTGAGTCAGGATGAAGCTTTGGCCACCGTGACGACCCGCGGCGCCAGCACCCTCAGGATGTCGTGCGGGTGCACGCCGACCAGGTAGCCGCGCTGGCCGCCGTTGATATACACCAGCGGCAAGTCGAGGATGCTTTTCTCCATGCAGATCAAGAGCGGCTTCTTCACCCCGAAAGGCGAGGTCCCCCCGACCTGATAACCGGTGTGGCGCTTCGCCGTTTCGGGCGTACACGGCGATATCTTCTTTGCGTCGACCTGTCTGGCCAGTTCCTTGGTCGACACCTGGCGGTCGCCGTGCATCAGGACGATCAGCGGATGCGCCGCCTCGTCCTCCATCACCAGGGTCTTGATCACGCAGTGTTCCGGAACGTTCAGTTCGCGCGCGGAAACGGCTGTGCCGCCGTGTTCCTCGTAGGCATAAAGATGGTCGGAGTGGGCGACGCCATGCTTGCGCAGGAATAGCGTCGCGGGCGTTTCCGGGGCACGTTGTTCAGGTTTCATGGCGGTGGGGTCGGGAACTGGAAAGCTTCAGATTATCGCGCTTTCTGAGAGTCTATCCCGCCCGATGGAGCGTGGGAAGTCGTGCAGCGACCGGTGCCCCCCTTGACGGCGGCCTCGCCTTGGGCGAGCCTTGACGGCCGCCTCGCCTTGGGCGAGGCTGGCGGCATGAGCGCCAACCTGCTCAACTTGCTGGAGCGTGCCGCGCGGGCTTATCCGCGACAGCCCGCGGTCGCCGTCGGCGCCCAGGTATGGTGCGACTACGCGACCCTGGCCGAGCGCGTCACGCGGCTCTCCGCGGGCCTGCGCGAGCGGCTCGGCTTGCAAGCCCAGGACCGCGTTGCGCTGGTGATGCGCAACTGCCCTCAATATGTCGAGTTGCTGTTCGCCTGCTGGCACGCCGGCCTGACGGCGGTGCCGATCAACGCCACGCTGCATCCGAAGGAGTTGGCGTTCATCTTCCAGGATTCCTGCGCCGCCGCCTGTTTTGTCACCGCCGATCATGCCGGGGATGCGGCCCAGGCGCAACAATCCTCGCCGTTGCTGCGCCACGTGATCGATGTGGCAAGCGGCGACTATGCGAAACTGCTCGCCACCGCGAGCGACACATTTATCGAGCGCGAAACGACCAATCTGGCATGGTTCTTCTACACCAGCGGCACCACCGGCAAACCAAAGGGCGTCATGCTGACCCAGCGCAACCTGCTGGCGATGACGCACAACTATTTTTCCGACGTGGACTGCATCGCCAGTGGCGAATCGATTCTGCATGCCGCGCCGATGTCGCACGGCTCGGGGATCTACATCCTGCCGCACGTGGCGCAGGCGGCGTGCAATGTCATCCCCGAGTCGGGCGGCTTCGATCCCGCCGAAATCTTCGATCTGCTACCCGCCCATCGTGGCGTCACCCTGTTCGCCGCGCCGACCATGGTCAAGCGCCTGGTCGACCGCGCCGAGAGCGCCTCCCCCGACCTGAGCCATCTCAAGACCATCGTCTATGGCGGCGGCCCGATGTATGTCGCCGACATCCGGCGCGCCATGGCCGTCATGGGCCCGCGTTTCGCCCAGATCTACGGCCAGGGGGAAAGCCCGATGACCATTACCGCAATGTCGAAAGCCCTGCATGCCGATGCCGACGAGGGCATGCTGGCCTCGGTCGGCCTGCCCTTCACCGGCATCGAGGTGCGCATCGCGGATCACGAGGACCGGTCGCTCCCGAGCGGGGAGGTCGGCGAAGTACTGGTGCGCGGCGACACGGTGATGGCGGGTTATCTCAACAATCCCGATGCCAGCGCCCGGACCCTGGCGCATGGCTGGCTGCACACCGGCGATATCGGCTGCCTCGACGAGCGCGGCTTCCTGACATTGAAGGACCGCAGCAAGGACGTCATCATCAGCGGCGGTTCCAACATCTATCCGCGCGAAGTGGAGGAAGTACTGCTGACCCATCCTGCCGTGGCGGAAGCATCGGTGGTCGGCGTCGCCGACGCCGAATGGGGCGAGCAGGTGGTCGCCTTCGTGGTCGGGCGCGGCGCGGTCGGCGCGCAGGAACTCGAACGCCTGTGCCTGGACAACATCGCGCGCTTCAAGCGGCCGAAACGCTACGTGTTCGTCGCCGCGCTGCCCAAGAACGCAGCAGGCAAGGTGCTCAAGACGGCGTTGCGTGAATTGCTGTGACGTGGCAACGCGACGATGGAAGGCATAAAATCGCGATTCAACAACAACTTGTGGCAATTATCCAAGTGCCGGCCAAGTTGACGTTTACGTCAACGTAAGGTAGATTTCCCCATCCGAGTGGCAGTCTGAAAATCGATGAAACGCAGGGAGGCAAGATGACGGATCTGAGCGTAAGCGCCAAGCTAAGCACCTACAAGCCGAAGCAAAAAGTCCGCTTCGTTACCGCGGCCGCGCTGTTCGACGGTCATGACGCCTCGATCAACATCATGCGCCGTATCATGCAGGCCACCGGCGCCGAGGTGATCCACCTCGGCCACAACCGCTCGGTCGGCGAGATCGTCAATGCGGCCTTGCAGGAAGATGTCCAGGGCATCGCCATCACTTCCTATCAAGGCGGCCACCTCGAATTCTTCAAGTACATGCTCGACCTGCTGCGCGCCAACGGCGGCGCCAACATCAAGGTCTTCGGCGGCGGCGGTGGAGTGATCGTCCCCGCCGAGATCAAGGAACTGCACGACTACGGCGTGACCCGCCTGTATTCCCCGCAGGACGGCCAGACGCTGGGCCTGCAAGGCATGATCAACGATGTCGTGCATCAGGCCGATTTCGATCTCGCACCCTTCGTGCCGCCGCCCGGCGAAGTGCTCCAGGCGCTCAAGAGCGGCGACCGGCGCAAGCTGGCGCAGATCATCACGGCGCTGGAGAACGGCGTCTATCCCGCAGCCTTGAAGAAGCAGATCGTCGAAGCCGCCGCCAAGCTCGGCACGCCCACGCTGGGCATCACCGGCACCGGCGGCGCCGGCAAATCCTCGCTCACCGACGAGCTGGTGAGGCGCTTCCGCCTCGACCAGCAGGACAACCTGTCCATCGCCGTGGTTTCCATCGACCCGTCGCGCAAGCGCACCGGCGGCGCGCTGCTGGGCGACCGGATCCGCATGAACGCCATCGAGCATCCCAACATCTACATGCGTTCGCTCGCCACCCGCGACACCGGCTCCGAGGTTTCCGTGGCGCTGCCGGAGGTGATCGCCGCCTGCAAGCTGGCCGGCTTCGACCTGGTGATCATCGAGACCTCGGGCATCGGCCAGGGCAATGCGGCGATCGTGCCGCTGGTCGGCGTCTCCCTGTATGTCATGACCCCGGAATTCGGCGCGGCGAGCCAGCTCGAGAAGATCGACATGCTGGATTTCGCCGATTTCGTCGCCATCAACAAGTTCGACCGCAAGGGCGCCGAGGATGCCTTGCGCGACGTGCGCAAGCAGTACCAGCGCAACCGCGAGCTGTTCAACCAGGCGACCGAGGAAATGCCGGTGTTCGGCACCATGGCGGCGCGCTTCAACGATGACGGCGTCACTGCCTTGTACCAAGCGCTGCTGCCGCGTCTACAGAAGCTCGGCCTCAAGACCAAGCCCGGCAAACTGCCGCAAGTCGCCGTCCGGCAGTCGTCGGTGTCGCGCGCCATCGTCCCGACCGCCCGAGTCCGTTACCTGGCCGAGATCGCCGAAGCCGTGCGTGCCTATCATGAACACACGGCGCAGCAGGCGACGCTGGCGCGCGAGCGTCAGTCGCTGAAGACGTCCAAGGCGATATTCACTGACTGCGGCAAGGAGGCCAAGGACTTCGACGAACTGATCGCATGGAAAGACGGCCAGCTCGACCCGCGCAGCAGGAAACTGCTGGAGATGTGGCCCAAGACCGTCGAGCTTTACGCTCAGGACGAATACGTGGTGAAAATCCGCGACAAGGAAATGCGCACTGCGCTCACTACCACTTCGCTGTGCGGCACCAAGATCCGCAAGGTGTCCCTGCCACGCTTCGAGGACGAAGGCGAAGTGCTGCGCTTCATGCTGAAGGAGAACCTGCCCGGCAGCTTCCCGTTCACCGCAGGGGTGTTCGCCTTCAAGCGCGAGAATGAAGACCCGACCCGCATGTTCGCCGGCGAAGGCGATGCCTTCCGCACCAACCGCCGCTTCAAGCGCGTCTCAGAAGGTTTGCCGGCCAAGCGCCTGTCCACCGCCTTCGACTCGGTGACGCTGTACGGCTTCGATCCGGACGAGCGTCCGGACATCTACGGCAAGGTCGGCAACTCCGGCGTTTCCATCGCCACCCTGGACGACATGCAAGTGCTCTACTCGGGCTTCGACCTGTGCGCGCCGACCACCTCGGTGTCGATGACCATCAACGGCCCGGCGCCGATGATCCTGGCGATGTTCTTCAACACCGCCATCGAGCAGCAGTTCGACAAGTTCAAGAGCGACAACGGCCGCGATCCGACCGAGGACGAAGCCGAAAAGATCAAGGAATGGACGCTATCCTCGGTACGCGGCACGGTCCAGGCCGACATTCTCAAGGAAGACCAGGGGCAGAACACCTGCATCTTCTCGACGGAATTCGCGCTGAAGATGATGGGCGACATCCAGCAGTATTTCGTCAACCACGACATCAAGAATTTCTACTCGGTATCGATCTCCGGCTACCATATCGCCGAGGCCGGCGCCAACCCGATCTCGCAGCTCGCCTTTACGCTTGCCAACGGCTTTACCTATGTCGAAGCCTATCTGGCGCGCGGCATGCATGGACCCCGAATACACGGTGATCGGCCGCGTCGCCCGGCGCATCTGGGCGGTAGCGATGAAGAACCGCTACGGCGCCAACGAGCGTAGCCAGAAGCTCAAGTACCACATCCAGACCAGCGGCCGCAGCCTGCACGCGCAGGAGATGGCCTTCAACGATATCCGCACCACGCTGCAGGCGCTGATCGCCATCTACGACAACTGCAACAGCCTGCACACCAACGCCTACGACGAGGCCATCACCACCCCGACCGACGAATCGGTGCGCCGCGCCATGGCCATCCAACTGGTGATCAACCGCGAATGGGGCCTGGCCAAGAACGAGAATCCGAACCAGGGCGCCTTCATCATCGACGAGCTGACCGACCTCGTCGAAGAGGCCGTGCTCAAGGAGTTCGAGGCCATCGCCGCCCGCGGCGGGGTCCTGGGCGCCATGGAAACCGGCTACCAGCGCGGCAAGATCCAGGAAGAGTCGCTCTACTACGAGCACAAGAAGCACGACGGTTCCTACCCCATCATCGGCGTGAACACTTTCCGCAATCCCAAGGGAGACGCGCAGATCGAGATCGAGTTGGCACGTTCGGGACTGCGGCGCATTTCTGGCCAGAAATGCGCCGCAGTCCGCAGCGATGCTGCAACGCCTGAAGCAGACGGTGATCGCCGACGGCAACGTTTTCGAGGTGCTGGTCGATGCGGTGCGCATCTGCTCGCTAGGACAGATCAGCAGCGCGTTGTTCGAGGTCGGCGGGCAGTACCGACGCAGCATGTAAGAGTTATGCGAAGCGATATCCCCTGGAACGGCGCTGGTGGGACGGCGATCCGGTATCGCCCGTGCAAATTGAGCGGTCACCGCTCGATTTGCATGGATTGTTGACCGCACACTGCTTGTCCTGCCGTATCCGGGATTGACACCGCCGAGCCGCAAGCCGGGGTTCTGGCGCTGACAGATAGTCAGTGAAAAGTCGGAGTCGTATTCCGAATATTCATGGTAGTATCCAGCCATGGATTCCCGCTCCTCGCATCTCGATCGCCTGCGCCGTCGGCTCACCGACTTCCCCGTGGTGGCCTTGCTCGGTCCGCGCCAGGTGGGCAAGACCACGCTGGCGCGGCAGTTATCCGCCGTCTGGGACGGGCCGTGCACACTGTTCGATCTGGAAGATCCGGACCATCTGGCGCGACTGGCCGACCCCTCGTTCGCCCTGCGTCCGCTGCGCGGCCTGGTGGTACTTGACGAGATCCAGTGGCGGTCAGATCTGTTTCCGCTGCTGCGGGTGCTGGCGGATCGCCCCGATAGTCCGGCGCGTTTCCTGATACTCGGCAGCGCATCGCCGGAACTGATGCGCCACGCCTCCGAGTCGCTGGCCGGCAGGATTGGTTTTCACGAGCTCGAAGGCTTTGGCCTGGACGAGATTGGCGTCGGCGACATCGACACGCGCTGGTTGCGCGGCGGCTTTCCGCGCGCCTTGTTGGCCGCGACCGATACGGCCAGCGCCGAATGGCGCGCCGCGCTGATCCGCACCTATCTCGAGCGCGATCTGGCGCAACTCGGGTTTGCGCTGCCGGCGGCGACCATGCGTCGCTTCTGGACCATGCTCGCCCACTACCACGGGCAAACCTGGAATGGCAGCGAGCTTGCCCGTTCGCTGGGCGTCACCGACAAGACCGTGTCGCGCTGGCTGGATGTGCTGGAAGGCACCTTCCTGGTTCGCCGCCTGCGGCCGTGGCATGCCAATGTCGGCAAACGGGAGATCAAGGCGCCCAAGGTTTACATCGCCGATACCGGACTGCTGCACAGCCTGCTCGGTATCGGCAGCCAGGATGCCCTGCGCGCCCATCCAAAGTGCGGCGCCTCCTGGGAGGGACTGATCGTCCTCGAACTTGCCCGCCGTTCCGGCGTTGGGCGCGATGGTGCTTGGTTCTGGGGCGTGCATACCGGCGGCGAGCTGGATCTGCTGATTCTGCGCGGGACGGAACGCATCGGCTTCGAAGTCAAGCTGACCCGCTCTCCGGCAGTCACGCCATCCATGCGCTCGGCACGCGAGGTGCTCAAGCTCGATCACCTGTACGTCGTCTGCCACGGCAGCGAGCCGCCGTGGCCGCTGGCCGAGGGAATCACGGCCTTCCCCGCGGGCAATCTGTGCAGAATGCCGAATGTTCTTTGAGGCGGCCGAAGCGTCGCAAGGCATCGGGTTACGATGGCCGCCAAGAGGGCATGAATTTCGAACGCTTCATATCCGCGGCGGAAAGTCGGCGCTGCTGGCACGGCGAGGCGCTTCTGCCGCCACCGCGATGAAGCGGCGGCGGCGAGAGGCGCTACTTCTTGTTGTATTGCCGCTTGATGCTGAAGTGCTCCTTCCATTTTTTCCAGGCGCGGAATCCGACGATGATCTCCTCGTCAACGTGCCCGACGGGAAATTCGTGGGTGGCGTCCTTGTCCGACCAGATGCCTTTTTGCTTGCGCACCTGGCGTTGGTCCACCAGCCAGTCGCGGTAGCTTTCGAAAACCAGATGGCCGTCCGGGCCGTCCAGCCGCGCGGCCCGGTACCGCCCATCCCACTCCCACCATAAGGCCTTGTCCTGCTCCGAAATGGCGAGCGGTTCGACATCCAGATCGTAACCCGCGTTGCGGTGGGTTTCCCCGGCGACCGCCGCGTAGATCTGCTGATCGCGCAGGCTGAGCAAATTCTTGTATAGCCCCACGTACTGGTCTGAAACCGCGTGGCCAAGAGGAGCATGGTCGCGTTGCTTGCCTCGCGCCACGCCGGTTGGCGTGCGGAAGAAATCCATCATCTCCGGCGCGAAGGATTCGCCCAGGAAGTCGCAGACCTGTTGCAGAACCCGCTTGGGTTCGCGCACCAACTCTTCATACCCGACGTCGAACCAGGTCGAGGTACCGCCATAACGCTGCCGAAACGGCATGACGAACGCATTGGCCGCGTTCCAGGTATAGGCCGCGCCATAGATGTTGCCGGCGCCGAATGCCGATTCGATACTGGTGGCGCAAGCATCCCGGCCGTCGCGGGTGATGAAGAGGAACTGGGCGTTGGGGAAGTTTTCCAATATCTGGGGAACGAAATAGAGATTATTGGGAGTCTTCTGTCCCCAGCGCGGCTTGTTGCCGAATTCCTTGGCGTAGCGCAGATGCATGGCGGTGTATATGCCGGCGAAGCTGCGTTCCGGCGCGAGGGAGAGTATCTCGTCAACGGCGGTTGCCGGGTTCAGGCTCATACCCCAGAGAGGCTGGTTGAGGCCGAACAGCATCTCGCTCGCCAGGGTGCGAAGATTGCCGTCCACCGACAGATCTCCATAGGTGTGGCGCCAGGGATAGATGCGCGGGAACAACCATCCCACCTCGGGCATGGACAGTCGCGGATGACAACCAAGCATCGCCATCAGAAGGGTCGTGCCCGACCGTTCGTAGCCGATCACGAAAATCGGCCGCTCCTTGAGTTCGATTGCCATGCCAGTTCTCCACGTTGATAGACAGTGGATGGATGCTAGCGCAGAGCGCATCCCGGGTCTGTCTGCTGGACGACATGCACCGCGATAACGCGGGAGGCGATGCCTAATCGTCGAGGAGGTTCTTGAGGCTGGCGAGGTCGATCAGGGTAATGCGTTCTCCGGCAACCCGGATATAGCCGCTGCGTTTGAAGTGGTTGATATTTTCCGAGACGGTCTGGCGAATGGCGCCAATCATGTTGGCCATCTCCTGATGGGTGAATCGGTTGCGCAAGGTGATCGTCCCGTCCGGATTTTCGACGCCGTTGATCTGGGCAAGCTTGATGAGCAACTGGGCGAGGCGGGTGCGCACATCGCAGAACACGAAGCTTTGAATCGCCTTGTGCGCTTGTCGCACCCTGTTGCCCAGGATGCGCATCACCGTCAGCGTAAGCGCCGGGTTGCGAAGGATCAAGTTCTCGAAGTACTGCTTGTCCGTACACATTACTTCGGTGTCTTCCATTGCCCCGGCGAAGACCTCCCGCTCCTCGCCGCCGAATATCTCCGCAACACCGAAGAAGCTGTTGGAGTTGCAGAAGCGATAGATGATTTCCTTGCCGCAGGCGGACAAGTTGTAAATCTTCACCCGCCCGCTGAGAACGAAATTCACCATCCCGCCCAGATCTCCCGGCGAATGAATAATGGTCGACCGGGGGTATCTCTTGCGGATGGAATGACGCTCCAGGAGCGTTCTCTCGCTCTCGGGCAACTGCCGGACGAGATCGATTTCGTTCGGGTCGAACTGTTTTTCCATGCCGGAGCCTCGCGCGGGGCATTGGTGGGCGAAATTCGAGCCTCCATTGTAACCCCGCGCCAGCACCTGGCCCGCAAGCGTCATTTCAGCAGCGGCTCCCAGACCGGGAAGCCGTTGTATGCATACCAGGGCGCCATTACGAATACGCTCCATAGGATGGCCGCGATGACGGTCGGCAGTCCGACCTTGAAGTAGTCCCACATGCTGAAGGTGTTGGTGCTGTAAGCGACGACGCCCGCCACCACCTGGGTCGGAATCAGAAACGCGAAGGTATCGACGTTTCCGACCAGCAGGGTAAGCGCGACCGGATTCATGTGGAGCAAAGGCGCCATTTCCAGCAACACAGGCGCCAGCATGGCGACGGAGGCGATATTGCTCAGCATGCCGAGGCGGATGATGCGGGTGGCCAACATGATAATGAGCAGCGCCGCGATCCAGCCATGCCCCGCCACCCATGGATAGATGACCGCCGCCATCTGACTGGCGAGCCCCGACGATCCCATGGCGGACGACAAGGACAGGGCGCCACACAGCAAGAGCCAAGTACCCCAGATGGTCTTGTTCTGCACCGTGACCCATTTCAGCGGGAAGATGCCGGGAATGAAAAACACCGCCAACGCCATCAAGGTCATCATTCCGCTCTTGATCTTGTGGACGTCCTCCAGCATCCACATCACCGCCACAAAGGCAAAGATGGCGAGGATCACCCACTCATGGCTGCGCGTCTCGCCAAGTTCGTCCTGTTCCTTACGTATCCGTTCCAGACCGCCTGGAACTTCCACGCTATTGCTGCGAAATGTGAAGCTCATGACCCAGTACATCACCGGGAACATGCCGAGTATCGGCAGGTGCAGCCACAGCCATTGCATCCACGATATGTGCACGCCGAGTTGCTTGTCGAACAGCCCCACCATCAGGAGGTTGGGCAGATGGGCGGTCAGGAACAGGATGCCGCCCACCATCGTGGCATAGACGATGCAAGAAATGACGATCGCCTTCTTCGCGTTTTTCTCCGCCGCGCCGTCGCCGAACAGGCCGATCACGCCATTGACAATCGGCAACATGGTCGCTGAACGCGCGTTGGCCGCCGGCACCGCAAGCGACAAGGCCATGTTGGTGGAAAATAATGCGACGATGATTTTGCCGACCCGCACCGCCTTCATCTTGTTCAGGACGAAAAGGGCAATGCGCGTATCGAGCTTCGCCGCGCTGAGGATGGCAGCGAACATGAACGCCCCCAAGGTCATGAAACTGACGTCGAGAACGAATCCGCCGAAGGCCTCCGGAATCTTCGGCACCGCCTTCGTCACCACCAATAGCATCGGGATTATCAGGCCGGTCACTCCCACCGGCACGGCCTCGGTCACCCAGACGATGCAAGCCCAGACAATCACGGCCAACACGGCTTTGGCCGGATAGGTGGTTATCGCCGGGGACAGATCCACGCCCCACAGGATCGTTGCCAGCCCCGCCCACGCGGCGACGTAGCCGATGAGCGTCTTGCGCGCCGTCATGCCCTGCGCACGGATATTTCCCAGGAAATAGCTAACGATGCCGCCCGGGTCTTGTTGGCGGCCCAATCCATTTTCTGCAAGTGACGATCCCATGAAACCTCCCATTAAGGACAACAAAGTCTTTTTATGGTCGGTATCCTAGTCGCCTCGACGACGTTTCACTGTCGTCTGGCGGACAGTGGACGCAAAATTGGAGATGCCCGTTTTCGTGAACGCCCCGAGTGCAGAGCACTTGCATCTTCCCGAACGAGTGTGTTCTGAAGATGCCACCGCATGTGGACAACGGGAAAGAGTGCTTGCCGAGCCGCATCTCCATTCCAGGAGTCAGGTCAGCCCCACGACGCGGTGCGTCACTTGCCCAATATATTTTTCGTCAACTCGGCAACGCTGTCCAGATTTTCGATGCGGACACTTGCCATGCCCCGCAATGCTTCCGGCAACACGCTGTCTTTGCCTACCAACACGGGCACGATGCGCTTTCCGTGGCGTTGGGCAACTTCGATCTCCTGGGTCATCCAGCGACTGGGGCGTCCGGAAACGAGGAAGGTCGCAACATCCGCCTGGCCGATCAGGTTGGCGATGTGCGCCTGGTATGGAACGCCGGCAGGAACCTCGTCGTCGCTGAGGATATTCACTTTCAGATGGCCAAGGGATGTTTTCAGGCGGCTGACCGCATCGGCGTCGGCAACTCCGCCTGAAACAAAAACCGTCGTGGTGGGCAGGTGTTCAGCGATCTTCGCGACGGCCACGTCGATCATTGCCTTTCCTGCTCGCTTGATTACCGGCGCTGCGTCCCTTAGAAGGTCATCTCCCATGACAAGCAAATGATCCATGTCCACCTCGAATCCGAGTATTGCGGGAGGATCTTTCGGCTGAGGGGCCAATTTCAACTCATGGCTCAGTTCCTCATGACCACCATCCTTGCGGGCGATGTCGATGTACAGGGTGAACTCGCCCCAGCCATCGGATTTCAGGCGGAAGCCATTCTCGCGGGAGCTTATTTCCCGCACTGGCTCGCTGAATGTCGGATGCAGCGTATAAGTCACATGCTCGATCTGGTCCAGCTCGTCTATCGGACCGGCAAGCCACACCTCCCAATCCCACCGCTGGTTACCCGTGTAGCTGCTGTTCTGCTCGATTCGAATGCTCATGGGACGATACCTCCCGTTTTCTTCAACTGCACTTGCACCCATTGGGGGGTGACGAACGATTGCCAAGTCTGCCCGGATTGATCAGCCTTAACCTGGATAAGGTGTTCATCCTGAATGCCGTCCACCCAGACGAAGGTTCCGCCTGGTTCGGTGAAAGGCATTGCCTCGCGCCATGAAGTCGGCTTGCCCTGTTTCACAAAGCGGTGACGACAAGGGACGCTATCTTGTCCAAGCTTCTCGGCAATGTCTTCCGGGGTGAGTCGAACCTTGATCATTCGACCCCGGTCGCCATTCCACTCCGCCACGGTTTCCGCAAGACGCAGTAGCGCTTCCACAGGGTTGGTCCGGCTCAGCGGAATATGTTCATGGGGCGCGAACATGCCTGCGGCGTCAACGCCTTCCTCGACGAGGGCGATGGCGAGCTTGCCCTTGGTGCGTGCGCAGGTCAATTCATCCTGCACCCACGGGTGGGTTGTCCAGCCACCTGCCGCAAGTTGTTCCCGCCGAGTCAACAAGGCAATCAGGGCGTCACTGTCCTCGATCCGCTTTTTAACCGCGTCGGTAAGTAGCGCGCCGCCGAGTTGCTCACCGGTTTGCAACTGGACGAACTGGCTGGCCAGCAGTCTCTCTACTTGGCTTGCCAAAAGCTTGTCCTCGTCGCGGAATGAAAACGCCAAGAATATTTTCATGACCTATATCCCTCCCGACTCCAAGTACCACGCACTATGCGGCTACCCGGCAGCTCAGTGCGCCCTATTTTCCAGCGTTGCCACGATCTGGCGTATCCACTCGGTTTGTTCGCCCCGCTGCGTTCTGGCAGCGAGGATTAGCCGCAGATTGCGCGCCGTGGTTTCCGGCTCCCACGCTTCGCGCACATGCGCGAGTGCATCGGCGAGTGCCTCCTCGGCACCGGCCTGATCGCGTGCCAGCACCGCCAGTTCCATACGTGACGCATAGTCCCAGTAATCCGGCTGGCCGGCGGCGATGCGCCGTCCCACTGCATAGATCACCACCGGCAGCAGCGCGCCTTGGCGTGGGTCCGGCGGTTCCTTCAATTCCATCAGCGTAACGGCATTCACACCCGGATAGGCGTCGCGCCAGTCGGCCTCGAAGCCTTTCAAATAGGCGCCGATAGCCTTTTCCAGCAGGCCGCGCGCCAAGGAGGTTTCGCCTCGTTGCGAAGCGGTCTCACAGCGATCCTTATAGACGCGGCCGAGGATGCCGCAGGTCTCGCTGCTGGCGCCGCGCTCGGCGATCAGCGTCAGCAGCACCGCTTCCGCCTCCTCGCCGCGCCCGGCCCGGTTCAGCGCCAGTCCCAACTGCTCCCGCACCATCACTGTCGCGGCCAGCGGCGGCGCCATGCGGCCGGCCAGATCAACCATCGCCTGCCAGGCCTTCACCGCACGGTATGAGAGAAAAAGATCGATCACCACCGCCGCATCGGCGTGGCCGATGTCGCCCAAGTCCGCCTCCATCGCCGCCACCGCACCGACGCCAGCTCGCCGCGCCGCCGCCAGCCGCGCCTTCATGTCTTCCGCATAACGCACCCGCTCGCGGAAGACATCGGTCTTCAGCCGCTGGATGTCCGGAAAGCCCTCGACCATCTGGAACACCGGGCTGTCGGGCAGTGCCTGCCGCGCCGCGCGCAGCTTGCCTGCCAGGGCGGCGCTGGCGGTTGCCACATCGGTCGGCGTGCCGTCCGGCCCCAGCCGGTAGGGCAGCGCCCGCAACAGCGTCACGTCGAACGGCAACTGCCCCCAGCCCTCGGCGAAGATCAACTGGGTCGCCGAGGACCGCACCGCATGGCGCAAGCCCAATTCGTAGAAGACATTGGCATTGGCCGTAGTGAGGTCGGCGATGGCATACTCGCAGAGGATCAGCCGCTCGAACATCGCCTTGTGGATCACCCCGCCGGCGATCTCCTCGTCGGCGCGCAGTGGCTCCAGGCCGGCCGCAACAACTGCGGGCTTGATGACGTGTTCATAGATCGCATCGAAGTCCACCACCCGGCCATCGCCAGTGGGTTTGCGACCGAAGGGCATGAGGATGAAACAAAGCGGATTCACGAGTGGAACCGGTCGGTTAGTGGACAAAATTCAGAGCCCATCGCGGCCCGTGAGCATACCTGAAAAACACTTGTGTTCGCGACATGCCACTCCCTATTCGATATCGATACGGTGGATGACAGACATGCGGTTCGATACGAAGAAGCGAGTCCAAGCGAGATGGTGAGGTACCCACGTGCTGAGGGTGGCGAGCCGCGATTAGCCTACCCATACTCCATCCGGGCTTGGCTACGGAACCTGCGCCTCGATCACCGGCCGCCACAGGTCTGCCAGTTTCTGGTAGCCGCCGGGCGCCGGGTGTATCTCATTTTCCCAGTCGTTGCTGCGGTCTGTGGTACCGGCCTGGGCCGGCGTGAGTTTCGCTTGGGTCTCGATCAGGTATACGCGCCGGCCGGCGATGTTGTGCTTTGCGACGATGTCCTTGAGCAAGGCCGCCAAGCGGTCAATCAAAGCCGTGGCGACGCCCAGCCAATCGGCGGGCGGAATTTTGTAGGCCACCATGGAAGGATACAACCACGGGCCGACGTGAAACAAGGCTGAAGCGGGAGCATTGCGTGGCATGGGGTAGGCGTAGCTATGGCAGAACAGCGGCACGTCCCGGTTGACGTCCCGGTCGCGGAAAGCCACGACGTCGTCAAACTGTGGCCCGAGGTGGGCGCGGAAAGTATTCCAGCCGGCGTCGCTGAGGTAGCGAGCTGCTCGCTGTTCCACCGGACCCCATTCGTCAGGCTTCAAGAGCAGGCGCGATTCCAGCGGCACCGGCGTGCCGTCGCTATTGACGGGCAATACGCCCGCTGCCGCTATGAGATCGTTGCCGCCGCCGGAGAGCAGGATACCGTCCCACTTGTAGGCGAACTTGCCGGTCAGCAAGCGCATGAAATCGGCGTCGAGCTTCCAGTCGACCATCCGTGCCAACCGGGCGCCAGGGTTGGCGCAGTTGATCGCGCAAGCCTCCAGGCTGAGAACGATCTGCTGGAGCAGGTTCGAGGTCGCCCACGGCGGCACGGCGCCGATGGAGAACCAAGAGTCGCCCTGAGCGAGAAAACGGATCGGGAAATCCTTCCACTTCCCAATGGTACCGTCGTCGGGCGGGTTGATGACGTCGCTGGGAGAGAAGAGTCGGAGCGGATAGTCGGGCATGGATTTCTCCTTCGAGTGGGTAAGTGAAAGAACGTTATTAGATTTTCTAGCCGTGCTCTATTTGATACTCTCCAACCGTTCCCGGCTGCCGTGCCGCAGATAAGGTCGATTGAAAATCCAGAGTCCCGCCGCAGCGATTGGCCACACGGCGATGGCGACTGCGAGTTCGCCCAGGCGCTGGAGCACCGGCCACCATTTCGGTTGCTTCGCGTGTGCGGCCAGCACAAATATGCTGATCACGGCAAAGCCGACCAGCGCAGGCGCCAGCCAGCGGGCGGCATTCATAGCCAGCCAGTAAATCGCGTAGGCCAGCAGCGCAACTTCCGCCAGCGAAGCGACTACCAACGCTGCCTTGGCGGCGAAGCCGACGTTCATGAAGAAGTATTTTGCGACTATCTTGCTCGATGCTTCAAGCTGGTTCATTGCGTCGGCGATACGCGCGGAGTTGGGCGATCCCAGTGGTCCGGGCGTGGTGCAGATGTATGTCTCCGTCCACTGGAAAGGCCAGTCGCCGCTTATCGGGGCGCCCGTGTCGAATCCGCCCCAGCGCTCGCCGGGCGGCATTGTCTTCTGGCATTCCCCAATCCGTTTTCCCGTCGCCAGGTAGCCGCTCAGCATCAAGGCATCCGCCTCCACCTCCGAGAAGGAATCCAGGTCGGTACGAATCTGCGAAAGCAGGCGCTGAATGCCCTTGTCCACCCCGTAATCGGTGCGTGGCGGGCTTGTGATGGCTGACGGCGGGCTGTTTGGCTTGTCGCATTCCGGCGGCACGCGGCGGATGTCGAGGCCCTGGCGCAGGTGCACAAACAACAAGCCGACTAACGCGCGATTCTCCAGCCGAGAACGCAGATCCTGGTACTCGACGATGCGGTCGCGTTCCATGGTGATGTTGTTGGCACGCTGGAGCACGCCGAGGAACAGAGTGGAGGGAGAGGTATCGTCGGAGAGCTGGCCGGAGGCATCGCTACAGAGGATCAACGAACAGCTTTCCTGTAACAGCGTATCCACACCCTGGTTGTCATAGACGCCGCCGTCAGCGAGCTGCACATCGCGCTCGGCATAGAGGCCAGCCAGTGGAACCGGGTTGAACAGGCCCGGCACAGCGGACGAGGCCTGGTGGCGTTGATGAGCAGTATCGGCACCTGAGCGCGGCGCAGCCAATTGTCCTGTCGCGGGCTGAAGGCGCGCGTCGCGCCCGTGGGCGAAACGATCAGGTCGCGCAGGGTCGTCGCGGTCTTGTCCAGGATGCGGGCGTAAAAAGTGCTGTCATAGAGTTCGCCCAGCCGCAGTGTACGGTTGTAATCGAGGCGAAACAGCATCCGCCACAGTGCGCGCAGGGAGACGAATGCGCGCATGCGCAAATTGGTCGCCACCCCTGCGCGAAACTGGTCGATCAGTTCGCGTACCAGTTGCCGGTAGTCTTCTTTCGCGACATCGTCGCCCTTCTTTTCGATCAGGGCTTTGAGCTTGAGAAAATAATGGGTGCCGACGATGCTGCCGCCGGATACCGTCGAGATCGTCTCGATATGGCGCAGTGCGTCGATGTCGGCGAGCCGCGCCAGCACGCCGAGATGATAGAAGGCGGCGCGGAATCCGCCGCCGGACAGCGCCAGGCCGGTCTTGGGCCGGAAGCCGGCTAGCGCGGCGGCGGTTCTCTCGCCAAGGATCGGCTGGATGGCGGCCAATACTTTCGGATCGGTCAGCGGAATGCCTCGGGCGCCCGCCAACTGCACCGCCTGGAGGAACATGGTCTTACGTTCCCAGTCGCCCTCCATGGCTTGGCTTGCCGCAGCGTAGTACTGCCCGGCCTGGGTGTAGTTGTCGAGTGCGAAGTGGCCGTCGGCAAGGCTGGCAAAATACCACTTGCTATCGCTTTTCCGCGACTCCAGTTCTGCGACATAGGTTTCGCGGATCGTCTTGGCTTCATTACGCCAGGTGCTCGCCTGGTCCGCATCCAGGCCATCGATCCGTTGCGCCAGCAGGTCCAGGACGAACGCGGCGTTGCCGCCGCAATAGGCATCTTCGTCCCAACGGGTGTTATCCGATTTCCTTGCTTCCCATCCCCGGCGGTAGAAAGCGAGGGACTGCTGCAAGTGCTCCAGGCGCCCTGTCAGTTCCCAGCGCCGCTTGAAGACGGCGCCGCCCTGGCCCAGTGTCTCCGGGTCGGCGCATGTTTCTTTGCGCAGGCCGATCTTGCCCAGCAGGCGCTCGGCCTCTGCCAGCGAACGCGCCGGGTGAAGATCCAGGTCCTTGTAAGTGCTTAGTGAAAGATCCTGAATGACTTTGGTGTACTTCTCAAGGAGGAGAATGGCGAAGGTCGTTTGTGCTTCCGCATCGGCGGCTGGCTCTGCGAGCAGGTCTTCGCGTTCGCCGGCAAGCCGCGCCAAGAGCCGCCGCGATAGCCCGAACTGCGAAGCATTCCTGAGGCGCTTGGCCAAGGACAGGATGGTCTTCGTATCGCCGGCCGTGAACTGTGGTTTTTCGGCCAGCAGGTCCTCGGCTTTGGCTGCGTCCAGCCACGACTGGAAGCGGATGAACCACGCTGTCTTGGTGATTGTCGGCGCGAGAATTCCGTGGCCGGCGAAATGCGCCAGCAGCTTGCTCGCCTCCGCTGGCGCGCCGGCTTCAAAACACTCAAGGGCAGCCTCATGGATACTGTCGAGGCCTGGAGGCGGGTCGGCAGCCACCAAGCGGTTCACTGCTTCGCTGGCTTGTTTGATGCGCAAGCTATCCGGCTCAAGTGCGGAATTCATGGACTATCCTTTCTCGGCAATTGCGGAAGCATTCATTCAGGGCGCGATTCGGCGCCCGGCGCACAGATCGAGCCTTTTCAGAGCTTGTTGCGACAGCCTGGCATGGCTCGTAGCGCCTTGCGCGTGCCGGCACCGTATTCGCCGTCCACGACCAGGCCGTTGGCGGCCTGGAAGGCGGCGACAGCGGCTTCGGTTTGCGGGCCATAAACGCCGTCCTGCGTGCCCGGGTTGAAGCCGAGCGCAGCCAGACAATCCTGTAACCGACCGATCTCCTCACCGCGCAGCATCGGGTCGGTCAGGCGCAGCATGCCGGCCGGCGGCGGCTTGACGGCGACGGGCGCCGCGCTGGCGAAATAGCGCACGCCGGGCACCAGGATGCCGCAGTCCCAGCGGCGGCCGTCCACTATGCCGGCGATGACGCCGTCGTTGGAACTGTGGGCCTCGACAGTGCCGCCCTTGCCATTGGAAATGACGATGTGGCCGACGCGCCCCGATTGCGGTTCGCGCAGCAGCAGCGCGCCGGCGATGCCGGCCGCCTTGTCGACGTCGACCATGGCGCCGGCTTCTCGCGCCTGCGTCGCCCAGTAACCGGTGTAGGCGTCGGCGCGCATCGGGTCGTGGCGCGGTTCGACGCCGAAGAGCAGGCCGGTGGCCTGATACACGCACCAGGAAGCGAACTCGGCACAGTCCCAGGGGCCTTTCCAATCCACGTTGGCCATCGGCGCGCGCGCGCCGAGGACATAGGCCTCGCCGATATGCCGGCTGGCGAGGGCGACGATGGCGTCGCCCGTCGCCGTGGCTCCGGGATCGAGCGTCGCGACGAAGCTATCGCTCCGCGCGACGGAAAGTGGAAGGATGGGATGGATGGGAGGGATAGGATGTATCGGGCGAACAGGTCTGGTGGCCATGGCGGCTCCTCGCAAGCAAAGGTGGGCGTCGGTGGTTTATAAGGCGAAATAATGGCTCGGCTTATACTGCCGACCCTTACTTACCGGGTCGAACCGCAGTTATCCTTCTTCAGGCATTCGGCGAATCCTTCAGACAATTGCTGGGCCGCGGCGCCGGTAGCGAAGAACTTGCCCAGGCCCACGCGTTTGGTACTGACATCGGTCGTACTGCCGAACTGGCCGAGCACAGAATACGAGTCCTTGTTGACGACTTTGGTCTCCGGATTCTTGGTGACGATCTTCCTGTCGCCTTGCGTTTCGGAAGACTCGGTCCCGGTAGTGGTCTCGGTAACTTCCGCGTAGATCGCCACCCGCTGACCGTCCTTGTCGTAGGCGACAACGGGAATCACCGCAATATCCCTGGTCTTGACGCCCAGCGTGAAGTCCATGCCCTGATCCGCGGCCGAGCTACCGATGCCGATGCCGACGGTGATCGACTCGCCGAACACCAGCGGCATGTTCTTCGGTATTTCCGCGCATCCGCCCAGGATGATCATCGCAACGCTTGCGAGTACGGTCTTGTTCATGGTTTTTCCTCCAAGATGGGATTGACGATGCATAAGCCCGGGGTTTTTCCGAGCAGTTGATCCAGTTGCGCGGCGTCTTTACCGCTACGCAGCCAGACAATGAGACGGCAATTCCGCGCAGTTGCAGCGATGGCCGTGTGATTGACACCCAGGCTGAGCCCCAGTGGACCACCGTGGTAGCCGAGACTGGTGACTTCGGCCACCACCGCATCGGTTTGCGGGCTGAGTTCGATGCCAACGAAGCCGAAATGCCGCGAGACTTTCGTCGTGCCCTCCCGATCAACGATGGTCACCGTCGTACAAGCCGCGACGAAACCTGCGACCATGGCAGGGAGAAGTAACCGAGCGCGCATGAATATCCCGGGCAGATTCATCAAGGCGCTAAGGGTTGGAGTTTGACGGTGGCGCGGCGGCGAAGCCGCGACGCAGGCTCAGCAGTTTACCGAGAAGATCGAACCAGAACGGGGCGCCGAAGGAGATCGCGACGGCGGTGATCAACCAGCCGAGGAGGCTCAGCATGGCGGCAGTAGCGGTGTCGGGCGTGTGTCGACGGCCTTCGCCCCAGCCGATCGGCAGGGCAGCCTGGCCGGGCTGCCGGAGTGCGATGGTGGCGTCGAGGAGCCGGGCAACCGGAGTGCAGCCCTGGCTTACCGACTTGGGATCCTTGCCCCATTCTGCGGCGCAGTCCTGTAGTTGTTCCGCTTTGGTCATGGTCGCAAGACCCTCGGCCATGGCCACGGCTTGGTTGCGCAAGGCCTTGTCGGTGTAAAGGCGGTCGACCAAGTGCAGGGTGTCGATGTTGAAGGCGATCGAGATGGTCAGGCCGAGCAGAAAGCTGACCAGTTGCATGCGGTTTCGGTAGGTCTGCCCGAGGTTGGTCAGGGCATGGTCGATCGAGGCGCCAGCTTCTCGGACAAAACGTTCCAGGTCGTCGGCACAGGTCGCGGCGAGAGCCGTAAGAGTTTGTTTGGCCTGGGACTCAGGCAGATGCCGGAGACCGGCGCGCACCGCTTCGAGCGTTGCCTTGCCCTCGGCGGCGCCGTCGCTGAGGGCGGCAGCGACGCCTCGCGCCAACAGGATAGGGTCGGCTTGGCTGCGCTGAGTCTTGAGGAGATCGCTCAGGAGCGGGAGTCCAGGCAATTTTTCGAGCGCTTGGGCGAACCCTTGGCCGTTGAAAAGTTGTTCAAGCGATTTGGCGAGCACTTGCTGTCGCCATTCCTTGACTTGGGACAGCCACTCGTTGAACACCGTAATCATCAGGCTGGCGCCTAGATAGATCACTATGAGGCCGATCGCTACGTCGATGAAAGCCGTAAGTCCCATCGCTCATCTCCCCCTTGAAGACTGATCGAGACCGGAACAGTGGTAACACTTGGATTTCTCGGTCTGCCCTGCCAGCGGCAGCCTTTTTTATCTAATTAGTTCTAATCCATGCGATACGTAATTATCAGGACATTTTAGGCACGCAACTATGTACCTATGCGTATCGGAACTCGGCGGAACCTTTATGCCTCGATGATCATGCACGGTGGGAGTCGCAGCCGGGACGGGCAGTGCGAAAAATCATCTCCATGTGAGAATATTTGACGTCTGTGATACTCTTGTCCGTCATACTCCCCCCATGACAAGGCACACACCATGCGCTCCCTGCCCCGCCTCATGCTTGCCCTGGTCGCCATGACCGCCAGCCTTCCCGCGGTCGCCGAGGGGCCTGCCTACCCTGTCGCCGCAAAGCAGCCGAAGGTCGACCGCTACCATGGCGTTGCCGTCAGCGACGGCTACCAGTGGCTTGAGAAGACCGACGATGCCGCGGTCACGCAATGGGTCGTCCAGGAGAACCAACTGACGCGCCAACGGCTGGATGCTTTTCCGGCGCGTGCCATCGTGGCGGAACGGGCGAAAACGCTGTTTACTTCGACGTCGAATGACCACTACGGATTGATCGAGAGCGGCGGCAAGTTGTTCGCGTTGAAGCGGCAGCCGCCGAAGCAGCAGCCCCTGCTGGTGACCCTGGACTCGGCCAGCCAACCGATCGGTGAAAGAGTCCTGCTGGACCCGAACCTGATGTCGGACAAAGGGACATTGACCATAGACTTCTTCCAGCCCTCGCCGGATGGGTCGAAAGTCGCGGTGTCGCTGTCGGAAAACGGCAGCGAAGACGGCACCCTGCATGTCTTCGACACCGCCACCGGCAAGGATCTCGGTGACCGCGTGCCACGTGTTGCCTATCCGACCGGCGGCGGCAGCGTCGCCTGGAACGCCGACGGCAGCGGCGTCTACTACACCCGCTATCCGGCCGCCGGCGAACGTCCCGAGGCCGATCTGCATTTCTTCCAGCAAGTGTATTTCCACACCCTGGGCACGCCGACCAGCCAGGATCGTTATGAAATCGGCAAGGAGTTTCCGCGCATCGCGGAGACCCGGCTGGCCACCTCAGCGGACGGCAAATACACACTCGCCCAGGTCGCCAACGGCGATGGCGGCGACTATGCCTTTTACCTGAAGACCAAAGGCCAGTGGCGCAGGATCGCGAAATTCGCGGATCAGATCAAGCATGCCGAGTTCGGCCAGGACGGCTATCTGTATCTGCGCTCCCTGAAGAAGGCGCCGCGCGGCAAGATCGTGCGCGTGGCGCTGGACCATCCCAGCCTCAGGCAGGCGCAACTGATCGTCGCCGAGGACGAAGGCAGCATCGAGCAATTCGAACCGGCGGGCAAACTCCTGTTCGTCTCGCTGCTGGTGGGCGGTCCCTCGCAACTCAAGATCATCGACACCACCACGCGCCAGGCGAGTACCGTCGCGCTGCCCCCGGTGAGCGGCGTCGCCGATCTGGTGCGCACCGGCCAGGGTCAAGTGCTGGCGCGCCTTACCAGCTTTCTGGCGCCGCCGGCCTGGTATCGGATCGGCGCCACCGGCGACGCTGTCAAGACATCGCTGGCGGTCACTTCCGCGGCGGATTTCAGCGACGCCGAAGTGGTGCGCGAATTCGCCATCGCCAAGGATGGGACCAAGGTGCCCTTGAACATCCTGCGTCGCAAGGGCACGACGCTGGACGGCAATAATCCGGCCCTGCTGACCGCCTATGGCGGCTACGGGATCAGCCTGAAGCCGGCATTTTCACTGGCGGCGCGGCTATGGCTGGATCAGGGCGGCGTGTATGTGATCGCCAACCTGCGCGGCGGCGGGGAATACGGCGAAGCCTGGCACAAGGCCGGCAATCTCACCCGCAAGCAGACGGTCTTCGACGATTTCATCGCTTCGGCGGAATACCTGGTGGCGCATCGCTACACCTCCGCCCAACGCCTGGCGATTCTGGGCGGCAGCAACGGCGGCCTGTTGATGGGCGCGGCGCTGACGCAGCGGCCGGCGCTGTTTCGTGCCGTGGTCAGCTCGGTCGGGATTTACGACATGTTGCGGATAGAACTCGATCCCAACGGCGCTTTCAACATCACCGAGTTCGGCACGGTGAAGGACAAGGCGCAGTTCGACGCCCTGTATGCCTATTCCCCCTTCCACCATGTCCAGGACGGCACCGCCTACCCGTCTATCCTGATGACCACCGGCGACCACGACGGCCGCGTCAATCCTGCGCAATCGCGCAAGATGATCGCCCGGCTCCAGGCGGCCAATCCTCAAGGCAAGCCTGTCCTGCTGCGCACCAGCGCCAGCAGCGGCCACGGCATAGGCACCGCACTGTCGGAGCGCATCGCCGAAGTGACGGATATGTTCTCATTCTTGTTCGAGGAAACCGGCACCGCCGTGAAGCAACCCTAACCGCCAAAGCGGCGCAAGCCCTCCAGATCCACGATTTTCACCCCACCATAGGCAACTTCGAGGAAGCCGGCATCCTCGAGGATCTTCAGCGAGCGATTGACCCGCTGGCGCGAGATGCCGGCGAGGTAGCCGATTTCTTCCTGGGAAATCGCCAGGTTGTGGGCGGTGCCGGGAAACAGCACGGTGTTGAACAGCGAGGCCAGGGCTCGCGCGACACGGGCGTCGGTGTCCAGCAGGCGTTCCGATTCGAGGGTGCCGATAAATTGGCCGAGGCGTTCGTTCAATTGCGTCAGCAGGAAGCGGTTGAAGGCGATGCTGTGGTCCAGCAGCCACTGGAAGGTTTCCCGGCGCATGTAGGCGACCCGTGAGTCGCGCATGGCAATGGCGTCGTAGCGCAGGCGTTCGACCTTGAGCAGCGAGCCCTCGCCGAACCAGCCACCGGAGGGCATGCCGGACAGGGTGGCGGTTTTTCCCGTCACCCAGTCGCTGGAAATCTTGAGCAGGCCGTCGATGACGCCGAGCCAGTATTCGGCCGGTTCGCCCTTGCGGCAAACGAAGCCGCCCGCGGGGATGAAACGCTCGAAAACACCCGCTTCGACGCGGGCGAACTCGTCTTCGGAAAGATCGGACGCCCAACTGCAAGTGCGCAGCCTTTGCGCCAAGCTGGGTGCTGTTGCTTCCGGGTCGAGGTCTGGATTGTCCGCCACGCGACAATTATAGAGGTTCCAAGGCCGTAAGATAGCGCTGGACAGGCTTGCGCCGGGAGGATTTACGTTTAGAATCGACCCGGCAAGCCAAAAAATATTCGGTATGGATGTGCCCGGTAAAACCGCAGCGAGACAGGCGGCCGGCATACAGTTACCTGAGGAGGAGACCGAAATGCCCGCAACAGCGGCCCAAGTCCTTGGCGACCGCCTCGATACCTTTCCGCGTCTCCTGATGCGGCACGCCAGCGCGCGTGGCGGGCAGGTGGCGACGCGCGAAAAGGACCTGGGCATCTGGCAGGCCTGGACCTGGAGCGAGGTCGCCGCCGAGACACGGGCGATGGCTTGCGGTCTGTCGGCGCTGGGCTTCAAGCGCGGCGACAATCTCGCCATCGTCGGCGACAACCGGCCGCGGCTCTATTGGGCGATGTGCGCTGCACAAATGCTGGGCGGCGTGCCAGTGCCGATGTACCAGGATGCCGTGGCGCAGGAGATGTCCTTCGTCCTGGAGAACGCCGAAATCAGGTTCGCCATCGTCGAGGATCAGGAGCAGGTCGACAAGCTGCTGGAAGTCAAGGAGGCTTGCCCGGCCCTGGCCCACATTCTTTACGACGACCCGCGCGGCATGCGCCACTACAACCAGACTTTCATCCAGGGCCTGGACGAAGTCGTCGAGATGGGACGCATCCACGACAAGTCGCATCCCGACTTTCTCGACGGGGAGATCGCGTTGGGCCGCCCGGAGGATATCGCGGTCATGCTCTACACCTCGGGCACCACCGGCAAGCCCAAGGGGGTCTGCCAGACGCACGCATCCTTCATCACGGCGGCCCGGAGCGGGGTCGACTTCGACAGCCTGGGCCCGGACGACGACATCCTCTCCTACCTGCCGATGGCCTGGGTCGGCGACCACCTTTTCTCCTACGCGCAGGCGATGGTGGCAGGCTTCACCATCAATTGTCCGGAGTCAGGCGAGACCGTGATGACCGATCTACGGGAGATCGGACCGACCTATTATTTCGCGCCGCCGCGAGTGTTCGAAAACCTGCTCACCACGGTGATGATCCGCATGGAAGACGCCAGCGCCCTCAAACGTCGGATGTTCCACTATTTCATGGCGGTGGCAAGGCGCTGCGGCGCGGAGATACTCGATGGCAAACCGGGCGTCGCGGCACTGGACCGGCAACTCTATGCGCTGGGCAATGTGCTGGTGTACGGGCCGCTGCGCAATGTGCTCGGAATGAGCCGCATCCGCGTCGCCTACACCGCCGGCGCGGCGATCGGCCCCGATCTGTTTCGCTTCTACCGCTCCATCGGCATCAACCTGAAACAGCTTTACGGATCGACGGAAACCTGCGCCGCGGTATGCCTGCAACCGGACGGCGAGATCAAGTTCGACAGCGTCGGGAAACCCGCGCCGGGGGTCGAGGTGAAGATCGCCGACAACGGCGAGGTGTTGGTGCGCGGCGAGATGCTGCTCAAGGAATACTACAAGCGGCCGGACGATACCGCGGAAGCCATCGACCGCGAGGGATTTTTCCATACCGGCGATGCCGGCTTCTTCGACGAGGACGGCCACCTGAAGATCATCGACCGGGCCAAGGATGTCGGCAAGATGGCCAACGGCTCCCTGTTCGCACCCAACTATATCGAGAACAAGCTCAAGTTCGTTTCCTACATCAAGGAGGCGGTGGTGTTCGGCCACGGCCTGGAGAAGGTCTGCGCCTTCATCAACATCGACATGGGCGCGGTGGGCAACTGGGCCGAACGCCGCAACATCGCCTACTCCGGCTACACCGACCTGGCGCAGAAGAACGAAGTCTATGACCTGATCCGCGAGTGCGTCGAGAATTCCAACGCCGAGTTGTCCCACGACCCGATGCTCAGCGATTCCCAGGTGCATCGCTTCCTGGTTCTGCACAAGGAACTCGATCCGGACGACGACGAACTGACCCGGACAAGAAAAGTCCGGCGCGGTTTCGTCGCGGACAAATACCGGGTGCTGATCGACTCGCTGTATTCGGGCAAGCAATCGCAATTCATCGAGACCCAGGTCAGGTTCGAGGATGGGCGCACCGGCATGGTCAGCGCCGATCTGCGCATCATGGAAGCCAAGACCTATCCGCCGCAGTCGGCGAAGAAAGCGGCGTGAGGATAACCGAGCGATGGATACCGGCAGAAAAATCGGCGACGTCATCCTGAGTTTCGAGAACATCTCGCTGTCGTTCGGCGGCGTGAAGGCACTCACCAATATCGGCTTCGACGTGCGCGAGCATGAAATCCGCGCCATCATCGGCCCCAACGGCGCCGGCAAGAGCTCAATGCTCAACGTCATCAACGGCGTCTACCACCCGCAGGAAGGCGAGATCATCTTCCACGGCAAACATCGCCGCGACATGAACACCTACGAGTCGGCCAAGAGTGGCATAGCGCGCACCTTCCAGAATATTGCGCTGTTCAAGGGCATGAGCGTGCTCGACAACATCATGACCGGACGCAACCTCAAGATGAAGTCGAACTTCCTGCTCGACGCGATCTACTGGGGGCCGGCCCGGCGCGAGGAAATCGAACACCGCAAGAAGGTCGAGGAGATCATCGACTTCCTCGAGATCCAGCACATCCGCAAGACGCCGGTCGGACGCCTCGCCTACGGCCTGCAGAAGCGCGTCGAACTGGGCCGCGCGCTGGCCGCCGAGCCTTCGATCCTGTTGCTGGACGAACCGATGGCCGGCATGAACGTCGAGGAGAAACAGGACATGTGCCGCTTCATACTCGACGTGAACGACCAGCTCGGCACCACCATCGTGCTGATCGAACACGACATGGGCGTGGTGATGGATATTTCCGACCGCGTCGTGGTGCTCGACTACGGCAAGAAGATCGGCGACGGGACGCCGGACGAAGTCCGCACCAATCGCGACGTCATCAACGCCTATCTGGGCGTCGCACACTAAGGCTGGAGGCGGAACCACATCATGCAATTCTTCCTTGAAGTCCTGCTCGGCGGCCTGCTCTCAGGCATCATGTATTCGCTGGTGGCGCTGGGTTTCGTGCTGATCTACAAGGCCTCGGGAGTATTCAACTTCGCCCAGGGCGCCATGGTGTTCTTCGCCGCGCTGACCGCGGTCGGCCTGCATGACATGGGCCTCTCGCTATGGCTGGCGGTGCCGCTGACCATGGCGATCATGATCGTACTGGCCGTGGCCATCGAGAAAATCGTCTTGCGGCCGCTGGTCAATCAGGCGGAGATCACCTTGTTCATGGTCACCATCGGCCTGACCTTCTTCATCGAAGGGTTGGCCCAGGCCATCTGGGGCGCCAGCGTGCGCAAACTGGAACTCGGCATCGAGGACGTACCGCTGGAGTTCCTGCTGGATAACGCCGGCATCGCGATTTCCCAGTTCGACCTGGTGGCCGCCGGCATCGCCTTCGTATTGGTCGCGGCGCTGGCCATCTTCTTCTCCAAGACCAAGGTCGGCCGGGCCTTACGTGCCGTCGCCGACGATCATCAGGCAGCCCTGTCGATCGGCATTCCGCTGCAACAGATCTGGGTCATCGTGTGGGGTGTGGCCGGCTTCGTCGCCCTGGTCGCCGGCCTGCTGTGGGGGGCACGCAACGGCGTGCAGTTCGCGCTCACCTTCGTGGCGCTGAAGGCGCTGCCGGTGCTGATTCTCGGCGGGTTCACCAGCGTACCCGGCGCCATCGTCGGCGGATTGATCATCGGCGCCTCGGAAAAACTGGCCGAGGTATTTCTCGGTCCCTATGTCGGCGGCGGTATCGAGGGCTGGTTCCCGTATGTGCTGGCGCTGCTGTTTCTGCTGGTTCGACCCGAAGGTTTATTCGGCGAGAAGATTATTCGCCGCATCTGAGAGAGATACTGACAACCCATGTTCTACAGAGAAGCAGGCCAATTCAAGGCCACGTACGCCGAAGACAGCCAGATATTTCCGATCCGCCAAGACAGGATAGGCATGGCCATTATCCTGCTGGTCGCCTTCGTTGCCGTGCCTTTGTTCGCCTCGCCCTACTATTTTTCGGCGATCCTGATCCCCTTTCTGATTTTCGCGTTGGCCACCCTCGGGCTCAACATCCTGACCGGCTATGCCGGCCAGTTGTCCCTGGGAACGGCGGCCTTCATGGCGGTCGGCGCGTTCGCTTCGTATAACTTCATGCTGCGCATCGACGGCATGCCCATCCTCATCGCATTCATGCTGAGCGGGCTGTGCGCCGCGGCGGTGGGCATCGTCTTCGGGCTGCCGAGCCTGCGCATCCGCGGCTTCTACCTGGCGGCATCGACCCTGGCCACGCAGTTTTTCATTGTCTGGTGCCTGACCAAGATCGGCTGGTTTACCAACTACAGTTCTTCCGGCGTCATCACCGCGCAACAGATCGAGATCCTCGGTTATGCCTTCGATACGCCGATGAGCAAATACCTGTTCGTCCTGATCGTGGTTTCGGTGATGGCCCTGCTGGCGAAGAACATGGTGCGCTCCAATACCGGCCGTTCCTGGATGGCGATCCGCGACATGGACATGGCGGCCGAAGTCATCGGCTTCCGGCCGATGCGCACCAAGCTGCTGGCCTTCGCGGTGAGTTCCTTCTACTGCGGCGTCGCCGGCGCGCTGTATGCCTATGCCTACCTGGGCACGGTGGAGCCCGAAGGCTTTTCGATCGAAATGTCGTTCCGCATCCTGTTCATGGTGATCATCGGCGGTATCGGCAGCGTGCTGGGCTCCTTTCTCGGTTCGGCCTTCATCGTATTGTTGCCGACTGCACTCAACGTGATGTTCCATTTTCTCGAGAAAGACCTCGGGCTGGAACTGCCTTCCGGAATTTCCTCGAGCGTCGAACTGATGGTGTTCGGTGCGCTGATCATCTTCTTCCTGATTGTCGAACCGCATGGCCTGGCCCGCTTGTGGCAGATCGGCAAGGAGAAGTTGCGTTTATGGCCCTTCCCACATTAGATATGGGGCGGTGTTCTCGGGGATTTCAGCACCCGAAGACACCTGCGGGGGTTACGTGTTTTAATGGAGTTTCAAAACAAGACCAAGAAAATCTGCGACAGTTTCAAAACTTTTCTTAATTGGAGGTGACTATGAATATCGCAAAAAAAATCCTGCTGACACTGGCGCTTATGGCGTCCGGCGGAGCGGTCGTGGCTGCTGAGCAATACATTCCCGCCATCGACTATCGTGTCGGCCCGTACGCTGCCGGAGGCTCAGGCTTCTTCGGCGGGGCCATCGACTATATGACCCTGGTCAATATCAACGGCGGCATCAATGGCGTCAAATTGATCTGGGAAGAATGCGAAACCGAATACAACGCCTCGCGCGGGGTCGAGTGCTATGAGCGCCTGAAGAGCAAGAACGGCGGTGCAAGCATGGTCGAGCCATTGTCGACCGGCATCGCCTACGGCATTCTCGACCGCGTCGCCCAGGACAAGATTCCCATGACCACCCTGGGCTACGGCCGTTCCGATGCGGCCGACGGCCGGGTATTCCCGTATGTCTTCCCGCTCATCACCAGCTACTGGAACCAGGCCGCCGGCATGATCAAGTATCTCGGCGACAAGGAGGGCGGACTCGACAAGCTCAAGGGCAAGAAGATCGCCTTCCTCTATCATGACTCGGCTTTCGGCAAGGAGCCCTTTCCGGTACTCGAGGCCTACGCCAAGCAAGTCGGCTTCGAACTGCTCAAGCTGGCGGTGCCGCATCCGGGCAACGAGCAGCAGTCGCAGTGGCTACAGATCCGCCAGGCCAAGCCCGATTACGTGATCCTGTGGGGCTGGGGCGTGATGAATCCGACGGCGCTGAAGACTGCGCAACGCAACGGTTATCCGCGCGAGAAGATACTCGGCGTATGGTGGTCCGGTTCGGAAGAGGACGTGGTGCCGGCCGGAGATGCCGCCAAGGGTTATACCTCGATGACCTTCAATACACCCGGCAACTATCCGTTGCTCGACGAGCTCAAGAAGAAAGTCTATGCCGCCGGCAAGGGCAACCTGGAAGACAAATCGCGCATCGGCTCCACCTATCACATGCGCGGCGTGACGGCGGGGATACTCTGGGTCGAAGCCATCCGCAAGGCTCAGGAAAAGTTCGGCAAGGGCAAGGTGATGACGGGCGAACAGGTACGCTGGGGTTTTGAAAACCTGAACGTAGACGAAGCCAAGCTCAAGGCGCTGGGCGCCCTCGGCATGCTGCCGCCGGTCAAGACGACCTGCCTGGATCACGAAGGCTCGGGTGCCGTCAAGGTGCAGCGCTGGGATGGCGCCGCCTGGAAGTCGATCACCCCGAACTGGGTCGTCGGCGACAGGGCCATGATCCGCAAGATGATGGAGGAAAGCGCGGGCAAGTATGCGGTCGAGAAGAAGATCACGCCGCGCGACTGTTCCAAGGAAGGCTGATAACGGTGTTGGCGGACGGGGCGTCGCCCCGTCCGTCCGATTGCAACGGACAAATGCAGTTCCGATAGATATCAGTTCAAATCGATGAATACCCAGACCAGCTCGGCAACGGCCAAGGCTTTCCTCAACGTCAATAACGTCGAGGTGATCTACGATCACGTGATCCTGGTGCTCAAGGGCGTATCCCTTGAGGTGCAGGAAGGCAAGATCGTCGCCATCCTGGGCGCCAATGGCGCAGGCAAGAGCACCACGCTCAAGTCGATTTCGACCCTGCTGCGCGGCGAGCGCGGCGACGTCACCAAGGGGTCGGTGGAATTTCGCGGCGAACGCGTCGACCAGCTCTCGCCCAACGATCTGGTCAAGCGTGGCATGGTGCAGGTCATGGAAGGCCGTCACTGCTTCGGCCACCTGACCGTCGAAGAAAACCTGCTGACCGGCGCCTATACCCGCAACATTTCGCGCGGCGACCTCAAGCTGAGCCTTGAAAAGGTCTACGATTATTTCCCGCGCCTGAAAACGCGGCGCAGCTCTCTGGCCGGCTATACCTCGGGCGGCGAGCAACAGATGACGGCCATCGGCCGGGCCTTGATGGCCAAGCCGACCATGATCCTGCTCGACGAGCCGTCGATGGGCCTGGCGCCGCAGATCGTCGAGGAAATTTTCGAGATCGTCCGCGACCTCAACCAGCGCGAGAAAGTCAGCTTCCTGCTGGCCGAGCAGAATACGACGGTGGCATTGCGCTATGCGGATTTCGGCTACATCCTCGAAAACGGCCGGGTGGTAATGGAAGGCGATGCCAAGGAACTGGCCAGCAACGAGGACGTCAAGGAGTTCTATCTCGGCATCTCCTCCGGCGGCCGCAAGAGCTTCCGCGACGTCAAGCACTATCGAAGAAGGAAACGCTGGCTCGCCTGACGAACGCATATCGCACGGCGCGCTGCGGCGTTGCTCAAGGCCTTGCATAGCGCTGCTATGCGGCGCCCTTTCTCGCCTTGCATCGCTTGGCGCTATGCATTCGTCCCCTCTGCCCTGTCAAATATTTGTTGGAGTTTGTGATGTCTAAGTTTTTTGATGCTCTCGAAACCCGCGACCCGGACGAGCGGGAAGCGTCGCTGATGGCGCGCTTGCCGCAGCAGATCGCCCATGCCAAACACTATTCGGCGTACTTCGCCCAGGCGCTGGCCGCAGTCGATGCGGCTTCCGTCAATAGTCGCGCCGCATTAGCTAAACTTCCGGTGCTGCGCAAGCACGCACTGATCGAATTGCAGAAACAGCAGAAGCCGTTTGGCGGCCTCACGGCCACGCCGCTTTCCGGGCTCGGTCGGATCTTCTCCTCACCCGGGCCGATCTACGATCCCGAAGGCCGCGCCGCGGACTGGTGGCGCTTCGCCCGCTCGCTGTACGCGGCGGGATTCAAGGCCGGCGAACTGGTGCATAACACTTTCTCCTACCACTTCACTCCGGCCGGCTTCATGGTCGAGGGCGGGGCGCAGAAGATCGGCTGCTGCGTGTTCCCGGCCGGCACCGGCCAGACCGAGATGCAGGTGGCGGCGATTGCCGATCTGCGCCCGATCGCTTATGTCGGCACCCCCTCCTTCCTCAAGATCATCATCGACAAAGCCGATGAACTTAAAGCCGATATTTCCTCGCTGAAACGGGCGGTGGTATCCGGCGAAGCGCTGTTCCCGGCGCAGAAAACGCTGTTTGCGGAACGCGACATCGCCTGCTTCCAGGCCTACGGCACAGCCGACCTGGGCTTGATCGCCTACGAAACAGAGGCTCGCGAGGGCTTGCTGCTGGAGGAAGAACTGCTGCTCGAAATCGTCCGTCCCGGCACCGGCGACCCGGTAGCGGCGGGCGAAGTCGGCGAAGTCGTCATCACTACCTTCAATCCCGACTATCCGCTGATCCGCTTCGGCACCGGCGACATGTCGGCGGTGCTGCCAGGCATCTCGCCCTGCGGACGCACCAACACCCGCATCAAGGGCTGGCTGGGGCGAGCCGATCAGACCACCAAGGTGAAGGGCATGTTCGTCCATCCGGAACAGGTGGCGGCAGTGGTCAAGCGGCATGCCGAGATCCTCAAGGCACGCCTGGTGGTGACCAACCCCGATACCAGCGACAGCATGACGCTGCGCTGTGAAGTCCCGGCGGCGACATCCAAGGACCTGGCGACGGCGATCGCCGCCAGCATCCGCGACATCACCAAGCTGCGCGGAGAAGTCGAATTGGTGGCTGGCGGGAGCCTGCCCAACGACGGCAAGGTAATCGAAGACGCACGCAAGTACGACTGAAGAAAGTCCGGGATCCGACGTGCGTGTTGGCCGGGCGCCTCGGCCCGTTGCTAAGGCGCGCTCTTCTTTTTTCTCGCGGCGGACTTCGCTGGTTTAGGTGGCGCATCCGCTTCCGCTGCCGCCGGCTGCATGAAATTCCACGGCCAGGCCGATGGATTGAGGGATGCCTGGGCGAAGGGGTTGGGATGTGCTTCGGCGCCGCCCGCCGACTGGCTCATGGCCTGGAACGCGGACAGGGTGGCGCGCTGCATTTCCATGCCCTGGATGGTCATCTGCAGCATGTTCAGGTTCATCTTCAGCCAGCCTTCGACGGTCTTGAGATCGGTGATGTGCTTGTCGAGTTCATCCACGTCCAGCGTCGGCGTCACCATTCCGGGCAGGGAAAACCCCATGCCGCCCCACATGGACTTGAGGAATTCAAGCGGATCCTGCGATTGAGTTGCATCGGTCATGGTTTGCTCCCGGCTGTGGATACGGCGATATTACACCTAAGCCGGCCGGTCGCCCGTGGGGCGGGAAGCCGAAACCGGACAGCGGTTCCCGTGCCTCAGGCCGGAACTGCGCTGCCGGACATGTTGCGGGACGACGGAGGAGGATGCGAAATGCCGTTGTCGTGTTCGACGACGTCGTCGTCGATCGCGATTTGCAGCAGATCGAGGACTTGATGGGCCATGCCCCGGCAGGCATTCGCCAGCGGCGTCGGCAAGGCGCCGGGCAACTCCTTCTGTAGCAGCAGTTTGGTTGCCGACAGTGCGAAGACCGGCTCCAGGATACGGTCCCGGTAAGGCGTCAGGAATTCGCCGACGCTTTTTTCCGCCGCCTCGCGCTGCCACGGGTTGGTCGGCCATTGCATAGGCACGGCATAGGCGCGCGGAAACATGTCCAGGTCGCGGATCACCGTGCGGATGTCCTCGTGCGAATCGCGGAAAGGCAGCAGCACCAGGTCGGCCAGGCCATAGAGCTTGCGGTCCATCTCGGTGCGGTTGCCGCCGCCGTCGATGACGCCCAGCCAGGCTTTCAGCGCACGCACCTTGTCGACCACCTTGCCCAGCGCTTCGCGGGTGCGCGCATCGGCGGTCAAATAGCGGCGGCTGCCGGGGGCGAGGGGTTCGCGATGGGTGTCGGTCAGCACGCACACCGAACGCTGGCCGACCAGGCCCAGCCCCTGGCAGAGCATGTGCGAAAGCGTGGTCTTGCCGGTGCCGCCCTTGTTGCCGATGACGCAAATAATGTCCGCCATATTGCCTCTCCAGTTCGTCGCCCGTCCCGCTGTTATTCCAGCGGGGCTTGCATCAGGTTCGGATTATTGGGGAAAGCATGAGGCAGCGATGCGGCGAAATGCAATGCAATCGGGCCTTAATTCGAACCGAGCGGGCGGTAGCAATATAGGCGCGTGGCACGCCGGTCCGGGACATCGACGACGCATTCCGCCGTCACATCGGGAACGGCGAAACTGTTGCTGATCAAAAGAGTGCCGGCGCGCATTTCGGCGCGAGCCTTGTCCATCAGGCGAGGCATCGGCACGGGCGAGAGGAAAGCGTAGACAATATCGTAGGGGGCGAGAGTCGAGCGCCAGAAATCGCCATAACGAATCCGCATATTGGGCAAGCCCAGGCTCGCCAGCTTCGCCCACAACCACGGCAATGGCGCGTGTTCGATGCCGACAAAGGAACAGTCGCGGCGTGCGCGCGCCAGCCGGCACAGCAATCCGCCATGGCCGCAGCCGAGATCGACAAGCCGGCAGGGATAGTCCGGCAGCATTTCCAGTAGCGACTGGGCGGTCGTCGCGTTCGACAGATACAAGGGCACCTGGCTCTGATCGGTGCGCCAGTAGATCAGCAGCAACAGGGCGAAGGCGGCGAAATACCATTCCGGCGCAATTTCCAGGCGGCCGGCCAGCACCGCGGCGGGCAGGAAGCCGCAGTGGATAATCAGCCACCAGCGCGGCGCACCCATCCCATGGCCGATCAACGCCGCGCAGATGCCTTGCAGGATGGCGCAGGCCAGCGGCGTGTCGACGAGTTGCGGATAGGCCAGGCGGACCAGCAAAGCCGCGACGATTGCGCCGAGCAACTGGGCAACGATGGCGCTGCGAATGGGAGAACTTGAACTTAACATTCCCCCGATGATACCGCGCCATCCGCCTATAATTTCGGCATGCCTGCTCTCACACCCATCCTGCTCTCCGGCCTCAATCCCGAACAACTTGCCGCCGTCACCCTCCCGCCCCAGCACGCGCTGATCCTTGCCGGCGCAGGCAGCGGGAAGACGCGGGTGCTGACGACGCGCATCGCCTGGCTGATCTCCACCAGCCAGGCCGGGCCACACAGCATACTCGCCGTGACTTTCACCAACAAGGCGGCCAAGGAAATGCTCACCCGGCTGTCCGCGATGCTGCCCATCAATACCCGCGGCATGTGGATCGGCACCTTCCACGGCCTGTGCAACCGCCTGCTGCGCGCCCACTACCGCGAGGCCGCGCTGCCGCAATTGTTCCAGATCCTCGATCAGGCCGACCAGTTGTCGGCGATCAAGCGCCTGCTGAAATCCTTGAACGTCGACGACGAGAAATTCCCCCCGCGCGAATTGCAGCATTTCATCAACGCGCAGAAAGAGCAGGGACTGCGCGCTGCGGTGGTCGAGGCGTGGGACGACTACACCCGCAAGCGCGTCGAACTGTACGACGCCTACGAGCGGCAATGCCAGCGCGAAGGCGTGGTGGATTTCGCCGAGCTGCTGCTGCGTTCCTTCGAGTTGCTGGAGAGGAACGAGATCCTGCGGCGCCATTACCAGGAACGTTTCCGTCACATCCTGGTCGACGAATTCCAGGACACCAACAAGTTGCAATATCGGTGGTTGAAACTGCTGGCCGGCGGCGGTGCCTCGATGTTTGCCGTCGGTGATGACGACCAATCGATCTACGCGTTTCGCGGCGCCGAGGTCGGCAATATGCGCGACCTGGAGCGCGAATTCCAGGTCGCCAAGGTCATCCGGCTGGAACAGAACTATCGCTCGCACGGCAACATCCTCGATGCCGCCAACGCCATCATCAAGAACAACGCGGCGCGGCTCGGCAAGAACCTGTGGACCGAGGCCGGCAGCGGAGAACCGATCCGCGTCTTCGAGTCCTTGAGCGATGTCGACGAGGCGCGCTGGATCGTCGAGGAGATCAAGGCGCTGACGCGCGACGGCCATGCCCGCGCGGAGATCGCCCTGCTGTATCGCTCCAACGCCCAGTCGCGGGTGCTGGAACATGCCCTGTTCAACGCCGGCCTGCCCTACCGGGTGTATGGCGGGCTGCGCTTCTTCGAACGCCAGGAGATCAAGCACGCCCTGGCCTACCTGCGCCTGATCGCCAACGCCGACGACGACACCGCATTTGCGCGGGTGGTGAATTTCCCCACCCGCGGCATCGGTGCGCGTTCCCTGGAGCAGCTCGCCGATGCCGCCAAGGCACGGAACTGTAGCCTGCACGCGGCGATCCGGGGACTCGGCGGCAAGGCGCTGGCTTCCTTGTCCGGTTTTGCCCAACTCGTCATCCGGATGCGGGAAGGCAGCGCCGGCCTGCCGCTGCCCGAAGTAGTCGACCATGTGGTGGAACTCTCCGGGCTGCGCGAACACTACCGCAACGAAAGGGAAGGCGAAGACCGCCTGGCCAACCTCGACGAACTGATCAACGCCGCCGCCGGTTTCGTCGCCGAAGAAGGGAACCGCGAAGCGCCGACCGAGGGTATGGAAGACACCGGCGACCTCGCCTCCTTCCTGGCGCATGCCGCGCTGGAAGCCGGCGAACACCAGGCCGGCGACAGCGACGACGCGGTGCAGTTGATGACCGTGCATTCCGCCAAGGGCCTGGAGTTCAACATGGTGTTCATCAGCGGCCTGGAGGAAGGGCTGTTTCCGCATGAGAACTCAGTGATCGAGGAGAAGGGCCTGGAGGAAGAGCGGCGCCTGATGTATGTCGCCGTGACGCGGGCGCGCCAGCGGCTGTACCTGAGTTTCGCCCAGACCCGCATGCTGCACGGCCAGACGCGCTACAACATGGTGTCGCGCTTTCTCGATGAAATCCCAGCGGACTTGTTGAAATGGCTGACGCCCAAATTCAAGGCCAACAGCATTTCCGAACGGCACAGCGACTTCGCCCGGAAGGAAGTCCCCTGGGGGGATATGCCGACGTATCCAGATAGGGACGTGGCACGCTTGCGCGCGTCACGGCAGGAAGACGCCAGCGGCTTCCATATCGGCCAGAACGTCATGCACGGCAAGTTCGGCCTCGGCGTCATCATCAATGCCGAAGGATCCGGCATGGATGCGCGGGTGCAGGTCAACTTCGGCCACGCCGGCATGAAATGGCTGGCGCTCTCCATCGCCAAACTGACACCGGCATAAGGACTTCAAAATGAAAATCCACGCCAACGGCATCGACATCCATTACGACATCGCCGGCAGCGGGCCATGGCTGACGCTGTCGCATTCGCTGGCCTGCGACCTCTCCATGTGGGATCCGCAGATGGCGGCGCTGACGCCGCATTTCACCGTGCTGCGCTTCGACACGCGCGGCCACGGGCAAAGCAGCGCGCCGCCGGACACCGAGGATGCCTACAGTTGGGAACGCTTGAGCGGCGATGTCCTCGGCCTGCTCGATGTCCTGGGCATAGCGCGCACCCATTTCGCCGGGCTATCGATGGGCGGCATGATAGGCCAGCACCTGGCCTTGCGCGCGCCCGAGCGTATCGATCGGCTGGTGCTGGCCGACACTTCCAGCCGTTATCCGCCCGCGGCGATCCCTGTCTGGGTCGAGCGCATCAGGCTCGTTCGCGAGAAAGGCATGGCAGTGCTGGTGGACAGCACCCTGGAGCGCTGGTTCACAGCGCCGTTTCGCGCCGCCCATCCCGATGTCATGGCGCGTATCGGAAACCTGATCCGCAACACGCCGCCGGCCGGTTATAACGGCTGCGGGCAGACCATCCCGACCCTGAACATCACTCCACGGCTGCACGCGGTGGCTCACCCGACGCTGGTGATCGTCGGCGCCGAGGATGCCGGCACGCCACCATCGATGGCGCGCGAGATCGCCGAGGCAATTCCCGGCGCCCGGCTGGAGATCATTCCCGATGCCGCGCACTTGTCCAATATCGAACAAGCGGAGATTTTCAACCGACTGCTGATGGAATTCCTGGTGGCCGTCTGATCAGACCGCTTTGTCGGCGAAGAAATAGCGCTCGATCAGCGCCTGTAGCTTTTTCTCCACCACCTCGTCCGGCGCGGCACTGATCTGCCGGTAGAGGGGCTCGACGATGCCTTCGAAGGCCACGATCAGGCGCGGATCGAAGTGGCTGCCGCTGTCGCGGCGCAGGATCGCCATCGCCTCGTCGAAAGGCATCGGCTCCTTGTAGGGCCGCTTCGAGGTCAACGCGTCGAAGACGTCCACGATGGCGAAGACGCGGGCATTGATGGGAATCTCCTCTCCCTTGTAGCCGCGCATATAACCTTTGCCATTGAATTTTTCGTGATGGAATTCGACCACGTCGCGCGCGCTTTGCAGCCAGTTGGATTTGGTCAGGATATCCACGCCGAGGGTGACGTGGGTCTTCATCACGGCGAACTCTTCCTCGCTCAGCTTGGCGGGTTTGAGCAAGATGCTGTCGCTGATGCCGATCTTGCCGACATCGTGAAGAAAGGCGCCGGCGATCAGATTGAGGATCTGCTCCTTGCTCAGGCCGGCCGCCTCCGCCAGCCGCACTGCATAAATCGACACGCGGTAGTTGTGGATATTGGTATCCGAATCGCGCTTGGCGATGGCGCTGCCCAGCACTTCCATCAGCTCGATGTTGCCCTTGAGCAGGTCGCGGGTGAATTTGATCACATTGCGGTTCAGCGAAATGATCACCGGATACAACACCAAGGTCGTCACCAGCACGGTGCACAACGCTATCAGCAGTGTCACGGCGAGATCCTGGCGCAAGCGGGCGAGGATCTCCGGATCGATGATGAAAACCCCTTCGAGGAAACCGGCGGTTGCCCCTGCGTGGTCCTTGATGGGCACCAGGGCCTGGAGCACGTTCTGCCCGTCGACCTGGAAACGATCGTATTTCACGCCGCCATCGCGCGGGAAAACATGGGTGTACTGCTTGAGATGCTGCTCTATGGTTTCGAAGCGCGGGTTCACCCGCTCCAGCAGTTTTTCCCCGCTCCGATTGTAGATCTCGACGACGACGAAATTTTCTCGCATCACGCCGTCCGTCATTTTCCCCAGCGCCGGCAGATCGACCACAGGGTCGTTGATGATGGAAATATGAGTCTCGGAAATGTGGGCCGATTCGGCGCTGACGATGTCCACCAGTTGATCGTCGATTTTCTCGATGCCGAAGTAGTAGACCGTCCCCCCGACCGCCAGGGAAATCAGCACCCAGCTGGCCAGCAGACGTTGCAGCAACAGGCGATGAATGTTCAGCATTGAAGACTCGGGGAAGCGAACAAATTACAATGATACTCTGGCATTGTTAAATATCTCTTAAGGAGTACGCATGGATCTGGGCATAACAGGCAGGCAGGCATTGGTCTGCGCCGCCAGCAAAGGACTGGGGACGCGACGCTGCGCTGAAGGCCTGCCCGGAACCGGACATCCTGGTGAACAATGCCGGCGGCCCGCCGCCCGGCGATTTCCGCAACTGGACCCGCGACGACTGGATCAAGGCGCTCGACGCCAACATGCTGACGCCGATCGAGCTGATCAAGGCCACCATCGACGGCATGATCGCCCGCAAGTTCGGCCGCATCGTGAATATCACCTCGGGCGCGGTGAAGGCGCCGATCGACGTGCTCGGGCTGTCCAACGGCGCGCGCTCCGGTCTGACCGGATTCGTCGCCGGCTTGGCGCGCAAGACCGTCAAACACAACGTCACCATCAACAACCTGCTGCCGGGCTTCTTCGATACCGACCGGATCCAGGCAGTGGTCGGCGGTGCCGCTAAGGCCAAAGGAATTTCCTACGAAGCGGCGCTGGCCGAACGCGTGGCGACCATCCCGGCCGGCCGCATCGGCAACCCACTGGAATTCGGCCAGGCCTGCGCCTATCTGTGCAGCGTCCAGGCCGGCTTCGTCACCGGCGCCAATTTCCTGATGGATGGCGGCGCCTACCCGGGAACCTTCTAGCTATACTAAATTGATTAGCAAGACATGTCGGGAAGACCGTGGGAAAAAAACAGCCCTCTCTTGAAAGCGATCGTGCAAGCCAGATAGATCAGGCTTTACGGGCAGTCGAGCGACTCCGCAAGGAAGCCCTGCAACTGGAAGGAAAGTTTGCCGAAACCCTGCAGGGGACCGCACCGGCGCTGAGGAACAGCGCCTGCAACCTGATGCATTACCTCGCCGTGCGGCATAACGATATCCGCAACCTGCAACGCGATCTGGGCAAGCTGGGACTCAGTTCCCTGGGGCGCATGGAGGCGCATGTCCTGACCTCCCTCAACGATGTCGCTCAGGCGCTTTGCCTGATCGGCAAGCGCCCGGTGCCGGAGGACTTGAAACAGGCTCCGCCCATCACTTTCGACAGCGGCGACGCCATCCTGGCGACGCACGCCGACGCCATCCTGGGGCCGGTGCCGGCGGATCGCAAGACGCGGGTGATGGTCACCATGCCGAGCGAGGCCGCCGGCGATCCCGCCTACATCGCCGACCTGCTGGCGCAGGGCATGAATATCATGCGAATCAACTGTGCTCACGACAGCCCGGATGTCTGGGCGCGGATGATCAAGCACCTGCGCCTCGCCGAAAAGAAGCTCGGCCTGTCGTGCAGGATTTCCTTCGACCTGGCGGGGCCGAAACTCAGGACCGGAGGCATCGAGACCGGCGAGTGCGTCGTCAAGTGGCGCCCCGCCAGGAATGCGCTGGGCCAGGTCATCGCGCCCGCCGTCGTCAGCTTCGTCAGGGAAGCGCCCGCGGATGCGGCGGCAGCGGTCGGCGTTACCATCCCGATTCAGGGGAAACTGCTGGGCAAGGCCAGGGTCGGCGATTGCATGGTGCTGACCGACACGCGCGGCAGAGTTCGCTCGCTGGAGGTGGTCGAGGCCGGCCCTGACGCTTGCGTTTGTCATGCCGATCGCGCCGCCTACGTGATACCCGGCATCGAACTCAAACTCCGGCGCAAGGATCGAACGGTCGGCAAGGCGCAGATCGGCGATCTTCCTCCGCTGCAACAGGCGATTCCGCTTAAACCAGGAGACATCCTGGAAATCGCCAGGGGCAATATCCTCGGCCGGCCCGCGCTGCTCGACGATGCCGGCAAGGTGACCAGGCACGCGCTTATCGGTTGTTCGCTGACCGAGGTGTTTCGCAACGTGCGCAAGGGCGAAAGAATCTTCTTCGACGACGGCAGGATCTCCGGAGTAATCCTCGGCGTCACCTATAACCGCATCCGGGTGCAGATTTCCAGCGCCGTAGGCGGAACCGCCAAGCTACTGGGGGAAAAGGGCATCAACCTGCCCGACTCCGACCTCAAGCTGCCGGCGATGACGGTCAAGGATCGCGAAGACCTGGTGTTCGCGGTCCGGCATGCGGACATGGTGGCGATGTCTTTCGTCCAGCGGGTGGAAGACGTCGAGGAACTGATCGCCGCGCTGGACCGGCTGCAAGCCGGGCAACTCGGCATCGTCCTGAAGATCGAGACTCATGAGGCCTTCAAGCGCCTGCCCAGCCTGCTGCTCAGCGCCATGCGGCATTATCCGGTGGCGGTGATGGTCGCGCGCGGCGACCTGGGCGTCGAGGTCGGTTTCGAACGCCTCTCGGAAGTCCAGGAGGAAATTCTCTGGCTGTGCGAAGCCGCGCATGTGCCGGTGATCTGGGCCACCCAGGTGCTCGAATCCCTGGCCAAGGGCGGCATGCCCTCGCGCGCCGAGGTCACCGACGCGGCCATGGGAACCGGCGCGGAATGCGTGATGCTGAACAAGGGGCCGTACATACTCCAGACCATGGAATTCCTCTGCGACGTGTTGAACCGCATGGAAGCCCATCACAACAAGAAGACCGCCATGCTGCGCAAGCTCTCCATCTCGGACCTGCGCAAGCCGCGCGATCAGCAGTAGATCATAACCAGCGACTTGGCTGGCGTCGTTTGCCAGCCTAGTCGAATGGCTAGCAGCCGTTCACCGGAGCACTCTCTCCCTCTTCCGGCATTCGTTGCCCGTACCGAGTCATTCGGTCCGGGCACCGGCAAGTCAAGAGAGTGTTATGCGGAAACAAGATCCGGCGAAGATCTCGGCAGATTGCGCTCGATGATATCCAGTGTCGATCGACCGACGTATTCACTGGACGGATCGAGCGACTCCACAGCTTCGAGATAGGCGCGGCCGATCAGCTTTCCCAGCGGCTTCGGGTTGTAGAGCAGCTTCTTGATCGTGAACGGGTTCAGTGTCAGCGGGTTGTAGTTCGGCGGCAGGTAGCCGCGTTCGATAAGCAGCTTTTCCACCGGCGTGCCTGGCTGGATGCCGATGAAAAAAATGAACGGCAACACCTGATCGCGACCGAAAAGCGCATAGATCTCCTTGACCTTGGCGATGGTCCTGCGCAGCGTCTCGACTGTCTCGCCGGGGGCATTCAGCGGTATATACAGCTTCACCTTCTGTTTGTCGTGGCCCTGTGCCTTGAGCATGCGAAAGGCTTCCATCTGTTGGTCGAGGGAATAACCCAGGGTCAGTTGATCGATCACCTCCTGCGAGCCGGTAAATGACAGATCGACGCTGCACATGCCGGAAGCCAGCATCTTGCGGGCGATGGCGGGTGTCAGGTGATTCAATCGCAGGTAGCCGGACCAGCTGACTTGCGTCTGCCTCGCCAGCATCTCGTCCAAGACCTGTTCGACATGCGCCATGCTGCGTCGGGTGGAACAGAATTGGGCATCGGTGAACCAGATTCGCTTCACGCCATAGCGCTTATTGAGAACCTCGATCTCCTTGGCGATTTCCACCGGCTCCCGGTAACGTTGGTGCGCGCCCTCGATCTTGTTGTAGAGGCAGAAGTGGCACTGGAACGGGCAACCACGCTTGGTATGCACCCCGATATCGTCGCCGAGATACTCTTGGAACGCGGGAAAAATCGATTCCACATAGGAGAAATCCACGGCCGTCAGCTGCCGCAGATCGAAATCCTCGCTGCGCGCGCGGTGCGTAATCGTGCCGAGACTATCCTTGTAGTAATACTCGCCCTTCGGGTTTTCCAATCCATCGACAATGGCGAGCATGGCATCTTCTCCCTCGCCGATGACCACGACGGTATTGTTCGGACACTTCGCCGCGACATGTTTGCCGAATATCGAAACCGCCGTGCCGCCCACGACGATGCGTGCCTCGGGGAGCAAGCGACGCACTATCTTCATGTAGCCGAAATTGCGCAATCGGCTGAGAACATAGTCACCGATGATGCGCACCGCATCCTTGACCGACTTGAGACGTTCCCAGAGATTGGGAGAATGGTCGAACTTCATCACCACGTCGAGCGCGTCGTCCTCGGGATGAGGACCGAAGGATTGCATGTTGCGCCAGGAAAATGCGACCAGATCCGGACGCTGCTCAAGGAGTCTGTCTCGCAATACGCGCTTGCGCTGGTCTGGCGCGACCAGCGCCAGGTCGAGCAGATGCTGGTTGATGTCGGGGCGTTGCTTGTGGACATAGTCCGCAACGTAAATTACGCCGCCCGGGTAAATCTTCCAGCAGGGTAATCGTACGTACAGGATCGACTTGGCGCCGCTGTGACTGGGAGACATAGGTTAGAGTGATTTCGTTAAATAGTCAGGTTTGCTTGTCGAAAGGGCGACTCCAAACGGCATAGATCAGTCCGCCCGTGATCACCGTTCCCAATCCATGCCATGCCCACTCGGGCAAGGCGTGCCAGACGGCCAGCCCATTCAATTCGGGCAGGAGATTCATGGATGCAATGATGATTCGTGCCAGCACAAAGATCACTGTCCAGGCGATCAGCGGAATCAGCACATACACGATGAGCATCGACATTAGCGCGATAGGGCCGATCATCAGAATCGGAATCATCACCGCGAGCCATGAGATTCCTTTGGCGAGGCCGGCAAACAGGTGGTGAAAGGCAATCTGGACGCGGGATGGCCGCGACCAGCCATAGAGCGTCCCGGTGAGAAGTAACGCAACAAGAAAGATCAAGGGATATGCCATGGGACGTCAGGGGAAGATCCTACGACATGCCAATCGACCGGGACTTGCTCCAGGCAATTCTCGGATCAGCAAATTCCGGCGCAATATTCTCAGCCATAGGGGCAACTGGATTGACAAACCTGATGGCCAATGATGCCGCGTCGGCGACGTACATGTTTTGATCCAGGTCAGTCAAGCCATATTCCCGGGACCGATTTCCGATGCTACGGCCGGCCAGTCGAATGGCTAGCGGCAGTTCACAGCAACACCCTCTCGATGCCGCCGTTGTTGGCTGTTGCGACGAAGTCCCGCAGCCACTCCGGGCCGAGGATCGCCCTGGCCATCTCCACCACGATGTAGTCGGCCGTGGTGCCACTGTCGTCGTCGTAGCGCGCCAGCCCTTGCAGGCAGGACGGGCAGGAGGTGAGGATTTTCACCGGGCCAGCAAACCCGTCGGCGCGCAATTTCCCGGCGCCGCGTTCCATCTCTTCCTGCTTGCGGAAACGCAACTGCGTCGAGATGTCCGGCCGCGTCACCGCCAGCGTGCCGGATTCGCCACAGCAGCGGTCGTTGAGTTCCACCGCCGATCCCATCAGCGCGTTCACCACCTTGATACCCTGGTAGGTTTTCATCGGCGTGTGGCAGGGCTCGTGGTACATGTAGCGTGTGCCAGTCACACCCTCCAGCTTGATGCCTTTCTCCAGCAGGTATTCGTGGATGTCGAGCAGGCGGCAGCTGGGGAAGATCTTGTCGAACTGGTATTTCAGCAACTGGTCCATGCAGGTACCGCAGGAGACGATCACCGTCTTAATGTCGAGATAGTTCAGCGTATTGGCGACGCGATGGAACAGCACGCGGTTGTCGGTGGTGATCTGGCTGCCGGTCGCATCGTCGCCGCTGGAAGTCTGCGGATAACCGCAGCACAGGTAGCCCGGCGGCAGCACCGTCTGCGCGCCGACATGGTAGAGCAGCGCCTGGGTGGCCAGGCCGACCTGCGAAAACAGCCGTTCCGAACCGCAGCCGGGAAAGTAGAACACCGCGTCGCCGGTGTAATTCTCTTCGCCGACCTTGCGCGCATCGCGGATCACCGGCACCACCTTGTCGTCCTCGATGTCCAGCAGGGCGCGCGCCGTGCGGCTGGGCAAGCCGCCGGGCATCGGCTTGGTGAGGAAGTGGATCACCTGAGCCTTGAGCGGCGGACGGCCGAGCGTGGCCGGCGGGTGGCTGAGCAGCTCGCGGGTCAGGCCCAGCGCCTTGGCTGCGCGGTAGGCGAGACGCTGCGCGGCATAGCCGACGCGGATCATGCCGGCGCGGATCAGCTTGATCGTCGCCGGGTCGGTGGCGTTGAGGAAGGCCATGGCCGCCGCCGTGCCGGGATTGAATTTCTTCTTGCCCTGCACCCGGAGGAAGTTGCGCATGGCGATCGAGACATCGCCGAAGTCGATGTCCACCGGGCAAGGATTGGCGCACTTGTGGCACACCGTGCAATGGTCGGCGACGTCGGAGAATTCGTCGAAGTGTTGCAGCGAAACGCCGCGCCTCGTCTGCTCCTCATACAGGAAGGCCTCGATCAGCAGCGAGGTGGCGAGGATCTTGTTGCGCGGGCTGTAGAGCAGGTTGGCGCGCGGCACATGGGTCGAGCACACCGGCTTGCATTTGCCGCAGCGCAGGCAGTCCTTGACCGAGGCGGAGATGCCGCCGATGGCCGACTGTTCCATTATCAGCGACTCGGTACCGAGCAGGCTGAACGACGGCGTGTAGGCGTTGGCGAGATCGCCGCCATGCATCAGCTTGCCCTTGTTGAAGCGCCCTTCGGGATCGATGCGCTGCTTGTACTCGCGGAAGGGCCGGATTTCCTCGGCGGACAGATATTCCAGCTTGGTGATGCCGATACCATGCTCGCCGGAGATCACTCCACCCAAGCCCCGCGCCAGCGCCATGATGCGGCTCACCGTGCGGTAGGCGGTCTGCAGCATGGTGTAGCGATCGGAATTGACCGGGATGTTGGTATGCACGTTGCCATCGCCGGCGTGCATGTGCAGGGCCACGAAGACCCGGCCGCGAAGCGTTTCCCGGTGGATCGCCTGGATGCGCGCCAGCACCGGCCGGAAGGCGTTGCCGTCGAAGATGGTTTCCAGCAGCGGCTTGAGCTCGCGCTTCCAGGAGACCCGCAACGAGTAATCCTGCAGGCGCTGGAACACCGTGGGCGCCGTAGGTGCGGCAACCGGCACCGGGTGCCAGCGCCTGGGCGCCGGCAGGGGCGGCGGCAGCGGATGCCAGCGGCGCTGCGGAGGCCAGGGCGCGTCGAGATTGTCGAGCAGCAACTGCCAACGGTCCCGCGCCCCGTGCACCGCCTCCTGCGCCTGGGCGCGGCGGTCGCCGATGATTTCCGGCTTGGCCAGCGAGGCGTCTTCCAGGTGCAGCGGCCAGTCATTGGCCGGGCTGTCGAGGAACTCGGCCAGCGCGTTGCACAACTCGATCTTGTTGGCGATGGAGAGTTCGATGTTGATGCGCTCGATGCCGTCGCAATAATCGCCCATGCGCGGCCGGGGAATCACCACGTCCTCATTGACCTTGAAGGCGTTGGTGTGGCGCGAGATGGCCGCGGTGCGGGCGCGGTCGAGCCAGAATTTCTTGCGGGCCTCCGCCGAGACGGCGATGAAGCCCTCGCCCGAACGCAGGTTGGCAATGCGCACCACTTCTGAGGCGGCACGCATCACAGCGGTTTCGTCATTGCCGACGATGTCGCCGATCAAGACCATCTTGGGTCGGCCTCTGCCAACACTCCCGCCTCTGGCTTTGGTGGCGTAGCCCACGGCGCGCACATAGCGCTCGTCGAGATGTTCCAGTCCGGCCAGCAGCACGCCGCTGCGCGCGCCCACGCCGCCGGGCTTGAAATAGTCAGTGATCTCGACGATGCTCGGCACCGCCTCGCGCACCTGGCCAAAGAATTCCAGGCAGACGGTGCGCACCACCGGCGGCATCTTGTGCAGCAGCCACACCGCCGAAGTGATGATGCCGTCGCAGCCTTCCTTCTGCACGCCTGGCAGGCCGGAAAGGAATTTGTCGGTGACGTCCTTGCCCAGTCCGGCCTTGCGGAAGGTCTTGCCCGGAATCGACAGGAATTCCTCGCCCAGTTGGCGCCCGGCATCGTCGGTGCGTTTGAGGCGAAAGGTGGCGGTTTCCTGGTCGTGGATCTTGCCCAGGTTGTGGCCGATGCGCTCGACTTCCAGCCAGTTGCCGTCCGGCATCACCATCTTCCACGACGCCAGATTGTCCAGCGCCGTGCCCCACAGCACCGCCTTCTTGCCGCCGGCGTTCATGGCGATGTTACCGCCGATGCAGGAGGCGTCGGCCGAAGTCGGATCGCAGGCGAATACCAGGCCAGCGTCTTCCGCGGCCTCCATCGCCCGCCGCGTCACCACGCCGGCGCCGGTACGTATCGTCGCATAGGGCAACGCCACGCCGGGCAACTGCGTCTGCGTGACTTCGCCTAGGTCAATGAGCTTCTCGGTGTTGATCACTACTGAATCCGCCGTCAGCGGCACCGCGCCGCCGGTATAGCCTGTGCCGCCGCCGCGCGGAATAATGGTCAGTCCCAGTTCGATGCAGCCGCGCACCAGTGGACCCATTTCCGCTTCGCTATCGGGATAGAGCACCACCAGCGGATACTCGACCCGCCAGTCGGTGGCATCGGTAACATGGGATACCCGTGCCAGGCCGTCGAAGGCGATGTTGTCGCGGCGCGTGTGTTTCGCCAGCACCTGCAACACCCGGCGGCGCTTGGCGGCGATGTCGGCGAAGCGGCGCTCGAAAGCATCGATCGCCAGGCGAGTCCGACTGATGAGTTGTTCCACCAGCGGATTGCCCTGGCGGCGCTTCTCGATCTCATGCAGGCGGTGGCGCAAGGCGCCGACCAGCGCCTCGCGCCGCTCACGATTGGCCAGCAGGTCGTCTTCCAGGTAGGGATTGCGCTGCACAACCCAGATGTCGCCGAGCACTTCGTAAAGCATCCGCGCCGAACGCCCGGTGACGCGCTCGCCGCGCAACTCGTCGAGCACCTCCCAGGCTTCGGCTCCGAGCAGGCGGATGACGATCTCGCGGTCGGAGAACGAGGTGTAGTTGTAAGGGATTTCGCGCAGGCGGGCGGGCATAGGGACGGAAAGAGCCTCGGCTCTACGAGGTTAGCAAAACAGTAAAGAAGGGTATTTTAAGCTACTGGGCGGATCGGCTAGGCCACCCGCACATCCAGCCGCTTGCCCAGCGCGGCCAGCGCGGCGGCGATGGTATCGATCTTGGTGGCGTGATTCAGGTCGACGATGCGCTGCACCTCCTGCGGCCGTGTGCCCATGCGGCGGGCCAGCTCGATATTCGACAGCCCGGAAAGCACCAGTTCATTGAGCAGCAACACCTTGGCCGCCACACTGGGCGGCAGCTCGATCAAGCGCTCGCCGCGCTTGGGCAGGGAGGGCAACGGCACCGCGCGGCGATCCTCGAAATAGAAATCCATTGCCGACACCAGCACATCCTCGGCCATCGCCGTGGCCTCCTCCAGGCTGTCGCCCTGGGTGATGGCTTCGGGAATGTCGCGAAATGTGACCACGAACCCGCCTTCCTTGGCGGAAGCAAATTTTGCCGGATAACGCATGGCTTTCTCCTATTTCAGTCCAAGCTGCTTTTTCACGCCTTCGATCAGGGCGGTTTTCAATTCCGCTGACGGGTGGCGTGGCAGATGGCTTTGCCTACCATTGAGATAAACTTTCAGGTGTTTCGTGCCGTCCTTGAAGCTCGCGCCCTGCCTGCTCAGCCATCTGACAAACTCGCTTTGCTTCGCCGTGCCTCCCGCTGTCGATGTCGAGAATATAAACAAAAATGCTTACTTGATCAAGCGGCATTCAGAAAACAGGGCGGATGGGGTTAAACTTCGCCGTCATGCCAAACGAATCAACCGCCATCGCCACCTTCATCGCCCGCTGGCAACATGCCGACGGCAGCGAGCTCGCCAATGCGCAGACTTTCGTGCGCGAACTGTGCGAACTATTGGGCCTGCCGGTGCCAGACCCGGCGCGGGCCGACACGGCCGACAACGCCTATGTCTTCGCGCGGCGCATCGTGTTTCGCCACGGCGACGGCGGAGCATCGGAAGGCCGCATCGACTGCTACCAGAGCGGCGGCGCGCGCAGCTTCGACGACGCCCTGATGCGTGCCTTCGGCGTCAAACTGCACGCTGAAATGGCGCACGCATAAGCCATCTCGCACGACAGATGATCTCTTAGATTCACCCTGAAACGGCTATTGCGGTGCCTTTCGCGGTTTGACATACACATTGCAGTATGTATAATTCATCCATGCGCTTCACGTGGGACGAGACCAAACGCAAAGCCAACCTTGCGAAACATGGGCTGGATTTCGCGGATGCGGAAAGAGTGTTTGACAGCCCGCTGGTGCTCATCGAAGACGGTAGAGAAGGCTATGGCGAACAGCGCATGATCGGTATCGGCCTGCTGGATTTCCTGGTCGTGCTGATTGTCCATATCGAATCCGAACAGGAAATCCGCATCATCTCCATGCGCAAGGCAGACAGCAATGAAACGGACCTCTTCTACAAAAACGCCGGCTACTTCTGACGACGCGCCGAAGTTGACGCAAGCCGACTTCGATCGTGCCCGACTGCGTGTCGCGGGAAAGGATGTCAGCCGCGCCGAATGGCAGGCGGCGGTGCGCGCCAGAGTCTCCAAGCTGCGCATCAACATCATGCTCGATGCGCCCATCGTCGATCACTTCAAGGCACTTGCCGGCGAGCGTGGCTATCAGACGCTGATCAATGACACGCTGCGCCGCGTAATCGAAACCGGACACCTTGAGGCGGATTTGCGCCGCGTGATTCGGGAGGAACTGGCGCACGGCTGACGAGTAAGAAGGGCAGACACGGATCGGGTATTGCAATTGGCGAATGGTGGATGGGAAGGCCGGATACGATCCGGTCTTTTTGTTTGCAGACCCAGTCCAATCGTCTGATTCGGCAACCCTGCCCGCACCAACACATGAGACATAACGCACGAATCACATGAAACCCAGCATGCTCCGCGAACTCTTCCACCTCGCCTGGCCGGTGTTGATCGCCCAGTTGGCGGTGATGTCCAACGGGGTCATCGACACCGTCATGGCAGGGCGGCTGTCGCCAGTCGACCTGGCTGCCGTCGGCATCGGCGCGTCGATCTATTTCACGGTGTTCGTCACCGCCATGGGCGTGCTGATCGCGCTGACGCCCAATGTCGCGCATCTCTATGGCGCCGGCGACCAGGCGCTGATCGGCGAGGAAGTGCGGCAATCGGCGTGGCTGGCGCTGCTGCTGGGCGTCGTGGTGATCCTGCTGATGCGTTATCCCGAGCCGTTCCTGGCGCTGTCGCGGCTGACGCCGGAAGTGGAGATCAAGGTGCGCGCCTATCTCGACGCGCTGTCGTGGAGCGTCATCCCTAACCTGATGTTCCGCGTCTTCTACGGCTTCGCCAACGGCATCGGCCGGCCGCGCCCGATCATGATGTTTAATCTGCTCGGGGTGGCGTTGAAGGTGCCGCTCAATCTGGTCTTCATGTATGGCGGCCTGGGCATGCCGGCGCTGGGCGGGCCGGGCTGCGCCGTGGCCACCGCCGTGATCGGCATCCTGAGTTGCCTGATCGCCTGGTCGTGGTGCGCCTACAACGCGGAATATCGTGTCTACCGCATCTTCGTCGATTTCGACGGGCCGAAGCCGGCCAAGATGTGGGAACTGCTGCGGCTCGGCATGCCCATCGGCGTCACCTTCTTCGTCGACGTCACCGCCTTCACCTTCATGGCGCTGTTCATCGCCCGGCTCGGCCCGGCCACTTCGGGGGCCCACCAGATCGCCTCCAACCTTGCCGCCGTGGCGTTCATGCTGCCGCTGTCGCTGGGCAACGCCGCCAGCGTGCTGGCCGGTCAGGCGCTGGGCGCGGGCGATGCGCGGCGCGCCCGCCATGCCGGGGGAGCGGGCATCGCCATGGGTCTGGGATTCGGCGTGTTGACCTGTTTGGCGCTGCGCCTGGGAGCCGACACCATCGCCGGGCTGTACACCAACAACGCCGAGGTCCGCGCGGCGGCGGCGCTGCTGATCGGCTACGTCGCCGTGTACCACGTCTTCGATGCCTTGCAGACCGCGGCGGTCAGCGTGCTGCGCGGCTACAAGAAGACCGCCGTGCCGATGATGATTTATGCCGTGGCGCTGTGGGGCGTCGGCCTGGCCGGCGGATATCTGCTCGGCTTGACCGACCACTTCGGCGCGGCGCGCGGCGCGCCGGGTTTCTGGCTGGCGGCGCTGACCAGCCTGGCGCTGGCGGGCGGACTGGTGACGGCATATTTCCTGCGCGTGTCGAAGGTCGCCTTGCAACCCGGTTATAACGAGGCAGGCACATGAACCGGGGCATCTGGAGCGCCGTCGCCGCCTACACGCTGTGGGGCGGGTTCCCGGTATATTTCAAATGGCTCGCCCAGGTTCCGGCGCTGGAGTTGATCGGCCATCGGATCGTCTGGTCCTGCCTGATGCTCGGCGCGGTGATCGTGGTGACGCGGCAGTGGCCGGCCTTCTGCGAACAGGCGTTGAAACTCAAGGTGATCCGCGCCTATCTGCTGGCCGCGGTGCTGATCAGCGTCAATTGGCTGGTCTATGTCTGGGCGGTGAACAGCGGCTTCATCCTCGAAGCCAGCCTGGGCTATTTCATCAATCCCCTGATCAGCGTGCTGATGGGCGTCCTGCTGTTGCACGAGAAGCTGCGTTCCTGGCAGTGGGTGTCGGTGTCGCTGGCGATACTGGGCGTGGTCTACCTGACCATCGCCCACGGCTCCCTGCCCTGGATCGCCCTGGCACTGGCATTCTCGTTCGCGCTCTACGGACTCATCAAGAAAACCTCTCCGTTGGGCGCCCTGCATGGCCTGACGCTGGAGACGGGCATCCTGCTGCTGCCGGCGCTGGCGTATCTGTTCACTCTCGATGCCAACGGCCAGGGCGCCTTCCTCCATGCCGGCGCGCTGATCGACACGCTGCTGATCGGTTGTGGCGTGGTGACTGCGATTCCACTGCTGTTGTTCGCCGCGGCGGCGCAACGCATACCGCTGGCGCTGCTGGGCGTGCTGCAATACATCGCCCCGACGCTGCAATTCCTGGTCGCCATCCTGATCTACCATGAGCCTTTCGCCATGGACAAGCTGATCGGCTTCGGCATCATCTGGACGGCATTATTCATATTCGCGCTCGAAGGCTTCCTCGCCCGTCGCGCGCAAACAGAAGCAGTGGTCGAACTGATGTAGCCGCCGCGAGCCGCGATTTCCTCTCGCCGGCCCATGAAAGCGGTTAGAATAGCGGCCCCGCAGGCAGGCGATGGCTGCTGAGCCGCCGAGCTTCTTCCCGCCTTCGTCACTTCATCCGCTGAAACAGGATTCTCCGCCGTGCTCGTCGCATCCAACATCACCATCCAGTTCGGGGCCAAGCCCCTGTTCGAGAATATTTCGCTCAAGTTCGGCGAAGGCAACCGCTATGGCCTGATCGGCGCCAACGGCTCGGGCAAGACCACCTTCATGCGCATCCTCGCCGGTGTGCTGGAGCCTTCCGGCGGCAATGTCTCGCTCGACGCCCACGAACGCATGTCCTTCCTCAGGCAGGATCAGTTCGCCTTCGAAGACATCCGCGTGCTCGACGTGGTGATGATGGGCCACGAACAGATGTGGGCCGCCATGCTGGAGAAGGACGCGATCTATGCCAATCCCGAGGCGAGCGAGGCCGACTATCTGCACGCCGCCGAGCTCGAATCGAAATTCGCCGAGTACGGCGGCTACACCGCGGAAGCAAGCGCCGGGGAGATTCTGCTCGGCGTGGGCATCCCCACCGACCAGCACAGCGGCCCCATGTCCGCCGTGGCGCCGGGCTGGAAGTTGCGCGTGCTGCTGGCCCAGGCGCTGTTCTCCAACCCCGACATCCTGCTACTCGACGAGCCGACCAACAATCTCGACATCAACACCATCCGCTGGCTGGAAGACGTGCTCAACCAGCGCGACAGCACCATGATCATCATTTCCCACGACCGCCACTTTTTGAATCAAGTGTGCACCCACATGGCGGACCTCGATTACGGGACACTCAAGGTCTATCCAGGCAATTACGACGACTACATGGAAGCATCGGCCCAGGCGCGCGCGCGCCAGGTGTCGGCCAACGCCAAGGCCAAGGACCGCGTCACCGAATTGCAGGAATTCGTGCGCCGCTTCTCGGCCAACAAGTCCAAGGCGCGCCAGGCCACTTCGCGCGCCAAGTTGATCGAGAAGATCAAGGTCGACGACCTCAAGCCGAGTTCGCGGCAATATCCGTGGATCCGCTTCGAGGTGGACGACAAGGAGAAACTGCATCGCCATGCGGTGGAGATCGAGAACCTGCGCCACGGCTACGATCGCACGCTGTTCCAGAATTTCAGCACCTTCATCGAGGCCGGCGACAAGATCGCTATCATCGGCGAGAACGGCGTCGGCAAGACCACGCTGCTGCGCTGCCTGGCCGGGGAGAAGCTGGGCGGCCTGACGCCCCAGGGCGGCGCCGTCAAATGGGCGGAGAAGGCCCGCCCCGGCTACTTTGCCCAGGACCACAGCGAGGATTTCGCCACGGATGAAACCCTGGTCGACTGGATCCAGGGCTGGGCACGCCAGGGCGAGGACGAACAGATCGTCCGCAGCACGCTCGGTCGCTTGCTGTTCACGGGCGACGACGGCAAGAAATCGGTCAAGGTGATTTCCGGCGGCGAGCAGGGCCGCATGCTCTTCGGCAAACTGATCCTGATGAAGCCCAATGTGCTGCTGATGGACGAACCGACCAACCACCTCGACATGGAGTCCATCGAGTCGCTGAACACCGCCCTCGACAAATACACCGGCACCCTGGTGTTCGTCTCGCACGACCGCGAGTTCGTCTCCTCGATCGCCACGCGCATCTTCGAGATCAAGGGCGGCGCCATCATCGACTACAAAGGCAACTACGAGGAATATCTGGCGAGCCAGGGGATCGAGTGAGCGGAGCGGCACGCTGGCTATTGCGATTGTTCGGCTGGAAGGTGGTCTATGTTCCGCCGCCCGGACCGAAGGCGGTCGTTATCGTTTATCCGCATACCTCAAACTGGGACTTTCCCATCGGCGTCCTGGCGCGCGCCACCATCCGCTTGCCTATCCGCTTTGCCGCTAAGGACAGCCTGTTCCGTTGGCCGTTCGGGGCGCTGTTCCGCTGGCTCGGCGGCATCCCGGTGGACCGCAGCAAGCGCACCGGCTTCACCACCCAGATGGTCGCGGAGTTCGAACGGCATGAACGCTTCTATCTGGCCATCGCCCCGGAAGGCACGCGGCGCGCCACCTCCGAGCTGAAGAGCGGCTTCTATCGCCTGGCCTTGGCGGCACAAGTCCCGCTGGCCTGCGCGTTCATCGATTATGCGCACCGCGAAGTCGGCATCCGGGATTACCTGGCGTTGAGCGGCGACGAGTCCGCCGACCTGAAGCAAATTTCCGGGGTCTATGCCGGGCGTCGTGGCAGGTATCCGGCCCAGGAAGGGCGCATCGCCTTCGCGGCGAAGTCAGCACCGCGCGGGATGATATGACGATGTGTTTGAAACCCCGCGTACGCGCGGCTATCGGGCTCTGAGGTATGATTCGCGCTGGCATATACACAAACTCGACACAAACCCGACCCAAACCCAACGCAATTCTGGACAATTAATTGGATCCCCGCGTTTTTCAGTTCGAAGTCTCCCCGGATGGCCAGGCCCGTCCCGGGTTCGGCATCATCGCCGCCTACGTTCCCGCCGAGATGGGCTGGCCGGCGATCGTGGCGCTGGCCTGCGATCCCTATCATGACCCCGGCCGCCCGATCAAGGACATGGCCCCGGCGGCCATCCAGTTCGTCCTAGCGGGCATCCGGGAGCCGGCAGAGACTTTGAGCTGGACGGTGATCGACGCCGTGGGCCGGTTTACCCTGGCGGTTCCGAAATGGTCCGACAGCGGAGCCCTGCCCGAAGTGACTTACCAGCGTTTTCCCACCGGACTCGGCGTCGAGGCCTTCCTCAAGGAAACCGGCGCGGCAGGTGAAGTGGCGCTGGAAATGCTTTCGGCGGCGAGCGAAACGCCCAGCCTGGAAGAGGAAACCCCCTCGATGCAGGAATTTCTCGAAGCCGTCGAGGCGCACAGCAACCTGCCCGTACCCAACACGTTGTTCCACATGGTCGAGGACGCCGTCAGCAAGGGCGATATCAAGAAAGTGGCGGCCATCATCCAGTCCGATCCCGTGATTTCGCTGTCGCTGATCAATTACGCCAATGCCGCCCGCTTCATCGGCGCCGACAAGACGGCGTCGGTGCGCCAGGCGGTAGTGCGCCTGGGCATGGTCTTCGTGCAGCGGGTGGTGTTCGTTGCCGCGATGATGATGCGCTACCAGAAGGGACGCTGCCCCGAATTCAACTATTCGGCGTACTGGATGAATGCGCTGGCCACCGGCGCCGCGATGCGCGCCCTGCTGCCCGACTACGGAATTCCCGAAGCCATGGCCGACGACGCCCATGCCATCGGGCTGGTCTCGTGCATCGGCTGGCTGGCGGTGGCGGAAACCTATCCGGCACTGATGACCAAATACCTGCAACGCTGCCGAGGCAAGGATCCGCTACCCAAGATCCGGCTGCAGAATGAAATATTTCCCTGCCCGATCCGCCTGGTCTCGGAGCGTTATCTCCAGCGCTTCTCCTTTCCCGATGTGGTGCACTCCACGGTGGCGGGCAAGAACGAGGGCCACCACAATCTGGGCGAATGCCTGGCCCGTGCCACCCGCGTTGCGCAGAGCCTGGCCCCGCTCAACTGCCTGGCGGTGCTGCCCATGACGCAGGTGCCGCCGGCCTGCCGTGAGGAGTGGGATCACTGGCAGACGCTGCTCAAGAGCGTCAAGCGCTGACCGGGGCGACTATTCCCTCAGCATAGAGCCGGGCCGCAACACAACCATGAGGCGCCGGCCTCGCGATGTACTTCCTCCCCTTTTCCATTGCCCGTTCCAACTGACGCCATCCAACCATGATTCTGCTGCGCAACCTTTCATTCGGCCGCAACGGGCAATTGCTCGTCGAAGACGCCAGCCTGCAATTGCATCCGGGCTGGAAGATTGGCCTGATCGGCGCCAACGGCAGCGGCAAGTCGTCATTCCTGGCGCTGCTGCGCGACGAATTGCACGCCGAGAGCGGCGACCTGGAACTGCCCCGCGCCTGGGTGCTGGCGCACGTCGCGCAGGACACGCCGGCGCTGCCCGACGCCGCGCTGGACTTCACCCTCGACGGCGACACCGAGCTGCGCGCCATCGAGCGCGAATTGGCGGCGCTCGAAGCGGCCCACGACAACGACCACGACGACCAGAGGAAGTCCCTGCGGGACGACCAGCGGAAGTCCCCGTGGGACGGCCACCGGGTCGGCGAACTGCATGGACGCCTGGGCGAAATCGGCGGCTACGCCGCACCCGCCCGCGCCGCCGAACTGCTGTACGGATTGGGATTTTCCGACGCCGATTACGCCCGGCCGGTATCCGACTTCTCCGGCGGCTGGCGGGTGCGCCTGAACCTGGCGCGGGCTCTGATGTGCCGCTCGGACCTGCTGCTGCTCGACGAACCGACCAACCACCTCGATCTCGACGCCGTGCTGTGGCTGGAAAACTGGCTGAAGAGTTATTCCGGCACCTTGATCCTGATCGCGCATGACCGGGATTTTCTCGATGCCGTCGCCGACCATACCCTGAATCTGGAACAGCAGAAGCTCAAGCTGTACACCGGCGGATACAGCGACTTCGAGCGCCAGCGCAGCGCACAGTTAGCCTTGCAGCAGTCGATGTACGAAAAGCAGCAGCGCGAAAAAGCCCACCTGCACAGCTATATCGAACGCTTCCGCGCCAAGGCCACCAAGGCGCGCCAGGCGCAGAGCCGCATCAAGGCACTGGCCCGCATGGAAGAAGTGACGGCGGCCCACGTCGACACCCAATTCACTTTCCGTTTCCGCGATGCCGGCGCCGCCCCCGATCCCTTGCTGGTGGTGCACGACGGACGTGCGGGTTATGGCGAGAAGACCGTCCTGTCGGACATCAAGCTGACGCTGCGGCCGGGACAACGCCTGGCGCTACTGGGCCGCAACGGCGCCGGCAAGTCGACCCTGGTGAAGCTCCTCGCCGGGGAACTGCAACCGATGTCCGGCGAGCGGGTCGAAGGCAAGGGATTGAACATCGGCTATTTCGCCCAGCATCAACTGGAGCAGTTGCGGCCGGACGAGTCGCCGCTACAGCACATGCTGCGCCTGTTCTCCAGGACACGCGAACAGGAACTGCGCACTTATCTCGGCAGCTTCGATTTCCGCGGCGATATGGTGTCGGCGCCGTGCGGCCGCTTCTCCGGCGGCGAGAAATCGCGCCTGGCGCTGGCCCTGCTGATCTGGCAGAAACCCAACCTGCTGCTGCTCGACGAACCGACCAACCACCTCGACCTGGAGATGCGCGAAGCCTTGAACCTGGCATTGCAGGAATACGAAGGCGGCGTGGTGCTGGTGTCGCACGACCGGCACCTGCTGCGCACCACCGCCGACGAATTGTGGCTGGTGGCCGATGGCCGGGTGCAGGCCTTCGACGGCGATCTCGACGACTATTCGGATTGGCTGGCCAGGCAGCGTTCGGCGGCGGCCTCGGCGGGTACGCCTTCGACCGGCAAGCAGGCGCGGCGTGAAGACCGCGCCCAGGCGACCGCCGAGCGCCAGGCATTGCTGGAACAACGGCGCAGCTTGCAGAAGGAAACGGTGAAAATCGAAAAGCAGATCGCGTCGCGACAAAGCGAACTGGCGCTGCTCGAAGCCCGCCTGGTCGACCCCACGCTCTATGCGGGCGACGCCGATCCAGCCTTGGCGCAGACCCTGCTGAAGCGCAAGACAGAACTGCTGCGCGCCATTGAACAGGCGGAACTACGCTGGCTGGAAATGCACGAAAGCCTTGAAGGTCTGCCGACTATCTGAATCTGATATCTATCGACGGTGAGCGGCGGATCCCCAGAGCCGATAAGATTTATTCCCGTTGGGTACCGAATCTTCCGGGTTTGACGCTGCTACCATAGCGCGGTGAAAAATATGCGCCGTCCTTTCTGGTTCTTCTGGATTTCTGCCTGCGTGCTATGGACCATTCCGGGCATGGGGACATCCGCCGGCGCCGAGGCTCTCAAGCCTTGTCGCGTGGTCGGGATCAAGACCGAGGTGCAGTGTGGCGTGGTCTCACGGGCGCTCGACCCGGCGCAGCCGGACGGCACACACATCGACGTGCACTATGTGGTGGTGCCCGCGCTGGCGCGACGCAAGCGACCCGATCCGGTCTTCCTCCTCGCGGGCGGGCCCGGCCAGAGCGCCATACAGGTGGCACCGATGATGCTGCAACTATTGAGCAGATTGAACAACCGGCGCGATCTGGTGTTCGTGGACCAGCGTGGAACGGGCCGCTCGGCGCCCTTGAAATGCGAGGACCAACGCCATCGTCCGTTGGCCGAGCAACTGGATGCGGGTTTGCGCGATGCGTTCATAAGCCGGTGCCTTGCCCAACTGAAGAAACTGCCCTATGGCGATCTGCGACATTTCACCACCACGGTCGCAATGCAGGACATAGATGCGGTCCGCCAAGCGCTGGGGGCGCCCACTATCGATCTAATCGGCGCCTCCTATGGCACGCGGGCGGCCTTGGAATACATGCGCCAGTTTCCCAACGCCGTGCGACGCAGCGTGCTCGACGGCGTGGCGCCGCCCGACATGACACTGCCGGTGAGTTTCTCGACCGACGGGCAAACAGCCTTTAACGCCTTGCTGGAGGCCTGTGAGCGGGAGCCTGCTTGCCACGCCTCGCATCCCGGCTTGCGCACCGACTGGTCGCGGCTGCTGGTCTCCTTGCCGCTCTCCATGCCGGTGACGCACCCGATGACCGGCCAAACTGAACAACTGACGATCACCCGTGAAATTGTCCTGGGCCTAGTCCGTTCGTCGCTGTATTCGCCGGTGGCGGCTTCCGCCTTGCCCGTCGCCATCAGCGAGGCGGCGCGCGGCAGGTGGAGCGCCATGATCGGCTTGAGCGTTGCGTCCGAGTCGCGACGCGCGGGCGAATTGGCCTGGGGCATGCATTTCTCGGTGATTTGCGCCGAAGACGCGCCTCGCATGAAGCAGGCCAACGGGGCCACCGATATCCCGGGCAATGATTTCGGTGTCGAGTTCGGGCGTTTCTACGCGCGCATTTGCGCCGACTGGCCACGCGCCGAGGTACGCGCTGCTTTTTACACGGTGCCGCCGACACCGGCATCGACCCTGCTCCTGAGCGGCGGCCTGGATCCGGTGACGCCGCCGCGCCACGGAGAGCGCGTGGCGCTGGCCTTGGGCTCCAAAGCAAGGCATGTGGTGGTGCCCAATGCCGGCCACGGCGTCATGGCGCTGGGCTGCATGCGCGACGTGCTGGTACGCTTCATCGATGCCGCGGACGACGTCGCCGCGGCGGCGCTGGATACCGGTTGCGCCACACGCATTCCGCGGCCGCCCGCCTTCATGCCGGTGTCTGCGGCGTACGATGGCGCCGCCGGTGCCAAGGCGGCGCCATGATAACGATCGAGCATCTGGCGCGCAGCTTCAAAGCCGCAGCATCGCCCAGGAAGGGCTGGTCGCTCAAACGCACCCCGGCGCCGGTGGTGCACGCCGTGCGCGATGTCGACTTCGCGGCGCCCGACGGAAGAATCACCGGGCTCCCGGGCCCCAACGGCGCGGGCAAGACCGCCACCTTGCGAATGCTGGCGGGCCTGATCGCGCCGGATGCCGGCCGCATCACGGTAGACGGCGTGGATGTGGCCTCCCGGCCGCTGGAGGCCTTGGCGCGCATGGGTGTCCTGAGCGATTCGCGCGGTCTCTACACCCGCCTGACGGCCCGCGAAAATATTGTCTACTACGGCGCCTTGCAGGGCATGACGCGCGATGCGGCCCACCACCGCGCCGAATCGCTGGCCCGCATGTTGGACATGTATGCGCTGCTGGAACGCCGCACCGACGGCTTCAGCCAGGGTGAACGCATGAAGACCGCCTTGGCGCGCGCGCTGGTGCACGATCCGGCCAACATCGTTCTGGATGAACCCACCAACGGCCTCGACGTGGTGGCGACGCGCGCGCTGCGCGAATCCCTGCGCTTCCTTCGCTCGCCGGAGGGCGGCGGAAAATGCATTGTCTTCTCGACCCACATCATGCAGGAAGTCGAGCGTCTGTGCGATAGCGTGGTGGTGGTGTCGCAAGGGCTATCGGTCGCCGCGGGCACGGTCGCGGAATTGCTGGAGCGAACCGGTCAACAGGATTTTGAGGAGGCCTTCGTGAAACTGGCCTTCGCGCATGAAGACGCGATAGGCACGATAGGCAAAGGAGTGCCGGCATGAAGTTCCTGAGCGTGGCATTGGCCGTCTATAAGAAGGAGATCATCGACGCCCTGCGCGATCGGCGCACAATGTTGATCGTGCTGGTCACCGGCGTGTTGATGGGGCCGCTGATCCTGATTGCGTTGTCGGGCTTTATCGCTTCGCTGGAGTCGCGCGCCGAGCAGCGCGAAGTCTACGTGTCGGGACTCGACCATGGGCCCAGCCTGCGGAATTATTTCGAGCGCCAGACCTGGACCGTCAAGGCGGCCCCGGTGGATTTCGAGGCGCAAATGCGCTCCTCGAAATTCGCCGACCCGGTGGTGGTGGTGCCCGAGGACTTCGAGACGGGCATCCTGCACGGCGATACGCCGGTGGTCGAATTGGTGATCGACAGCGCCAACAAGCAAAGCGCATCGACAGCTCCGCGCGTGGCGCAACTGCTGGGCGGCTTCAGCCGGGAGCGCGCCGCCCTGAGCCTGGCCATGCGCGGCGTGTCGCGCGTCTTGCTGGATCAGATGCAGGTCGAGGAGCGTGATCTGGCGAGCACTCAGACCCGTGCCATCAGGATCACCGGCATGTTGCCGTTTTTTGTGCTCATGGCCGTGTTGTATGGCGCGCTCAATGCGGCGCTGGACACCACGGCCGGCGAGCGCGAGCGCGGCTCGCTCGAGCCGCTGGTCATGAACCCGGCCGACAGCCTGGCCCTGGTGCTAGGCAAGTGGGGCGCCGTGGCCAGCGTGGGCATGATGGTCGCGCTACTCAATTGCTTCAGTTTCCTGCCGGCGCAATGGCTGTTGCGCAGCGACACCTTGCAGGCCATGTTCCAGTTCGGCTGGCGCGAGGCGCTGATGTTCCTGGTGGTATTGCTGCCTTTTGCCGCCGCCTTGTCGGCCGTGCTGATGGCCGTGGCCATACGCTGCAAGAGCTTCAAGGAGGCGCAGGCCAGCACGGCATTCCTGATTCTGGGCGTCTCCCTGATGCCGATGATGACACTATTCAACCAGAGTGGCGATGAAGGCTGGCATTTGTGGGTGCCGGCGCTGGCGCAAAATACCTTGATGACGCAGGTGCTCAAAGGGGAGGACTTCACGCTACCGCAACTGGCCGTCCCGCTCCTGGTCTGCGCGCTGCTCACGGCCGGCGGCTTGTGGTTTGTCTCCCATCATCTGCGCCGCGCCGCCGTCAAGTAAGCTGGACTCGATTCAATGCAGCCTCCCCGGGCTGCCACAACACTGCTTGAATTTCTTGCCGCTACCGCAAGGACAGGTTTCGTTGCCACCCACCTCGGCTTCACCCCCTCGGAACGTTTCGCTTTCGCCGGCGGATCGCCTGACCCGCCAGAAATCGTAAATGGCCGACACGAGTTCGGGCAGTTCCTCCTGGGCGCGACTGATCGCGAGCGCTTCGTCCGCCGCCGACATCCAGCGCTCCTGGTTTTTTTCCGCATCTTCCTTGAGCATGCCGTTGAGCAGAAACAGCGATTGCAGCAGTTCCGACAAATCCTCGGCCTGCTCGCCCGCGAATTCATACCAGTCGCTGCCCAACTGGGTGCCGTAGATGTAGGCATCGGCCCAGGCCGCAAAATCGAGTTCTTCGGGATCGTCGGCAAATGGGTAGAGAATCAACTCCCACGCTTCATCCTGCAGGAGGGCGTCGGCGATGTCGTTGTAGAAACCCATGACCAGCCCGAGCACCTCATTCGCCTGCTCCGCGTTTTCATAGGCCGGCGCTTCACCGAGGGCGGCCGTCAGCCAGACGCTGGTCGGAATGACTTCCGGTCCGCTGACCACGGCACAGATCAAGGCCTGCAATTCATCCAATTGCATCGCCTCGTCCTTGAAGATGGCGGAGTCGAGCAATTCCTCCAAGCGATCGAGATCGGTTTCGGTGAATTTCGCGTCTTGGGGATCGCTCATGATCTGTGGGGTTCCATGGTTTATTGCATATCGGGCGCCAACGCTCCAGTCTACGCCGATGCAACGGTAACGGAAGACGCTTGTTTTCGCAATACTCATTCCTGCATAATCGAGCAGGCTCACGATTTGAGCCTGCCACGGGAGTTGCCATGAATCAGACGGAGCGCTTCTACAAGATCGAACAGATCCTGCACGACCGGAAGATCGTTTCCTTCCAGCAATTGCTGGACACGCTGGAAGTTTCCCGCGCCACCCTGAAGCGCGACCTGCAATACCTGCGCGACCGACTGAATGTTCCCATCGTCTATGACCGCGACGCCGCCGGCTACCGTTTTGAGGCACCGGGACCGGGACGCCACGCGACGAAACACGAACTGCCGGGCTTGTGGTTCAACGCTTCGGAAATCCATGCGCTACTGATGATGCAGAACCTGCTCGAGAAAGTGCAGCCGGGACTGCTCGGGCCGCACATCGCGCCCTTGCAGACGCGCCTGAAGAGCCTGCTGGGCAGCCGCGACAACGCGCCCGAGGAAGTCGCCAAGCGCATACGCATCCTGCATGCGGCCAAGCGCCACGCCGGGCTGAAATATTTCGACCTGATCG
>JAPLQT010000121.1:0-50124 GCA_026399515.1 Pseudomonadota bacterium | reverse complement strand
TATTTCGACCTGATCGCGTCGACGCTGCTGAAACGCCGGCGCCTGTTCATCCGCCACTACAACCGCGGCTCCGGCCAGGAGACCGAACGTGAAGTGTCGCCGCAGCGCCTGATCTATTACCGGGACAACTGGTATATGGACGCCTGGTGCCACCTGCGTGAGGAAGTCCGCAGTTTTGCGGTGGATGCCATCCGCCACGCGGAGCATGTCGACAAGAAAGTCAAGGAGATCGCCAAACGCGACCTGGACACCGTTCTCGGCGCCGGCTACGGGATATTTTCAGGCGCCGTGGTGGCCTGGGCGAAACTGCGATTTACCCCATCGCACGCCCGCTGGGTCGCCGCCGAGCAGTGGCATCCGCGGCAGAAGTCGCATACCGAGGCCGACGGTCATTTCCTGCTCGAACTGCCTTACTCCAACCCGACGGAACTGGTCATGGACATCCTGCGCCACGGTTCCGGAGTCGAGGTGCTGGAACCACCCGCGCTAAGGCAAGCAGTCAAACTGGAACTCGACGCGGCGCGTGCGGCTTACGCCCGCTAGAGGGGCGAACCGCGGTTTGAGCCATCGGATCCCCCATCATAAACAAGGCTACTACCCATATAAATGATATTGCTACCCATTTATAGGTATAACTTTTATATTTAAAGTACGGTAGTTTATTGCATATGTGCTTACCAAATTGATAGCTTATTGCGTATGTGCTGAAATTTTGCGCTTGGCGGAACGACGACAACGGTCGTTATGGCCAACCCCACAGGAGCAGAATGTCCGATATTTTGGAAACCTTGAACATCGCTGCGCAAATCGGCCTGGGCAGCGAGGAGATCGACGAACGCTGGCGCTTCCTGGAGTTCGAGGAGCACGACGTCGCCGTCCTGAAGGCGCTGCACGCGCTGCTGGAGCCGCAGCGCGAAAGCTTTACCGACGCCTTCTACGACCACCTGTTCAAGTTCGCGCCGCTGCAAGCCTATGTTGCGGAAGGTCCGGTGCTGCAACAGTTGAAGCAAGTCCAGGCGCGCTATTTCAGCGCCCTGACCGAGGGCGACTACGGCGAGAACTACATCCTCGACCGCTTGAAGGTGGGCATGGCACACCAGAGAATCAGCCTGCCACCCAAGTGGTATCTGGGCGCCTACCGCAAATACCTCACCGAGATCGTCGATCTCCTCTCCCGGGCCAAGGTGGGAGACACGGGCGGACTTGGCGAGGCCATCAATGCCCTGCTGAAGATCGTGTTTTTCGACATGGGCATCGCGCTCGACACGTATTCCCACTTCGAAAGCAAGCGCCTGCGAGACAGCGAGACGCGCTTCAAGGCGACCTTCGAAAACGCGCCGGTCGGCGTGGTACGCCTGGACCTGGAAGGGCGCTTTCTCGAGGTCAACCGGAAACTCTGTGAAATCACCGGCTACAACCGCAAGGAAATGCTCGGCTACAAAATCTTCGATATTACGCATGAACAGGATGTCGAACCGGACAGGCGGGGTTTGGCGGACCTGGTGGCCGGAAAAATCGGCGGCTTCAACCGCGAAATTCGCTTCGTCAACAAGAATGCCGAGGCGGTGTGGCTGGATCTGAGCATTTCCCTGGTACGGGACAAGCTTGGCGAACCGGAATATTTCGTCGCGATGATCATCGACATCAGCGAACGCAAAAACGTCGAACAGGCCTTGAACGAGAGCGAAGAACGGTTTCGCAATCTCACCGAAATTTCGTCGGATTCCATCTGGGAGCAGGACGAACATTTCCGCTACACCAGCCGCACCACCAATCTAAAGTTCTCCGGTGTTCCGGCCGAAAGCCATGTCGGTATAACCCGTTGGGAACTGCCGATCATCGGCATCAGCGACGAGCAGTGGGCGGCGCACAGGGCGCTGCTGGAGGCTCACCTGCCGTTCAAGAACTGGGAATATCAATTCCGGGCGAAGGATGGGAGTATCCGCTGGTACAGCGCCAGCGGCATCCCGATCTTCGACGACCAAGGGAATTTCAAGGGCTATCGTGGCGTCGGCAGGGATATCACCGAGAAAAAACGTTACCAGGCGGAACTCGAAAATCAGGCAAACCATGATGCGTTGACCGGGCTGGCCAATCGTCTCCTGCTCAACGATCGCCTGGAACATGCGATCGCGCTGGCCGAGCGGCATGACAAGACGGTGGCCGTGATCTTCGTCGATCTCGACCATTTCAAGGACATCAACGACAGTCTCGGCCATGCGGTCGGCGACCAGCTGCTCCAGGCAGTGGCGAAAAAAATCAGCGCTTGCGTGCGCGATGTCGATACCGTCGCCCGGCCAGGCGGCGACGAGTTCGTGCTGGTCCTGGCGGAGGACCAGACGGAAAACGACGCGATGGTCGCCATCGGCAGAATCATGTCCAATGTGTCCGGCCTCTACCACGTCGCCGGGCTCGAACTGCATGTGTCTTGCAGCATAGGAGCGAGCCTGTATCCGAAAGACGGAAGGGATGCCGGAACCCTGCTGATGCATGCGGACACCGCCATGTATCGCGCCAAGGACGGCGGGCGCAATCGCTACGCGTTCTACCGGCAGGAGATGAATACGCTGCTGCGGCAGCGGCTCACCCTGGAGGCGGAGTTGCGCCATGCGGTGGAGCGCCGGGAGTTGCTGCTCCACTATCAACCGCAGATCGACTTGAACACCGGCGCGATTTCCGGAATGGAGGCGCTTATCCGCTGGCAACATCCCGAGCGGGGGATGGTGCCGCCCGACGAGTTCATTTCCATCGCCGAAGAGTCCGGCCTGATCGTTCCCATCGGCGAGTGGGTATTGAATACGGCCTGTGCCCAGGCCCGCGAATGGCGCGAGGCGGGCATCTCGCCGATCCGCATGGCGGTGAACATCTCCGCCCGCCAGTTCAGGCACAAGGCCTTCGTCGACTCCATTCACACTGCGCTCTCGGCAAATGACCTGGCCCCGTATTTTCTGGAACTGGAGATTACCGAGAGCATGGCGGTGGATAATCCGGAAGAAACCATACTGCTGCTCCAAAAACTGAATGCGACTGGGCTGAGCATTGCCATGGACGATTTCGGCACGGGATTTTCCAGCCTGAGTTATCTCAAACGCCTGCCCATCAGCGTGCTCAAAATCGACAGGTCGTTTATCAACGGCATCGTCACGGACCCGTCGGATGTGGCGATTGCCAAGACGGTGATCGACCTGGGCCGCAACCTGGGGATGCAGATCGTCGCGGAAGGCGTGGAAACCGTCGAGCAGGCCAGGCTCTTGCAGGGCTGGAATTGCAATACGGCGCAGGGCTATTACCGGGAGCGCGTCGCCGGGCGGCATCAGCATTCTGAACTCGGTGCCACGTCCATCGTGGCGGTGCAGGCTGACCGCCAGCCCCAGGGCATTGGCCAGACTCTTGGTGCTGAACAAGCCCAGGCCGAATCCTTCCTCGATGGACCCTTCGGAGTCGAAACGCTGAAACGCGTCAAACGCCCGTTCGATCTGCTCCTCGGTCATGCCGCGGCCGGTATCCCTGACGACCAGACGCAACCCGCCTCCGCGCCGGCAGCCGACCAGTATCCGGTCTCCCCGGTCGCAATAGCGGATGGCGTTGGAGAGCGCGTTGCGGACGATGCGCTGAAAGTACGGAACATGAGTCGTGATGGTCAGTCGCGACGGCACATAGCGGATGGTGAGCTGCTTGTACTCCGATCGCCCCCGATACTCCTCGATCAACGGCGCCAGCACGGCGTCGAGTCTCACCGTCTCCAGGGCCGGGCGATGCGAGGCTTCGTGGACCGACGCGAGTTGCTGGATGTTTACCAGGAGATCGTCGACCTCCTTGAGCGCCATATCCAGCTTCGCCGAGTACGCGTCCCGTTCTTCGGGAGTGCGCGCCGATTTGAACAGTTGTACAAACAGGCCGACCCCGAGCAGGGGCTGGCGCAGGTCGTGATTGGTGGCCGCAAACAGCAGGCCGCGCTCGTGCATAATTGCCGCCTGCTTCTGCTGCTGCATCACGGCTTCCTGGCGCGCCGCCGCCAGCGCATCTCTTTGCCGCATCAGGCGCTGGCTCATGGCGGATCCGAAAAGAATCGCGACCGCGGTAGCCTGCATCAGGGGAAGCGTGCTTGGTGACCACAGCAGCGGATTGTCGACGGTCCGCGCGATCAGAAACAATGAACCCACCAGCAGATAAGCCAACCAGGCTGCGGCGATGAATCCGGAGAGAGGAATTCTCCTGCGTGCGGCCAGCGCGGAAACGACGACCAGGATCAGAGCGATCGTTGTTCCACCCGAAACAACAAGGATTCTGGCGGCGACCGGAAACACCAAGGGAAACCACGGCGCCAGCCCAAGCGAGATCCAGGCAAGGATCTGCAACAAGCGATCGCCGTTTGGCGTCCAGGTGGCGGAACTCAGGTAGATGCGGGCATGCAGACTGCCGCAGCCCAATAAGACTGCATAGGCCGCAAACCCTATCGAACTGAGAGCGCTTTCCGGCACGGCGGGGAACAACTCGCTCAGAAAGCCCGACAACCACAATGCGCCCACCAAATCGGCGATCATCATGCAGATAAACAGGGGCGCCGATCGGTCATCGAGATAGCGGCGTCGAGATCCAATGTAGACGACGATTAACAGGCAACTCCCCAGCGCGATGCCGATTGCCACATGAAGCGTGCGTCCCCGTTCGGCGAAATTCCTCGGGTGGTAGACAAACAATGGAAAGCGGACGATGGCCGGGCCCTCGATCCGCAGCAACAGTTCGCTAGTCTGCCGGGGAGGCAGTTGCAACGCCCAGACCGGAAAGGTGGTCCCGCCGCCGAGACGGCCGTCGGCGGTGTCCGCCAGCGACTTGACAGGATGCCAGATGCCTGTGTCGTCGCGCTCGAACAGGCGGGTATCGTACTGGGTGGTGGTCTCCAGCGCGAGCAGGCGCAGCAGCACCGACGCTCCCGTATTATGCAGAGAGAATAGTGCCCAATGGGGCGACGTGCCGCGCCCGTGCACGCGGTCCGGGCTGTCTACGCCTGAGGCTTCGCTCCCGGCTGCCAGTTCCGCCGCCTGATCGGGCGTAACTTGTCGATCGGCAACCTCCACGACACGCAGCGCCTGCCATACCGCAACTCGCTCCGCTTCGGGCGTGAGATCGACAGGTACAGGAGCCATGGCTTGAACCACCGGGGCCATGCATCCCAGGCTACAGGCAACAAAACGCAGCAGCGCGCGCCTCATACAATACACTCAGCCTCTGCTTTGTTCACTGGGTTGGTTGATCATCTGGAGGTAGCGGACAACTGCTTCTGTACGATTTCTTGCGCCCAGCCGGCTGAGGATTTCCTTCATGTGGGAGCCGACTGTTTCGTCGCTGAGATTCAAGCGCGCTGCGATTTGTTTGTTGCTGCGACCCGCGACCAACTCTTCAATTACCGCGAGCTGTTTTGGCGTCAGCAGTCGGTTCAGCTTGCCGGCACCTTCAGGAGGAACGGGTTGCCCGGCGGGATGCATGCCGATGACAGCCCGAACTTCGTCCCGCAGCGTCTGCGTCGACGTGCTCTTGATGAGGTAGCCGCTCGCCCCGAGTTCCTTGGCCTCGCTGCGGAGCATCGGATCGTCCAGCGCGGTGAAAACCAGCAAGGGCGTCTCGGGTGCCGCCTCGCGCAGGCTTCTGACAGCCTGGGTACCCTTGGTGTCGGTCAACGCCAGGTCGGTAATGATCAGCAGGGGCGAAGGCCGCCGCGCGAGGATATGCAGCGCCGCCCGAAGGGACTCCGCGCTGTGAACCTCCAGCCCGGGGGCACAGTCGCGGATGCAGGCTATCAGCGAATCCGCGACCAGCGGATGGTCCTCGACGACGAGAGCAAACGGGGTAAGACGGTCATCCTGCATGAAACGGCATCCTTCGGAATCACCTTGCGGGTCACTCGGCTTTGAGCGACGGCTTTCCTCAAGGGTTCTCGGCCGCCAGACGGGTGCGCGGTGCGAACCTACCCTATTTAGGGGATGCCAATCACTACTGTTTGGCTTATCGTGTGCCGATTCCCCACAAAAGCCCGTCGCAACTCGATTTTCACAGAACAAGATGGCAAAGACATTGACGAACCTCAAGAGTTTGCTTCCCAAGCTTGCGCGGCAAGCCCACGAGGAGGAACTAAGCCGTGCCCTGTCGGCGCTTGCGGAATCCTTTGACGATTGGCGGCTTGGCAAGATCGACAGTCATGAATTGAGCGGCATCATCCACCGATTCCATCAACGTACCGCGCGCGAAATCTTCATGCGCTACGAAACGGGGGACGACAGGGCGCTGGTCGCTTCCGCGGTTGCAACCGGTGTCCTGGATCGCCAGCGCCTTCCCAACGAACTGGCCGATGACATGGAGCGGCTCATCGCGTTCTTCGAGACCGCCGCCACCAAGGATTCGCCGTCCCTCTGGCTGTGAATTCCAAACCGGTGCTCGCGGCAATTTGATCGCGAATTGGCGGCAGCCGGTCTTGCTATAAATGCTTTAGCAGCGCAATTCCTCTTTCCCCTAGTCCCATGTCGGCGCCAATCCAGCACCGGAATCAAGTTTGGAAACCTACCCCAAATAGGGGATGCGGTCTTGAATCGCTGCAAATATAGTCGCACATGTATTTCCTCCAGTAGTGCATGGTTGAGGGGATGGAGCAAACGTTCTATCCCCGCTTTTTTTTGGGACGCTGACAAGCGCTGGCTACGATTTCCGGGCCAACTATTTGCCGGGCCTTTCCGCCACGCGTCAGGCCGAGTTTTGACACATCAAAGGTGCAACTCCTGCTAGCCTTCGTCGGGAAATTTGTTGCGAGATCCTCATGAAATTGCGTGTATTGCTGGCTGATGACCACGCGCTGCTACGAGATGCGCTGCATATGGTTTTGGAACTGGCCCCCGACATCGAGGTGGTCGGCGAGGCGATCGACGGCAACGACGTTCTTAGGATGGTAGGCGAGAGCCGCGCGGATGTGGTGTGCATGGATCTGACCATGCCTGGGTTGAACGGCGTCGAAGCGACGCGGCAGCTTCTCGCCAAATACCCGAACGTAAAGGTCATCGGCCTTTCGGCCCATCGGGACCAGCGTCGTGTCGCCACAATGATCGAAGCCGGCGCTCATGGCTATGTCGTGAAATCGGACGCCGGGACTGAACTGCTTCAGGCTATTCGAAAGGTATGCCAGAACCAGACCTATTTCAGCGCAGTACTCGGCATTCGAGACCCTTCCGCTTGAGCAAAACAGCAGCGGAAAGCAACCTACGCAAGATGGCCGGGCCAAGAATCTCCAGATCGAATTGGCCCGAGAAAACCAGTCAGGTCAGTGTCCCGGTAGATCTCAGTCAGACCCATCGTTTCCAGACGTGGAGTGTAAGCTTCGCCAAACTTGACGATACACATTCTCCATTGCGCGGGTGAAGCGTTTCGCATCCATCAACGGACTGTCCTCTAGAGTCTTACGCAGTGATTGTCGCAGTTCGCTTAGTCGCCGCAAGTCGGTCGCGGTCGCGACGGCAATGTTGACGAAAGTCTCTTCGTCAAAGGCGGCCAACTCGGGCAGACCCAGGTTATTTAGTTGGCTCCAACCCGCTCGTCCAACAACGGTGTGCCCAACTTGAGTAATCACCGGCACACCCATCCAATAAGAGTCAATGCTCGTGGTATGTCCGTTGTAGGGCAACGTATCCAGGCAAAGATCAATGCGATTATATGTTTGCAAGTATTGAGGCTGCGGCTGGCGTCCGACAAACTCGATGCGTCCGGCCTCGACACCATATCGACCGAATAACTCCAGGACTCTCTTCCTTGGAGATCCTGGCGGCGTGAGCAAGATAAGTCTTGACGATGGCATCGCTACCATTACCCGGCTCCAGCGACGCAGAGTATCGTCAGAGACCTTAAAGAAGTTATTGAGACATCCGAAGGTGATATGCCCGGCCGTCAGCGCCGGCAAAGGGCCAGTTTCCATGCGGGGAATCAAGGGCGCATAGCACCAAAAGGAATCTGGTAGGCGAATCGATGTCTCGGTGTAACGGTCGTCGCCAAGCGCGGGGGGGTCCAGCCATGGGTCGGTAAGACGGTAGTCCATTGCCGGGATTCCCGTGGTGCCGGGATAGGCCAACCAGGCGATTTGAATAGGCGCAGGTTTTTGTGCAAACAACGCGGGGCGTCCGTAAGCCATATGCATCGTCAGGTCAACCAAGATATCTATGCCATCACCGGCGATGGTGGTTGCGAGCTGCTCGTCACTTTGACAAATCGTAGGTCGCCATACGTCGGCGTAGGTAGCCAAGCGCTTAGTGATTTCGTCAGGCTGTCTTACTTGGGCGTAGCAATGTACTTTGAACTTCGTGCGGTCGTGATTCGACAATAATGGGATTGTAAAGAGTGACTGGCAATGGTTTCTGAAGTCCGGTGAGACATAGCCAATGTGCAGTTGCCTTTCAGACAATCGATCTCCCCTTGCAAGCGAATTGCGTGTTGCATATCCGGATGAGCAATGTGTCAAACCGAAATTCCTTGCTTCATCGAGTATTGCTCGTTCATCGAACGTAGGGTGAAAATAGATCGTATAGACGAGGTTGCTATGAAAACGTGTGTTGCTCGGGTCAAGTGCCACTGCGGCCCGAAAGCAAGCAATCGACTCATCCAACTGTCCGCTTTCCTTAAGCGCGATGCCCAGATTGCTTTGCCCCTCCGCAAAGTCCGGGTTGATCCTGAGAGCCCGGCGGTAGCTTGCTTCTGCCTCGTCAAGGCGGCCCATATCCTTGATGATGTTGCCCAAGTTGTTATGCACATCGATGTAATCGGGTTTGATGGCTAGAGCTCGGCGGTAGCTTGCTTCGGCTTCGCTTAGCCGACCGAGGCTACTGAGGGTATTACCCAAGTTGTAATGTGTCTGAGGGTGATTCGGTTTAGTGCACAGAGATCGGCGGCAACTGGCTTCGGCCCCGGCATGATGACCCAGATCCTCGAGAATAACGGCCAGGTTGCGGTGGGCATCGGCGTAATCGGGTTTGATCGTCAGGGCTTGACGGCAACTGACCTCCGCCTCATCTGTCCGACCGAGATGCTTGAGGGCCACGCCCAGGTTGTTAATCGCCTCTGCGCAATCGGGGTTGATCCGCAGAGCTCGGTGGTATGTGAGCTCGGCGTCGTCTATCCGGCCAAGGTCATTTAGGACAACACCCAGATTGGTGTGCGCGTCAGCGTAATCCGGCTTGATCCCCAGAGCATGGCGGTAATGAACCTCGGCCTCGTCTAGCCGACCCAGACCGCTGAGGGCATTTCCGAGGTTGTAATATGCGTCGGCATAATTGGGGCTAATCTCGAGAGCCCGGCGGCAACAGGTCTCGGCCTCGTCCAGACGATCCATATCCTTGAGGGTAACGCCAAGATTGCTGTGCGCCACGGCGTCACTTGGCGCCAGCACTATCGCTTTTTGCATTGGTGCCAACGCATCCAAGGTTCGCCCGACCTGCTTTAGCACCGCACCCAATACCTTCCAGCCGACGCTGTACCTCGGAAACAGCACAGTCATCTCTCCGGCGAGGGCTGCAGCTTCTGCGTATTGCCCCCGATTGAACAACGTTACCAGTTGGTCAATCTGGCCGGATTCTGGTTGATTCAGTAAATCAAGCGTGTGCACGATAGATATAAGAGCTTGAAGAAATCCTGTAGCGTCCTCAAACAGGCGGATTGCAACAGATCAATTGGAACCACGTAGGACGCAAGAAAGGCAATATGCCTTTTGTTTGCCTGGTTTTCCAGCCTTGGTTAGGACGTTCATGGAAGAGTTTCTGGAGCGGGCGATGGGAATCGAACCCACGGCTCTAGCTTGGGAAGCTAGGGTATTACCATTATACGACGCCCGCTCTAAGCGCAATTTTACTACGGTCCATGACGCTACGGTTGCGGTCGAAGATCCGACAGCGAATTCGTAGCACCGGCTATCGGCGATGCCGGAAATGAGGCCATTTCTAAGTTAGAATTTCCTCCATGGATGCCCAGGTTCAATTTACCCTCAATGGCCAAGCACGCCGCCTCGAAGCGAAGACTTGCGTGGCGCAACTGCTTGAAGATCTCGGTTATGCCGGCAAGCGTGTCGCGGTCGAAATGGACGGCGAGATCGTGCCGAAGAGCAGGCACGCAGAGACTGTGATCAAGCCCGGCACCCGCATCGAAATCGTCGTCGCCGTCGGCGGCGGATAAACTCCACTCAAAACCACCATGAACAACGACCCATTGATCATCGCCGGCAAGGCCTACACGTCGCGCCTGCTGGTCGGCACCGGCAAATACAAGGACTTCGCCGCAACCAAGGCGGCCATCGACGCCTCCGGCGCGCAGATCGTGACAGTGGCGATCCGCCGCATGAACCTCGGCCAGGAACCGGGCCAGCCGTCGCTGCTGGACGTATTGCCGGCCTCCGATTACACCTATCTGCCCAACACCGCCGGCTGCTATACCGCCGACGACGCGGTGCGCACGCTGCGCCTGGCGCGCGAACTGCTCGACGGGCACGACCTGGTCAAGCTGGAAGTGCTTGGCGATCCGAACACCCTGTTCCCGCACATGCCTGAGACCCTGAAAGCGGCGGAAACCCTGGTCAGGGACGGCTTCAAGGTGATGGTGTATTGCAGCGACGACCCGATCCAGGCCAAGCTGCTTGAAGAAATAGGCTGCGTCGCGGTGATGCCATTGGCATCCTTGATCGGCTCGGGCATGGGCATCCTCAATCCGTGGAATCTCAAGCTGATCATCGAAAACGCCAAGGTGCCGGTGCTGGTCGATGCCGGCGTCGGCACCGCTTCGGACGCGGCGATCGCCATGGAACTGGGATGCGACGGGGTGCTGATGAATACGGCCATCGCCCTGGCCAGGGATCCGGTGATGATGGCCGGCGCTATGAAGAAGGCGGTCGAGGCCGGCCGCGAGGCATGGCTGGCCGGGCGGATGCCGAAGAAGCTGTACGCCGCCAGCCCCAGCTCTCCGACCAGCGGCCTGATCACATGATCCTGGCGCAGCACATCCGCAGTTTCGTCCTGCGCCAGGGACGCGTCACCCAAGCCCAGCAACGCCATCACGAGCAGGGACTGCCGTTGTGGGGCATCCCCTACCGACCGGCCCCGCTCGATCTTGCCGCCGCCTTTGGCCGCGACGGCACTCCGATAATCCTGGAGATAGGCTTCGGCATGGGCGAGACCACCGCCAGCATCGCCGCCGCCCATCCTGAAAACGACTATCTCGGCATCGAGGTGCACACGCCGGGCGTCGGCGGACTGCTGAAGGAGATCGCCGAGCGCGAGCTGGGCAATGTGCGCATCATCCAGCACGACGCCGTGGAAGTATTGCGCGACATGATTCCGCTGGCATCGCTGGCCGCGGTCCACATCTTCTTCCCCGATCCGTGGCCGAAGAAACGCCACCACAAGCGCCGCCTGATCCAGCCGCCGCTGGTGCAACTGCTCGCCGAACGCCTGATTCCCGGCGGCATCCTGCACTGCGCCACGGACTGGGAGGAATACGCACAGCAGATGCTCGAAGTACTGGGGGCGGAACCCTTGCTGGAAAATACCGCCGCCGACTTTGCACCGCGCCCCGACTACCGCCCGCGGACCAAGTTCGAGAGCCGCGGCCTGCGCCTGGGCCACGGCGTCTGGGATGTAGTGTTCCGGCGGCGTACCTGATCGTCATGCAGCCCGACCCGCTGGTCCTGGTCGTCGGCACGCTGGTCTCGGCGTTTCTGGCGGCGATCGTCCTGCTGTTCCAGGCGCGGGGCTTTCCGCCCGACATCCGCGGATTGCGCGAATGGGGCATGGGCTGCGCCCTGATATTCGTCGCGGCATTGTTCAACGGCTTGCGCGGCATGCTTCCGGACTTCGTTGCCATCGTGCTCGGCAGCCTGGCCATCGAAGCCGGCATTGCCATGGTCTATATCGGCTTGCTGCGCTTCAACGACCGCGCCATCCCCACCCGCCTGCTGGTCGCGGTAATGCTGCTGAACCTGCTGTCGCTGGTCTACTTTACTCACTTCGAATACAGCTTCCGGGCGCGTGTGATTATCGTTCCCGGCACCACCGCCTTGCTCTTCGGCCTTTGCCTGATAGCTGTCCTGAAGGGGCGCCCAGGTCACAAGCTGCGTTTCGGCGACGGTTTCGCCACCCTGTTCTTCTTTGCGGAAACCCTGATATCCCTGGCACGGGTGGCCTTGGCGATCTGGGTCGAACCACCCCCGGCCGATTTGCTAACAGCCACCTTGAGCCAGCAGCTCTATCAAGCGGACCTTTCGGGCTACTCCTTGGGCACCCTGTTGATGGCGGTCGGGCTGATCCTGATGGCCAACGACCGGCTCAAGGAAGCGCTCCAGTATCTCGCCGGGCACGATACCCTGACCGGGGCATTCGCCCGCCGCGCCTTCATCGACCTGGCCGAGCGGGAACAGGCGCGCGGCCGACGCTCAGGCCAGCCGATGGTCCTGCTGATGGTGGATCTGGACCACTTCAAGACGGTCAACGACAGCCACGGCCACCAGGTGGGCGACCTGGTATTGCAGCGCTTTGCCGGGATCGCCCAAGCCTGTCTGCGACGTCAGGACATCTTCGGTCGTTATGGCGGCGAGGAGTTCATGGTCATGTTGCCCGACACTTCGCGCGATACCGCGCTGATGGTGGCCGAACGCATTTGTGCCACCGTGGCGAAGACTCCCGTCATCATCGAGGGACAGGATAGCTCTATCCGCATTACCGTCAGCATCGGCGTGGCGGTCGGCGATTACAAAACCGGCCTGGATCGCCTGATCGGCCTGGCGGATGAAGCGATGTATCGAGCCAAGGCGGCGGGGCGCAACCGCGTCGAATACGCGGCTGACGCGCCGGTCAACGATCAGGCAGGAATCCCAGCAGCAACTGGTTGAGAAAACGCTGGCCGCTGGCGCTCGGGGCGATGCGCTCCGCCGAAATTTCCAGCAGGCCTTCGCGCCGCGCCGCGCCCAGTCGATCCTGGATTGACGCCAGTGTCAGGCCGGTGCGTTCCTGGAACAGGCGCGGTGGAAGACCTTCGGTCAGCCGCAATGCGTTCATCATGAACTCGAAAGGCAGTTCGTCGGCGTCGACCACCTTCTGTTCGACGGCGAACTCGCCCCGCGCGGCGGCATCCAGATAGTCGCGCGGATGTTTGCGGCGGACTTCGCGAGTGATCGAGTCCGGCGAAGAAATCTTGCCGTGGGCGCCGGCCCCGATACCCAGGTAATCGCCGAACAGCCAGTAATTCAGGTTGTGCGCGCAGCGCCGCCCGGGGCGGGCGAATGCCGAAGTTTCGTAGTGCTGGTATCCGGTGCCGGCCAACGTCGCCTCGACCATCTCCTGCATGTCGGCCGCCAGGTCGTCATCGGGCAGCGGCGGCGGGGTGTGATGGAAAGGCGTGTTCGGTTCCAGGGTAAGGTGGTAGGCGGAAAGATGCGCGACCCCGAGACCGGCGGCGGTCCGGATGTCGCTCTGCGCCTCGGCCAGGGTCTGCCGCGGCAGGGCGTACATCAAGTCGAGATTGACGTTGTCGAAATGGCGCAGAGCCAGATCGACCGCGCGCCGCGCCTCGGCGGCGGTATGGATGCGGCCGAGCGCAGCCAGGTGGCGATCGTCGAAACTCTGGATGCCCAGCGATAGCCGGTTGATGCCGGCGTCGCGGAAGGCGGCGAACTTGCCGGCCTCGACAGTGCCGGGGTTGGCTTCGAGGGTGATCTCGGCTTCCGGCAGCAGCGGCAACCGTGCGCGCAGCGCCTTCAGCAACGCATCCAGCGCGTCCGTCGTCAGCAGGCTGGGCGTGCCGCCGCCGATGAACACGCTGACGATGCGGCGCCCCCAGATCCTCGGCAGCGCCGCTTCGACATCGGCGATCAAGGCGGCCACATAGTCATCCTGAGGAATTGCGCCGACACCACCCTTGGCTTCATGCGAATTGAAATCGCAATACGGGCATTTCTTCACGCACCAGGGAAAGTGGATGTACAGCGACAGCGGAGGCAGCGCGGTCAGGCGTGTGGTGGCGCCTTCGCTGGCGGCAGCGGCTGGCGCTACAGCTATCGGGATGACGCGCACTTTCAGTTCAAGTGGCTGGACGCAGCCGAGCAATCAATAACTGCAGCGCCTTGCCTCGGTGGCTGATGGCATTCTTCTGGTCAGCCGGCAGCTCGGCGGACGAACAACCGAATTCCGGCACGAAAAACAAGGGGTCGTAGCCGAAGCCGCCAGTGCCGCGCGGCGCGTTCAGGATTTCACCATGCCATTCACCTTCGACGACGATAGGCTGGGGGTCGTCGGCGTGACGCATCAGCACCAGCACGCACACATAATGAGCGCGTCGATTTTTCTGGCCGGCAAGTTCCGCGAGCAGTTTGGCGTTGTTGCGTTCATCGGATTTCGGTTCCCCGCCGTAACGCGCCGAGTAGACGCCCGGCGCACCGCCCAACGCCTCGACGCACAGCCCGGAATCGTCGGCCAGCGCCGGCAGGCCCGACAGGCGCGCGGCATGGCGCGCCTTGACCAGCGCGTTCTCGACGAAGGTGCGATGCGGCTCCTCGGCCTCCGGGATGTCGAAGTCTGCCTGCGGCCTCACCTCGAAATCCAGCGGAGCGAGCAACTGGGCGAACTCGCGCAGCTTGCCCGGGTTGTTGCTCGCCAATACGAGTTTCTTCATGGGTGGTTCAGTTTCGTCTCAGTTTCGTTTAAGTGCCGCCCGTTGCGTATCGATCAGCCTGGCGATGCCGGCCTGCGCCAGCGCCAGCAGGGCATCCAGTTCGGCGCGGGAGAAAGGCGGACCTTCGGCCGTGCCCTGCACCTCGACGATGCCGCCGCTGCCCGTCATCACCACATTCATATCGGTGTCGCAGCTCGAGTCCTCCGGATAGTCGAGATCGAGCACCGGCACGCCGGCGACGATGCCGACCGAAACCGCTGCGACGAAGTCACGCAAGGGACTCTGCGCCAGCTTCCCGGCGGCGAGCAGGTGGTCGATGGCGTCATGCAAGGCCACGCAGGCGCCGGTGATGGCTGCCGTGCGGGTGCCGCCGTCGGCCTGCAACACGTCGCAATCGAGAGTGATCTGGCGTTCGCCGAGCGCGCCGAGATCGGTGATGGCGCGCAGGCTGCGGCCGATCAGGCGCTGGATCTCCTGAGTGCGCCCGCTCTGCTTGCCCTTGGCCGCCTCGCGGGCGGAGCGGGTGTGGGTGGCGCGCGGCAGCATGCCGTATTCGGCCGTCACCCAGCCCTGGCCCTTGCCGCGCAAGAAGCCGGGCACGGTCTCCTCGACGCTGGCGGTGCACAACACGCGCGTATCGCCGAACTCCACCAGCACACTGCCTTCGGCATGGCGGGTGAATTGGCGGGTGATGCGCACGGCGCGCAATTCGTCGGGTTTCCGCCCCGAGGGGCGGACTGTCGTCTGATTCATGGGAAGTACCTGAAGCGGGCCGATTTGCCCGGCGTGATTATATTCGTTGACGACTGATATTCGCGGCAACAATCGTGAGCGCCGACACTCACTTCATGTCTGTCGACTTGTTCTCAACCGGCACCTCGAACCATGCCGGATCGACCAGATCCAGCAACTCTCCGCTGAGCACTTTCTGCAAGGCGAACACGCTTTGCGGGCGCTCGACGATGTGCAGCTTCATGCACCAGTCGATCAGTTCCAGCAGTTGCGGGGAATACTGCTTGTGCCAGCGTTGCAAGGCAGGCTGCAGTTCATCTTTTTGGAGGCGCAGGTCGGCGGACAGAGGGGCGCCTTTGGCCAGGCAGGAATACAGCGTGGCACCGACGCCATAGATGTCGGTCCAAGGACCCTGTGCCTCGCCCGAACCCATCTGTTCCGGCGCGGCGAACCCGCGGGTATGCACGGCGGTCAGGGTGAAATCGCTGACGCCCAGACCTTGCCGGGTCGCCCCGAAATCCAGCAGCACCGGATGGCCGTCGCGGCGCAGATAAATATTCGCCGGCTTGATATCGAGGTGCAGCAGCTTGTGCATATGGACTTCGCGCAGGCCGTTGAGCAGGCGCACGAAGACATTGCGGATGAAGCTTTCGCCGAGCTCGCCGGTATGCTTTCGAATATGTTCCTGCAGCGTGCGGCCGCGTTCGTAGCGCATCACCAGGTAAGCTGTCTGGTTGGCGCGGAAGAAGTTGAGCACCCTCACCACGTTGGGATGATCGAGTTGGGCCAGCACCCTGCCCTCCTCGAAGAAACTCATCATGCCCTGGTTGAAGGCCGCTTGGTGTTCCGCGCCGACGACGGGGTTCGGGTCCTCCCCGCTGCGCTGGGCGAACCGGGCGGGAAGATATTCCTTGATCGCCACCGGCAGGTCCTGAGCGTCACGAGCCAGATAGACGATGGAAAAGCCGCCCTGCGACAATTGCTTCTCGATGCGGTAGTCGCCCAGCCGGGTGCCTGGCGGCAAGGGCTGTATGATAGTTTGTAGCAGCATGACGCGAAGGTTACACTATCTCCCGAATCCCTTAGCCCGGCGGCGGCGCCTCCGCCGCTGTCACCTCTAACACTGCCACTCCGGAACCCCCCACCATGATATACAGCATGACCGGCTACGCCGCGGTTCAACGCGATCTTGGATCCGCAATCCTGCATCTGGAACTGAAAAGCGTCAATTCGCGCTACCTCGATATCAGCTTCCGCGTCGCCGAGGAACTGCGCTTCCTGGAAATGCCCTTGCGCGAGCTGATCGCGGCACGTGTCGGGCGCGGCAAGTTCGAATGCCGCGGCGGCCTGATGCCGTCATCCGCGACAGCCGGCGCGCGTGAACTGGCGGCCAACCCGGAACTGCTGGCGCAACTGGCCGTCTTGCAGGGCAGCGTGTGCGCCGTCCTGCCGGATGCGGCGCCCCTCACCGTGGCCGAAGTCTTGCGCTGGCCCGGCATGCTCGGCGATCAGGCGGTGGACCAGGAAACCCTGCAAAGCGAATGCCTGGCGCTGGCCGCGACCGCGCTCGACGAGTTCGTCGCGACGCGTGCGCGCGAAGGCGACAAGCTGGCGACGATGATCCTGGAACGCGTTGCCCGCATGCGCGAGCTGGTGGCTCAGGCGGAACCGCTGCTGCCCCGCGCCCTGGCGGAATACCAGGAGCGCCTGTCGACCAAGCTGCGCGAAGCGGTGGCCAACCTCGACGAGGAACGCATTCGCCAGGAGATCGGCGTATATGCCACGCGCATCGACATCGCCGAAGAATTGTCGCGCCTGGCGACTCACTTGAGCGAACTCGAACGCGTCCTGAAGAAAGGCGGGGCCGTCGGCAAGCGCCTGGATTTCCTGATGCAGGAACTCAATCGCGAAGCCAACACCCTGTCGTCGAAATCGGTGTCCGCCGAAATCACCGCGATTGGCCTGGAAATGAAACTGATGATCGAGCAGATGCGGGAGCAGATCCAGAATCTGGAGTAGCGCCTGTCAGTGCATCCGGGGTGCGTTGCCGTGGTGTCGCGGGTATAACAGCTTACCTACGCAAGGTTGACGAATATCAACTGAGCACCGCACAAGCTCGTCTACCATGCTCCCAATGTGTCGTTCCTGATCGGCATCACGCCACCAAGGGAGCCCTTTCGGTCCTTGGTGGATTTTGTTGTCCCGAACGGCATTGGGTCATTGCCGTGCGATTCGATGCACGGATCAGGCGGCCAGATCATACGATTTGGCTTTTTCAGTCGGCGACAAAATGTTAACCCTCGATATCCGTACCCTGAGTTTTCTCACCATGGTCAGCAGCCTGTTGTTGGCGCTCGGCCTACAGCTTGTCAATCGGACCACCGCCAAAAATCCCGGTTTGAGCCTATGGGCCATGGGTGCGACGGCCAATGGCGCCGGTTTCGTTCTCGTGGCGCTACGCGGAATCATTCCGGACCTGCTTTCCATCGTTGGGGCAAACACCTTGCTGCTCATCGGCGCGGTATGGTTTTACCTTGGCAACCGGGCTTTCCAAGGGAGGACGAACAAACTCTCTTGGCCCTTTGTTCTCGTGGTCGCCACCGCTGTCGCATCTTGCTGTTTCACTTACCTGATGCCGAGCCTGGCGGCCCGCATCGTGGTGTTCTCCATTGCGATCGCGGCAGTCACCTTCCCGAGCGCCATCGTCTTGCTCCAAGCGGGCGACCGCAGCGACAGATTGATACGCTGGTTCGTTGCCGCGGCATACCTGACGGCCGCACTCTTTCTGAGCGCTCGAGCTGTCTTGACCTTATTCATGGCGCCGGAGGGTCAAGACTTCATGGCGCTCGCCAGTCCGATCCAGACGTTTTCGCTGGTCGTCGAGATCGGACTGAACGTTGTCCTCGGCATCGGCTTGCCCTTGCTGGTGTTGCGACAGACGCACCGTCAGTTCATCGCGAGCGAAGACCGCTACCGCACCCTGGTCGAGCGCGACCTTACCGAGCACAAAAACACCGAGGAACAACTGCGCATCGCCGCCACCGCTTTCGAAGCCCAGGAAGGCATGTTCATCACCAATGCCGAGCAAGTGATCCTGCGCGTCAACCGGGCCTTCTCCGAGATCACCGGCTATTCCGCCGAGGAGGCCGTGGGCCAAACACCCAGGCTGCTCAATTCCGGCCGTCACAACGCCGACTTTTTCGCCGCGATCATGAAAAGCGTTCATAGGAGCGGGGCATGGCAGGGTGAAATCTGGAACCGGCGCAAGAATGGAGAGGTGTTTCCCGAGTGGCTGGCCATCGCGGCGGTAAAGAACGGCCGGGGTAAAGTCACGCACTACGTTGCGACGCTCACCGACATCACCTCGCGCAAGGCAGCCGAAGACGAGATCAATAATCTTGCTTTCTATGACCCCCTGACTCGCCTGCCCAACCGCAGGCTGCTGCTCGACCGGGTGAAACAAGCGCTGGCATCCAGTGCCCGAAACAAGAGATATGGCGCGCTGCTGTTTATCGATCTGGACAATTTCAAGACCCTCAACGACACTCTCGGCCACGACATCGGGGATCTGTTGCTGCAACAGGTCTCCCAGCGTCTGGTCACCTGCGTGCGCGAGGGCGACACGGTGTCCCGCCTGGGGGGCGACGAGTTCGTGGTGATGCTTGAAGACCTGAGCGAGCACCCTCATGAAGCCGTCGCCCAGGCCAAGAGCGTCGGCGAAAAGATTATCGCCGCCCTCAATCAGACTTTCCAGCTCGCCAGTCACGCTTATCACTCCACCCCCAGCATCGGCGTCACCTTGTTCGCCGATCATCTGGAGACCATCGACGAGCTGCTGAAACGGGCCGATCTGGCCATGTACCAGGCCAAGGCGGCGGGCCGCAACACGCTGCGCTTCTTCGATCCGAAGATGCAGGCCGAGGTCATGATTCGTGCCGAACTGGAAGCCGATTTGCATGAGGCTGTCCTGCACGATCAGTTCCATCTTTACTATCAGGCCCAGGTGGACGGCGAGGGAGGCCTGACGGGCGTGGAGGCGCTGGTGCGCTGGCAACATCCGCTGCGAGGACTGGTGTCTCCGCTTGAATTCATTCCCATGGCCGAGGAAACCGGCTTGATCCTGCCCTTGGGCATTTGGGTGTTGGAAACCGCTTGCCGGCAACTGGCGGCTTGGGCGGTCCGGCCGGAAATGGCCTGTCTGACCATCGCCGTAAATGTCAGCGCCCGCCAGTTTCACCACCGCGATTTCGTCGACCAGGTGCTGGCGGTGCTTGACCACACCGGGGCCGACCCGCAACGTCTGAAGCTGGAGCTGACCGAGAGTCTGCTGGTGAATGATGTAGGAGACATCATCACCAAGATGATGGCGCTGAAGGAAAAAGGGGTGGGGTTCTCGCTGGATGACTTCGGTACGGGCTATTCGTCGCTCTCTTACCTGAAGCGGCTGCCGCTTGATCAATTGAAAATCGACCAGGGCTTCGTCAGGGATATTCTCGTCGATACCAACGATTCGGCAATTGCCAAGATGGTGATAGCCCTGGCCCGGAGCATGGGTCTGGCCGTCATCGCCGAGGGAGTGGAAATCGAAGCACAGAGGGCGTTCCTTGCCAGCCAGGGCTGCCATGCCTATCAAGGGTATCTGTTTAGCCGCCCGTTGCCGCTGGATGAGTTCGAGAAGTTTATGACGCGGCTGGCCTTACCTCCACAGGACGAATATTTTGACGCATGTCCGGCGGCCGCCTAGCATCCATGCAAGCGAATACGGCCGCCTACTGGCGTGGCTGATAGCCGTTTCGCTGTGGTGGGGAGCTGCGGCGTTTGCGGCTCAAATGCCATCCTTCACGGCGACCACCAGCGGCACGTCCGGCAGCCTGACGATCACCGCAAACCTGAATGTCGGCGACGCGGATGCGGGACAACATGGCAACGTCTATCTCCTGGCAAACTTCAACGGCGGATGGTATGCCCACAATGGGTCATTCTGGGTTGCCTGGCTGGGCGGCTCTATCCCGGTCTACTCGACGGGATCGCTGACGAGCCGCAGCATCGAAGTTGCGCGTAACCTGGATTCGTTGTCCCTCGTCGGGACGCAGGTGATCCTGGGATACGGTCTCAACGAAGCCGACATGCTGGCGAACGGGAAGTACGGCCTGATATATGTCTTTCCGGATCCCGTCACGGTGCTTCGTTCCAGCCTGCAACGCGTCGCCGCGCCGAATGTATCCGACACCGACAAGACGACGCTGGCATCGGGCAACACCGCCTTCGCGCTCGACCTCTATCGGAAGCTGGTAAGCGATCCGGCGCAAAGCGCCGGAAATATTTTCTTCTCGCCGCTCAGCGTCTCGGTGGCGCTGGCGATGACCTACGCCGGCGCCCATGGCGCCACGGCGAGTGAAATGGCCGGGGCGCTGCATTTCTCCCTGCCCCAGGAGCGCCTGCATCCCGCCTTCGGCTGGCTCGACCTTCAACTAATGAGCCGCGGCCAGGGCGCACAAGGCAAGGATGGCCAGCCCTTCCGCCTGAGCGTCTCGAATTCGCTGTGGGGTGATGCCCGGAGCCGCTTCGAAGCGCCTTTCCTCGACACTCTTACCCAGTATTACGGCGCCGGAATGAACCTCGTCGATTTTCGCACCGCCCCCGAGCCGAGCCGGACGCTGATCAACGACTGGGTGGCGCGCAAGACCGAGCAGCGCATCAAGGACTTGCTCCCGCAAGGATCTCTAACACCGGATACGCGACTGGTGCTGGTCAATGCCGTCTATTTCAATGCCGCATGGCAGAGCAAGTTCCAGAAGTATGCGACCGCCAGTGCGCCCTTCAACCGGCTGGATGCCGCCACTGTCCCGGTGGACATGATGAATCAGGATCTCGTCTTGCCCTATGCAGCCGGCGCCGATTATCAGGCGGCCGAGCTGCCCTATGACGGCGGGGAACTCGGGATGCTGGTGATACTGCCGGCAGCCGGGCGCTACACTCAGTTCGAGCAAGCCTTCGATGTCACCACGTTCAATTCCGTCCTGGCCGCGCTGGGAAATCAGTACGTCCGTCTCGGCCTGCCGAAATTCAAGGTCGATGGCAGTTTCAGCGTCAAGGCCGCGATGCAGTCCCTGGGCATGCAAACCGCTTTCACGGACCGGGCGGACTTCACGGGCATCAGTACCAGCGAAGCGCTGCTCATCCAGGACATTGTCCACAAGAGCTTTGCCGACGTCGACGAAAACGGCACCGAAGCAGCCGCCGCGACCGGGGTGATAATGGGCACGACCTCGGTACCCCAGGCGCCGACGATCTCCTTCAGGGCGGACCGGCCTTTCCTCTTGTTCGTCCTGGACAAGAAGACCAACACCATCGTTTTCTCCGGTCGCGTGGTCGATCCCAAGTCTTGATGCACCGCCGGTCCGATGCCGCCATGCGCATCCGCCTGGAAATGAAGCTGATATCGAAAGAAAGCCGTTTCCGAATCGCCGGGCGTGTGGTGTAATTCCAGGACATAATCGAATCGACCGGAACGTCTCCAAAGAGGCGGGGGGAAGCCCCTACAGGATCATGGGCAATACGCTGGGAACAAGACCGAGGACAAGCTTGCCTTATCCCTTGGACGACATCGGTGCCCCGGCGCCGATAGCGGCCGGGATCGAAGGCTTTCGACCCGTGCGCGGCGGAGCGGGAATTTGACAGCCCTGCTGGAAGTCAGCGGTCTGCGCACCAGCTTCAAACTGGAAAGCGGCGGCGAATTCGCCGCGGTGGACGGCATCAGTTTCTCGGTCGAGGCCGGTCGCACGCTGGGCATCGTCGGCGAATCCGGCTGCGGCAAGAGCGTGACCTCGCTGTCCATCATGGGCTTGCTGCCGAAAGGACAAGGCCGCATCGCCGCCGGTTCGATCCGCTTCGAAGGCCGCGACCTGGCGACGCTGACACCGGCTGAGATGCGCGCCTTGCGCGGCAACCGGATGGCGATGATCTTCCAGGAACCGATGACCTCGTTGAATCCGGCCTTCACCATAGGCGACCAGTTGATCGAAGGCATCCGCTGCCACCGCGACCTCAGCCACGCGGATGCTCGCGCGCACGCGATCGAGATGCTGCGGCGGGTACGCATTCCGTCACCGGAGCGGCGCATCGATGAATATCCGCACAAGCTGTCGGGCGGCATGCGCCAGCGTGTGATGATCGCGATGGCGCTCTCGTGCGAGCCGCGCTTGCTCATCGCCGATGAACCGACCACCGCCCTCGATGTGACGATCCAGGCCCAGGTGCTCGACCTGATGCGCACCCTGCGCGAAGAGACCGGCACCGCGATCATCCTGATCACGCATGATCTGGGTGTGATAGCCGAGCTTGCCGACGAGGTAGTGGTCATGTATTCCGGCCTGATCGTCGAGCGTGCCAACGTCGAGCGCCTGTTTGCGCTTCCGCAGCATCCATACACCATCGGTTTGCTGGGCTCGATACCACAGTTGCATCTGGTGCAAGACAGGCTGAATGCCATCGAGGGCCAGGTGCCGACGCCGATGACCGAGATACAGGGCTGCCGTTTCGCGCCGCGCTGTCCGTTCGCCGCCGACCGCTGCCTTCAGGCCGCGCCGCCCCTGGTCGATCTCGGCGACGGCCACTCAGCCGCCTGTTGGCGCGCACCGCTTGAGGCCGATGCAGAAATAGAGCTGGTGGCATGAGCGCGCTGCTGCGGGTCGAAAACCTAGTCAAGCATTTCCCGATCCGGCGTCACCTGTTCGGCCGCCAGACTGCGGTCGTGCATGCCGTCGATGGCTTGAACTTCGAACTCGACGCCGGCGACACCATGGCACTGGTCGGCGAATCCGGCTGCGGCAAGTCTACGGTAGGGCGCCTGGTGCTGCGTTTGCTGGACGCCACCGCCGGCAAGGTGTGGTTCGATGGCGAGGACTTGATGACGCTGGCGCCGGAGCGCATGCGCGCCAGGCGGCGCGAGTTGCAGATGATTTTTCAGGACCCGTATTCGTCGCTCAATCCACGCATGACGGTGGAGCAGACCCTGGCCGAACCGCTAGCCCTGCATGGCTTGGCGCGCGGACGGGAGCGGGAGCGGGCCGCCGAGCTGCTGAATCTGGTGGGACTCGCGCCGCAGTACTTGCAGCGCTATCCACATGAGTTTTCCGGCGGCCAGCGGCAGCGCATCGGTATCGCCAGGGCGCTGGCGGTCGAACCGCGCCTGATCGTCTGCGACGAGCCGGTGTCTGCGCTGGATGTATCGATCCAGGCGCAGGTCGTGAACCTGTTACAGGACTTGCAACGACGGCTGGGCTTGGCGTACGTGTTCATTGCCCATGACCTCGCGGTGGTCAAGCATATCGCTACACATGTCGCGGTGATGTACCTGGGGCAGATAGTCGAGTATGCGGACAAGCGGAGTCTGTTTGCAGCGCCCAGACATCCCTATACGCAGGCCTTGTTGTCGGCGATACCTATAGCGGAACCGGGGCTCAAGCGCGAGCAGATTCTATTGCAGGGAGATGTGCCTAATCCTATCGATCCACCCTCCGGATGCCGCTTCAGGACCAGGTGTCCGTATGCGCGGGAGCGGTGCGCTCAGGAAGTTCCGGAATTGAGGGCGATTGAGGGGCATTCGGTGGCGTGTCATTATTGGCAGGAGATCATGGCGCCGCAGGGGGTAGTGGAGAGAGTGGTGGTGAATGAGCGGCTGGTTCGCTTGCAGAGTGCGTTTCGGGGCGGGTAGCGATGCAGCGGCGTTGTGACCCCCGGCGGTGCCAACGAAGTGGAGAACTTCAACTTAAAACGGAGAAACTCGATGAACAAGAACTTACTGCTAGCCCTGGTCCTGGCAATCACCGCTTCCCTGGCACACGCCCAAACCCTGCGCATCGGCCTGGCCGAGGACCCCGACATTCTCGACCCGACCCTGGCTCGCAGCTTCGTCGGTCGCATCGTCTTCGCGTCACTCTGCGACAAACTGTTCGACATCGACGAAAAGCTGAACATCGTTCCCCAACTGGCAACCGCTTACCAATGGTCCGCCGACAGCAAGTCGCTGACCATGAAGTTACGCAGCGGGGTCACTTTCCACGACGGCGAAAAATTCAACGCCGCCGCGGTCAAGTTCAACATAGAACGGCACAAGAACCTGGCCGGTTCCAACCGTCGCGGCGAGCTATCCCCCGTCACCTCGGTCGATGTGATCGACGAACTCACGGCCAGAATCAACCTCAGCGCCCCATTCTCGCCACTGCTCAGCGTCCTGGCCGACCGCGCCGGCATGATGGTCTCCCCCAAGGCCGCCCAGGCAGCCAACTTCGGCGTCAAGCCGGTCTGCTCGGGTCCGTTCCGCTTCGTCGAACGCATCGCCCAGGACCGCATCGTCCTCGAGCGCTACCAAAACTATTGGAACAAGGGCGAAATCCATTTCGACAAAGTCGTCTTCCAGCCCATCGTCGACGCCACCGTAAGGCTGGCCAACCTGCGCTCCGGGCAACTGGACTTCATCGAAAGAGTCGCCCCCTCCGACATCGCCGCTATCAAGTCCGACAACAAGCTCGCCATCTCGCGGATCACCGAACTGGGCTACCAGGGCATCACCATCAACGTCGCCAAGAGCGATCTCGGCCAAAAGAACCCGCTGGGCCGCGACCCCAGAGTGCGTGAGGCATTCGAACTGTCGCTGGACCGCGCCGGCCTGGTCCAGGTCGCCATGGATGGCGAATCCGAGCCCGGCAATCAATGGGTGTCGCCGAGCAATGGCTACTATGCCAAGAACAACCCCATGCCGAAACGCGATGTCGCCCGCGCCAAGGCGTTGCTGAAAGAGGCCGGTGTCACCAATCCGAGCTTCACCCTGATGACGCCGACAACCTCCGATGGCCAGCGGGTGGCGCAAGTGGTGCAGGCCATGGCCAAGGAGGCCGGCTTCGACGTCAAGATCCAGTCCACCGAATTCGCCACCTCGCTCAACCTGGCCGACAAGGGACAGTTCGACGCCTACGTCCTGGCTTGGAGCGGCCGTGCCGATCCGGACGGCAATCTGTTCAGCTTCTATGGCTGCAAGCAGCCGCTGAATTACCACGGCATGTGCAAGCCGCAATGGGACGAGCTGCTCGACCGCTCGCGCAGCACGCTCGACCACGCAACCCGCCTCAAGCTGTTCGAGCAACTGGCGGCGGAAATCGCCAAAGAGCGCCCGATCATCTACCTGTTCCACCGTCACTGGCTGTGGGCGTACAACAAGAAGCTCTCCGGCATGCGCGCCATCCCCGACGGACTGGTGCGGGTGCAAGGCCTGAAGATGTAAGGCGCGGCACGGCCACGGGAACCCACATGCTCCACTATCTGCTCAAGCGGCTGGCCGCGATCGTGCCGACGATCTTCTTCGTCACGATCATCATCTTCGGCTTGCAGCAATTGTTGCCGGGCGATCCGGCGGTGATCCTGGCCGGCGAGGACCAGGATCCGAACGTGATCGCCTATCTGCAAAAGAAAATGCATCTCGACGAACCGCTGCCGGTGCGTTACGGCTACTGGATCGCCGGCGTGGTCCATGGCGACCTGGGCGAATCGTTGCGCATCCAACAACCGGTGCTGGGACTGATCGAGGAGAAGCTGCCGGTGACGCTCGAACTGGCGGTCATCGCGATGCTGATTGCGCTGGTGATCGGCATTCCGGCCGGGATCGTGTCGGCGGTCGGCAAGGATACTGTCTGGGATTATGCCGCCAACGTGATTGCCTTGTGGGGACTGTCGACACCGAACTTCTGGCTCGGCATCCTGATGATCCTGCTGTTCTCGGTGTCGCTCGGCTGGTTGCCCGCTTCGGGCTACGTCAGTCCGTTCGAGGATCTGCAAGCCAACCTGGCGGCGATGATCATGCCGGCCTTCGTGCTCGGCAACGCGATCGCGGCGGTGCTGATGCGCCACACCCGCAGCGCCATGCTGCAAGTGCTGAATGCCGACTATGTCCGCACCGCCCGCGCCAAGGGTCTGGACGAGCGCAGCGTGGTGCTCAAGCATGCCTTGCGCAATGCGCTGACGCCGATCATCACCCTCGGCGCGCTCGAATTCGGCACGCTGCTCTCCGGCGCTGTGCTGACCGAACAGGTGTTCTCGATTCCCGGCTTCGGCAAACTGATCGTCGATGCGGTATTCAATCGCGACTACGCCGTGGTGCAAGGTGTGGTGTTGTTTACCTCCAGCGTCTACATCGTGCTGAACCTGCTGGCGGACCTGGCTTACTTCCTCGTCAATCCGCGTCTGCGAGGATAGTCGATGAGTGCAGCGACCCCGCAGGCCATGATGCCAAACGTCAACCCCGCCAGCCCTGCCAGACGCGCCTTGCGACGGCTGCTGCGCCGGCGCGGCGCGATGCTGGGCCTGGTGATCGTGGTTTTTTTCGTGCTGCTGGCGCTGTTCGCGCCTGTCATCGCCCCCTATGACCCGATCGCCACCAGTTGGAGCGCGGTGCGCAAGGCGCCCAGCATGCAATACCTGTTCGGCACCGATGAGATCGGCCGCGACGTATTGTCGCGGGTGGTGTGGGGAGCGCGTGCATCGCTGCTGGCAGGCCTGGTATCGGTGGGCATTTCGATGGCGCTGGGCGTGCCGATAGGCTTGCTTGCCGCGTATGTCGGCGGATGGACGGATAGCCTGATCTCGCGCTTCACCGACTCGATGCTGGCGGTGCCCTTCCTGATTCTGGCGATTGCGCTGGCCGCCTTCCTGGGGCCGAGCCTGAGTAATGCGATGATCGCCATCGGCGTGTCGGCGACGCCGATTTTCATCCGGCTGACCCGGGCCCAGGTGCTGGCGGTAAAGGTCGAGGATTTCGTCGAGGCCGCGCGGGCGGTCGGCAATCCGCACTGGCGCATCGCCCTGCGGCATATCCTGCCCAATGTGCTGTCGCCGCTGATCGTCCAGGCCACCTTGGCGATTGCCGCCGCCATCATCGCCGAAGCCAGCCTGTCCTTCCTGGGACTCGGACAACAGCCGCCGGCGCCGAGCTGGGGCAGCATGCTCAATACGGCCAAGAACTACGTGGATAATGCGCCCTGGATGGCCGTCTGGCCGGGTCTGGCCATCTTCCTGCTGGTACTCTCGTTCAACTTGCTTGGAGACGGCTTACGCGATGCGCTCGACCCAAAACACATGTAACTTACATGGTCGTCAGACCACCTTTGTGCAATGAAATTGCTCAAAGACGGTATTTACGCCCCCACCCCCAACCCCCGCCCGGGCGGGGGCTACAAGGTGCTCGCTGCGCTCGTGGGTTACTGGTGCCCGACTTTGGGGGTAGGGTACGGGGCGCTTCATAACTGCATTTCACACTAATCCATCCGGGGCTCCGTTGATGATCTCATTCGATCCGCTACACTATCCTTACGCCTCGCGCCGCAATGTCGTCTACGCCAACAAGGGCATGGTCGCCACCTCGCAACCCCTGGCCGCGCAGGCCGGCCTGCAAGTGTTGCAGAACGGTGGCAACGCCATCGACGCGGCAATCGCCACCGCCGCCGCATTGACGGTGGTGGAGCCTAGCGCCAACGGCATCGGCGGCGATGCCTTCGCCCTGGTCTGGCACCAGGGCAAGCTGCATGGCTTGAATGCCAGCGGTCCGGCGCCGCGCTGCCTGACGCCAGAAAAACTCGGCGCCCTGGGCCTGGCCGAGATGCCGAAATACGGGCCGTTGCCGGTGACCGTGCCGGGAACCCCGGCCGCATGGGCCGCGCTGGCCGAACGCTTCGGCCGATTGCCGCTGGCGACATCGATGGCGCGCGCGATCGAACTGGCGCGTGACGGATTCCCGGTATCACCATCGGTCGCCTTTGGCTGGCAGCAAGCGACCAAACTGTTTCGCGAGCAATTCAAGGAAGATTATTTCAAGTCGTGGTTCGATACCTTTGCCCCGCAGCGCGCACCGAACGCAGGCGAGATCTGGCGCTCGGCGGCGCATGCGGATAGCTTGCAGGCGATCGCCGAGACCAAGGCGGAGAGCTTCTATCGCGGCGCATTGGCAGAACGCATCGCCGCATTCGTCCAATCCGCCGGCGGCTACCTGCAAGCGGAAGACCTGGCCACCTACCGGGTCGACTGGGTAGCCCCGATCAGCATCAATTACCGCGGTTACGATGTCTGGGAAATCCCGCCCAACGGACACGGGCTGGTGGCCTTGATGGCCTTGAACATCCTCAAGGGCTTCGATTTCGCCGAGCGCGATACCCTGCTCACCCATCACCGCCAGATCGAAGCCATGAAGCTGGCATTTGCCGACGGGCTGGCGCATATTGCCGACCCTGCCCATATGCGGGTCTCGGTGGCCGACCTGCTGTCGGATGCCTATGCAGACGAGCGCCGCGCCCTGATCGGTGCCCGGGCGATTCGTCCGCTCCCGGGCGAACCGTCGCGCGGCGGCACCGTCTTGCTCTGCACTGCGGACGCCGAAGGCAATATGGTGTCGCTGATCCAGAGCAATTACATGGGCTTCGGCTCCGGCATGGTGGTGCCGGGCACCGGCATCGCCCTACATAACCGCGGCAACAATTTCTCCTTGAAGGCCGGGCATCCGAATTGCGTAGCACCCGGCAAGCGGCCGTATCACACCATCATTCCCGGTTTCCTTACCAAGGGCGGCCAGGCCGTCGGCCCGTTCGGCGTGATGGGCGGCTTCATGCAACCCCAGGGGCATGTGCAGATGGTGATGAACACCATCGACTTCGGCCTGAATCCCCAGGCCGGCCGCGCTGGATGCGCCGCGCTGGGAATGGGAAAGCGCCCAGCGCGTCAACATCGAACGCTCGACACCGGAGCACCTGTTCCATGGCCTGGCCGCGCTCGGGCATGAGGTGTCATGGTCCAACAACCGTATGGCATTCGGACGCGGGCAAATAATCTGGCGCGATGCGGAAGGCGTGCTGTGCGGCGGCACTGAACCGCGCACCGACGGCGCGATTGCGGCGTGGTGACGACGTGGTGACCCCCGTCGGACTTATCCCCCGGCTGGATGCAGGTTCAATGACTTGGCAAATGTGGGAGCGCGGCGGTGTCGGGTCGCCTGCTCGTAGGCGAAGGCCAGCCGGATCAAGGTTGGCTCGCTCCATGCAGTTCCGACAAACGAAATGGCGGCCGGCAATCCGCTCACCTGCCCTGCCGGCACGGTGATGTGCGGATATCCCGCGACCGCGGCCGGCGACGAAAAACTGCCGCCACTCGCGTCACCCTTGATGAAATCCGTCAGCCAAGCCGGCCCGTTCGTGGGCGCAACCAGCGCGTCGAGCTGGTGTTCCTTCAACACCTGGTCGATGCCTTCCGCGCGTGAGTAGCGGTGATTGTTTTCCAGCGCATCCCGGTATTCCTTGCTGTCCAGCCCGCCTTTGGCGACCGCCTTCAGAAAGTGTTCCTGCCCGAAAAACGGCATTTCGCGCTGCGCATTCTTTTCGTTGAAATCGACAATGTCTTTGAGGGTCTTGATGGACGAGCCGGGCGCGAATTCCGCCAGGTAGGCTTCCATGTCGGCCTTCAGTTCATAGAGCAGCACGTCGAGCTCGGTCTGCCCGTACTTGGTCGCATTCGGCAGTTCAACCGGGTCGACCAGAATCGCTCCCTTGGCCTTCAAGACTCGCAGCGCCTCTTCCACCACGGCGGACACGAGATCGTTGCGTCCGCCGAAATAGCTGCGGACGACGCCGATGCGCGCACCCCTCAAACCGTCCACATCGAGGAAGCGGGTGTAGTCGTGGCTATGGCCGGCGCTTTCGGCCGTCGCCGCATCGCGCGCATCGATGCCGGCAAGCGCCGTCAGCAAGAGTGCCGCATCCGCTACGCTACGGGTCATTGGCCCGGCAGTGTCCTGCGAGTGCGCGATCGGAATGATGCCATTGCGGCTGATGAGCCCGAGCGTCGGCTTGATGCCGACCAGTCCGTTGATCGACGACGGTGAGACGATCGAGCCATCGGTCTCGGTGCCGACTGCCAGCGTGGCTAGGCTCGCGGCAACTGCCGCAGCCGAACCGGAGCTTGAGCCGCTGGTGTTGCGATCGAGCGCATAGGGGTTGCGAGTCAGTCCGCCGCGCGCGCTCCAGCCGCTGGTGGAGCGCGTCGAGCGGATGTTGGCCCACTCGGAGAGGTTGGTCTTGCCGAGGATGACCGCCCCCGCCGCGCGCAGTCGGGCGACCAGGAAGGCGTCGCGTGGCGGCCTTACTCCCAATAAGGCCAATGAGCCCGCTGTGGTCTGCATCTTGTCGGCCGTTGCGATATTGTCCTTGAGCAGCACAGGAATCCCATGCAGCGAACCTCGCGCCCCGGTGACTTTGCGTTCCTTGTCCAGCGCTGCCGCGATCGCCAAGGCATCCGGATTCAATTCGATGATCGAATTGATCCGCGGCCCCGCCTTATCGATGGCGCGTATTCGGGCGAGGTAAGCCTTCACCAGTTGTAGCGACGTCAGCGTGCCGGAATGCATCGCGGCTTGAAGATCCGTCGCGCTTGCTTCCACGACGTTGAATGCGCCTTCCCTGCGTACCGTCGCCGCCATTGCGTTTCCTCTCATCAAGAAGCCTGCACCGGTAAAGAGGCCAACCCGAATGAATCTTCTGCGATCCATAATCTCACCTCTGAGTCTCAAATCGAAAATAAATTGCACTGCCGGGAATAAAACGCGATCCGATCCTGTTTTGTAGGAATGGCGGCGGCTCAGTCGGATACAAAGCATTCGCCATATTGTGTCTTATTTGCAACACCAGGGTTCCGGCGGAGGTCAATCTGCTTGCTATCCGGCTGGCATTGATGAATGATAAACCATTGGTGGTCCATTCTTTCCCATTCAAAGTAACGTTATTCGCATCTTTCGCTACACGTGCCCCAGCCGCCTGTGCAGACTGTGTATTCGGTTTCAGGTTCCGCGTTGATCCAAGTTTCCGTGGCAGACAGTACCGCACCAATTCATTCGGCGAAAATGGAAATCCATGTCGCGCCGTCCATCGAATGCTTTGCTCCTGATAAAGAGGCCAGATATGTTTAATAGAACACCGATTGGCGGACGGCTTGGGCTTATTCTTGGGGGAGGTCTTTCCTCGGCACTGCTGCTTGTGACGTCCGCTCATGGACAGTCTACGGATACGGCCGCCCCCAGGGTCGAGAGAATCGAGGTAACCGGTTCGTCGATCAAGCGCATCGATGGGGAAACGGCGTTGCCCGTCCAGGTCATGACCCGGGAAGACATCCAGCGAACCGGTGCATCGAATGCAGAGCAACTGCTGAAAATGGTTTCTGCCACGGCCAGCAGCGGCGAACGCTGGTCCTCATAAACGGGCGCCGCGCGGCGCCTGTGGCTGGCACCACGGCGATCGATATCAGTACGATTCCGGTTTCGGCGATCGACCGGATCGAAGTGCTGAAGGATGGGGCATCGGCGATCTACGGCAGCGACGCGGTGGCCGGCGTCGTCAACTTTATCCTGCGCAAGAATTTTACCGGCACTGAAGTATCGGCAACCGTTGGTGCGCCGACGCGCAGCGGCGGCGGGACCGAGGAAAAGGTCTCGGCGATTTCGGGATTCGGCAATTTCGACAAGGACCGATACAACGTCAATATCGGCGCCGGCTTCCAGAAGGTCCAGCCGATATTCGGTTCGGATCGATCCTTCGCGCGCAACATCAATGTCGGCCAACAACTGGACAAGACCAGCAACACCGCCTTCCCGGCCAACGTGCGCTTGAACAACGGCAGCCTGGTCTCCCCCAACTATCCGGATTGCGGGCCGTATTCGCTGGTGTCGCCGCTGCTTCCCGGTCTTTGCCGCTACGACAACGCGCCGTATGTCTCGATACAGCCGGAGTCGAAGCAGGCCAACGTGTTCTTGAATGCCAGGATCAACATCTCGTCCACCGCGGAAGGGTATATCGAAAGCAGCTATACCCAAAACAAGACCCTCGATACTGTCCAGCATGTCTTGATCAACGGCGCGGCACTGCCTGCGGGACAGGCGTACATCGCTTCGCTGACGAACCTGATCAACACCCAGTACTCCGCATTTCCTCAGCTGAAAAGCCTGATCGGGTCGGCGTGGGCGTTGCTGCCGCCGACCAGCCCCTACTACCCGACGGCGTTCGCGAACGCGAATAAGCTGACTGGCCAGCCCCTGGTCCTCCTCTTCAGATCCATCCCCACCGGTGTACGGATCACCGAAGACATCACCGACAACTCGCGTGTGGTGGCGGGAGTCAGAGGCACGGCAATGGGTTGGGAGTATGACACCGGGTTTCTTTACAGCGAAAACAAACTAACCAACAATTTGCTCCAGGGATGGGCGCTCACCGACAAATACCTGAACCTCCTCAACACCGGGGTGATCAACCCATTCGGTCCGACGACCGATCCCACCGCCTTGGCTTCCGCCATGGCAAGCAATTACGTCGGAAATTTCTCGGTCAACAAGACCTCGGTTTCCAGCCTCGATGCGAAGGCGTCGCGCGACCTCTATAGTCTGCCTGCCGGCATGGTCAGCCTCGCCGTTGGCGGGGAGTTGCGCAAGGAAAAGATGGACATCAACCCCTCCGCCGCCAACCGGAACTTCGACGTATCCGGATTTGGCGCTCCCGGCGTGCCGGTGTCCGCGGCGCGCAACGTTGGCTCGGCGTTTGCGGAGGTCAACCTGCCGATACTCAAGAATCTCGAGGCCAATGTGGCGGTTCGCTATGACAGCTATGAGAAGGTCGGCAATACGGTGAACCCCAAGGGTTCGATCCGCTGGCAGCCGGTTGAATCGTTCCTGGTGCGGGCATCGGTCGGCACCGGCTTCCGCGCCCCAACCCTTCTCGACCTCTACCAGCCGGAAGCGCGCGGCATCACCACCAACGGGCAACGCGACCGCATTCGCTGCCCGGTGGTCGTCGCGACCATTCAGGACTGCAGTAACCAGTTTGTGACCATCGGCGGCGGCAATCCCCTGCTGAAGCCGGAGAAGTCCAAGTCGACGACGCTTGGGTTCCTGTTCGAGCCGAACAAGGACTACTCGCTGGGGATGGATGGTTTCGTCATGGCACTCAGGGACGTGATCAGAACAGGCGTCCCCATCGCGACCATCCTCGGCGACCCGGTGGCCTATGCGAGCTACATTCACCGCGGCGCGCCTGATGGCAACGCCAGCGGCGCCGGTCCGATCACCGGCATCGATCAATCGCTGACGAATCTGGGCCGGGTGAATGTCGCCGGCCTGGACATCGATGTGAAAGGCCGAGTGATCAACCGCGGGGAGAACAAGGTCACGTTGCGCCTCAACGGCACCTATATGGCGCGGTTCGACAACCAGAACCTCGACGGATCCTTCACCTCGGCAATCAACAACCCCAGCGCCCTGAACATCGGTGTCATCCTGCGCTGGCGTCATACCGCCAGTGCCACTTACGAGAGAGGACCGTGGGTTGCAACGCTGTCCGAAAACTACCAGGTTGGCTACAACGACCTCAGGACGGCGCTACAGGCCGCCAGCGTGGCACCGCGCCAAGTGTCTTCGTACCAAACGTTTGACGCCCAGCTTTCCTACATGGGAATCAAGTCCACGAAGCTGACGCTCGGCATCAAGAACCTGACGGACCGCGACCCGCCGTATACAAACTATGGCGGCGGGTTTGTCGGCAGCTACGACTTGAGCTACACCGACGTCCGAGGCAGGTTTATTTACGGCACCTTGGCCTATGCGTTCAAGTAGCCAAGGCACATCGGGTTAGTGAATGGCCCGGCGGGATTCTATCCTGCCGGGCCATTTTTTCGTTCGGGTCAGTTCGGTCGCCACGGGCGCGGGAAACCTGCAGGGCTGCTGTTGCCATCGCGATCGATTGCCGCCACGCCGAAGATGAAATTATCCTTCGAAATTCCCTTGAGCGTATGCCGGGTGGCCTTGCCGACATCCGTTGAATAACGCCACAAGGCTTCGCCAGGCTCGCGCCACAGGATGCGGTACCCGGCCAGGTCCGGCTCGGTATTCGCCCGCCAGCGCAGGCTTGTGTCGTTCTCCAGCTCGCTGACCTCGATTCCGACCTCTTGCGGCACTGCCGGTGACAATGCCAGCGAGGCAAGCCCCGCCGCATTCACGCGCGTCACTTGAGCCACGTAGGAAAAATCGACGAACTCGGGAAGATCGCCGTATTGGACACCCTTGTCGTTCCGGATGTCCTGGTGTTGATGGCGATAATCCTCGGCGGGCTCGGTGAACCGGACTGCCGCATAACCGCGCTCCAGGAAGGGCAGATGATCCCCTCCGCGCAGGAAGCGGTCCGGGCGGGGTATCAGCTTGACCGTAAATCCGGGTACATAGCGCTCGCCGATCTCTTTCAGATAACGCCCGAGCTGGTGCGTCGGCGTATCGAACTCGCCGCCCGATTGGGTGATGGCCTTGAGTTCTTTTCTGGCGCGCGGCGCAAAGCCGTCCGTCGCGGCGCTGCTTTGTGCCGCGAGCAACGCGGGCAAGCCGTTGGCGAACAAGCGCACCGAGCGATCGTCGCGCTTGCCGTCATCGGCGGTGGAACTGCCGATGATGTCGTTGGTAATCATGCCGGACACATGCAAGCCTTGTTTTTCCGCCTGCTCGGCCCAGTGCGTCGAGCCGAACAGGCCCTGCTCCTCTCCGGCAACCGCCATGAAGACCAGCGTCGCATCGAAGCGCTGTGCCGCCATGACGCATGCCATCTCCATCATGGCCGCCACGCCCGAGGCATCGTCGTTCGCGCCGGGCGCATCGCTGACGGCATCCATCACATCCGTCGCGCGTGAATCGTAATGACCACTGACCACGTAGTAACGCTCGAGTGCCGCTGCCTGGGTGCCCGGGAGGACGGCGACCACATTGGTGATTTCCACTGCCTGCGGGATACGCCGGCTCGCCGGCTGCATGAAAGTGTCGAACGATACCTTCAGCCGGCCGCCGGCCTCCCGGCCGCATTGATCGAGCTCGGCCTTGATCCAACGCCGCGCCGCACCTATGCCGCGAGTTTCGGAACTCGTATCCGACAGCGTGTGGCGGGTGTGAAACGCCGCCAGCCTGCGAATCCGCGCTTCAATCCGCTGCGGCGATATTCCGGCCACGATGGCCTCGATTTGCGGGTTGTTCTCAACTGCGCAGGCAGCGAAACTTGGCAAAGCGCAGGCGAGCAGACCCAGCATAATCTGGCGCAGCATGATCGATACTCCTTTGTCCAAGTATGCAAATCTGACGGGACCGCAGTATATCGGAAGTCCTTCGCAGTCTGCCGCTGAAGGCACGCAGGCATATTCCCGATGCATGAAGTCGTCTCGGAAGCCAACACGCTACCAGCGAAATCCGTGTCGGCCGAAATCGGCGGCGACGCCGACCACCATACCCCTAAACCTTGAACGCATCCACCCCGCTGCGCATTTGATCGGCCTTGGCTTCCAGATCGTTGGCAAGGTGCAGCAGGCCTTGCGCGGCGCTTGAATTTTCGCCGGACATTTGCGCAACACGCTCGGTGCTTCTTGCAAGATCGTTCGCGGCAGCGGTGTGTTCGGTGAGCGCAGCGGAAATGTCGTCGATCGCTTGGGTAACGTTGGTGAAGTTCGTCTGTATGGTGGCGAGGGATGCCTGGGCTGACTCGGCGTCGCCGACGCCTTGCCGAGTTGTGTTGACCACGCTGTCCATCCCGCTCAGTGCATGATTGGCCACCTCGCCGATCTTCGCCGACATCTGGTTGATCTCCTGGGTAGCGTTGGCGGTACGCTCCGCCAGCTTGCGCACTTCGTCGGCCACCACCGCGAAGCCGCGCCCGGCCTCGCCGGCTCGTGCGGCCTCGATGGCGGCATTCAGGGCGAGCAGGTTGGTCTGGTCGGCAATGTCCTTGATGACATCGACCAAACCGCTGATACGCAATGAGTCCTCACCCAAGCGCGACACCTCGCTTGCGGCACGCTCAATTTCCTGCGCCGTCGCAATCAGGCCCTCGACGGTCTTGGTCACGACACTTGCACCCTGATCGGCGTCGCTGCGCGAGTCGCTGGCAATGCGCCTGGCAATACCGCCCTGATCGGCGATGTGCGTGGTCGAGACGCTCATCTCCTCGATAGTGGCGGCCATATTGCTCACCGCATCCGACTCCTGGTTGACGTTGCCACTGATCTGCTGGGCCGAACTCGCCAGTCGATGAGCCATTTCACCCAGTTGGGTAGCTTGGGTCTTGACGTCCATGATCATCTCGCGCAACTGCGTCTGCATCCCATGGGCGTTTGCCAGCAGGCTACCTGAAACCGCCGCCTGGTGCGGGAGCGACGAGAAATCCCCGCCAGCAAGCGTGTTGATGACCTGCGCAACGACTTTCGGATCTCCCCCGAGTTGATGCAGCACTTGGCGAATCAGCACGCCGGCCAGGAATACCAAGAGTGCCAATGAGATCAACAAGGAGATCAGTATGATGTTGCGTCGCTGCTGAAAGCCTTTCTCCGACAAGGCAATCTTCTCGGCACCTTTTTCGCCGACGAATTTGACGAAATCGTTGCGGAACGCCTTGAGCTGGGTGGCGAGCTCGTTGTCGATGCCCGCCACTCTGGCGTCCGACTCCGAGGCGTTGCCACGATAGGCCTCGATCGCGGCCAGGTACTTGCCGCTCATCGCCTTGTGTTCGGCGCTCATGGCATTCATACGGCTGATAAAGCCGTCGAATCCCTCATGTCCTTGCGCCAGTTGGTTCAGCCCTTGCAGAGCCTGAGCCGCATACTTATCGAAACCTTGAACATTGGAATCGAACTCCTGCCTATGCTTCTTCAACTTCTCCGCATCCGTTCCGCGCAGCCAAATGTCCTTGGTGGCCTTCACTTCCTTAAGAAAGTCGGATGTCATTCCACCGACATGTGCAAGAATCTGTACATCGCGGTTGAGTCGCCCGAAATTTTCCGTTTCATCGTTCAGCGTGTTGCTGAGTTGCAGCACACTGAATGTCGCCATCCCGACCACGAGGAGAAAGGCAATGGCAACTAAACCGAAAAGTTTGGCCTTGAGTGTGAGTTCGTCGAACATCATTTTGTATCCGGGTTCATCGAGCGGATTATTTGTCCGCTTGAATGCGTTGGAGTTGGAGTTCCCGACTGTCGGCAACCTGGCCGGGCAACGGTAAGCGGTCGATTCTTCATGGTTGTTTTCTGCGAACGTTGGTCGATCACCCCTCATCGAAGTATGGGTTCTTCACAACCGCGTTCCGGGCATTTGTAACATGCGCCAGAGGATCAACGACGGCATGCAGTATCAGCACATATTCTTAACCATAGCTTAACTTAGCGGATTTTGGGAAGCTTATTGTCCGCCGTCAGAGCTGAATGGATTCCACTGCATGCCCCACCAGCGGGCGCGCCAACAAGGCCGGCATGCCAAACCTGTCGCCGATAGAGGCAATGGCGGTACACCCGGATTTTCATCCGTCACCTCTGTAGAATGCCGCTATTGGCCTTTTCCGGGAATGGATCGATTATGGCAAATCAGCAAAGTCGTTGGGTGGGCGGCGTGATCCTGATCGTTATCGGGAGCATATTCCTGTTGGCGAATCTGGACCTGATCGATCGCGATACCCTCCACCAGTTATGGAAATTCTGGCCCTTGATTCTAATTCTGCTCGGCGTACGCATGCTGGTGCGCAACGAGCATTGCCGGCGGCCTCCCGACGCCTGAGTCGCCCGACCGAACCGTGACGCAAGTCTCCTGACTGCGTCCGGATCTTGTCGTCGAGTCACATCGTGACTATGTCGACCGGACGCTGACTCCCCTGCCGGTGGGAATTGTTACGGGGTGTAATTCCGGTTGGGCTATCGACATTATTTTGCTAGCATGAATTATCCGGCTGTTCTCCTTCGGAAACGCCGGCGCACTCATCGGCGGAGGATCGCCGTCGAGTAATACCTGAGGAGTTTGATATGAACTTGCGAGCATGCATGTTGGCCATCATCGCGGCTGGATCGCTCGCCACGGCGCCCGCCTGGGCCGACCGGGGCTATCGCCACGATTACTTCTGGGGTCCCTTCGGTTTCCTGCTCGGTTCGGCCATACTCTATTCGGCCGTGCAACCGCGGACCGTCTACTACGAACCGCAAGTCACCTATGTGCCCTACGGTCCGGTAACCAGCTATGTCCAGCCCTATTATGTTGAACCGGCCTACGCCAGCCCACCGGTGACTTCGATGCCGCCTCCACCGCAAAACGGCACACAACTCTCGGCGCTCGGCGTGCCGGGTAGCCAATGGTGGTATTTCTGCAAGAATCCGAATGGCTATTACCCGTATGTCAGGGAATGTCCAAGCGGCTGGGAAAAGGTTTCCCCCACTCCTCCGGGCGTCATCAAACCTTAAGCCGAGAGAACCAGCGCCAACCCGATCGCCGCGGGGATGGCCTGGACGAAGAGTATCTTGCGGCTGGCTGTCGCCGCGCCGTACAGACCGGCGATCAGGATGCAGCACAGGAAGAACACCTTGATCGCGGTGCCGCCGGTGCCGAGGCTCAATCCCCAGAATAGGCCGGCCGCCAGGAATCCGTTGTACAAGCCCTGGTTGGCTGCCAGAACCTTGGAGGCCGTGGCCGCCTCCTGGGTCTGGCCGAATGCCCGCAAGCCGGCGGGCTTATCCCACAGGAACATTTCGAGTACCAGGAAATAGACGTGCAGCAATGCGATCAGGACGATGATCAAGTTGGTGATGATGGGCATGGCGCCTCCGGTTGTGGGTCATCTGCGGCGCCATGGTAGCAGACCGCCGCGCCTATCCGCTCATGTCAGTACTACGGGTATGGCCTTGGCAAGAAAATCATAAACGACCCGGATGCGCGCGCTTGAACGAATTTCCCGGTGCACCGTGAGCCACACCGGCAGTGACGGGATCGCCAGTTCCGGCAGGATGCGCCGTATCCCCGGTTCGCGATCCGCCAGCCAGGTGGCGCAGAAGCCGATGCCCAGCCCGGCGCGCAGAGATTCCCAGAGGACCAGGTGGTCATCGCTACGGATTCCGAATGCGTCGCGCTCGATAGACAGGCCCAGCGCACGGAAGCTGCGGATGATGACGTCGTCGTGATCGAATCCGATGAGATCGTGTTGCGGCAGGTCGGCCGCCGTCCTGGGTATGCCGCGACGGCGCAGGTAATCCTGCTGTGCGTAAACGCCGATTCCGACATTGCCGATGCGCCGCGCGATCAGGGACTTCTGTTCGGGTTTCACCATCCGGATGGCGATATCCGCCTCGCGCCTCAGCAGATTGCTGATGGTGTTGGACGAGACGATCTCGATGGCGATGCCCGGTTCGGCGGCGCGCAGCGTGGCGAGCAGCGCCGGGAGCAGGTGGGTGGCCACGATCTGGCTCGCCGTGATGCGCACGACGCCGGCGATTTGCCTGCTTTGCCCCGTCAATGTGCGTCCGATGGCCTCGGCGCTATCGGCCATGGCACGCGCCTGATCGGCTATGGACCAAGCCACCGTGGTTGGCACCAGGCCGCGCCCGGTTCGCTCAAACAACGCGACTCCAAGCTGTCGCTCGAGCTCCGCCACGTGCCGGCCCAGCGTAGGCTGGCTGCCGCCCAGATGACGCGCCGCGCCCAAAAGGCTGCCGCGCTCCAGGACCGCCAGGAACGAGCGCATCAGGGTCCAGTCGAACCGGAGCGGCAACGGCATGGTATTCATAAATGTATTTGCGATATGCAAGTATATGCAATTGTAAGATGACGGCCTCCCCTGCACAATGGCGCCATCGACTATGCCATGAGGGAAATGCAACATGAACGAATCAGTCTTGATCTTGGGCGCAAACGGCCGCTTCGGCCGTGTCGCGGTGCGCGCATTTTCCGCTGCGGGTTGGAACGTCATTGCCCAGGCGCGAAGGCCGCTGGTCGATTCCCACGGCGGACAGGTCAGTTATCTCGGCATTCCAGTCAATGAACAGGAAGCCGTCGTCGCAGCCGCGAAGGGCACATCCGTCGTCGTCAATGCCATGAATCCCCTCTATACCCGCTGGAACGCCGAGGCGCTGCCGCTCAACGCTGCCGCCATCGCGATTGCACGCGCGCTGGGCGCGACTCTGATGCTGCCCGGCAACGTCTACAACTACGGCTCGCCTATCCCTTCAGAGATCAGCGAAGAAACTCCGCAGCGCCCGACAAACCGCAAGGGCGAGATACGCTGCGCCATGGAAACGGCGATGCGGGCCGGCGCGCCACGCAGCATCGTGGTGCGGGCCGGCGATTTCTTCGGCGGGCCGGGCGAAGGTTCATGGATGGATCAGGCCGTCGTCAAAAACTTGGGCAACGGCGAGATTACCTATCCCGGCCCGAGAAATCTGGAACACGCCTGGGCCTTTCTCCCCGACGTCGCGCAGACCTTCGTGCTATTGGCGCAAGCGCGCGGCGGTCTTGCCCCTCACGAAAGCTTTCACTTTCCCGGCCACACGCTGACCGGAGATGCGCTGGTTGCTGCCATCACCAGGGCGACTCGGCGCGGCGGCCTGCTGCCCGCGACCACCGCCCCGGTTGTGAAGGGCATCCCGTGGACACTGTTGCGCATCGCCGGGATCTTCAACCCGATGCTGCGTGAACTGGCGCGCATGAGCTACCTCTGGCACCAAGCCCACCGTCTGTGCGGCGATAAGCTCGAACGAGTGATTGGAACCATCCCGCATACACCCATCGATGCGGCGCTGACCCGCACACTGGAGGACCTGAAACTTTCCGAGAAACAGCAAGTGGAAGCGATGGCGGGATAACAACGGCACTCCGGGATGTGCTCCGGACCTGGCAGGCGGCACGTGGGATAATGCTTCAGGTTGATAAACAGCGCAGATCCCAGGCGGATACAGCATCCCGAATCGATGACCCAGTTACACCCGATGACATCCAATCCCGTGCTGGTCGAGACCTGGCGCGGCGATACCGTCGAGTCATTCCACCGGGGCGCGCTCGCCGTGGTCGATGCCGACGGCGCACTGCTTGCCTCACTGGGCGACATCGATCGGCCGATCTTTCCGCGTTCGGCGGTCAAGGCTCTGCAAGCCCTACCCCTGGTGGCGAGCGGCGCTGCCGATGCCTTTGGCTTGCCCGACGAAGCGCTGGCGATGGCCTGTGCCTCGCACGGCGGCGAGCCCGAGCATACGCAACGCGTTGCGGCGACGCTGGCAGCCGCCGGCCTGGATGCGGATGCGCTCGAATGCGGCGCGCATTGGCCTTCGCACGAGGCAACGGCGCTCGCAATGAAGCGCGCGGGAGAAGGCATCTGCGCGCTGCACAACAACTGCTCGGGCAAGCACGCCGGCTTCCTCTGCTTTGGCTGCATGCTCGGCGGCGGGACCGGCACGCGCGACTTCCTGCGCGGCTATGTCCGTCCCGAGCATCCCGTCATGCGGGAAGTCACGGCGGCGCTACAGGCCACCACCGGTTTCGATTCGGCGCAAGCGCCGCGCGGCGTCGACGGTTGCTCGATCCCCACCTACGGTATCCCGCTGCGGCAACTGGCACTGGGGTTCGCGCGCTTTGGTAGCGGCGTGGGGCTAAGCACTGAACACGCGCTTGCTGCCCGGCGACTGCGCCTGGCGGTTGCCCGCGCACCCTTCTTCGTGGCCGGCAGCGGTCGTTTCGACACGCGTGTCATTGAACGTCTGGGCGAACGGGTGTTCTGCAAGGTCGGCGCCGAGGGGGTGTATTGCGCGGCCTTTCCCGAGCGGGGTCTGGGCGTCGCGCTGAAGGTCGACGACGGCGGTTTTTCGCGCGCCGCCGATGTGGCGATGGCGGCGTTGATAGAGAGCGGGGTCGCGCTCGACGATGACGAAACCCGGTTCATGCGCCAATTGAGCGAGACTACGCTGTCGAACTGGAATGGCATCGCGATCGGGCGGGTCGTGGCGACGAAAGCGCTGCGCGACCTGGAGCTGGCTTGAGGACGGGCCCAGGAAACCCTGCCGCTCGCTGGCGGAGCATCTGGATGACATGTGTTAGCATCCAAACCTCTCGCCGCATGACCCTGAGTCAGTCGATGGAGAGTAGCCGGGGGCAGCCTAGATGATCCAGTTTTCTTTGGATATTCGCACAGCCATTTCACTGCTTGGTCTCGGCAACATGATTGCCGCATGTATCCTGGTTGCCTACAAGATCGAAGCGGCGATGGCGCGTCCGTATCGGCAGTTCATTGCCGGCAAGACGCTGCAAGCGCTAGCCTGGGCGTTGCTGGCCCTGCGCGGTGAAATTCCGGATCTACTTTCGGCGGACGTGGGGAATGCCCTGCTGTTCATTGGCTTTGCCCTCGAAGTCAGCGCTGTCTCAATAGCCGAACCTACGCAGCGCCAGCTGGAAATGGTCTATGCCATTCTTGCCGGATGCGGCGCTGTGGCCTTTTGGCTGTTGGCGGAGACTCCCAGTCTGCGGGTCGCGCTGGCTTCAATCGCCACCATCTCATTGTTCGGAACCGCATCCGCCGCGATGCTGCGCATGGTCAATGCTTCCCAGTTGCGCCGGGGAATTGCTTACCTGTACGCGGCGTTCTGTCTGGTGTTGATGTTCCGGAGTGGCTTTGCCGTGTTAACTCCTGCCGGATTTGGTTTGATGACGAGCAACCTGGTCCAGACACTGGCGTTCCTGGCGGCATACCTGGTGGCGATTGCCGGCGGCATCGGCTTCCTGTTGTTGATCAGGGAACGCAGCGAACAACTGTTGGCAGAAAGCGAAAGAACCCTGAAGACCATCATAGAAACCGAACCCGAATGCGTCAAAGTGATCGGACCGGACGGAAGCCTGTTGCAAATGAACCGTGCCGGCCTGGATATGATCGAAGCGGATTCGGAAGACCAGGTGGTTGGACGCAGAGTCACCGGCATCGTCGCTCCCCAACACCGGGAGGCCTTCGATGACTTGTGCAGACGTGTCAATCAGGGCGAAATAGGGCTGCTGGAGTTCGAAATTGTCGGCCTGAAGGGAACTCATCGCTGGCTGGAAACTCACGCGGTACCCCTGCGCAATAACAAGGGACAGATTACCGGCCTGCTCGGTTTGACGCGGAATATCACGGAACGGAAGAAGGCCGACCAACTGCTGCGCGAGAGCGAAGGACGCTATCGCCTGCTTGCCGAAAACAGTCACGACGTGATCTGGACGCTGGATCTCGGCAAACGGCAATTCAGCTACGTCAGCCCCTCCGTTGAACGCCTGCGCGGCTATACACCGGCCGAAATCATGGCGCAGCCAATGGAGGCCTCGCTCACGCCGGAATCCGCCATCGTCGTAGACAATTCCTTGCGCAGCATGTTTGCCCGAATCGCGGCAGGCGATCGCACGAGGCTCACCGGTGTTAACGAGGTCGACCAGCCTCACCGTGACGGACACATCATACATACGGAAGTGGTCACCACCTGCATCCTCGATGATCGCGGCAACCCGGTATCCATACTCGGCGTGACCCGGGATATTACCGATCGCAAGAAGGCCGAGCAGGAACTGGCACGGCTGGCCCAGACCGATCCGCTCACCGGCCTCGCCAATCGCCGGCATTTCATGGCGCTGGCGGAACAGGAACTGGCGCGCATGCTCCGCTATGGCGGGCCGTTGTCGATATTCATGATGGACATCGATCTCTTCAAGAACATCAACGATACCTACGGCCACCAAACCGGGGACGTGGTGCTGCAAAAGTTGGGGGCCTTGTTCCTGGATGCGTTGCGGGATGTCGATTGCATCGGTCGGATCGGCGGCGAGGAGTTCGCCGTGGTATTGCCGCAAACCGACGGCGACCGTGCGTTGGAAGTTGCGGAACGCCTGCGTTCTGCTGTCGCCAACATCGAGGTGCCATTGGCGCGCGGACTCCCGCTTCGCCTTACCCTGTCCATAGGCGTATCGACCCTGACGGGCGGCGGCGCCAACCTCGACACCGTGTTGGGCCAGGCGGACAGCGCCCTGTATGAAGCCAAACGGTCCGGTCGCAACCGGGTCTGCGTCTACGGTCGGGTTAGCTAACGACCGCGAAATTGAGGGCGGCGCTTGTCGAGAAAGGCGGCCAGGCCTTCCCGGTAATCTTCGCTGTCCAGGTAGTCGTAATTCGCGCGGATTTCGTCGGCGCTGAGCGGCGAGGAGTTACTACTCATCCGGCTCACCAGGCGCTTGTGCCTGCGCGCCACAAGTGGCGCGCCCGCGACGATGCGCTGTGCCGTGGCGTAAGTCTCCTGCTCGACCTGAGCGTCCGCGACCACGCGCGTCAGCAATCCTTTGGCATAGGCTTCCGGTGCCGTCAGCAGACGTCCTTCCAGCAGTATCTCCAGCGCGGTGGCCGGCCCGGCCAGTGCCAGCAATCCGGCCAGTTCGGTGTGCGCCATGGTGAAGCCGAGTTTCATGATAGGCGCACCGAAGCTGGCGGACGCGCCGGCGATGCGCAGGTCGCACTGCCCGGCGATCTCCAGACCGCCGCCGATGCAAGCACCCTGGATCATGGCCACGCAGGGATGCCGGCACGCGACGATGCTATTCAAGGCGTCGGCGACCCACTCGCCGTGGTACACCCGTGCCTGCTCATAGGTATTGCGCAGGCTGAGAAACTCCTCGATGTCGCCGCCGGCGGCGAAAGTCGCCCCTGCCCCTCGGATCACGACGCAACGCAGCGCTTCGTCCTCGTGCAGCCGCCTCATGACCTGGGTCAGTTCCCGCCACATGGACGCGGTCACGGCGTTGAGCTTGTCCGGGTTCGACAGCGTGACGGTGGCGATGGTGCCGCTCGCGTCACGCTCGCAAAGGATACTCGGGTTCAAGGCGCGTGCAGTTTCGCCAGTGCCGCCCGGCCGGAGAGCAGATGGTCGTGCATCTGGCGCGCGGCCTCGTTGGCGTCGCGGCGACGTATCGCCTTGAGGATGGAGCGGTGCTCGGCCAGCGACTGCTTCAGGCGGCCTTCCACGCGCAGCGAGTCGCGCCGGGTCAGCTTGAGCATCTTGCGCGTATCGTCTATCAGTTGCGACAACCAGCGATTGCCGGCGAGCAGTTGCAGTGCGGCATGAAAGTCGTGGTTGGTTTCGAAGAAGCGATCGACATCGCCTTTCTTGGCATGGGCTTCGAGCTCTTCGTGAATTGCCGAAAGGCGGTTCAAATCGGCGTCCGTGGCTTTTTGCGTTGCCTCGGCCGCGCAACGGCCTTCCAGCAGCGCCATCACCGGAAAGATTTCGTCGAGGTCCACTTCGGACAACTCGGTGACATAACACCCCCGCCTCGGCTTGAGCGTCACCAGTCCCTCGGACGCCAGCACCTTGAGCGCTTCGCGCAGCGGAGTGCGCGATATGCCGTATTCCAGCGCCAGCGCCTGCTCGTCGATCCAGCCGCCGGGCGGCAGTTCGTGCGCGTAGATGCGCGTGCGCAGGCGCTCGGCGACCTGCTGGTAAAGGGCCGGGGAGGCGATGCTGAATTGTGGGCTTGCATTCATAATTATGGATACAGTATTATGTTGTCCAATCGATGTCAAGGGTCGTTCCGCAAACTCCGGTAAAGAGTAAAGTTCCCGGCGCCACATGACCTCTCGCATCACCCACGGCGCCAAAGCACTGACGTCACCCGCAAGGAAAGCAGAGCATGAGCAAATATCCGGAAGTCCGCATTCCCTCCCTGGAGGCCTGGAACAAGGCGGCCGCCAAGTCCGCGCCGGGCAGCGACGTGAATGCGCTGGACTGGAATACCCCGGAAGGCATCGCCGTCAAGCCGCTGTACACCCAGGGCGACGTCGCCGGCCTGCCCTACGCCGACACCCTGCCCGGCTTCGCGCCTTTCGTGCGCGGCCCGCAGGCCACCATGTACGCCGGGCGGCCGTGGACCATCCGCCAGTACGCCGGCTTCTCCACCGCCGAAGCCTCCAATGCCTTCTACCGCAAGGCGCTGGCCGCCGGCGGACAGGGCGTCTCGGTGGCCTTCGACCTGGCCACCCATCGCGGCTACGATTCCGACCATCCGCGCGTGACCGGCGATGTCGGCAAGGCCGGCGTCGCCATCGACTCGGTCGAGGACATGAAAATCCTCTTCGACGGCATCCCGCTGGACCAGGTGTCGGTATCGATGACCATGAACGGCGCGGTGCTGCCAGTGCTGGCGGGCTATATCGTCGCGGCGGAGGAACAGGGCGTCAGCCAGGAACAGCTGTCGGGGACCATCCAGAACGACATCCTCAAGGAGTTCATGGTCCGCAATACCTATATCTACCCGCCGGAGCCGTCGATGCGCATCGTCGCCGACATCATCGGCTACACGGCGAAGCACATGCCGAAGTTCAATTCGATATCGATCTCCGGCTACCATATCCAGGAGGCCGGCGCGACCCAGGCGCTGGAACTAGCCCTGACCCTCGCCGACGGCCGGGAGTATGCGCGCGTCGCCCTGGCCAGCGGCATGGACGTGGACGATTTCGCCGGGCGGCTGTCCTTCTTCTTCGCCATCGGCATGAATTTCTACCTGGAAGTCGCCAAGCTGCGCGCCGCGCGCCTGCTGTGGTGGCGCATCATGCAGGAATTCGGCCCAAAGAATCCCAAATCGCTGATGCTGCGCACCCATTGCCAGACCTCGGGCTGGTCGCTGACCATGCAGGACCCCTACAACAACGTGGTACGCACCACCATCGAGGCGATGGCGGCGGTATTCGGCGGCACCCAGTCGCTGCACACCAATTCGCTCGATGAAGCGATCGCCCTGCCGACGGAGTTCTCCTCGCGCATCGCCCGCAACACCCAGTTGATCATCCAGGAGGAGACCCACATCACCAGCGTCGTCGATCCCTGGGGCGGTTCCTACATGATGGAGAAGCTGACCCAGGACATCGCCGACGAGGCCTGGAAAATCATCGAGGAAGTCGAGGCGATGGGTGGCATGACCAAGGCGGTCGAGTCCGGCTGGGCCAAGCTGAAGATCGAGGAATGCGCGGCACGCAAACAGGCGCGGATCGACGCCGGCCGGGACGTGATCGTCGGCGTGAACAAGTACAAGCTGGAGCAGGAAGACGCCATCGACTTCCTCGACGTGGACAACCACGCCGTGCGTGAGGCCCAGGTCGCACGCCTCGCCCGCGTCCGCGCCGGCCGCGACGGGCAGGCGGTAACGGCGGCGCTGGCGGCATTGACGACGTGCGCCAAGACTGGGGAAGGCAACCTGCTGGCCCTGGCGATCCAGGCCAGCCGCGCACGCGCCACCGTCGGCGAGATCTCCGACTCCCTGGAAGCCGCCTGGGGACGCCACCGTGCCAACAATCAGACCGTTTCCGGCGTGTATGGCGCCGCCTTCGCGGAGGATAAGGACTGGATGGACATCAAGAAACAGATCGAGGCGTTCGCCGTTGCCGAAGGCCGCCGCCCGCGCATCATGATCGCCAAGCTGGGCCAGGACGGCCACGACCGCGGCGCCAAGGTAGTCGCCACGGCTTTCGCCGATCTCGGCTTCGACGTTGACATCGGCCCACTGTTCCAGACGCCCGAAGAAGCGGCGCGCCAGGCGGTGGAAAACGATGTCCATGCCATCGGCGTATCGACCCTAGCGGCCGGCCATAAGACGTTGGTGCCAGCCCTGGTCAAGGCGCTCAAGGAGCAGGGCGCGGGCGAGATCGTGGTCTTCGTCGGCGGCGTGGTGCCTGCGCAGGACTACGAATTCCTCTACCAGGCGGGGGCCAAGGGCATCTTCGGACCCGGCACGCCGATCCCGCAATGCGCCAAGGAAGTGATGCGGGCAATCTCCACGGCGCGTGCCGCCCACAAGACGTCTGGTAGCTAACTCGTGTGATCATCAGACCATCCTCCGTGCCATGAAATCGTTCAAAGACAGGATTTACGCCCCGAAGGAAGTGGCCTTGGGCCACGCCCCCACCCCCAACCCCCGCCCAGGCGGGGGCTACCAATTGCTCGCTGTGTTCGTGGGTTACGGGGCGCTTCGTAACTGTTTTTCTCGCTAACATGAAGAGCGAGCCCGGCCTGGATCTTTCCGCCGACGATGCCGAACTGGTGGCGGGCGTCCTCGCCCGCCAGCGCCGCCCACTGGCCAAGGCCATCACGCTGATCGAATCGACGCGCCACGACCATCAGGCGCGCGCCCAGGCGCTGCTGGCGGCCGTACTGCCGCATAGCGGCAACTCGATCCGCATCGGCATCTCCGGCGTGCCGGGGGTAGGCAAGTCGACCTTCATCGAGGCCCTGGGGATGCACCTCGTCGAACAGGGCAGACGGGTCGCGGTGCTGGCGGTCGATCCCTCGTCGTCGATCAGTGGCGGCGCCATCCTCGGCGACAAGACCCGCATGGAACGCCTCAGCCGGCGCGAGGAGGCCTTTATCCGGCCGACGCCGACCAGCGGCGCGCTCGGCGGCGTCGCCGAAAAGACCCGCGAGGCGATGCTGCTGTGCGAAGCGGCGGGATTCGAGGTCATCATCGTCGAGACCGTCGGCGTCGGCCAGTCGGAAACCTCGGTCGCCGCGATGACCGACGTCTTCGTGCTGATGCAATTGCCCAATGCCGGCGACGACCTGCAGGCAATCAAGAAAGGCATCGTCGAACTGACCGATCTGGTGATCTTCAACAAGGCCGATCTCGACCCCCAGTCGGCCGAATCAGCCGCGCGCCAGATGAGTTCGGCGCTGCACCTGCTGCGGCCGAACTCGCCGCACTGGCAGCCTCGTGTGCTCAAGATCAGCGCCACCCAGGGGCAAGGCATCGCGGCGTTCTGGCAGGCCATCGAGGACTATCGCCAGACCATGCTGGAAACCGGAGAGTTCGCGACCAAGCGGCGCCGCCAGGCGTTGGCCTGGATGTGGACCCTGATCGAATCCGGCCTGCATGCGCGTTTTCGCCAGCACCCTTCGGTGAGACGCGAACTGCCGGAGCTCGCCACCGCCGTCGAAGCGGGAGAGATGCCGCCGACACTCGCGGCGGAACGCCTGCTGGATTGCTTCAAGGAACAGCCTTAACTGGAGAACATCGATGCACGACATCATTCAGCAACTGGAACATATGCGCGAACAGGCGCGTCTCGGCGGGGGAACAAAACGCATCGAGGCTCAGCACTCGAAAGGCAAGCTGACCGCGCGCGAGCGCATCGAACTGCTGCTCGACCCTGGCTCCTTCGAGGAGTGGGACATGTTCGTCGAACATCGCTGCAACGACTTCGGCATGGCCGAGAACAAGATCCCCGGCGACGGCGTGGTGATCGGCTACGGCACCATCAACGGCCGCATGGTGTTCGTCTTCTCGCAGGACTTCACGGTGTTCGGCGGCGCGCTGTCTGAAGCCCACGCCGAGAAGATCTGCAAGGTGATGGACCACGCCATGAAGATGGGCGCGCCGGTCATCGGCCTCAACGATTCGGGCGGCGCCCGCATCCAGGAAGGTGTCGCCTCCCTCGGCGGCTATGCCGACGTGTTCCAGCGCAACGTCATGGCCTCGGGCGTGGTGCCGCAGATCTCGCTGATAATGGGCCCCTGCGCCGGCGGGGCGGTGTATTCGCCGGCGATGACCGACTTCATTTTCATGGTCAAGGACACTTCCTACATGTTCGTCACCGGCCCGGAAGTGGTCAAGACGGTGACCCATGAGGAAGTGACGGCCGAGGAACTGGGCGGCGCGGTGACCCACAACACCAAGTCCGGTGTGGCCGACCTGGCTTTCGAGAACGACGTGGACGCCCTGCTGATGCTGCGCCGTTTCGTGAACTTCCTGCCGCTCAGCAACCGCGACAAACCGCCGCTGCGCCCCTCCGCCGATCCCGCGGAACGCCTCGACCATTCGCTCGA
>JAPLQT010000086.1 GCA_026399515.1 Pseudomonadota bacterium | reverse complement strand
GGCGGTGATCTTCAATGCCTTGATCATCATGTTCCTGATCCCGCTGGCGCTGAAAGGCGTGAAGTACCAACCTCTGGGCGCCGCTACGCTGCTGCGCCGCAACCTCGCGGTCTACGGCCTGGGCGGCCTCGTCGCGCCCTTCATCGGCATCAAGCTGATCGACATGCTGATCGCCGCCGTCGGCCTCGCTTAAAAAGGAAATCGTCATGAAGACATTATTACGTCCCGCCATCACTCTGTTCGTGCTGCTGTCGGCCATCACCGGCATCGTTTATCCCTTCGCGGTCGCTGGCATTTCGCAGGCAGCCTTTCCCGATGCCGCGGCCGGCAGCCTGATCGTCAAGGACGGCAAGCCGGTAGGCTCGACCTTGATTGGCCAGAACTTCGCCGAACCGAAATACTTCTGGGGCCGGCCGTCGGCCACCTCGCCGCAGCCCAACAACGGCACGTCCTCGGGCGGCTCGAACCTGGGTCCGTTGAACCCGGCGCTGGTGGATGCCGTCAAGGGACGTATTGACGCCCTCAAAGCGGCTGATCCGGACAACAAGCTGCCGATACCCGCAGACCTGGTCACCGCATCCGGTAGTGGCCTCGACCCGCATATCAGCCCGGCGGCGGCCGCCAATCAGGTGGAGCGTGTCGCCCGTGTTCGCCAGCTCAAAGCCGAGACCGTGGCGGCACTCGTCGCCAGGAGCACGGAAGGCCGGCAGCTTGGGCTCTTCGGTGAGCCGCGGGTCAATGTACTGAAGCTCAACCTGGCGCTCGACGCCCAAGGCTTGTGATTTTCAACTCACCAAGGAAAAATATCCATGAAGAATACTCGTACCTCCTTTGCTGTCCTCGCTAATCTCGGCGCCAGCGTACTGCTCGCGTCCACATCTGTCCTCGCCCAAACGCCGACACCCGCAGAGGCTCCCGCTGCCGTGCCGGCGAGTCCGCTGACCGGTAACATCAGTTTGACTTCGGACTATCGTTTTCGCGGCCTGTCGCAGACCGGCAAGAAGCCGGCCATTCAGGGCGGTCTCGATTATGCCAACGAGAGCGGTGTGTATCTCGGCACTTGGTGGTCCAGCGTCAGCGGTAACCAATACCCAAGCGGCTCCAGCCTGGAAACCGATTGGTACGGCGGCTACAAGTTCGAGGCGGCCAAGGACGTAGGCATCGACTTGGGCCTGATCCACGTTTATTACCCCGGGGTCACCATCACAGGCGCTACGCCATTTTCGGTCTCGGTTCCCGGCACTACAGGTAAGGCCGATACCACCGAAATCTATGCCGGCCTGAGCTACCAGTGGTTTTCGGCCAAGTACAACTACACCATCGGCAGCAGCCTGTTCGGCATCGACTACCCGACCGCTGGACTAGCCTGCCCCATCGGTTCGGCCACTGGCTGTTACAGCTCAACCAAGACCACCAAAGGTTCCGGCTATCTTGATCTCGGCGCGAACTTCGAGATCGCCGACAAGATGACCCTGAATCTGCACGTGGGCCACCAGACGGTCGCCAACTATGGCAACTACAGCTATAGCGATTACAAGATCGGACTGATCAAGGATATCGCCGGCTACAACCTCGCCGCCGCCATTTTTGGCACCAATGCCAAGGATACTTGGTGGTATGCACAGACCCCTAGCCAGGTCGGCACTACCAACCGCACCAAGATCGGCGAATCCGGCCTCGTCCTGTCCGTCAGCAAGACTTTTTGACAGCCGTGGTCAGGCGCTTGCAGCGAGCCAATGAGTCCCCGTCCGATTGCCTCGGCCACGCCAGCCGGCAAGGGGAAATCCGCTTGCGCCGGCTGAAGGCCGGGGATAGCCTGGAGCACCTCACCGGCATGCTGCATCGCGCTTATTCGCGTCTTGGCGAGATGGGCATTCCTTGTTCGTGCGTGACCCAGACTACGGAGACGACCCGCCAGCGCGTCGCCTCCGGCGACTGTTTCGTCGCCGTAAGCGGGGAGCATATCGTCGGAACCGTCACCGTCTATGCGCCGGAAGCGGCGTCCGACAGCAGGCACTACCGCGACGCCCGAGTGGCCAGCGTCCGCCAACTGGGTGTCGATCCGCACATTCAAGGCAAGGGCGTCGGGACAGCCCTGTTGCATCTGGCGGAACATTGGGCGCGCCGCCGTGGCTATGCGCGGCTGGCGTTGGATACGCCCGAGCCGGCAGGGCATCTCGTCGACTATTACCGCTGTCTGGGATTCCGCGTCGTAGAAACGCTGAAATTCTCATGCCGTCCGTATCGGAGCGTGGTCTTCGAAAAGCCTCTGCGGCACCATGCGGCAGCTTATCGCTGCCCGTTGTCCCCGTCAGGCAAACTCCGTGGATATGCCACGCCGCCGATCCAATGCCGGTATATTCGGCCGCGGACAGGAAGCGTGCGGGCGAGTCCATGCCATCACCTGTGGCCGCCAGGCAATCCGCTCAAACTGTATTGTCATCGATGTTAACCCGCCAAGGCACAGACCATGAACCTGATCGCCCCATATCTGGCTCCAAAGCGCATCCGCTTGGATCTGGACGCCGGTACCAAGAGCCGCGTTTTTGAGGAAGCCGGTCAACTCTTCGCTGCCGATATCGGGCTGGACGCGACGCGCGTAGCCGAAAATCTCGGAGCGCGTGAAAGACTAGGTTCGACGGGCTTGGGCCACGGCGTCGCCTTCCCCCATGCCCGGGTGCCGGGATTGAGCCACGCTCTGGCCGCCTTCATCCGTCTGCGCCCGCCGATTACTTTCGACGCGCCCGATGGCAAGCCGGTTTCGGAACTGCTCATCTTGCTGGTGCCGGAAAAGGCCACGGAAGCCCACTTGCAGTTGCTGGCGGAGGCGGCGCAAATGTTCGCCGACCCGCGTTTTCGCGAGCACTTGCGCAACCAGGACGATGCCTTCGATGTGTACCGCGCCTTCGCCGACTGGCCGGCGATCACCGCTTAGGAGTCAGCCATGTCCCAGTTCAACATTTCGCTTTCGCAAAAAGCGGGCATCCTGGCGGAGGCTCTGCCCTATATCCGCGGTTTCCACGGCAAGACCTTCGTTATCAAGTACGGCGGTAACGCCATGACCGAGCCGGCACTCAAGGCCGCATTCGGGCGCGACATCGCCCTGCTGCGCCTGGTCGGCATGAATCCGATCGTGGTACATGGCGGTGGCCCCCAGATCAACGAGTTGCTCGACACCATGGGCGTGGATGCGGTGTTCCGCCGCGGCATGCGCGTCACCGACGAGAAGACCATGCACGTGGTCGAGATGGTGCTGGGCGAGTTGAACCAGGAGATCGTCGGTCTCATCAACCTTCATGGCGGCAAAGCCGTGGGTTTGAACGGACAGGACGGACACTTTATTCATGCGCGCAAAATGTTGCTGCCGCCAGCCGAAGGTGAATCAGAACCAGTGGACCTGGGACAGGTCGGCGACATCGAGCGTATCGACGCAGACCTCATCAACATTCTCAGTGCCCGTGGCTATATTCCGGTCATCATGCCCATAGGCGTCGGTCCCGACGGAGAACCCTATAACATCAACGCCGACCTAGTGGCCGGCAGGCTAGCGGAAACCCTGGGGGCGGAAAAACTCCTGCTGCTCACCAACACCCCTGGCGTGCTGGATCGGGAGGGAAACCTTCTGAACTGCATCACCGCCGCCGACATCGAGCGGCTATGCCAGGACGGTACCATCAACGGCGGCATGCTGCCCAAGCTGGATGCCGCCCTGCACGCCGTGAGACACGGCGTGCATTCTGCCCACGTGGTCGATGGTCGCGTTCCCAACGCCCTGCTATTGGAGGTGCTGACGAGCGAAGGCGTGGGCACGACCATCCTGCCGGATGACGCTCCCCAGTTTCTCGCCGACAGCCGCCGTTATCTGGAGCCGGTCAAATAGAGAAATGACCGAGTCATGATCTTGAAGAAGGCAGTCGCCGTTATCCGGAGCCTGTCGGCACGGAAATGATAAACTCTGAACGGCCACGGCGCGACCGGCCAACACCGCCGTTTTCGCCGACAAGCGCGACAGGAGTAAGGGATACATGCTGATCAATTGTGTTGCATACGAGGACGGCGTCAAGCTGGCCGACATCACGACTTCCGAAATCAGCGATTACCTCGCGCGTCCGCAAGCCTTCGTATGGGTGGCCCTGTGGGACGCGACCGACGACGAACTGAGGGAAATGCAGGAGGAGTTTTCCTTGCACGAACTGGCGGTGGAGGATGCCCATCACGGCCACCAGCGACCGAAGATCGACGAGTACGGCGATTCGCTGTTCGCCGTGATGCAATTGGTGGAAATGGAAGATTCCGAGTTGCGCACCGGCGAAGTGGCCGTCTTCGTCGGACAGAATTACATCCTGTCGGTACGCAATCGCAGCCGGCATCATTTCCTCGGGGTACGCGAGCGCTGCGAGCGCGAGCCGGAACTGCTGCGCCTGGGCTCGGGATTTGTCTTCTACGCGTTGATGGATGCGGTGGTCGACCGCTACTTCCCGCTCATCGACGAACTGGAGTCGGAACTCGAAATCGTCGAAGCGCAGATCTTCGTCAAAGGCTCGGCACGCACCAACGTCGAACGGATGTATGACCTGAAAAGCAAGGCGATGGTGCTCAAGCACGCGGTTGCGCCGCTGATGGAAGCGGTGAGCAAGCTGCATGGCGGACGCGTGCCCCATGTTTGCGCCCGAACCCAGGATTACTTTCGCGATGTAGACGACCATCTGACCCGCATCAACGCATCCATCGATACCATCCGCGACACCATAGGCACGGCGGTCCAGGTGAATCTCTCGATGGTTACGATCGAAGAGAACGAAATGACCAAACGCCTGGCTGCCTGGGCCGGTATTTTCGCCGTTGCCACGGCGTTTGCAGGCATATGGGGCATGAACTTCAAGAACATGCCGGAGTTGCAGTGGGAGTATGGCTACCCGACCGCGCTTTGCGTCATCGCGGCGGTGTGCGGCCTTCTCTTCCGGCGTTTCAAGCGTTCCGGCTGGCTCTGAATTCTGAGAGCATCCTCGCATGACCGACGGACGTCCCGATCCCGACCAGCTCCTCGACAGGATCAAGGAAGAGGAGCTACGCGCCGCCCGCGGCAAGTTGAAGATATTCTTCGGCGCCTCAGCCGGGGTCGGCAAGACCTACGCCATGCTGTCGGCGGCGCGGCAGCAGGTCCAACAGGGTACGGATGTCGTCATCGGCGTGGTGGAAACCCATGGCCGCAAGGAAACCGAAGCCATGGTGGAAGGGCTGGAGTGCCTGCCGCTCAAGGACATCCAATACCGCGACAAGCTGCTCAAGGAATTCGACATCGACGCCGCCTTGGTGCGCAAGCCGGCACTCATCCTGATGGACGAGCTCGCCCACTCCAACGTGCAGGGTTCGCGGCATCCAAAACGCTGGCAGGATGTCGAGGAACTGCTGTCAGCCGGCATCGATGTCTATTCGACGATCAACGTCCAGCACCTGGAAACGCTCAACGACGTGGTCGGCGGCATCACTGGAATCCGGGTGTGGGAGACCGTGCCCGACCGCGTCTTCGATGTTGCCGATGAAGTCGTGCTGGTCGATCTGCCGCCGGACGAATTGTTGCAGCGTTTGAAGGAAGGCAAGGTATATCTTCCCCGCCAAGCCGAACGCGCGATCCAGAATTTCTTCCGCAAGGGAAACCTGATTGCGCTGCGCGAGCTCGCCTTGCGGCGGACCGCGGACCGCGTCGACAACCAGATGCTCAAGTACCGGCGCGACCAGTCCGTCTCCAACGTCTGGCAAACCCGGGAGTTGCTGCTGGCCTGCGTCGGTCCAGGCGAGGGAGCCGACCGCATCGTCCGCAGCGCGGCGCGTATCGCCGCGCGGCTGGACGTACCCTGGCATGCGCTGTATATCGAAACGCCTGAATTGCAGCGGCTTTCCGAGCGCCAGCGCCAGCGTATCCTCAAGACCCTCAAATTGGCGCAGGACATGGGTGCCGAAACCGCGACGCTCTCAGGCAGCGATGCCGTCGAAGTCGTCGTCGAATATGCCCGCGACCACAATCTCGCCCGCGTGATCGTCGGCCGCGATCACGTCCGTTCATGGCGGCCGTGGTACCGCTCGTTCGCCGACCGCGTCGGCAAGCGGGCGCCCGATCTCGAGGTCATCCAGGTGGCCCGCGAGGAAAGCCACGCCAGAAGGCCGGCCGACGATCACACCGACGAGTCATGGCTGGACCGCCTGAAGGCGCCCTGGCAGTCCTACGCGATGAGCGCTGTCATTTGCGGGATGGCGACGGTGATAACCGCGCCTCTGCATTCGGTGTTCGATCTCGCCAATATCGCCATGCTGTTCCTGTTGGCCGTGGTATTGGTCTCCGTCCGCTATGGGTTCGGACCCTCGATCATGGCCTCTTTCCTCAATGTCGCGGCTTTCGACTTCTTCTACGTGCCGCCACGCTTCTCCTTTGCCGTCAGCGATGTCCAGTACCTGATGACCTTCGCCGTGATGCTGGCGGTCGGCCTGATCACCACCCGATTGACTACTGGCCTGAAGTACCAGGCCGGTGTGGCGAGCCGCCGCGAGCAGCGGGTACGCGCCCTCTACGAAATGTCCCGCGACCTGTCGGGTGCCTTGATGCCGGAACAGATTGCCGAGATCAGCGAGCGCTTCGTCGAGACGGAATTCGGCGCAAAATCGGCCCTCCTGCTGACGGACGAAAAGGACCGGCTCGGCGCGGCAGTTCACGTGCCGGGCAGCAGCCTGAGCGTCGATATCGGCATCGTCCAGTGGGCTTTCGATCACGGTACCGAAGCAGGTTGCGGCACCGACACCCTGCCGGGCAGTTCGGTACTCTATGTGCCCTTGAGGGCGCCGATGCGCTTGCGCGGAGTGCTGGCGCTGGAGCCGAGAAACCCCCGGCGCCTGATGGCGCCCGAACAGCGGCGTCTGCTCGACACCTTCGCCCGACTGATTGCCATCTCCCTGGAACGTGTCCATTACGTCGATGTTGCCCAGAGCACCACCTTGCAAATGGAGTCGGAGCGCCTGCGCAACTCACTGCTGTCGGCGATTTCCCACGACTTGCGTACACCACTGGCGGCGCTGGTCGGCTTGGCGGATTCGATGTCCATGACGCGGCCGCAACCAACCGGGCAGCAGCTCGAAATCGCCGCATCGATGCGCGAGGAGGCTTTGCGCATGAACTCCTTGGTCAACAACCTGCTCGACATGGCGCGTCTGCAATCCGGCGCGGTCAAGCTCAACCGGCAATGGCAGCCGCTGGAGGAAGTCGTCGGCAGCGCTCTCAAGGCGGTCCACACGACCGTCGCCGGCCATCGGGTCAGCGTCAAGCTGCCCGAGGATTTGCCGCTTCTGGAATTCGATGCCGTACTGATCGAACGCGTGTTGTCCAATCTGCTGGAAAACGCCGCCAAATACACACCGCCCGGGAGCAGGATCGATATCGGTGCCGCGCTGGGGAACCGCGCTCATGTCGACATCTGGGTCGAGGACGATGGTCCGGGATTGCCCGTTGGAAAAGAAGAGGAGATATTCAAGAAATTCGAGCGCGGCCAGAAGGAAAGCACCACGCCCGGAGTCGGCCTCGGCCTGGCAATCTGCCGCGCGATTGTCGAAGCGCATGCCGGTAAGATCCATGCCGAAAGCCGGAACGGCGGCGGAGCTCGTTTCGTGTTCTCCCTGCCACTCGGAAATCCTCCGCTGGTGAACACGGGGGAAGACGATGCCGAGAGTGAGGATCTGCGGAAATGAGCGAACCGCTGCCCGTGGTCATCGTCATCGAGGACGAACCGAAGATCAGGCGCTTCGTCAAGATGTCGCTGGAAGCCGAAGGCTGCGAGGTCTACGAGGCCGATTCCGTGCAGCGCGGCCTGATCGAGGCGGGCACGCGCCGGCCGGACATGGTGGTGCTCGATCTTGGCCTGCCCGATGGCGACGGCGTGGATTTCATCCGCGACCTGCGTGCCTGGTCAGACATTCCGATCATCGTGCTTTCGGCGCGGACCACCGAAGCCGACAAGGTCGGCGCTCTCGATGCTGGGGCCGACGATTACCTGACCAAGCCCTTCGGCGCAGCGGAACTGCTGGCCCGTGTCCGTGCCCATCTGCGCCGCCGCTCCCGTGCCGGCGGCAGCGGGGCCACGGTCCTGGAATTCGGCAAGATACGCGTCGATCTCGGCAGGCGCATCGTCGAGCGCGAGGGACAACCCTTGCACCTGACGCCGATCGAATACCGGCTCCTGGCTTACCTGATCAGCCATCCGGACAGCGTGCTGACCCATCGCCAGTTGCTTAAGAACGTGTGGGGGCCGTCGCATGCCGACGACAGCCATTACGTTCGGGTATTTATGGGTCTGCTGCGCAAGAAGATTGAAGATGATCCCTCGCAGCCCAAACACATCGTTACCGAAGCAGGCGTGGGCTATCGGTTCGTGCCTCAATAAGCATGGAACGATTTCTTCCGGCGGTCGATCTTGCACAGTTCAGTTAACTGCCTCAGTCAGCCGCATCCGCTTCGTAACGATCCCTCAACTCGCGTTTCAGCACTTTGCCGATCGGGCTGCGCGGCAATTCTTCCAGGAAGCGTACCGAGGCCAGCCGCTGGGTCCGGCCGACGCGCTGCTTGACCCACTGCAACAAGGCTTCCGCCTGGGCATCGACGCCGGCCTTGCGGATTACGAAAGCCACGGGCGTCTCGCCCCATTCGACGGAAGGCACGCCGACCACGGCGGCGTCCTCGACTGCGGGATGCTCGCGCAACACGGCCTCCAGGTCACTCGGGTAGATATTGAATCCGCCCGAGATGATCATGTCCTTCTTGCGATCGAAAAGCGTGAGAAATCCATCGCCGTCGAAGCGCCCGATATCCCCGGTGCGGATGAAGCGCTTGCCGGTCGGGTCGAACCACTCGGCGGCGCGGGTCTTTTCCGGCTGGCCGTGGTAACCGCTCATCATGCCCGCCGAATGGCCCACCACCTCGCCGGCTTCGCCGGGGGCCACCTCGGTACCGTTGTCGTCGATCAGGCGGATGTCGTGACCTTCGGCCGGACGACCCACGGTATGCAACTTGCCCGGATGGAGATGCGCGTCGAGGATGCAGGTGCCGCCGCCTTCGGTCATGCCGTAGAACTCCACCAGCCCGCCGGGCCAGCGCTTCAGGACGTCGGCTTTCAGCGCGGCGCTGAAAGGCGCGCTGGTCGAGAACTTGATCTTGAAACTCGACAGATCGTAGCTGTCGAAATCCGGCCTCGCCATCAACCGCTGATACTGCACCGGGACCAGCATGGTGTGGGTGACGCGCCGGGTCTGGGCCAGTTGCAGATAGGTTTCGGCATTGAATTTCGGCATCAGGACTACCGTGCCGCCGAAAGTCAGCGTCGGGAACAGGACGACCAAGGTGGTGTTGGAGTACAGCGGGGTGGACAGCAAGGTCACCGTGTCCGGGCCATAGCCATAAGCCTTGCCGCGGCGTACGTGGCTCCAGCGCATGGCATGCGGTTGCACGATGCCCTTGGGTTCCCCGGTCGTGCCGGATGAATAGATGATGTTGAATGCCCAGGACGGGTCTATCGTGACGGCGGCGGGTTGGGCTCCGGTTGCCGGCAGCCAGTCCTCGAGCGGGCGTCCGGCCTTGGAATTGTCCAACATGACGAGGGGGATTCCTTCGGCATTTACCCCGTCCAGAGCCTCGGCTGCGGCGGCGTCGACAAACAGCACCCTGGCCTGCGCGTCGGCAATCATCCGGACCAGGCTTGCAGTGGTTGACCCCGGAGCCAGCGGGGCGACCACCACGCCGGCGCGCAGCGCGCCCAGGAATACGGCCGCATAGGCGATCGACATGGACGCGCAAATGGCGATGGCATCGCCCGGTTTCAGCCCTTCGCGCTGCAAGGCGCAGGCGATACGATCCATCCAAGCGTCCAGGGCGGCGTAGTCGATAACTTGCGATCCTTCGACGAGCGCGCGATGCGCGGGATTTTCAAGGGCATGACTATGGATCAGTTCCGTGATGACCCCGAACTCGAGTTCAAGTATTTGTTCCGCGCTCATTCCCGTCACCCTCGATGTTTCGTGCTGTCGGCAGCCTGTCCATTCCGATGGCATTTATCGGATACCCGACATGGACGCCAGCCTTTTCATACCGCCATATGAAATCACATCTCAACCCTTTTTGCTGAATCTTGTGCAAAATAGCTGCACTGCCGCAAAAACACCGATACTAGTCGCATGTCATTGAAATTTAGCGACGTATTTAATTGAATCTTGAAGTAATTATTAACCAAGCGAGACGCGCAAATTTAAGGATCTTTAACCATGCATCATCCAAAAGCAGTCATGTCGGCAGTGGCAAACGCCATCACCATCCCGAGCGGCAAAGCCGAAGCCAATGCGCATCGTCCGGTCATCGTTACGGTCGACGGCAACGAGGCCGCGGCCCATATTGCCCACCTGACCAACGAAGTGATTGCGATCTACCCGATCACCCCCTCGTCCCCGATGGGCGAACTGTCCGACCAGTGGTCGGCCAAGGGTATCAAGAATCTGTGGGGAACGGTGCCGAGCGTGATCGAAATGCAGCATGAAGGCGGCGCCGCCGGCGCCATTCACGGTGCCTTGCAGACCGGCGCGTTGGCGACCACCTTCACGTCTTCCCAGGGGCTGCTGCTGATGATCCCCAACATGTTCAAGATCGCCGGCGAACTCACCTCGACGGTATTCCACATAGCCGCCCGCACCATTGCCACCCACGCCCTGTCGATTTTCGGCGATCACTCCGACGTGATGGCCGCGCGCTCCACCGGCTGGGCCATGCTGTGCTCCAATTCGGTCCAGGAAGCCCACGACTTTGCCCTGATTTCCCAGGCGGTCACGCTGGAGGGTCGCTTGCCGGTGATGCATTTCTTCGACGGGTTCCGTACTTCCCACGAAGTCGCCAAGATCGAGCAGATCGGCAATCACGTGGTGCGGGAAATGATTTCCGATGAGCTGGTGCAGGCTCACCGCGCCCGCGCCCTGTCGCCGGAGAGGCCGGTGGTGCGGGGAACCTCGCAGAACCCGGACGTGTTCTTCCAGATGCGCGAAGCGGCCAACGCGTACTATGAAGCGCTGCCGGGCATCGTCCAGGCGCAGATGGACAAGTTCGCCAAACTGACCGGGCGCCATTACAGCCTGTTCGAATATGTCGGTGCGCCGGACGCGGAGCGCGTTATCGTCATCATGGGCTCGGGCGCGACGGCCACCGAGGAAGTGGTCGAGCACCTGAATGCCCGCGGCGAAAAGCTCGGCGTGCTGAAAGTCAGGCTGTACAGGCCTTTCGATCCCGCGCTGATGCTGGCGGCATTGCCGACCTCGGTACGCCGTATTGCCGTACTCGACCGTACCAAGGAACCGGGCGCCGACGGCGAGCCCCTCTATAAGGACATCAAAGTGGCGGTGGCCGAGACTCTCGGTTCCGGTGTGCCGCATTTCAAGGCCGTACCGCGCGTGATTGGCGGCCGCTATGGTCTGTCCTCGAAGGAATTCACACCGGGCATGATCAAGGCGGTCTTCGACGAGCTGGCGAGCCCGGTGCCGCGCAATCATTTCACCATCGGCATCCACGACGACCTGTCCAACACCAGTCTGGCGAGGGATCCGAACTTCAGCGTGGATGCGGCGCAAGACGTGGTGCGGGCGGTGTTCTATGGGCTCGGTTCGGACGGCACCGTGTCGGCCAACAAGAACTCCATCAAGATCATCGGCGAGGAGACCGACCAGTTCTGCCAAGGCTACTTCGTGTACGACTCGAAGAAGGCCGGCGCCATGACCATCTCCCATCTGCGCTTCGGCAACCAGCCGATCCGCTCGTCGTACCTGATCGGCGAGAATCAGGCCAACTTCGTCGCCTGCCACCTGCCGGTGTTTCTGGAGCGCTTCGATATTCTGGATGTGGCTGCGGAGGGCGCGGTTTTTCTGCTCAACTCGTTGGCGCCACCGGACCAGGTATGGCAGACCCTGCCGCGGCGCATGCAGCAGCAGATCATAGACAAGAAACTCAAGTTCTACACCATCGATGCCTATGCGGTGGCCCACAAGGCGGGCATGGGGACGCGCACCAACACCGTCATGCAGACCTGCTTTTTCGCAATCTCCGATGTGATTCCGCGCCAGGATGCCATCGACGCCATCAAGAGCGCGGTCCTCAAGACCTACGGCAAGTCGGGCAAGGATGTCATCGAGAAGAACTACCAGGCCATCGACGAAGCCCTGGCCAACCTGCACCAGGTCAGCATCCCCGGGACGGCCAACAGCGATTTCGAAAAATTCGCCCCGGTGGCCGACGATGCGCCGGACTTCGTGCGCAATGTCACGGGCGAGATCATCGCCGGCCGTGGCGACTTCATTCCGGTTTCTTTCTTCCCGCGGGATGGCACTTTCCCATCCGGCACCACCCAATACGAGAAACGCAACCTGGCGCTGGAAATCCCGGTGTGGTCGGAAGAGTTGTGCATCCACTGCGGCAAGTGCCCCTTCGTCTGTCCCCATGCGGCGATCCGCTCCAAGGCGTTTCAAACGAATTTGACGGCGTCCGCGCCGGTGAGCTTCAAGCATGTCCCGCTCAAGGGCAAGGACATGGAAGCGGACCTGCATATTTCCTATCAGGTGTCACCCGAGGATTGCACCGGCTGCAACCTGTGCGTGGAGACCTGCCCCGCAGTCGACAAGAAGGATCCAAGCCGCAAAGCCCTGATGATGGCGCCGATCGGCCCCCTGAAGGAACAGGAGAAGGCGAACTGGGAGTTCTTCCTCAAGCTTCCGGAATACGACCGCGAGAAAATCAAGATCAACACCATGAAGGGCGCCATGCTGATGCAGCCCTTGTTCGAGTTTTCCGGCGCTTGCGTGGGTTGCGGCGAAACTCCTTACATCAAGCTGGCGACGCAACTCTTCGGGGACCGCATGGTGGTGGCCAATGCTACCGGCTGCTCGTCGATCTACGGCGGCAATCTGCCGTCCACCCCATGGACCGCCAATCCCGAGGGACGCGGCCCGGCCTGGTCGAATTCCCTGTTCGAGGACAACGCCGAGTTCGGCCTGGGTTTCCGCGTCACCATCGACAAGCAAAACGAATATGCGCAGGAACTGATCAAGCGCCTGGCCAAGAAAATCGGCGGCGAATTGTCCGAGGCGCTGCTCAACGCCGACCAATCCAATGAAGCCGGCATCCACCAGCAGCGCGAGCGGGTCGGCGAACTCCGGCGGATACTGGCGGGCATCTCGACGCCGCAGGCGCGCGAACTGGAAAGCGTGGCCGACGCACTGGTGAAGCGCAGCGTGTGGATCATCGGCGGCGACGGCTGGGCGTATGACATCGGCTTCTCCGGCCTGGATCACGTGATCGCCACCGGGCGCAACGTGAACATCCTGGTGCTGGATACCGAGGTGTACTCCAATACCGGCGGCCAGGCCTCCAAGGCGACGCCTTTCGGCGCGGTCGCCAAGTTCGCCGCCAACGGCAAGACGACCGGCAAGAAGGATCTGGCCCAGATTGCCATGACCTACGGCCATGTCTATGTCGCCCGCGTGGCCTTCGGCGCCAAGGACGTGCACACCCTGAGAGCCTTCATCGATGCCGAGTCCTACGACGGCCCGTCGCTGATCATCGCATACAGCCCATGTCGCGAGCAGGGTTTCGAACTCACCAGCAATCTCAGCCAGCAGCAGATGGCCGTCGATTCGGGCCACTGGCCGCTGTTCCGCTACGATCCGCGTCGTGCGGCACAGGGCCAGAATCCGATGCAGATGGATTCGAAGGCACCCTCGATTCCCTATCAGGAGTTTGCGGTGACCGAGACGCGCTTCCGCGAAGTGCTCAGGAGCAAGGATTCGGTGGCGAAGCTGGCGGAAATCCAGAAACGCGTGGATGATCGTTACGCGCATTACGAGCAGTTGGCACAGTCCGATTCGAAGGAGCCGGAAGCCGCCAAATAAGCTGATTAGTGGTGCCCGAGGTTGATTCAAGGGGACGAGCGTGTGAGTAGGCGTTCGCGCCGCTAACGCCGGCGCTCGCGGACTATAATGGTGTCCTCGGCAAGATTGCAATCCCTTCAGGTTCCGCTGTTAATTTGATCGACAACGCCCGGCAACGATGGTCATGAATGCGCAGTTGCCACGTCTGGTCGCGGCGCAGATCTGCATCCACGGGTGTTTGACCGGCCTGCGCATGGCGGCGCCGTTGTGGGCGCTGCGCACCTACGACAGCGCCATGATCGCCGGTCTGCTGCTCGCGCTGTTCGCCGTATCGCAAGTGTTCATCGCCCTGCCGGCAGGCCGCTATGTGGATCGCCACGGCTTGACCCGACCCATAGGCATCAGCGTGCTGCTCGCATCTGTCGGCGCGGTCCTCCCGGCGCTGCATCCGGCAATTTATACGCTGGCCTTGGGTGCATTGCTGACCGGCGCGGCAAGCGGGCTGACGATCATCGCCCTGCAGCGCCACATCGGGCATATGGCGCGTGACGGTGCCGATCGCCGGCGCTTGTTCAGTTGGCTTGCCATCGGTCCTTCGGTGTCCAATGTCGTCGGGCCTTTGCTCGCTGGAGTTGTCATTGACGCGGCCGGATTTCGCGTCGCCTTTGTCGCATTGGCGCTCCTGCCGCTATTGACCTGGCTGGCCGCGCGCGGCCTGGGCGCGACGGCGACGCACGTACCCGTGGTTGGCGGCGCGAGCGGCCGCGCCTGGCACTTGTTGCGCCGGCCAAAGTTCGCCCACCTGCTGTTCGTGAACTGGTTGCTGTCCAGCAGTTGGGACGTGTACACCTTCATGGTGCCTGTCATCGGCCATCATCATGATTTCAGCGCCTCGGCCATAGGCACCATACTTGGCGTATTCGCCTCGGCGACGGCGGCGGTTCGCGTGCTCATGCCCTGGTTGGGCAAGCACCTGCGCGAGCGCCAGGTATTGATTGCCGCGCTGATGACAACCGCCGTGCTGTTCGCGATCTTCCCCCTGATGACCAACCCGCTGAGCATGGCCATCGGCTCCATCCTCCTCGGGTTGGCGCTTGGCTCGGTTCAACCCATGATCATGAGCAACCTGCACCAGTTGGTGCCGCCCGAGCGCGTCGGCGAGGCAATTGCCCTGCGCCTGATGGTCATCAATGCCTCCAGCGTGGTTATGCCGCTGATACTCGGGTCCGCCGGAGTGGTGCTGGGGACCAGCATGGTGTTTTGGGTGGTCGGCGGCGCGGCCGCGGGAGGCGCCTGGGTGGCGAGGCGCATCAGTTGACAGGATCGGGCCTGCCGATCAATTCCCTGTTCCGTTGAAAACTCGCGGATGGAAATTCGGATAAACTGCGGCCTGCCGGGTTGCC
>JAPLQT010000049.1 GCA_026399515.1 Pseudomonadota bacterium | reverse complement strand
CGGCGGCGGGGTGGCCAGTTTGGGCGGCGGCGGCGGTGGGGGTTTGTCCGGCGGCGGCTTCAGTTCTTCGATGATCTTGGTCTCGAGCGGCTGGCTCACCACTTCGACGATCTTCCGCGCCAACCCGTTGATTAACCCGTAGACCAGCAGCACGTGCAGCGCTACAACAAAGATGATGCCCGTGAAGCGACGGCCGGTGTCGTGCGGTTGGACGTAACTCATCGGGGTTCCTGTGTCAGATGAAACATCAACATATTCTGTATGAGATTAAAAGCACGGAACAAAAAAAACCGGAAAAGTTATGAATAACCTATCCGGAACTAATATGTGCATTACTTTTATGAATCGCGCGGCAGTGTAACAGGAAATTTACGCTTTGATCAAATAAACGGTAGCGTCACAATTTACATATTGTATGTATTGTTGGTCAATCCCGTCGATAGCTGCATGACGCGCCATGTGTGATGGCAACAGCAAAGATCCTGGATTCAAATCAACCGGCCAAGTCCATCGTGGAACAGAGTACGAAGCGGAGCCGAAGCAATCGACACAGCACCGCTTCGAGCTTGAATGACGTTTACAGGAGCACTTTCTTAGCTTCCTAAGATCAATCCCCGTTCGAAGGTAACACAAGAAATATCCAAAAAAAGCGGCCACCCGAAGGTGGCCGCTTAGGACTTGCCGCTAAGCTCCGGATCACTCCTGAGCGTATTTCAACATCAGAACTTCTTGTTGTAAGCTGCCGTGAATTTGGCAGAACGGGCAGGCGTGTAAGCCTCAATAATGCCGAACCGGTTGGTCGGGGTCGCACGCTCACGGATCTGATCGGCAACCTGCTGGTTGAACAGGTTATATACGTCCACCTGGAACTTCAAGCCCTTGAACCAATCGGGTTTGTAGCTCACATTCACGTCCAGCGTCTGCTGGTTAGGCAAGTGCCCGTAGGTACCACGAGGTGAGTCCTTGCCGCCGTTGCAGTAGAAGAAGATCGCCGGGCCATACTGACCAGCCGCGTAGTTGCTGGGATCCGGGTAAGCACCCAAGCAGTTGGTCGGACGACCGGAAGCCAGGAACAGGTTGCCGCCGACGCCCCACTCAGGCGTCACGGCATAGAAGCCGTATGCCTTGATGACATGGGTGCGATCGTTCGGCAAGCGGCCGTTCGAGTTCTCGGTGAGCTCCTTGAAATCGAAGGACACCGTGGCGGCCGGATCGGCTTGACCGAGATCGGAGTTCAGCTGACCTTCGGTATTGCCTTTGGCGCGCGACCAAGTGTAGTTGACCTTGCCATACCACTTCCCATCAAACGGATGCTCGGCGAAGAAATCCAGGGCCAGGTAGGTACGCTCGGCCTTGGGCATCGCATTGTTCATCGTCGTACGCGGCTTGGTCGGGTCAAAGTTGCCCATCATGTCCGGGGTCAAGACAACGTGCTCTTTCTTGCCGTCGCCATCGATGTCCAGATCGAAGGTGTTGGTTTCGCCCGGGTTGATGCTGAAGCAGCTGACTGTCGCGTCATACAGCTTGGTGCTCTTCATGCCGAGCACCTTGGTCGCATAGTCGCGAATTGGACGGTCATCGCACCAGTCCTCGATGATGCGGCCGAGGCGGCGATAAGTGACCTTGCCGCCGACGTTCAGGCCTTTACTGATGGCCCGTTCCATGCCTAACGCCAATTCGTCCTGATAGTGCGACTTGAGGCCAGACGCGGCGACATAACTCGGATCCTTGGGCAGGCCGACTTCACCGTCCGGCGAGAAGCGCGGACCGAGGGCCGTCGTTCCGGTCGGGGCACCAGTTGCCGGATTGATGCCGGTGTAACTGAAGTACTGGTCCATGAACGTGGAGGCACCGGCGCCGCGGATGGCGACGTTGGTCGGCAACTGGATATGGTAGCGACCGGCGTTACCGAAAACCTTGGTCTTGGAGTCGCCATTCACGTCCCAGGTTGCGGCGACGCGCGGTTCCCACTGATTGTCCTGCTTCACGAACACCTGGCCGGCGTCGTTGAGATTCTTGAACTGCTCGTTACGCAGACCAAGAACCAGGAGGACTTTATCGTTAATCTGCCAGCGATCCTCTACGTACTGCGCGGCTTGCGTGGTCTTCGCGTTGTTGATCGCATTGAAGTAATGCGAATACACGTAGTAGCAAGTCTTGCCGTCCGCGCTCTTGAGGTTTTGCGGCACCAGCGGCGAACCCGGTATCGACATCTTGTCGGTGCAAGGCAGCGACTCGTAGCGGTATTCGATGCCGCCCGGAGTTTCGTCGCCAGCCTTGGCCTTCAAGTCGTTATTATCGAGGCCGCCGCGCACGGTATGTTTGTCGTTGATGCGGTACTCGAGGTCCACGCGGTAACCCGAGGTCTCGCTATAGGCTCCCGCGCCGAGGACGTTCGTATTGTAGTTCTGGTTGCTGACATATTTGATGCCGGGGGCGCCGTCCGTCACGGTAATCAGCGGCATGGCGGCGTTGTAACCCTGGAATACTTGTTCGCGCGGGGTCTTGGTCTTGCCGACCAGCGCCGTGACTATCAAATCCTGGGTGAGATTGCCCGTGTATTTCAGGATGTCGAGATCCCCGCCGTTGGTCGCAGCGATCGGCGTCGGGCCGTAGTTCTTGTAGGTAACGCCGCCACCGTTCACGTAGTTACGCGTCAGGGTCTTGTAGTCGAAGCCGAAGTAGCTGCGAGTATCCTTCGGATCGTCGCGCACCGACGTCCACTCGATGTGATGGTCGTTGGTGATGTTCCAGTCCAGCTTAACCAGATAGCGGGGCTGATCGAGTTTGCGCTCCTGCCATCCAACCGCGGCCGAGGTCGGGTCGGTGTCCACGACACGAGTGGTCTGGGTTTTCAAGGTATTCGCCTCGAAGTTGGCGTAGATGAACAGCTTGTCCTTGATGATCGGGCCGCCGGCCTCGACGTTGTAGGTCCAGCGATCCACCTTGTCGCCCGCCAGATATTGGCGGATCTTGCCATCCACGGTAGAACCGGTAGTCGGGTAAATGATGTTCTTCGGCGTGGAGGCCCATGAATTCGGCGAATACTGGACGGCACCGCCGACTTCCCAGGTGTTGGTGCCGCTCTTGGTTGTGATGTTCACGACACCGCCGGTGGAACGGCCGAACTCGGCACCGTAACCGCCCTCAAGGACTTGCATCTGCGCCATCGCGCCGAACGGCAGCGACGAGAAGCCGACCTGGGTCAACGCATTGGTGACAGGGAAGCCGTTAATGTAATAGGCGTTTTCAGCCGCTGAAGCGCCGCCGAAGCTCGGAGCACCGAGGCCACCATAACGCGGGTCACCTTTGACGGTACTCGGTGCCAACTGGATCACGGCACCGACGTTGGTCGCAACTGGCAGCTTCTCGAGTTCTTTGGCCGAGAAGACCACGCCGTTGTTGGTGCTGGAAACATCGATCAGGGACTGCCCGCTGCTGCCGACAACCTGAATACGCTCTGTCGCCAGGAAATTGACTTCAGCACCGGAGCTGATCTTGACGGAAACATCGTTGATGGTCTTTTCAGTCTTGCCACCGCGCATCAAGGACACGCTGTAGTCGCCTGTGGGTACGGAAGGCACGGCAAAACGACCGTTGGCATCAACCGGCGCAACACGATGGTAACCGGAGGTGTTGTCGATCGATACGCTGGCGCCAGTCGGCGAATCCACCTTGCCAAAGATCGATCCAGTGGTATTCGATTGCGCATATGCTTCAGGCAGCATGGCCACCGATGTGGCCGCGAGGCTGAAGGTCACGGCCAAGGCTCGTGCCATTACTTTCTTCTTGAACATTGTATTTCGACCCATATCCTCTTTGAGAATCATTGCGACACTCCTTCACTCAATGTCATCAGACGACTCATGTGCGTCAAACCTTGTGAGTTCAATACAACACGAGTCCCAATTTTTTAGTCCCGAACCTAGACCCGGAAACGATTTACAAGACCCCTTGAAAAACGTGGTCAGGCTTAAGTTTCAGGACCAATGGCGCGGACTATAGACCCTAACGTAACAAAAAGTAAATATGCAAAATGGAGTTTTGCCGGAAACCTGTTGTTCAAATACAACACAATTTCCCCGGCCGGATTCAGGTGGATTTCTGGTGGATTTGAAGGCGCCCATTTATCCCCATGGCATTAGAGGTCCGGACACAATGAGTGAGGCATGCCTTGCCGAGCCGATTGTGGTATCTCGGCATACTTCATCCGTCCCTGGATGCCTTGGTTGCGTTCGCTGACGAAAGGCAGTTTGAGGCTCCTTTCACTTCTCGCCGGCTGCGGTGCCATGGGCGTGGCCGCAGCCCATACCGCCCGAGAGGCTGCGTGGTTTTCCAATTGAATTGGCCTATGATAGGCGCTCTCGGCGCACAAGTGACAGGAGGCCCACACCATGCCGAAGTATAGAGTCATTCTAGCGGTGCTGTTTGCTCTCAGTGGCTGTTCTGGCCAACCTGTCACGGAAGTGAAGCCGGCGACCATGGAAAGGCTATTCCACGACGACCTCTTTGCAGTTACAAATGATTTTCCCGTCGCGGAGATTTTTTCCGTGAATGCGGCCATGAAGGATTTCCTGGACAAGGAAATCACGCCTCAGCTTCGCCGCAAGAACGAGCCCCGCGCACTCTACGACGCGATCAGCAAAAAGGGCCGATTCTGGCTCGAATATGACGCGAAGCGCACCCGCACCGCCTCGGAAGCATTTGAATCGCGTCAAGGCAATTGCATGTCGCTGGTAATCATGACCTCGGCGCTGGCCAAGTCGCTTGGACTCGAAGTGCATTACCAGAAAGTCTGGATTGAGGATCTATGGAGCCGCGAACAGGACACGCTGATCCTGGTAGGGCATGTAAACATCATTCTCGGCGATCGCCGTTGGAAAGATCCGTACACTCGGGCAATTGAATCTTCAATCGTTGTCGATTTTCTGCCCCTCGAAGAAGCCCGCGGACTGCGCAGCATGGAAATCGGCGAAGCCACAATTGTCGCCATGTTCTTGAATAACCGCGCGGCCGAAGAATTGACCGTTGGACGACTCGACGCGGCCTATGGCTTTGCGCGGCGCTCCACGCAAGCCGATCCGACGTTTCTGGGAGCAATCAATACGCTGGGCGTGATCTACCGACGGCACGGAAACTTGCCGGAGGCCGAGGCCGTGTTCAGGGCTTTGCTCGACAGCACACCGGACAACACTCTCGTGCTGGCAAATCTGGCGGTAACGCTGAAGGATCAAGGAAGGATTGAGGAGTCTGGAAGATTTGCGCAACGGCTAAAGGAACTTGAACCAGTCGCCCCATTCCATTTTTTGGATCTGGCGCATGCAGCCATGGCAAGAGGCGAATTTGCAACAGCACGGGACCTGTTCAAACGCGAACTTGATCGCAACCCGGGAAACCACGAGGTCCACTTCGGCTTGGCCAGGGCTTATCTCGAACTCGGCGATCTGGAGGCGGCGCGCAACCATCTTAGAGAAGCCGCCAAAACCAGCGTGAGCCGGGAGGACCAGGAGCGCTACAGCAACAAGCTGGAACGCCTTCGCGTGATGAGTGTTCGTTAGCTTCCCAGGCCGTGGAGTGGTCGGCCAGAGCAAATAAGATTAAGCACCGCGGAACCGCCGGCAGCGGGGCATATCGGGTTGGCGGCAGAACATTTCGGCGTGAAGGTCAGACGCGACAACGCAACATTGAAAAAGGCAACGCCAGCACCGCTGGCGTTGCCTATGCTTCACAAGCTAGAACTTGTAGACCGCGCCAACATTGAAGGCACGGCCAACAACACCGGCTTGATGCAGGGTTGCGTTGTAGCCCAGCACATTCCCCGCGTTGCCGTAAGTCGCGGCATCGATAGGTGGTTCCCGGTCAAACAGGTTCAATACCGTGCCATGCACCGTCCAATTCTTGCCGAGCGCGTACGCCGCCGTTAGGTTGACCGACGCGAAGGAACCAATTTGACAGAAGCTGTCCGGCGCGGTCTTTCCGAAGAAATAGTTGCGACCGGTAACATCTCTTGGAGCCGTGGCACAGGTATTTGCGCCAACCGATGGATCGAGCGCCGAGAAGCTGCCCACCCAGTTCACGGTGGTCACCACGTTCCATGGCCCTTTTTCGTAGCCCAGGGTCAATTGCGCGCGATTTTTCGGGTTGCCGGTGTCGCCGCTGACGCCCGAAGGACCATGCGTGCCCGCCAGTTCATATTGCTTGTCCAGGAAGGTCAACCGATAGCTGAACATATGAGTGAACTGCAAACCGGCCTTCAATTTGCCGTTCTCACCCAAATTGAACTTGTACGACGTATCGATATCTATCCCGGTCGTCTTCGTGCTGCCGACGTTGGTGTAGCCCGATGTGGCGTAGAGAATCGTACCGACGGGAGGATTGCCGATGAAGGTGCCGCCCAGGCCATCGGCGATCGTCGCTGGCAAAACCGGGCCGCGGACGTAGGTCGGGACAAAATTAGGCAGGAGCGACGCCGTATTGATCTGGCCTTTGACTTCGACTGAATATAAGTCGAAGGTAGTCGCCCAGCCACGGATCGGTTCGAGAATCAAGCCGAACGTTGCCGATGTCGACTTCTCTGGTTGCAGATCCTTGGTTGTGGTCTGAACATAGGTCGGAGTGAAATTACAGGCCGCGACGACATTGCCCTTGGTCTTGGGATTGCCATCGGCGCAGAGTATCGGATCATTGATACCGTTGGACGAGAAGAATGCCCCCGCCACGCCGGTTTCCGCAGCGTTAGGCGCGCGGAATCCCTTTGAATACGTGCCACGTATCGTCACAGTGTCGACAGGCGTAAACTTGAAGCCTGCCTTTGGCGTGCTCGAACTGCCGTAGGTGTCATAGTGATCGAAGCGACCCGACACATCGATCTCCAGATTCTTCAGCACTGGCGCAACCAACTCGGCGTAAACCGCCGCGTTCTTTTCCTTACCGAAGGAATACGAGGCGCCGTTGCCAACTGTTCCATTCGCCAGCAACGAAGCCGGTGGAGAGTTGATGTCCTTGTGAACAAAACTAATGCCGGTCGACAGGCCGAGCGCACCGCCCGCCAATTGCATCAAGTCACGACCGAAATTAAGCTCGCCGTAAGTTAGTTCGGATGTCGCCTCCTTGCTGAACTTCGGCGAAATCGCGTCCAGGTCCGCCTGGCTGTTTCCGCCTGTAACCAGGAATGGATTGGTGGCACGGTTCAGCGCTGCATACAGTGCGGGACGGTTCACATACCCTGAATAGTCGACGTCGGTCGTCACTTTCGTGCGCCCGATCGCGGCCGACACGTTCCATCCGGCGACAGTGCCGGTCAAATCCGCCGACAGACGCGTGGCCTTGGAGGTTGTATCCTGAGTGTTGATTGAATCGAGGCCTGGGATATAGCCATAGATACGAACCGCTTTGCCGTAAGGATTGCCTGGATAGTTGGCCGGAACCAGGAAGCTTGGGACGACGTTAACCAACTGCGGCGCTTGGCCGGGAACCAGGGACGTATTGCCGCCAAACGAACCGGCGGAGAATGTCGCCGGCAAGCCGCGGTTATTGAGGTTTTCACTGCTGAACGAGGATGCCTTGAGACGCAACTGCCAACCATCGGCGAGGTTCTTGGTCGCGCCGATCATTACGTTGATGTTTTCGGTTTGGGTTTCGAGGTTGGACGCCGTGTTACGCACCGCACACTGACCGGCCGTGTATTTCGTGAAATCACAGGCCCCTGTCGCAAAGGTGAAGTTGGCTGGATTGGTGGCGCCGCCCGCGCCGGTTTGGTCAAAAAAGAACGGCGTATTGGTCGCAATCCGTCCGGCGTTTTGCGCATTGGGTACACCCGGAGTCAAGTTGATACCCCCGCGCGAAGTCCAGTCAGGACTCGCCCACAGTTGGTCGTCGCGCTGTGAGACCTTGATCGGCTTGGCGTTGCGATATTCGAGGCTACCGAACACATTGAAGCCGTCTTTGGCCAGATCGCCCGCACCATGAGTAACGACCACGTGCTTATTCGCGCCGCCACCGTGTTGCGTTGTGCCACCCTCGGCGGTGAGGCTGGTGCCATTGTAGGTCTTCTTCAGGATGATGTTGACCACCCCGGCGATAGCGTCAGATCCATAGATGGACGATGCGCCATCTTTCAGCACCTCGATCCGCTCAACCATATCAAACGGGATGCTCGAAGTATCGACAAACTGCCGCTGCGCATCGTCGCCAATCGGATACGGCGCCATGCGGTGGCCGTCGATCAGGACCAGGGTCGAACCAACCGTCATTCCGCGCAGAGCAATACCGCTGGCCCCGCCGGCAAATGCGCCGGAGAAACCCTGGGTGAGCGAGCCAGCACCGTTGGATGTAATGTTGGCCAGAACTTCTTGCACGGTCGTAAAGCCCGACTTGACAAGATCATCCGACGAGAGAATCTGTACCGGGCTAGGCGTTTCCTTGTTGGCGCGACTCACCATGGAGCCCGTGATCGTGATCCGCTCGGCGGCATCTTGTGCCATCGCTACCGGCACCGCCATCGTGGAAAGCGCGCCGCTTGCGATCACCTGTGCCACAACTATCGCCATTGATTTCATTTGACGCTTCATGCATGCATCCTTTATAGAGAATTTTCGATATACACCTCCCCCACCGGCTTTTGGCCTTTGGGTTAAGCATCTTCAGCACAACGGTTGTCCGCGGCGAACCCACAATGCTCTCGCTGCATACTGTGTGCTGATGCGCGGAGAATAAGAATATTACGGTTTTATTGCAAACGATTTGTCATGAATCTGGCAATGTTGCGTTGCAACGTGTGGTAAAAAAACCATTGCGATTCCATTTGTGTTGAAATGGTTATCTGCGTGTACAAAACCTAAGGCACCTCGGCATACTGCATCCGGCCCAGGATAACCTGGGTGCGTTCGTTGACGAATGGTGAATAGGGATTCTTCTCATAGCGTCGCGGCGCCGGCAGCATGACCGCCAGCCGCGCCGCCTGCTCTGCCGACAACTGCGCCGCGGATTGGTTGTAGTAGCGCCGCGCCGCGGCCTCGGCGCCGAATACGCCATCGCCCCACTCCACCGAGTTCAGATACACCTCGAGGATGCGCTGCTTGTCCCACAACAGTTCCAGCATCAGCGTGATGACGGCTTCCTGGGCCTTGCGCCAGGGGGTCTTGGAAGGCGAGAGAAACAGGTTCTTGGCGAGCTGCTGCGAAATCGTCGAGCCGCCGGCGACCACCTTGCCTTTGCGCTGGTTTTTCTCCAACGCCTTCTGCATGCCCTCCCAATCGAAACCTTCGTGATCGATGAACTTGTCGTCTTCGGCGGCGACCACGGCGCGTTTCAACTGCATCGAGATCTTCCCGTAGGGCTGCCACCGGTGTTGTTGCTGGGCCTTGGGGTTCTTTGCCAATGCTTCCTCAAGCCGGATTTCCATGAAGCGTGTCATGCCCGGATCGGCATATTTCCACCACACCACCCAGCCGAGATACCAGCCCTGCCATAACACCATGAACAAGATCAGCGCCAGGATGAGGCGCTTCGCCCATTTTCCCAAGGATTTCATAGCGCGCCGGAGTGCTGTAATTCGGCCCGCAATTCCTTGAGCACCGGCGCGGTGTCCGGGCATATGCCGCGCCACAGCAGGAAGGCTTCGGCGGCCTGTTCCACCAGCATGCCCAGGCCGTCGGCAACCGCCGCCCCGGCGCTGCGCGCCTGCCTCATGAAAGGCGTTTCCCTGCCGTAGAGCATTTCGTAAGCCAGGCTGTTCGCGGCGAAAATGCCGGCGGGTAGATCCAGCGCGCTATCGGTCAGGCCCGCCGAAGTGGCGTTGATGACTATATCGAAACTACGACCGGCCAAGTCGGCTAAGCCGCAGCCGTGGGCTTGAGGCGTGAAGCCGGCGTATTCGCTCGCCAGATCCTGCGCCTTCCCCGCTGTCCGGTTGGCGATCGCCAGTTGTCGGGGATGTTCGTTCAACAAGGTCTGGATGACGCCGCGCGCCGCACCGCCTGCGCCGAGCAGCAGGATGCGTTGCCCTGCGATGATGCGACCCAGGTTGTCGCGGAGGTCCCGCACCAAGCCTATCCCGTCGGTGTTATCGCCGTATATGTCGCTTCCATCGAAAACCAGGGTGTTGACCGCGCCAGCCAGGCGCGCCCGCTCGCTCAAGCGCGTGGCGAAACGTACCGCCTCCTGCTTGAACGGCACGGTGACGTTCATGCCACGTCCGCCGGCGGCGACGAAGGCCTGTACGGTCGGGGCAAACCCGTCGAGGGGGGCGAGAATCTTCTCATAGCTCATGTCCTGGCCGGTCTGTCGGGCAAACCCGGCGTGGATCGACGGCGACTTGCTGTGCGCGATGGGATGGCCGATCACGGCGTATCTGTCTGTCATGTCACTCCGCTTGCAGCCGGTCGCTGTTGGTAAATGACCAGGTTCGCGTGATGGAAAGAACGTCGGTATCGCGACGAATATCCGGCGGAAATGGGGCGTAGGGGCCGGCGAGTTGAACGATGCGGCGCTCGAGTACGGGCTTCCCCGAGGAGCGGTCGATCTCGACAGTCGCGACAGTGCCGTCCGCCTTGATTTCGACCGTGATGATGAGGGCGCCGTAGAGCTTGCCTTTGGCCGCCTCGGGATAGTTGAGGTTGCCGATGCGTTCGATCTTCTGGCGCCAGTCTTCGACATATTGGGCATAGCGATAGGCCGAGGTTCGCGGCGAAAAGAAGTGTTTCTTCGGTCGCTTGTTATACGCTTCGGTCTGGCGATCGATCCGCCCCTGTAGCTGAGCGATGGCCCGCGCATTGTCTGCGAGATCGAGGCCAGGTGCGGCCTGGGGAGTCGGCTGGTGCTCGTTCTTCCGGTCGTCCGGGCGGACTGCCCTGGCGCTTCTCGCCTGGGTCAGCAACTGCTGCCGTCGCGCCTCCAGATCTGCAACGCGCTTTTGCGCCTGGACCAGGTCGTCGCCGTCCCTGGTGTCCTGCAATGCAGGAAGCGGCGTCGTGATGAGACGATTCTCGTCGGTATTGCCACCGCCATCGAGGTTGGCCTGTGCGCGTGCCTGGGCGTCAGTCGGCAGTCTTTCGCCCTTGCTGTTGACCAGGATGACGTCTAGCGCTCGATCCTTGGCGCGCATCAAAGCCTGGGGCAGACGAAAGTGAATGGACAGAATTACAGCGTGCAGCAGCAGCGAGGCCGCCAGCGCCAGGGTGAAGTGACGCGAGGGTGGGTCCATGCGCGCGAGTGGACCTGGCCAGGCGAGAGTTTTGAGCATTGCCGACTATTTTACTCTGCCGGGGGTACCCCTTCGAAAGCCTCATCAGAGGTGCTTAGAGGGTCTAATTCCGATCCGGCGGACGGTTTCGTCGCTAAAGCCAGCACCTCGACAAAGCGTGCCCGCGCCTCGGCCTCGAACAAGTCGATCTTCTCGATTGCTATCCTCACCCCGACGCCGCGATCAAGCACCGGCAATGAAGGCACCCGCAGCACCAGCGGCAAGTGCTCGAGCCGCACCAGGCTCTCGCGCAACACGCCGGCCTCGGGTTGACTCTGGTGTTCCTGAAGCAGCCAGCGCAGGCACCAGTAACGCTCCATGCCGCGCTGGAATTCGGCATAGGCGGCGTAGGTCAACTCGAAGTCACGTAATGCCGACAGCATGTCCTCGGATTTCGCCGTGAATGGCGGCGGCTCGCCCCTCAGCCAGGCAATCAACTGCCACTGGTTGAGCAGATCGACATATCGGCGCAGCGGCGAGGACGACCAGGCATAGCAGTCGACGCCCAGGCCTTCATGCGGTGCCGCGACCGTAGTCATGCGCACCTTGCCTGCTGTCTGCGCCCGGTACAGCGCGGCGATGCCTGCGTCGGCGAGTGCGCGGCCCCACGTGGAATTGGCGGCGATCATCAACTCCGCCACCAGCTTGTCCAGCGGCGAGCCGCGGCGCCGTTCGGATATTTCGATGCGTCCCGGCCCCTGTTCGGTGATCGCCTCCCAATCGACGACGAAATTGTAATCCGTCTGATTCACGCCCTGCTTGCCGCGCCCCGCTTCGAGCACCGTGGCGATTTCCCAGAGCAGCTTGAGTTCGTTGCTGAATGCAAACTCCGGCAATTCGCCGGCGAGCGTGGTTTCGTTGAATACCGGTTCGATATCATGGTGACGCAGGTTGGCGACCACCGGCACGCGTTCGAGACGGGTCTCGTCCGCGGTGACGCGCAGATCGGCGGCGACCTCGAGATACAGCGAGATCGCCGGACATTCGCGTCCGGCGGCGAGGGTGTAACGCTCGACGACTTCGTCGGGTAACATGGTGATCTTGCGTCCCGGCATATAGACCGTCGACAGCCGACTGCGGGCGATCCCGCCGAGCGCCTCGTCGGGACGGATACCCAGCCCCGGGGCGGCGATATGAATGCCGATGCGCCAGCCGCCCTCCGCTCGCGGCGTCACCGAGAAGGCGTCGTCGATTTCGGTGGTATGGGCGTCGTCTATGCTGAACGCGGCGACTTCGGCAAGCGGCAATCCTGGAAAATCGATGGACGGGGTGGCATAGGCGTCGCCGAATCCGGTTCCGTGCGGGAAGAATTCGAACAGAAAACGACCCAGATGATAGTCGTGGCTGGAGGCGATGGCGCCGCACTTCTCCAAGAGGCGCGGGGCCGACAAGCCGGTCTCGGCGCATGCTGCTTCGAAGGCCTTGGTCTCGGGACGATTGCGGTCCGGCTTGTAGAGTAGTTGGTTGACCAAGGGCGAAAACTCCGCCGGTAGCCGCCCCGCTTGCAACTCCCCAGCCATGCGTTCGATCGCCAAGGCCTGGGCGCGCTTTTTTTCGAGCCCGGCCAGCGCCGCCTGCAAGATCTCCGGGGGCGCCTTGCGGAAACGGCCCTTGCCCTTGCGATGGAAATACATCGGCGCCGAGTGCAAGCGCAACAGCACGCCGGCCGACTCGCTCGGCAACGGGGTGTGTCCAAAATAATCGCGCGCCAGATCCTCGAAGCCGAACTCCGCCTCCGGGCAGGCCTCCCAGAGGAAGTCGGTGTCGATATTTTCCGCCTCGGTTTCCGCGCGATCGATCAGCTCGGCCGGCGCCGGCGCCTCGAAGCGCAGCAGGACGTTGGCCGCCTTCACCTTGCTGCGCTTGCCGGTGGCAAGTTCGACTTGCAGCGAAGTATTGTTGTCGGCGAGCACGGTGCCGGCTTTGAAGGCGCCGTCCTCTTCGAAAAGGACATTCATGGGAGAGTCGGGGTGAAACGGGGAAGGCGCGGATTATACAACCTAAGGTCGCTCTGCCGTGGCGATCAACACTCGGCTGGTGAGCTGATAGCCCTCGCCACTGGCGTATGGCGCCAGTTCCTGGGCCACCCCGGTTCGCAGTTCATCTTGTGTGGCGGATGGCAGGCGACCGAGGCTCCCGGCGGCACCGCCGGCCAGGTCCAGGAATGCTTGCCAGAATTCCTCCGCGGTCTTGAAACTGCTCGGCAGTTCGCACGCTTCGACATGTATCCCCTCGAATCCCGCCGCAGCCAACAAGGCGGTCATCCGTTCAGGGTCGCCGAGACGGAAGATCGACAGTCGCGCCACTTTCGGCGCCGGCAGCAAACGCCGCATGCAGGCGAGCGCGCACTCGACCAGTGGCACATGGGCGGCATCGGCCCAGACCGAGACAGCGAGACGCCCGCCAGGTTTCAGTACCCGACGCATTTCAGAAAGCGCCAGCGCCTCATCGGGAAAAAACATCAGGCCCAATCCGCACAGGACACGGTCGAAGCGTCCATCGGAGAACGGCATATGTTCGGCGTCGGCCGCCGCGTGCAATATCCCGGGATGAAGCCTGCGACTCTCGGCCAGCATGGCTTCGGCCAAATCGCCGGCGACCACCCGTCCACCGGGAGATACGCGCGGCAATGCCGCTTGCCCCAGGGTGCCGGGGCCGCTCGCCAGATCCAGGACCTCCAGGCCGCCAGTCAGGGCAGCCGCGTCCAGCAAGGCATCGTGCAGCTTCGCGCGCAGCAACGAAGCAGCGGCATATCGCGCGGCAATCAGGTTATAGCCAGCGCGTTCGAGTTGCTTGAAACGCTGGCGGTCAAAGTCCAGCGTAGTGGATGATGTCGTCAAGATAGTCGCTCCATCGGGTAAAGCTGTGGTCGCCCCCTTCCAGCACGGCTTTCCGGGCGCCGGCATATTTCGTCACCGCCTGGCGGTAATCCAGCAACTCGTCGCCTGTCTCGACCAGCAGCCAGAAGCGTTGCGGGGTGGATATTTTCGGCACTTCCAGCGCCCGCAATTCGTCGATATGTCCATGAGTAAACTCGAAGGACTCGCCGCTATATAAATTGGTCTGCGGTCCGACATATTCCAGCAGCGACAGATGGGCGACCACTGCGGGATTCACCAGCACAGCCCGTAGATTATGCCGCTCAGCCAGATAGGTGGCGTAGTAAGCGCCCAGGGAAGAGCCTATCAAGGTAACCGGCCTGTCGCTCGCTGCAACGATCTCTTCGCAGAAGGCCACTGCTTCACTTGGTGAAACCGGCAGTTGCGGACAGGCGAAATGTTCCCCCAAACCTTTTTCCTGCATGCGCGCATGCAACTGCTGCGCCTTGTGCGACGCCGGGCCGCTGCGAAAGCCGTGCAGATAGAGAATCAGGGACTGCTCCAATCCACCCATCCCAACTGCCAGGTGGCGATCACCGCCAGGCCGAAGGCGATGCGGTACCAGGCGAAGGGCACGAAGTCGTGATTGCTGATGTAACGCAACAGCCAGCGCACGCAGATGAAGGCCGAGATGAACGCGGCGACGAATCCGACGGAGAACATGCCAAAGTCATCGGCCGAAAACAGCGCGCGCTCCTTGTACGCCAGATAGAAGGTCGCGGCGGTCAGGGTCGGGATGGCGAGAAAGAATGAAAACTCCGTCGCCGCCTTGCGCGAAAGCCCGAAGAACAGTCCACCGATGATGGTCGCGCCGGAACGCGAGGTGCCCGGTATCAGCGCCAGCGCCTGCGCCAGCCCGAGCTTGAAGGCGTCGATGACATCCAGTTCGTCGATCGATTCGATGCGGACACGATGTTGGCGCCGCTCGGCCCACAAAATGAAGAAGCCGCCGACGATGAAAGCCAGTGCCACCGGTATCGGCTGGAACAGGAGCGCCTTGATGGTCTTGTGGAACAGCAGACCCAGCACCGCCAGCGGCATGAAGGCGATAGTCAGATTCAACGCGAAACGTTGCGCTTCCCGTTCACGCCGCAAGCCCATGATGACCCGGATGATCTTGACGCGGTATTCCCAGGCCACGGCGAGGATGGCCCCGAACTGGATCACAATCTCGAACACTTTGCCTTTATCATCGTTAAAATGCAGCAAATCGCCGGCCAGGATCAAATGGCCGGTGCTCGAAACGGGCAGGAACTCGGTGAGCCCTTCGACGATGCCGAGGATCAGTGCCTTTAACAGCAGAGCGATATCCATGTGCAGACAGCCATTAGTTGAATTGGTGGGAATCGCGGGATTAGAGAACAAACAACCCCCGAGCGGCGAGCGAGTGTAGCACGCCGAAAATCACCCCATGTTAAAAAAAATCGGCATCGATCAAGTCCGTCCGGGCATGCATATCCATGAGCTTTGCGGTCCCTGGATGAACCATCCGTTCTGGCGCACCAAGTTCATACTCACCGACCCCGAGGATCTCCGCCGCCTCATGGAAAGCGGCATCACGGAACTATGGATAGATTCCGCCAAGGGACTCGACGTCGATGCCAGCGAGACCGAGGAAAAGGTCGCGGCGGCGGTGGAAAAGGTTTTGACCACGGCCAGCGTGCGCGACGAACTGCCCAAGCAGGTGTCGCTGTCCGACGAAGTCAAGCAGGCCGCCAAGACCTGTGCCAAGGCGACCAAAGCAGTCAAGTCCATGTTCGAAGAAATTCGCATGGGTAATGCCGTCAACTCGGAGGCCGCCAATGAGCTGGTCGAGGAAATTTCGTCTTCGGTGATCCGGAACCCCGGCGCGTTGATCAGCCTGGCGCGACTCAAGACCATCGATGACTACACCTATATGCACTCGGTTGCGGTATGCGCCTTGATGGTTGCCTTGGCCCGGCAAATCGGCGTCCGGGAAGAAGAGGTAAGGGAAGCGGGTATGGCCGGCCTGCTCCACGACCTGGGCAAGGCCTTGATGCCGATGGAAGTGTTGAACAAGCCGGGCAAGTTGACCGACGAGGAATTCGCCATCATCAAGAGCCATCCTGTGGAGGGTCACCGGCTGCTGGTGGAAGGACACACGACCCGGGAAATTCCGCTCGACGTCTGCCTCCATCATCATGAGAAAGTCGATGGCAGCGGTTACCCGCATCGTCTGAAAGGCGAGGAAATCAGCCTGTTCGCGAAGATGGGCGCGGTCTGCGACGTGTATGACGCCATCACCTCCAACCGCCCCTACAAGCAGGGCTGGGATCCGGCCGAATCCATCAAGAAAATGACCGAATGGAGCAGCGGCCATTTCGATGCGAAGATTTTCCAGGCTTTCGTCAAGTGTATCGGCATCTATCCGACCGGGGCGTTGGTGCGCCTGTCTTCCGGGCGACTCGGCGTGGTTCTCGACCAGTCGGCAAAATCCTTGCTCACTCCCCAGGTCAAAGTGTTTTTTTCAACCAAGTCGCAGATATACCTGCCGCCCGAAGTGGTGGATCTGTCGCGGCCCGGTTGTCCCGAGAAGATCGTGGGCAGGGAAGACGCCTCCAAATGGGGAATCAAAAACCTCCATGAACTTTGGGCCGGCACCACTTAGCGGGTGGCTGCTCGTAAGAGTTCTGCGAGGGTAGTGCGCCGATTTCCATTCCCTGACCTTTCATAAGTAAAATAAGGCAGAATCCTAGGCTTGGATCGGAAATTGAAGCGATGATGGAGTCGTAGCAATGCAAAATCGGTGGGAAAAATGTTGAAAATAATGATGCTGGATTTGATCGGCGGGAGAGGTGAGCAGCTTGATTGAGCCTGAAATTCCGCCATGCTGAAGAAGATCAGTGTCGATCAAGTGACCTTGGGCATGCACATCAAGGAATTGTGCGGCCCGTGGATGAGCCATCCTTTCTGGCGCACCAAGTTCGTCCTCACCGACCCGGAGGATATCCGCCGCTTAAAGGAAAGTAGCATCACCGAAGTGTGGATCGACTCCTCCAAGGGACTCGACGTCGAACCGGGCGAGACCCGCGAAATAGTCGAAGCCAAAGTGGAAGAAGTTCTGGAAGAGACGGTAGGGCGCGAGGAACGGCGGAAGACCGTCTCGGTATCGGAAGAACTTAAGGAGGCCGCCAAGACCTGTGCCAAGGCGACCGATGCCGTCCGCGAGATGTTCGGCGAGTTGCGCATGGGTAAGGCCCTCAGTGCCGGCGCGGTAGACGGCCTGGTGGAAGAAATCACTACTTCGCTGGACCGCAATCCCGGCGCGTTGATCAGCTTGGCCCGGCTCAAGACGGCGGACGACTATACCTACATGCACTCGGTCGCGGTCAGCGCCCTGATGGTGTCTCTTGCCAAGCAGATGGCAATGACCGACCGGGAAATTCATGGTGCCGGACGCGCTGGCCTGCTCCATGATTTGGGGAAGGCGAATATCCCGATGAAGGTGCTGAACAAGCCTGGCAAACTGACCGACGAAGAATTCAACATCGTCAAGATTCACCCCGAAGAAGGCCACCGGATCCTGCTCGAGGCAGGAAATAAAGATCAGGTCGCGCTGGATGTAGTGATGCACCACCATGAAAAGGTCGACGGCAGCGGGTACCCGCATGGTCTGAACGACGCCGAAATCAGCAAATTGGCCAAGATGGGGGCAGTGTGCGATGTATATGACGCGATCACTTCCAACCGCCCTTACAAACAAGGATGGGATCCGACGGATTCCATAAAGAAGATGTCGGAGTGGACTGGCTCGCATTTTGATCTGGAGATCTTTCAGGCCTTCGTCAAATGCATCGGCATCTACCCAACGGGGTCGCTGGTGTCCCTGACCTCCGGACGGATAGGCGTGGTCCTTGACCAGTGCCCCACTTCCCTTCTGACACCCCAGGTCAAGGTGTTCTTTTCCACCCGCACCAAGACCTACCTCAAGCCGGATATGGTTGATCTGGCGGCTCGCGGCTGCCTGGAGAAAATCTTGGGCACCGAAGATGCCGCCAAATGGGGCATCAAGAACGTCTCGAAATACTGGGCGGCCCCGACCTAGTTTAGTTCTGGCGGCGCGGTAGCCTGCTCCAGTTCCTCAAGCCCGGCGATGGCGGCTGTGCGGGAATTCCCGCACATATCCTCGGCGGGTTGTAGCCCCGAACAACACTCCGGTCGGGCCGCGAGTCCGAAAAGCATGCAGCGCAAATCTTTGTCGAGATGAAGACAAGCCTTGCCGGCGGGCTTGCCCAGCGAGCTGATCGACGGGGCGATGCAGCAGGCGGCACAACCGGGGCGGCAATTCATAACACCTTTGCGTCGATCAGCCGCTGCGGCAGGCGCTGGAGACGAGAGAGCTGCTCGGTAGCCAGCAGTTCCTCCAGAAAACTGATGTTGCGCTTGATGGATTCATCGTAGGGACAGTCGCCGCCGAAGTGACGGCGCATGAAACGATCCGCATCCGCGTATTCATCCTGGATGCGCCGACGCAGTAGGCCGGTGTAGAAACGAGGAGTATTCCTCAGGAGAGTCTCGGGGTCGGGATAGGGAAGGCCCGGTGAACCGGCGAGCCCGAATGCGCTGAATTCCATGAAGAGGAAATCGCGGCACTTTTCCAGATAGCAGCGGTCGGCCAATTGACTCTGGATATCGGCAGTGCCGAGCAGGCAGGCAAGCGCCCGGTCGACGCGGTTCATGTCAGTCGGCATGTGCCAGTCGAGCCGCGTAACCATGATCAGCGCCGCTTTCCTGGCCAGGTGCGCGAGAGGCGACCGCTTTAGGTAGTCGTGCATGAATTCCACCCCGCGCGCCTCATGCACCGGCGTCAGTTGAGCTCCTTGCAGATGCCCCTCGGTGTCACGCCGCAACATCCCGATGTCGTGATACAGAGCCAGCAGCACCCCCAGCAGGGCATGCTCAGCATCGATATTTTCAGGCGCATCAGCCGCGGTCGATGCCGCCTGCCCATCGAGCAAGCGCGCCATGGCCAGCCCGCTGTCCACGGCATGGCGCAAGTCGTGATAATGGGTGTCGCAACGCAACAGGCCTGGATATTCCCCGCAAAACGCCCGTGCCAGATCGGTGATCGCCTGTTCCAGCAATGGCCTGCCGTAGCTACCACCGAAACGCTGCAGCAGCAGTGCATCGATAGCGCCGAAAACGGCGCGGGGATCCTCCAGGTCGACGGTGCGGGTGGGATCGAGTTGCATCGCTCAGAGCTTCTGGTAGACCTCGCCTCCCTGCCTGACGAACTCGACCGCCTTGACCTCCATGCCTTTCTCCAACGCTTCGTTTTCCGAAACGCCTTGAGCCGCGGCGAAATCCCTCACATCCTGGGTGATCTTCATCGAACAGAAATGCGGGCCACACATGGAACAGAAGTGAGCCAGCTTGGCGCCTTCCTGCGGCAGGGTCTCGTCATGGAATTCGCGTGCCTTGTCGGGGTCCAGGCCCAGGTTGAACTGGTCGTCCCAGCGGAACTCGAAGCGTGCTTTCGACAAGGCATTGTCGCGAATCTGCGCGCCGGGATGCCCCTTGGCCAGGTCGGCGGCATGGGCGGCGATCTTGTAAGCGATGATTCCGTCCTTGACGTCGTCCTTGTCCGGCAGACCCAGATGCTCCTTGGGCGTTACATAGCACAGCATGGCGGTACCGTACCAGCCGATCATCGCCGCGCCGATGGCGCTGGTGATGTGGTCGTAGCCAGGCGCGATATCGGTGGTGAGCGGTCCCAGGGTATAGAAAGGCGCCTCGTGGCAGAGCTTCAACTGGAGATCCATGTTCTCCTTGATCATGTGCATGGGAACGTGGCCGGGGCCTTCGATCATCACCTGTACGTCATGTTTCCAGGCGATCTGCGTCAGCTCTCCCAAAGTCGCCAGTTCGCCCAGTTGCGCCTCGTCGTTGGCGTCCTGGATCGAGCCGGGACGCAGGCCGTCGCCGAGGCTGAAGGCGACGTCGTAGGCCTTCATGATTTCGCGGATGTCCTCGAAATGGGTGTACAGGAAGT
>JAPLQT010000082.1 GCA_026399515.1 Pseudomonadota bacterium | reverse complement strand
ACTTTCCGTCGCCTTGGGTCATGGTTTTAACCACGACTTATAACGCCCGGCCGTTAGCCGGCATCCTGCTCTGTGGGGCCCGGACTTTCCTCCAGTCACCGCATTTGCATGCGGTGACCAGCGGCTGCCTGGCGGACTTCCGGGGCCGATTCTACTCGCGCGGGAAGAGTCGCGCTGAAATACAGCGATTCTCAAGCATGCCTGAAGTCTGAACCTGGAGTTTTCAATTTGAAACGCGGCCCACCTGGTTGCTACCAAATTGGTAACATGGTAAGGTAGTGCATGCGGATCATTGCCTTATCCACCTTGCGAGCCTTCTGGGAAAAGTATTCAGACGCCGAAATTCCTTTACGGGCATGGTATGCAATGGCGAGTCGGGCTCGCTGGAAGTCACCGGCAGACATCAAGGCGGATTACCGGAACGCCAGCTTCACGGCCAACAATCGGGTGGTGTTCAACATCAAGGGCAATGATTTCCGCCTGGTGGTGGCGGTACGCTACAGCCAGGGACTGATGTTCGTCCGCTTCATTGGCACTCATAATCAGTACGACCGGATCGACGTGGAAACGATTTAAGGAGACAGCAATGGAACTCAAACCCATCCGAACGAGGAAGGAATACCAGGCTGCGCTGGCGGAGACCGAGGCTCTGTGGGATGCGCCGGCCAAGTCAGCCGAAGCCGACCGGCTGGACGTGTTGGCCATGCTGATCGAGAGTTACGAGCGTCGGCATTATCCTATCCCCGATCCCGACCCCATCGAGTTCCTGAACCACGTTATGGAAGCACGGGGCCTGACGCGCAAAGACTTGGAGTCCTACATCGGACCCCGAGGCCGCGTCGCTGACATCCTGAACCGCACGCGCCCCCTGAGCTTGGAGATGATCCGCCGCCTGGCGGACGGCTTGAACCTGCCCGCTGAGGTGCTCATCAAGCCCTATCCGTTGCGACAAACGGCTGAGGAACGCGTCGCCGCGTGAGCCGAAGCTGGAGATAATTCGCAGGTTGCGTCCGTGGTCTCCCGGCATGTGCCAATTCAATTCGAATCCGGATGTCGTTGCCCCGACTGGGAATGCACGGCGGGATGAGGGCCGTGGGTTCCTCATGGCTATCACAAATCGTCACCCCCGCCCCCCATCCCGCCGTGTCACGCAGCGTAAGGTGTTTGGGGAAAAGTGGCCGAACCTGGAAACTTTGATTCATGGAGAATGTGTCTGCGTATCCATTGGACATACGCCTCCTCGGTACGTATGCTGTAGTGCTTGAGGAGAATCCCGTCACGCACGCGGTCCAGCAACAGAGGCGCTTCACCCATATGGAATCAAGTTCACGCGGTGAATTGAGAGGCTTAGTGAGAACCCATGTCAATGAATCGAAGGAGACCTCCAGGTTCGCACAGACGTATTCGCTTCCCGCAATTGGCAAGGTTACTTGAAAGTTAGGCGCTATGAACACGACACACCGAGAGATTGCCGAGTACTGGTCACAGCACCAAGACGAGTGTGATCTATCGGTCGATTGGGCAGAGGCAGAAAAACTTTGCTGGCGCTGCGCCCAAGGCAGGATGCTACAGCGCTGTCACATCATTCCTCGTGCGTTGGGCGGATCGGAAGAATCATGCAACTTGGTGCTGCTTTGCGGCCAATGCCATGCAGAAGCGCCAAACGTGGCAGACCCAGAGTTCATGTGGATCTGGCTCCGCGCACATGCTGTCAGCTTCTACGGTACCTATTGGTACAACCGCGGATTGCGCGAGTACGAGTTTATCTATGGAGCGAAACCACTTGCAGAGATTGGTGAATCGGAGAAACTACTACCTCGGCTACGCGGCGCAGTCGAAAGGTACATCAAGCAGACAAGCACGCACTGGGGGCAAGGCAAACTCAATCCTGCAACTATTGCGTGGCTTCTTCGCCAGGTTGAGCAGGAGGCACGGAACGACGCTATACCTAGCGCTCAACCTAGCTCATTTCAGTCGCTGGACGCTGCGCGATAAAGTCGCAGCGCCGGTTAGCTCTATTTGATAGCCCCCAAGGGAAGCAAAATGTCACGTGAGCACAAGAAGGGTCAGATCACGCTCGACGGCGCGAACCCGATGGCATTCGTCGAGGCAGACGAAGTTCCATCGGCGTCGTGGACTCCAGAGCAAGAAGCGGCTGCCGATGCTGTTTCTCTGGCAATCAAACGCTACATGAAGACCGCCGAGGACTTGGTTGCGGCTGACGGGAAGTATTTCCATCTTCGGGACAAAATTCCCGAGTACATGGCGAATCCCGGAAACTTGCTTATGGCTATCTGCACTGATGGTGTCGTTGTTCGCTACGAGAAGAAAACAGATGCCAAACGCAAGTGGGCTGTAACGGTCATTCCGCAAGGTATCGCAGAAGCGACTGCAATGTTTTCCCAGAATCTTGTACACATCGAGTCTGTCGAAGCACCCCACCCTCTCAATGAGAACTTCGGCGTAGAGTTCAAACTGTTTACACACTCTCCGTCACAAGAGACTTCCCATGACATCCTCGCAGGACGCATCTGGTTTCAAACAAAGCTAGCAACACCGCAACTACCCGCTCCAGTCGGTGCCAAACCTTATTGTCTCTTGTCTGTGCGAAACCAGGTTGATCTCGAGGTTCACGGAGAACTCTGCGCCGAAGGTGATGTGATCGTGCCCGGCCAGCGGTTCGTTGCGCGTTCAACGATTCGTTTGATGGCCGGGTGGGAATGCATCGAGGTGTTTCCAGGATTCAACCTGAATGTTTGGAACGTTGAGTTTGCCCCTTTGTGGGCGGAGCACGACATACTCGGCGCAGCACTAATCACCCAAACAAAAGACACTCAACTTAGCGCGCTTGACCCCCGAGCCTCAGCTCGTCGCCAGTACGCCGCACTACTCGCCGATTTCAAAGCCCTGCTCGACTCGGATCCGGAACGGGAACAACTCCTACAGACCTTCTTGCAGAATAGCCCGATACTCTTATGCCCGACACATGTCCGAATGTGGCCCAAACTACCACTTGGGACCACAATAACTGACTTCGTGTTTCGGGATGCTGCCCAGGAATACATGCTCGTAGAGCTTGAGCGCTCAACCTTGCAGTTGTTCCGAAAGGACGGGCATGCCACTGCTGATCTCACACACGCACAGGGTCAGATTGTCGATTGGAAGCGCTACCTCGAAGATAACCTGCAAACAGTTCAAAGAGAACTCGGGTTGGACGGTATTACTCCAAATCCACATGGATTGCTGGTAATTGGTCGTTCGCAATCACTGCTCCAGAGAGACCGTCGAAAACTTCAAACCATGACAAATGAAAGTCCGAAACTACGGATCATGACCTACGACGATGTGTATGAAAACGCCAAGGCCGTTTTCGAGAACCTGCTTGGGCCGATATGGGATACCGGTGGTGACACGCAGATCTACTACCCATAGTTCACCTAATGAAGGTAGACGACGCGCTCAACACGGCTCGAGGCGAAAGCGGGCGTCCGGATCGATTTTCCTTGTCTGTTTCGAGTTTGCAGGTGTCACGGACGTCGGTGACGACGACCACATAACCCGCCGTCACTGCTAGGCTCGCTCCTTGCTATGCGAGAGTTTCCTTAGTCAGAAAAGAGAGGGAAACACCGTGATAATCAGCAAATCAAATTTGGCCTTGGCGAGTACTCACCACCTGGAGTCCAGCAACTCGAGCATCGCGAGGTATTGGCAGGATGCATCTGGGGCGCCGGTTTCATTCGATCAGGCACTCAAGCGCCGTGCGCAAGCCGTGCCGGCGGAGCTGCTGCAAATCGAGACGGGGCTGGCGAAGCGGGCTGCAACGAAGCCTTCGGACAACCCGTTCCAGACCATCATGGAAATGCTGCTCGGGATACAGAATAGTCCGGACGTGGCTGCGGCAACCGACCTCAAGGCGTTGAGCCCGGTCCGGTCACCCTTCGACGGCATGCAGCTCATGGAACTCACCCACACCAGCGAATCGGAAAGTTGCAGCTTTGCCGCCAGTGGCAATATTTGCCTTGCCGACGGCAGCACGCGGCAGTTCGATGTCGGCTACCGCATGGATCGCAGCGAGCAGTCGACCCACTTGGGCGTGGCTCAGTTCAAGGATCCGCTGGCACTCGATTTCGGCGAGCCGACGACCCATCTGAGCGCGGGTGGCGTCGACTTCGACATAAACAGTGACGGCAAGACCGAGAACTTGCGCCTGCCCACGGGCAATTCCGCCGTGCTGTTCAATGACCGCAACCACAACGGCAAGGCGGATGACGGCAGCGAATTGTTTGGGCCGCAGTCCGGCAACGGCTTCAGCGAACTGGCAAAGCTCGATGGTGATGGCAACGGTTGGATCGACAGCGGCGATGCGGCCTACGCCGATCTCAAGCTCTGGCAGCTTGCCGACGATGGCACGAGCAGCGTCAAGAGTCTTGCCGACGTGGGCATCGGCGCGCTGGCGACAGCCAGTGCGCAGACGCCGTTTACCATCAAGGAGAATGGACAAGCCGTGGCGCAGGTGCGCGCCAGCGGCGTCTGGCTGGGTGAACACAGCGGTGCGGGCGTGGTGCGCCAGATCGATGTTGGCGTGACGCCGGCAGAAACACCGAGCGCCTGACGGCCGGCACGGTCAGGGGGCGTGCGAGACGCATGACCCCTAGTTTTCGGCGCGCGACCCCCTTGTGTCGAGTGCTGCGATCCGGCCGCTCAGGCAGCCGGCTCCGCGTTGACGCTTCGCAACGGCCTGAACTGCCGCGTATCGTCGTAGTAGGCGGGAAACTCGTTGTCTGGCGTGGCGCCGGGGATGCCGAGCAAGGGCAGGGGGTGGAAATCCTTGGGCTTGGCATAGGCCCGCAGTTCGCCCGTGAAGCGCTGGGTCATTCGCCGATCTACATCGGCGCACTGCGCCGGCAGTGGCTGGGCCAGCCACTCGTCATCGACGTGGAGAAACAGCGCTTTGCCGCACAGGCCGAGGCGCGGGGTGCGCAGCATGTCGAATGTGGCGTGGCCAAAAACGAACACGCGCAAGCTGCGTTGGGCCTCTTCGCGCCTGGTCCAGAACACCTCTTTCCAGCGATGGGCACAAATGCCTTCCCACAGTTCCAGGTTTGACGACGCCACGGCAACGCCGCATTCGTCGAACTGGGTCAGCGCGTCCCGCAACGGTCCGCGCCGGCCCTGGGACTGAGTCGATGCGCGGTTCTCTTGCAGGGCGTGATGGTGGCGGGCATTCAGCGCCGCCTTGGTCAGCGGATAGCCGAGCCAGGCCAGCGCGTTGAAGCAGTCGTGCCAGTTGCCCGGTCGCGTCTCGATCTCGCCCAGCCAGTAGGCACGTTCCTCATAGGACATTCCGCTGGCGCCGGGTACGACGAAGCGCAAGGGCGCGCCGCTGCCGCTGACGATGCCGCGCTTTGCCGCCAGGGCGTTGAGCGGCGCGCACTCCGGCGGCGCGCCGCCGTCGCTCAGGCCGTCCAACAGCGGCAGCAGCGGGGCGAACAGCGGTTGCGCGAGGAATGCGGGCGGCACGATCAGCGGGTCAGGGGAGCGGCAAGCGGCGGGGTGGTCGCGGGTTGTGAGGTAACCGGCGGGGAAACGGCCGGCGGCGCAGGAACAGGCGCGGGGAGCGGAGCCGCGGCGGCCGGGGTGGCGGTAAATTTTATTCCGTCACCCTTCTCTTCAAAAAACCCCAGGAGATCGCCCGGCTCCCGAGGAGGGGTCTGGAATTGCTGCAGGCGGCATTTCTGTGTCTCGGTGACATACCAGTTGTTGCCCTGCTTGATGATGTAGTTCCCTTCCAGCGAGCGATACAGCTCGACCTTGAAGTCGGCCCCGGTCACCGGCTGGAGCTTGTGGCGGCGCATGCATTCGGGATTGTGCGCCGTCACCAGCTCCAGATCCCACCCGTCGCTCCACAGGAAGGTCTTGGTGCGGGTCAGCGCCAGGCTGTGCGGTGCGCCGGCGATCATGTAAGAGGCCGATTCGATGTTTCCGCAGGCGGCCAGCAGCGACGCGGACAGCACGCCGAAGATGAGCTTCGCTTTCAATTTCATGTCTGTATCCTCCAAGCAATCGTCTCGCCGGCACGCAGCGGAACGAGCGTTTCGCCGTCGATGTACGGCCTGGTGGCCGGCACCTGCCAGCCTTCCTTGATCAGCGTGATCTTGCCGGTATTCCGCGGCAGCCGGTAGAACGCCGGGCCGTTGAAACTCGCGAAGGCTTCCAGCTTGTCCAGCGCACCGGCCGCCTCGAAAGCTCCAGCATACAGTTCGATGCCGGCATGCGAGGTATAGCAGCCGGCGCAGCCGCAGGCACGTTCCTTGGTGCTCCGGGCGTGCGGCGCGGAGTCGGTGCCGAGGAAAAATTTCGGGTTGGCGGAAGTGGCCGCCGCGATCAGCGCCTGGCGATGCGTTTCGCGCTTCAGGACAGGCAGGCAGTAATGATGCGGGCGGATGCCGCCGGCAAAAATCGCGTTGCGGTTGAACAGCAGGTGGTGGGCGGTGATGGTCGCCGCGACCTGGGCGCCCGCCGCTTGCACGAACTCCACGGCCTGGCGCGTGGTGATGTGTTCGAACACCAGGCGCAGCGCCGGAAAATCCTTGAGCAGCGGCGTAGCCACCCGCTCGATGAACACGGCTTCGCGATCGAACACATCGACCGCCGGATCGGTCACCTCGCCATGCACCAGCAGCGGCATGCCCAGCTTCTCCATGCGCGCAAGCGTCGCGTGACACCGGGCGAGCTCGGTGACGCCGGCATCCGAATGAGTAGTTGCGCCGGCCGGGTAATACTTCACCGCATGCACCAGGCCACTGGCGTGTGCCGCGTCGATCTCGTCCGGCGGCGTGTTGTCGGTCAGGTACAGCGTCATCAGCGGCTCGAAGGCCATTCCCGCCGGGAGCGCCGCCAGGATACGTCGGCGGTAATCGGCGGCCAGCGCCAGCGTCGTCACCGGCGGATTCAGGTTGGGCATGACAATGGCACGGGCGAAGCGGCACGCCGTATCCGGCAGCACGGCGGCCAGCGCCGCGCCGTCGCGCAGATGCAGGTGCCAGTCGTCGGGGCGGGTGATGGTGAGCGTGGTGATTGGATTGATCGAGTTCTGCATCATGATGCGATTATAGCTTTTCATCCTTCCACAGCAGCGCCTGTTCATAGAGCGCGTTCTTCGGCTGGCCGCTGATTTCCGCCGCCAGCTTCACCGCCTGCTTCAAGGGCAACTCCGCCAGCAGCAGCTTCAAGGTCCGCATCGCCTCCGCCGGCAAGTCATCGGCGGGCGGTGGCGCCGAGACCAGCAGGACGAACTCGCCGCGCTGCCGGTTCGGGTCCGCGGCCAGCCAGGCGGGTGCGTCGGCCAGCGGCACGGAAGCGATCTGCTCGAACAGCTTGGTCAGTTCGCGCGCGATCACCAGGGTACGCTGCGGCTCCAGCAGTTCGGCCAGATCGGCGATGGTGGCGACGATGCGATGCGGTGCTTCATAGAACACCAGCGAGGCGGGAATCGATTTCAGGCTTTCGATCTGCTGTCGGCGCGCCATTCCCTTGCTGGGCAGGAAGCCGACGAACAGGAAGTGTGGATCGGCAAGTCCTCCGGCCGAGAGCGCGGCGATTGCGGCATTCGGCCCGGGCAGCGGGATCACCGGGTAGCCGGCGGCGCGCACCGCGGCGACGGCGCGCGCACCCGGGTCCGAGACGCACGGCGTACCGGCATCGGAAACCAGTGCGACGCGCTTTCCAGCGGCCAGCATGGCGATGAGTTTTTGCGCCGCGGCGGCTTCGTTGTGCTCGTGCAGTGCGAAGGCGGGAGTGCGTATGGCGTGATGATCGAGCAGGCGCCGGGTGTGCCGGGTATCCTCGCAGGCAATCGCATCGACGCCGCGCAGCACGTCGAGTGCGCGCAGGGTAATATCACCGAGGTTACCCAGCGGCGTCGCCACTACATATAATGCCGATGTCTTGATCGGATCCTCTTCATGACCATCCTGCATACTCTTGCCCGCCACACTTATCGACAGCGCATTGTCCGGCCCCCAGCCCCGCCATGCAAGCGAAGAAACCGCCCGAGCCGAATAGGCAACTGAGCGCGCCACCGAGCAGGCAGCTTGCCGGCGCGAGCGCGGAAGCGCTGGCAGAGGCATTCCTGTCGCGCCAGGGCTTGCGCATACTGGAGCGCAACTGGCGGGTGCGCGGTGGCGAGATCGACCTGATTTGCGAGGACCATGGCAGCTTGGTTTTCGTCGAGGTAAGGCTGCGCCGGCGCAACGACTTCGGCGGTGCCGGGGCCAGCATCACGCCGGCCAAGCAGCGTCGCCTGATCCTCGCCGCGCGGCATTACCTGGCCGGCAAACGCGAGCGGCCCTGCCGCTTCGACGCAGTGCTGCTGGATGGACTGACGGAGGCCAACATCGATTGGATCAGGAATGCGTTTGAGGCATATTGAACTTGCCCTCCTGCTGATGTTGGTTGCGCTTGCAGTTCAGGCGCAGACCATCCGCATCCTGGTGCAGAGTTCGCCGCTGGCCGGATTCCAGTATCACGCCGGCGCCGCCGTTTGGGACGAAATGAAGGTCGGCGACGCCTTGCAGTTGGCGCGCGAACCGGACAACCCGCATGACGGCAATGCCGTGCGCGTAAGTTGGCGCGGGCAACAGCTCGGTTATCTGCCGCGTGCCGAGAACGTTGCCGTGGCGGCCGAGATGGATCGCGGCGGCAGGATCGAGGCGCGTATCGCCAAGCTGAGGAAGCACCGCAATCCCTGGCAGCGGGTGTTGATCGAAGTGTATCTGGTGCTTTAGCCGGTTACCCAGCGGCCTGGGACCGCGATACGGCCATGTTAGAATCGAGACTGTCTTGCCGCATATAAAAGCCGCCCCGCCATGGAACTCGTGACCCGTATCGCCCGCCAATTCAACGACAGCGCCCAGGTCAAGCTGGATGTGGTCGAAGTCCTGGCGGCACCGATTGCCCAGGCGGTCGAACTGATGGTCCAGAGCCTGCTCGGCAACGGCAAGATCATGGCCTGCGGCAATGGCGGATCGGCCGCCGACGCGCAGCACTTCGCCGCCGAACTGCTCAACCGTTTCGAGAGGGAGCGCCCGCCGTTGGCGGCGATTGCGCTGACCACCGACAGTTCCACGCTGACCTCGATCGCCAACGATTATCGCTACGATGAGGTATTTTCCAAGCAGGTGAGAGCGCTCGGCCAGGCCAGGGATGTATTGCTGGCCATATCCACCAGCGGCAACTCGGCCAACGTCATCGAAGCGATCCACGCCGCCCATGAGCGCGAGGTGAATGTGGTGGCGCTCACCGGCCGGGACGGCGGCAAGATCGCCGAACTGCTGGGCGATGGCGACGTCCATCTGTGCGTGCCGGAATATGCCACCATGCGCACGGCGCGCATCCAGGAAGTACACCTGCTGGTTCTGCACTGCCTGTGCGACGGCATCGACCACCTGCTACTGGGAGACCCCGAATGAAAAAATTGCATCCCAAGTCGAATTCCATGCGCCTTCCCGTCTGGATCTTGCTGGCGACCGTGATACCCATACTGGCCGGCTGCTTCGGAGCCACGGTGGTCGGCGTCGGCGCGGGCGCCCTGATGGTCGCGGATAGACGTCCGTCAGAAACTTATGTCACCGATGAGAGCATCGAGTTGCGCACCGGCAACCGCATCAGCGAAATGTTTGGCAACCGCGCGCATGTAAATGTCGCCAGCTATAACCGCAGCGTGTTGCTCACCGGAGAAGTTCCCGATGAAAAGGCGAAGTCCCAAATCGAGAAAATCGCCGGCGGCGTCCCCAATGTTAAAGCCATCAGCAACGAGTTGCAGATCGCCGGCGTAAGCACCCTCGGGGTACGCAGCAACGACGCCTACATCACTTCCAAGGTCAAGGCGCGTTTCATCGACGCCAACAAGTTCGCGGTCATCCATGTCAAGGTGGTCAGCGAAGGCAGCACCGTTTATTTGCTGGGCATGGTCACCCAACGCGAGTCGGACGCTGCGGTGGAAATCGCCCGCACCACAGGCGGCGTCCAGAGAGTGGTGCGCGTGTTCGAGATCATCTCCGAGGAACAGGCGCGGCAGATCGACAATCCGCCGGCCCCGGCAAGCCAAGCCGCAAGCAAGAAGCCATAGTTTTTGCGCGGCAGGGATTGAGGTTGGTGCCATGAGCGGCATGATCTTCCCGCCACCCGGGTTCGAGGCCAAGCTGTGCCGCCCCGAAGACCTGACGCCGCGCCTCGCCTCGCTGCCGCGGCCGCTGGTATTCACCAATGGCTGCTTCGACATCCTCCATCGCGGCCATGCGACCTATCTGGCCCAGGCGCGGGCGCTGGGCGCCAGCCTGCTAGTCGCGGTGAATTCGGACGACTCGGTCAGGCTGCTCGGGAAAGGCGACGACCGGCCGGTGAATCGGCTGGAAGATCGCATGGCGCTGCTCGCGGCGCTCGAGTGCGTGGCGCTGGTGACCTGGTTCGACGAGGCTACGCCGCTGCGGCGGATTCTCGATTGCCGCCCGGATATCCTGGTGAAAGGCGGCGACTGGCCCACGGACCAGATCGTCGGCGCCAAGGAAGTGCTGGCGCGGGGCGGCAAGGTGATCTCGATTCCCTTCATCCACCAGTGTTCCACGACCGCCCTGCTGGAAAAGATCCGCGCGCTCTAGCGTCCGCGGTTGGATTCCGCTGCAAGAGTCTTTCCTGCACAGTCCCAGGGGAGTCATTCGCCCATAACCTCTCCTTCGCGGCGCGGGTCGGCACCGCCGAAGTAACTCGCTGGCATGCGTTGAACCGCCTGCAAGCCGCTCACCATGGGGATTTCCCTGATCTCGTGGCCGCGCGCTTTGAGAGCGTCGACGGAGGTCGCGGGAAACCGCTTGGCTTCAAGCAGGGTGGGACCATTTACCGAGCCAAAGTTGGGCAGGTTGATCGCTTCCTGCACGTTCAAGCCCCAGGCCAGCGTGCCGAGCAAGGTCTTGGCGGTGTAATGGACGATCAGCGCGCCGCCCGGCGAGCCGACGCTCATCAGCAAGCGGCCCGTCGCCTGGTCGAACACCAGGGTCGGACTCATGCTCGAACGGGGTCGTTTGCCCGCCTCGACGCGGTTGGCGATCGGTTTGCCGGTGGCATCTGCGGGAACGAAGGAGAAGTCGCTGAGATGATTGTTGAGCAGGAAACCCCGCACCATCTGGCGCGAACCGAAGGCGCTCTCGATGGAACTGGTCATGGCGACCGACTGTCCCTCGGCATCGATGATCGAGACGTGCGACGTGCCTTGCTCGATCTGCTCGGGCTGCGGCGCCCAGGCAGTGTTGACCAGTCCTGGTGCGCCGGGCTGGGCGGTTTTCATCGAGCGGAGTCCGATCAGCGCCGCGCGTTGCCGGAGATAGGCCGGATCCACCATGCTCATCCAGGTGCCGCCGGGGGCAGGCACGAAATCGGGATCGGCCACATATTGATTGCGGTCGGCGAACGCCAGGCGCGATGCCTCGGTGTAGCGATGCAACAAGTCGACCGAGGGCAGGCCGTTTTCGAGCGGCGGGTCGGAGTGAGGCTGATATTCGAGCATGCCCAGGATTTGCGCCACGGCGATCGCGCCGGAAGAGGGTGGCGGGAATCCGCAGACACGGTAGCTGAGCCACAGGGTGCAAAAAGCCTCGCGCTTTTTCGGCTGATACGCGGCAAGATCCTGTTCGCTCAAGCTGCCGGGATTGGTGGGATGATTGCGCACCTTGGCGACGATGTCCCGGGCGACCCCGCCGGTCAACAGTGCGGACGAGCCTTCCGCGCCGATGCGCTTGAGCACCGCCGCCAGTTGCGGGTTTTTCAGCAGATGGCCCACTGGCCAGGGCTTGCCGTCCGGATCATAGAAGTAGTACCGGGCGACGGGATCCGTTTTTAGATGCGTTTCGCCGGCCAGCAAGGTATGCAATCTCGGACTGACCTTGAAGCCGTTTTCGGCCAGATCGATAGCCGGTTGCAGAAGCGTTGCCCATGGCAACTTGCCATGTTCTCGATGAGCCATTTCCAGCATTTTCACGACCCCAGGCGTGCCGACCGCACGGCCGCCCACCACTGCCGCATAGAACGCCAATGGTTTGCCGTCCGGGGCGAGGAAGAGGGTGCCGTCGACCCCGGCCGGCGCCGTCTCCCGCCCATCGTAAGCCTCTACCTGGCGGCCGTCCCAGTGCAGCAGGAAGGCGCCGCCGCCGATGCCGCTCGACTGTGGTTCGACCAGGGTCAGCACCATCTGCACGGCGATTGCGGCGTCCAAGGCCGAGCCGCCCGACTTGAGTATCTGGTAGCCTGCATCGGTGGCCAGGGGGTTGGCTGTGGCGATCGCATACCTGCGTGTGGCCCAGCCGGCCTTTTCCGCATAGCCAGATGCGCCTTCGGGTTGAGTGGTCGCCTGAAGGGAACTGTCCGCAAACGTGGTGCAACCCGCGGCCAGCAGGGTCGCCAGCAATGTCGGCGTAAGCGTGATGCGCGGCAAGGATTTAGCGTGAAATACAGTTACGAAGCGCCCCGTAACCAACGAGCGCAGCGAGCAATTTGCAACCCCCGCCTGGGCGGGGGTTGGGGGTCGGGGCGTAAACGCTGGTATCGAACGGTTTCATGGCACGGGGGTGGTCTGACGACGATGCGAGTTAGGGCATTACTTCCTGAACACCCACAGAGCCACGCATAAGGCGCTGCCCACGGCATACATCAGCCAGGTTTCGGATATGGCATAGGGATAGAGCATCAGGGTAATGCCGATCCACAAGGGAGTGCCGTGGCCGGAGTTCTTGCCGTACTTGTAACCGGCATAACCGATGATGCTGAAAAAAATCGCGCCCACGATGTAAGCTGGGCTGGGCATGGTAAAGCCGAGAGATTCAAGGGTTTTCAGTTCATCCATGGAGCATATCCCGGGTCGGTGTTTTCATTGCTGTTGGCCAGTCGTATTGCGTTGTTTTCGATTATGACATGATCTCTCGCGGCTGCAACTTCGGTCATGCGCGCACTTGCAGTCGCGCTATGCCAAGCCCGGCATTTCCGCCGCTTCCACCCGGTTGCGGCCTTTTTCCTTTGCTGAATACAGGGCGGTATCGGCGCGACTCACGGTTTGGTCCGCGGGTTCGATGCCGTCATACTGGCTGACACCGACGCTGACGGTCACGGCGATCTGCTGGCCGTTCACCTCGATGGGCGTCGCCTCGATTTTCTGCCGCAAGTTTTCGGCGATGTGCTGCGCTTCGGCGCGATCGCAGCCGCTCAATACGATCAGGAATTCCTCCCCGCCCCAGCGCACCGCGATATCCGACTGGCGCAGGCCCCCGAGCAACAGCCCGGCGACGCCGCTGAGCACCCGGTCGCCGATCCGATGGCCGTGGCGGTCGTTGATATCCTTGAAATGGTCGATGTCTGCGAGCAGGATGGCGATAGGCTGAGGCGACCTGCGGTATTCGGCCAGCAGCCTGTCGGTGAGGATGCTGAACGCATGGCGGTTGAGCAGGCCGGTGAGTTTGTCGGTGGACGCCATTTCTTCGATACGATGCTGGTAGCGGGACAAGACCAGATGTGTCAGGACCAGCACCAAAACCGTCACCAACAGGCTGATGGCGAGGTTGGCATACAAGGTACGGCGGATGCCTGCGAGCGAATTTTCCTCGTTCTGCTCGACGAACAAATACCACTTGAGTTCCGGCAGATAATTCACGTTGAGGACGTGGTTGTCGCCATTGGCCAGGTATTGGTATGTCCCGGCCTTGTCCCGAAGAATACCGTCGACCAGCGGTCCCAGCCCTTGGGCGGCGCGTAAATCGGGAGCGATACCTGTCTGGTTGCCGAAGAGGACGACGCGCCCCTGAAGGTCGACAAAATAAATCGTGCGCTGAAAGCGCCGCTGATGATCGGCGATCAGGCTGCGCACGGCATCGACGGTCAGTCCTATGCCGGTGGCGCCGATGTAGTTGCCGGAGAAGTCGAAGACGCGGTAGTTGATGAAGATGGTGAGCGCATCGGCGTTGGCGAGATCGGGATCGACGTTGATTTCGTAGTCCTGCTTCATGTCGCGTACCCGGTAATACCAGGCATCGCGCTGCTCGGTCGGCGATATGTGCTTGAGAACTCCGTCTCCGGTGTAATAAACGGCGCTCTTGTCGGAGACGAAGAAGCTGCTGAATGCGCCGTAGCGGGCTTTCATCTCGCTCAGATACTTGGCCATTTCGCCGACGTTACTCTCACCTTTCAACACCCAGTCACGCAAAAACGTGTCGTGTGCCATGGTCGAGGAAATCAGCACCGGCCGGACAAGATCTTTCTGTATCTCCGAATAGATGTTGCTCGCCGTGAGGGGGAGATCCTGGCCGACGATGGCGTCGTGGATCGCCCGTTTTGAAACGAAATAGCCCAGTAGCGTCGTGGCGAAGAAACCCGTCGCGAGCACCAGGCTTAGGAGCAGCAGCAAGCTGCGGCGGTCGAAGACACGAAATCCGTTCATTGTCAGGGTATTATAGGGCATGCAGGGGAGCATACCGGCTTGAGCTGCGTCGGCCGAGGGGTGATGCTTGACGAGGGTCGTCGTAGCCCGTTAAAATAATACCTGACAAAAATTATCGGTTATTTCGGGAGTTACCATGGATGCGCAGAAACAGATAGATGAAACCGTCAAGGGCAACCCGGTGGTGCTTTTCATGAAAGGCACGCCACAATTCCCGCAGTGCGGTTTCTCGGCTACGGTGGTGCAGATACTCAAGGCCTGCGGCGTCAATCAGTTCGCCTCGGTGAACGTGCTGGCCGAACCGGAAATCCGCCAGGGCATCAAGGACTATGCCAACTGGCCGACGATACCCCAGCTCTATATCAACGGCGAATTCGTCGGCGGTTGCGACATCGTCAAGGAGATGTACCAGGCGGGCGAGTTGCAGAAGGAGCTGGAGAAGGTCGTCACGACCTGAATCTCCTCAAACCGCTGCCAGCCTGATGTTGGCGAGCCCCAGGCGGACCGAAAGGACCTCCAGGAAGGCCCGGTAGAAATGCATGCGGCAGGACTCTGACGCCTGGTTCAGGGATTCTCCCCGGATGGTGATGATCTTGGCGATGCTCTGGGCGATCACGTCGGCGCCGCGTATCCGGTTGTTCTTGTTGATCAGCGCCATTTCCCCGAAGCATTCACCGGTGGAGAGCTGGTCGAGTATGTGGTCGTGCTTGACCACGCGCACCTTGCCTTCGCACAGGAAACAGAAGAAATCGCCGGGCTCGCCATCCTTCATGAGGACGGTGTCGGGCGATACCACTTCCCATTTTGAAAACCGCACCACCTCCCAGATTTCGACGTCGCTGAATTCGCCGAAGAACGGCAGGGCACGCAGGGTGCCGAATTTTTCGCTGTCGGAAAAATCCTGCTGTTTCAGGGAAAGCTGCTTGTTGCGGAAAGCCAGGGCCAGATCCTGCGAGAACTCGTCCCAGGTGGCATAACGCAAATCGACGCGCTTCTTCATGGCGCGGGCGACGATAGCGTCGAGGCTGGGTGGGATATCGCCGCGAAACGTCGACGGCGGCGGCGGTTCCATGTGGGTGATCTGGTACATCATGCTGTAGTTGTTGCCGGCCTGGAAGGGCAGACGGCCGCAGAGCAACTGATACATCACCACGCCGAGCGAGTAGATGTCGGTCTGGTGATCGAGCGGCGCATCGCACACCTGCTGAGGCGACATATAGGCGGGCGAGCCGACCCCGGCGACCTGGGTCTGGTCGGTACCGGCGGTGAGGGCGGCGCCGAAGTCGGAAATCTTGATATCGTCGCACACGTTGTCGGGGTCGCCGGATTGCGTCAGCAGGATGTTGGCCGGCTTGATATCGCGATGGGTGATGCCCATCCGGTAGGCGTAATCGAGAGCCCGGGTGCACTTGAAGATGATCTCGACCAACCGGTCGATCGGCAGCAGGCGGTCGGGCGAACAGAACGGCTCCAGCGTCCCGCCCGGCACGTATTCCATGACGATATAGCTCAATTCCTCATCGACCACCGCGTCGTAGATTTGCACGATGTGCGGATACATCAGCCTGCCGGCGAGCGCGGCCTCATTGACCAGCATGCGGTGGTAGGCATTGCCGCGGCCGACATCCTTGAGCGCTTCGGGCAGGATGAGCTTGATCGCCACCTGGCGTTTGGCGAAGGCGTCGAAACCGAGATAAACGGTCGAGGTTGCGCCCTCGCCGAGTTTCCTGATGATCTGGTATTTGCCGATACGATCCATAGCTTGAATCGAGTGTCGTTGCAGATTAGCGGACCGGAATGCGCGGATTTCCTTCAGCAAACTCGCTCAAGCCAACGCCTCGCGTGCCCGCCCGATCGCCGCCCGGACCTGCGCCGGGGCGGTGCCGCCGATGTGATTCCGTGCGGCCAGCGAGCCGTCGATGCTCAGCACGGCGAAGACGTCGGCACCTATCAGCGCCGAGAAAGTCCGCAGCTCTTCCAGCGACACTCCGGCGAGATCGCAGCCTTTGGCCTCGGCCGCGCGCACGGCACGGGCCACCGCTTCGTGAGCGTCGCGGAAAGGCAGTCCCTGCTTCACCAGGTAGTCGGCCAGGTCGGTGGCGGTCGCGTAACCTTGCTTCAGCGCTTCGCCCATCGCCGCTTCCTTGACGCTTATGCCGGGCACCAGTTCGGCGAATATGCGCAGCGTGTCAACCAGGGTATCGACGGTGTCGAACAGCGGCTCCTTGTCTTCCTGGTTGTCCTTGTTGTAGGCCAGCGGTTGGCCTTTCATCAGGGTCAGCAGCCCCATCAGGTGGCCATAGACCCGGCCGGTCTTGCCGCGCGCCAGTTCCGGCACATCCGGATTCTTCTTCTGCGGCATGATCGACGAGCCGGTGCAGTAGCGGTCGGCGAGATCGATGAAGCCCATGCGCGGGCTGAGCCACAACACCAGTTCCTCTGAGAAGCGCGAGACGTGCATCATCGTCAGTGATGCCGCGGCGCAGAACTCGATGGCGAAATCGCGATCGGATACCGCGTCCAGCGAGTTCTCGCAGACGCCGTCGAAGCCCAGCTCGCGCGCAACGAACTCGCGGTCGATGGGGAAGCTGGTGCCGGCCAGCGCCGCCGCGCCGAGCGGCAGGCGGTTCATGCGGCGGCGGCAATCCGCGAGGCGCGTGCGGTCGCGCTGCGCCATCTCGACATAGGCCAGCAGGTGGTGGCCGAACGTCACCGGTTGCGCCACCTGCATGTGCGTGAAGCCGGGCATCGGTGTCGCCGCGTGCCGCTCGGCCAGGTCGAGCAGGGCTGCCTGATAGTTGCGCAGCAGCTCGTCTATGGCGTCGATGCTGTCGCGCAGCCATAGGCGGATATCGGTGGCCACCTGGTCGTTGCGCGAGCGGCCGGTGTGCAGGCGCTTGCCTGCATCGCCGACCAGCGCGATCAGGCGCTTCTCGATATTCAGGTGCACATCCTCGTCGTCGAGGTTCCACTGGAATTCGTCGCGCTCGATCTCTCCCTGGATCTGTCCCATGCCGCGCTCGATGGCGGCGAGATCGGCGGCGGCAATGATCGCCTGTTTGGCCAGCATCCGCGCGTGCGCCAGCGAGCCGCGGATGTCCTGCAAAGCCATGCGTTGGTCGAAGGATACCGAGGCGGTATAGCGTTTGACGAGGTCCGAAACCGGTTCGGAGAATCGTCCCGACCAGGCTTTGCCGCTGGTATCAAGGTGCTGATCTGTCATAATTGGGTTGCCACATTCAACAATCATCGAATGAAGAGTATACGGCAAAACTCCGGACCATTCGGCGGACCATCCCTGCCGGATTTCCGCAATCTCGGGGTCTGGTTGCGCATCCTGCTGGGCACCAATGCGCTTGCCGCGCTGGTTGCCCTGGCCGGCAACCGGCAACTGGTCGAGTTGCCCGGAGAGCTTGCGCTGCTGGCGGCATCGGTCGAACCGCCGCTGATTGCGTGCGTGGCGTCGCTCCATGCTCTGCAAACCCGGTTGGCGCGTTTGCCTTATGTCGCGGGAGTGGTGCTGGTGGCGGCGGTGGCTCTTGCCAGCACTTTCCTCACGCATATGCACGTCGTTGGAATTTCGGCGGACGCCACCGCGATGGCTCGCGATAGCGTGCCGCGCGAGCTGTTGTGGACTGCCCTGGACGTGGTCGCGCTGCTTGTCTATTTCCACGCTCGGGCACGGGCGCAGTCGCCGGCGCTAACCGAAGCGCGCCTGATGGCCTTGACCGCGCGCATCCGCCCGCATTTTCTCTTCAACGCCTTGAACGCCGTGCTCGGAGTGATTCGTTCCGACCCGCGCCGCGCCGAAGCCGCGTTGGAGGAACTGTCCGACCTGTTCCGCGTGCTGATGCGCGATAACCGCGAACTGGTGCCTCTTTCCGAGGAGATCGCGGTGGCGCGCCAATATCTCGACCTGGAGCGCTTGCGGCTGGGAGAACGCTTGCAGGTGAAATGGGAGATCGCATCCTGTCCTCCCGATGCCCTGATGCCGCCGCTGATGCTCCAGCCGCTGCTGGAGAACGCCGTTTATCACGGCATCGAGCCGTCCGACCAGCCCGGCGAGATCACCATAGGCTTCACCCGGCGCGGAGAACAACTCCTGATCGAAATGACCAATCCCTATAACCCCGCGGCGCAACCGCATGCCGGCAACCAGATGGCGCTGGCCAATATCCGCGAACGCCTGATGTTGTTCTACGATCTCGAGGCGCGCCTCGAAACCGAGCTTCAGAGCGAGGCTGGAAAAGACCGTTACCTGGTGCGCATCGTCGTGCCTTATCGTCCGGGCCGAAAGGCATGAGCGTTGCACTCTTGCGCGTGCTGATCGTCGATGACGAAGCGCCGGCGCGCTCCCGGCTCAGGAATCTGCTCGCCGACATCGCCGGCGAATTGCCGAATGTCGTCGCCGGTGAAGCAGCCGACGGCGTCGAGGCGCTGGAATTGCTGGCCAATGAGTCCATGCCCCGGGTCGACGTGGCGCTGGTGGACATCCGCATGCCGCGCCTCGACGGCATCGCCCTGGTTCAGCACCTGGCGGGACGCGAAACTTCGCCGGCGGTGATTTTTACCACCGCCTACGACCAGTATGCGGTGCGGGCTTTCGATCTCAACGCCATCGACTATCTGCTCAAACCGGTGCGTGCGGCCGCCCTGAAGAAGCTGAACGAGCGGCCGCACGCCTTGCCGGATGCCGCCGCGCTGCGCAGCCTGGCGCCTGAAGGGCGGGCGCACCTGCACTCCAGCGAGCGCGGGCGCATCCTGCTGGTGTCGCTGGCCGACATCCTGTATCTGCGCGCCGAGCTGAAATATGTCACTGCAAGAACCCTAGAACGCGAGTACCTGATCGAGGAATCGCTCACGCATCTGGAACACGAATTCGGCGAGCGCTTCATCCGCGTGCATCGCAACTGCCTGGTGGCGCGCGATGCCATTGTCGGCGTCGAACGCGACACCGCCGAGGATGGGGAAGCCCATTGGCTAGTCCTGTTGCGCGAACTGGCCGAGAAGCTGCCGGTGAGCCGGCGCCAGTGGCCGCAGATCAAGACTTTGTTGAAGCACGAATGAGCGCGACCTTAGACTCGTCTCGGGGCAAGCGGATACCCATGGTGTTTTCCCATGGCAACGGTTTTCCCGCACCCTGCTATGCCCAACTCTTCGCCGGGCTTGAGGATGATTTCGACATTCGCTACCTGCCGCGGTTGGGTCACGACCCGGCTTATCCCGTGACCGATGGCTGGCCCGAAGTGATGCGCGAGTTGATAGCCTTCATCGAACAGGGGCCGCATCCGGTCGTCGCCGTCGGCCACTCCTTCGGCGGTTTTGTCAGCTACCTGGCGGCGGCGGCAAGACCGGATCTCTTTGCCGCGCTGATCCTGCTCGACGCCCCGATCCTCGGCCGGCTCACGGCAAGCGGACTGAAGATGAGCAAGCAATTCGGCTTCGTCGACCGGATCACCCCCGCGCGCGCCACCCGCGACCGCCGGCAGCACTGGGCGAACGAGGCGGAAGCGTTGGCGCATTTCGGTACCCGCAAGCTGTTTCGTCATTTTGCTCCGGAATGCCTCGCGGATTATGTGCGCTACGGCACCGTCGAGGATCCCGCCGGCGGCGGGCGCGTCCTGTGGATCGATCCCGCCATCGAATACAAAATCTACTGCACCGTGCCCCACCACATGCACCAGGTGCTGAGCCGCCTGGAGGTGCCGAGCGGCTTCATCGGCGGACGCGATTCCGACGAAGTGAAGCGCATCGGACTGTCGGCGATGCGCGGACGCTTCCGCCTGAAACGCGTCGAGGGCGGCCACCTGTTTCCCTTCGAGCATCCGCAAGCAAGCGCGCAGGCGATCCGCGACATGGTGGCGACGCTGCTCGCCGGCAGCGCGCGCTTGTGATTTGTGGGTATCCCGATTTTGCGATTGGTTTCTTGTTTCTCGATGCGACGACGGCCGCTACCATCCTGGCGGCATATGTGGCCGTCGTCTTCAATCGGCCAAAAGGAGACGGTAAAGGTTTCAATTCCATTTGACTGGCGGCACGATTCGAGAGTGACAATTTAGTAAGGTCCTGTGTAATTTGTTCGTAGCGGTCTGGGCTTGACGAAGTCAATACCATACCAGCCATCGCCATG
>JAPLQT010000030.1 GCA_026399515.1 Pseudomonadota bacterium | reverse complement strand
GGCGATTCGAGGCCAGCGGGTCGGCGCCCCAGACGACCAGACAGTTGGTGTTTTCCAGGTCGTAGTCGCGATAGCCGAAGAAGCCTTGCGTCAGGCCCGGGCCCATCTTCTCGGCTTCGGCGCAGAGGGCGCTGTGTGAGAAGTAGTTGCCGGTGCCGAAGATCTTGGGAAGGGTGCCGTACAGAAGGTCGGTCGAGGTCGGCGAATAGCGGCCGCGCATGTAGAGCAGTTTTTCCGGCTCGCCGGCAGCGCGCAACTCCATCATCTTGTCGGCCACGGTATTGATGGCCTCGTCCCAGGAGATCGGCACAAACTTCGGATCGATGCCGCGGCCCTTGGCTGGATTGGTGCGCTTCATCGGCACCTTGACGCGGTCCGGATCGTAGGTCTGCTGCGGGATCAGGTGTCCGCGCGGGCAGACATAGCCGTGGTTGCTCTTGGAAATCTCGTTGCCGCGCACGCGCGTCATGCGACCTCCTTGCACGAACAACTGGATGGCGCACCATTGCGTACAGCCCTGGCAGGTGCTGGCCACCCATTCACCCTTGGCCGGGCTGCTGGGCCTCGCCTTGCGCGGGATGAACGCGCTGCTCACCGGGCCGGTCTTGCCTTTCGCTTGAACGGCCGCCATCGCGCTGCCGGCGACTGCCCACGCGGCGGACGCGGTCGTCGCCTTGATAAATTCACGTCTGGTCAACCTCATGACTACCTCCTGTTGTTAATCACATCGATTTCTGAAAGCCCGTTCGGGCCCGACATGCCACCGGCGCCGCCGCGAAAAGTTACCGAACCGTAACGTCAAACCGAATTCCTCGACGCCTTCCAGGTCTGTGCACCGATAGCCGAAAAGCCGGGCTCGACCCTCAAAGCCGGACTGGGTCGCACAAAAGGCGCGAAATGCAGGTTTCAAGATAAGTGGCTGAGTGTCGTGTTTGCCTGGCTATCCGCGAGAACCATGCCATGGCGAAAAACCAACGCGGTTTCAATCTGTTGGTCTCGTCAGTAAAGGCACATGGTGGTTCGGCAAGGCGCGTCCGGTTAGAATGGTTACCACATCGTAACCAACGAGGGCTCCATGACTCAGAGCATTTCAAACTCGTTACCGAACTGTAACCGCCGCAAGTGGTTAATCAATAGCGTCAGTTTCGCCGCCGCCGGCCTGATCGGGCTGACGCGCAAAGCCGGCGCGACGGGCGGCAAGTTACGCGTCGGCATGACGCCGGCTTTTCTGCATGACCAGCACCGGCTGCTCGACGAGTGGCGCGATTTCATGGCTGCTTCCCTACAGCGCCCCATCGAGTTCGTTCAACGTGACAGCTACCGCGAAACCATGGATCTGCTGCGGCTGGAAAAACTGGAGTTCGCCTGGATCTGCGACTATCCCTATCTGCACCTCAAGCAGGAGGTGCGTCTGCTCGCGGTGCCGTTATATCAGGGGCGACCGTACTACCGTTCCTATCTGATCGTGCGCAAGGAAAATACTCAGTTCAAGTCAATGGCCGATCTCTCGGGCAGCGTGTTCGCCTACGCCGACCCATATTCGAACACTGGCTACCTGGCCCCGCGTTACCACATCCGCAATCTGGGGCGTGACCCGGCGACCTTCTTCCGCAAGACTTTCTTCACTTGGTCGCACCGCAAGGTGGTCGAGGCTGTCGCCAGCGGATTGGCTCAGGGCGGGGCGGTGGATAGTTATATCCGCGACACCCTGGTGCATGTCGAGCCTGAGTTGGCCTTGCGTACCCGGGTGATCTGGCGCTCGCCGGAGTATGGCTTCCCGCCTTTCGTCAGCCATCGTTCCGTTGCCGCATCCGATTTCCAACTGATGCAAAAGCATCTGCTGGACATGTCGTCTACTGAAAAAGGGCGCGACCTGCTCACCCGCCTGAATCTGGATGGATTCACCATCGGCGACCAATCACTCTACGAAGGCGTCGCGAGGATGATGCGCGCCTTTGGCGAAGCGTAAGAACGCCGATGCGCTGGCTGTTCAACCTTTCCTTCCGCCGCAAGATTCCGCTGTGGACGTCGTTTCTGATCAGCCTGTCGATCTTCGTCGTCGGCGCCGCGCTGATGACCCGCGCCTACGAGGACATGAAGCGTGCCGTGGTGATCAGCGCCGGAAACCTCGGGCATACGCTCGCCAACACGGTGGCACCCGCGCTGTTGCACGACGATGTGTGGCGGGCATTCGAGATCGTGCGCTCGCCGATACGCGGAGAACCCGCGCAAACGCCCGTGCAGGTTGACGCCGTGGTGGTTCTGGCGCGGGACCACAAGGTCTTTGTGTCGAGTGATCCCGATACTTTGCCGATGCTCGCCGAACCGCCGGCTCTGGGCGTTGACTGGGTGCAGTTGAGCACCCGGCTTGGCGCCGAAAGCAACTGGTCGCTGGTGCTGGAGCCGGAAGACTCCAACTATCTCTACGTTGTCTTGCCCATCACCGACAGGGATGCGCAACTGGGACACCTAGTTCTGCGCTACTCCAAGTCGGTGTTTCATCCGTGGTTCATCGACTCCCTTTGGCAGGGCATCGAAATTGGTCTGCTGGTGCTGGCGGTGCTGATTCCCATCAACTGGTATTGGGGCCGCCGCATGGCGACGCCGCTGGTCGATCTGGCACAGCGCATGGGCACGATCCTCGAAACCGAGCCGGCGCCCTTGCCACCCGATCTGTATCCCTATCAAGACGAGCTCGGGCAGTTGTTTCGGGCCTACGATCGCATGGCACTGGCATTGCGCGACAAAGCCGCACTGGAAAACGAAGTGGTCAAGTCGGAGCGTTTGGCGGCAATTGGCCAACTCACCGCCGGCATCGCCCACGAAATCAACAACCCGTTGGCCGGGCTGATCACGGTCGTCGATACGCTCAAACTACAGCGCGATCTCGATCCGCGCACGTTGCGCAACCTGGAATTGATCGATCGAGGCCTGATGCAGATTCGTGATACCGTCGCCGCACTGCTGGTGCAAACCCGCATACAGGCGCGGCCTCTGAACCAGCACGATCTTGACGATATTCGTACCCTGATCCAGACGCAGGTCAGCAAGCGGCGCATCCGCCTCGAGTGGTCGGCGGCGATGCCGGATGAGCTGCCGGTGCCGGCCAGCCTGGTGCGCCAGATACTCATCAACCTGCTGCTCAACGCCGTTCAGGCCGCGGCCGAAGACGGTCAAGTGGGCTTGTGGCTGGGCCGGAAGGAGGGGCCGGAGGCGTGCCTGTCGATTGTGGTGCACAACGACGGAAAGCTGCTCAGCGAAGAACAGTTCGCCCACCTGTTCGAACCTTTCGCCACGACCCGCGCCGGCGGGCATGGCCTGGGTCTCTGGGTGACCTATCAGATCGTGACTCAGCTTGAAGGTCGAATTTCCGCCAGAAATGTCGACGGCCAGGTCGAGTTCGTGGTCAATCTTCCGCTTGGAGAAGCTCTATGCAACACCGCATCTGCCTGATCGAGGACGACCCTATCATAGGCGAGGCGCTATCCGGGCGGCTCGACTTCGAGGGCTTCGCTTGCGACTGGTATCGCGACGGCAAGTCCGCTCGTCGCGGCCTCGACCAGCGCCGCTACAGTGTCGTGGTGAGCGATATCAATCTGCCCGATACCAGCGGCGAAGAGTTGTTTCGCGATCTGGTCGACAGCGGCAAGGTGCTTGCCCCATTCATATTCATCACCGGTTATGGCGCCATCGATCAGGCGGTTCGCCTGCTCAAGCTGGGCGCCCACGACTATGTCACCAAACCTTTCAACGTCGCCGAGTTGATCGGCAAGATACGCGGTTTGTGCGAACGCCAGCTACTGGCGGCAAATGCCACCCCCCGGTTGGGCATTTCCACCAGCATGCGAAACATCGAAGGACTGCTGCCGCGACTTTCGGCCAGCCGCAGCGCGGTGCTGATCTCTGGCGAGTCGGGTGTCGGCAAGGAAGAGGTGGCGCGTGCGCTGCACCGTGCGGCGGACGCCGAAGGCAAGACCCCGTTCGTTGCGGTGAATTGCGGCGCGATTCCAGAGAACCTGATCGAGTCGGAACTCTTTGGCCACGAGAAGGGCGCTTTCACCGGTGCCGAGCGCGAGCGCCGCGGGGTCTTCGAGCAGGCCGACAGCGGCTCATTGTTTCTCGACGAAATCGGGGAAATGCCACCCTCGATGCAGGTCAAGCTATTGCGCGCAATTCAGGATCGGGCGGTGGTTCGCGTCGGCGGCGCCACTCCGCACAAGTTGGATATCCGGCTGATCTGCGCCACCCATCACGACCTCAAAGCCATGGTCGAGCAAGGCGATTTCAGGGAGGATCTGTATTACCGCATCCACGTCATCCACTTGCATGTACCGCCCCTGCGCGAGCGGCAGGAAGACATACTCTGGTTGGCGGCCCTGTTTCTCGACCAAAGAGCGAGCTCGGGCGAAGCCCGTCGAATGCTCACCGCCGACGCAGAACGCGCCTTGACTCGCTATCCATGGCCGGGCAACGTGCGCGAGTTGCAGCACTGCATCGAGCGTGCAAGCGTGCTCTCATTGACTCCCTTGCTGAATGCCGAAAACCTGTTCGGCGCCAGTGGTGCCTTGCCGGCGGAAACTGACACCCTGACGCAGCCGCTCAGCGATCATCTACAAGAATGCGAACGCGCCTACATCCGCCGCGCGTTGTCCGAGTGCGGCGGTCGTATCGCCGATACCGCCGCGCTGCTGGGCATCAGCCGCAAGAACCTGTGGGAAAAGATGCGCAAGCTGGGAATGGCCGAGAATTAAGAGAAGTCAGTCGACATGGTTTGCCACGTCTGGTAAGTACAGACGGGACAAGTCAGAGTCGATTCAAGTCGCATCGATCCGGTCTGTCAATTGAGCCAGACCCTTCGGACCAACCGGAGGAACAGGCAACCACGGAATCAGGGCGCTGCGGGAGGACAGTTGATCGGCTACCCGCCGGATGAAGGAGATCTCATAACGGCCGCGCTGGGCCAGCAAGGGATTGAGGGTGCCGCTGGCGAGCAGGCTTTGGTTAATCACCCAGGCGTAGGGATGAATCTTGGCGCGCGCCAGATCGGCTTGCAGGCGCTCCGCTTCATGGACAGGCGTCGCTTCGGGTAAGGTGACGATCAGCACCTTGGTGTAATTCGCATCGCGCAAACGCGGCAGCAGGTTGCGCACGGCTTCCGGCATGTCGCCCTGGGTGCGCAGCACTTCCCGGTGGTAAGACTCGGCGGCATCGAGCAGCAGAATGGTGTGCCCGGTGGGCGCCGTATCGAGGACCACAAAACCCTCCTTGCCGGCGTCGACTGCCCGCGCAAAGGCACGGAACACGGCGATTTCTTCCGTGCAGGGCGAGCGCAGGTCTTCTTCCAGCATGGCGCGGCCATTCGGATCGAGATTGCTCCCGGCCTTGGCGAGCACCTCAGCGGTGTATAGGGCGATTTCCGCGGCCGGGTCGATGCGGCTCACGCTCAGGTGGGCAATGCTTTCGCCTACCGCGGCTTCCACGTGGGCGGCCGGATCGGTCGTCGAAAGTTGCACCGGGAAACCGCGTTTTGCCAGCGCCATGGCGATGGCGGCGGCGACCGTGGTCTTGCCGACGCCGCCTTTGCCCATGGCCATGATGACACCGCGCCCGGCCTTGGCGATCTCGTCAACCAGTGCGGAGAGCGGCCCTGGTAGCGTCGTCGTGGCTGTCTCGCCTGGTGTCGGCAAGGGAAGCCTGTCGGGATGGGCCATCCGACGCAGCGCGGACAGTCCGACGGTGCCGAGCGGCAGGAAGGGGGTCACCGTGCGTGGCAAGCTGCTCAGTCCGAGTGGTATCGCCGCGAGGGCCGCATCGGCACGCTGCATCATGGCAGTGGCGATCGCGTCATCGGTGCGATCGGTGGAAAACAATCCGTTGATGGCCAGTTGCAAGTTGCTGACGCCGAGTTCGACAAGCTCCGTTCGGGTACGGTCAGCCTCGCGCAGCGCCGAGATGTCGGGGCGGCTGACGAGGATGACGGCAGTGCTTGCGGGATCGCAGAGTCGGGCCACGGTCGCGGCATACAACGCCTTCTGCTTTTCCAGCCCGGCCAGCGGGCCGAGGCAGGAAGCGCCGCTGTCGGAGGAAGCGATGAACTCGCTCCACGCCGAAGGCAAGGTGAGCAGCCGCAGGGTGTGGCCGGTGGGTGCGGTGTCGAAGACGACGTGATCGAATTCCGCAGTCGCTTGCGGTTGGCCGAGAAGTTTGGAGAATTCGTCGAAGGCCGCGATTTCCACCGTGCATGCTCCGGAAAATTGCTCTTCCATGCTGGCGATGGCCGCCACCGGAAGGATGCCACGGTAAGGTGCGACCATGCGCTCGCGATAATCGCGTGCCGAAGCTTCGGGGTCGATGTTGAGAGCAAAAAGGCCAGCAGCCTTGGGGATGGCCGTCGGTTGCGCGCCGAGGCTGACGCCCAGCACTTCATCCAAATTGGAAGCCGGGTCGGTGCTCACGATCAGCACGCGTTTGCCGGCCTCGGCCAGTGCAAGACCAGTGGCGCAGGACAACGATGTCTTGCCCACGCCACCCTTGCCGGTAAAAAACAGATGGCGGGTGGTTGCGCTGGGCAGGGTCATGGAAATCTTTCAGCAGCAGCCGGATTTCGGATTGCAGGCAGCGACCACCTTGATGTGGGGCTTTTCGGCGGTGGTCAGGGCGATGCCCAGTTTTTGCGCCAGTTGGATGCGCGAGGGATACATTCCGGTGGAGACAATGTGTCCATCCACCATCAATACCGGCAGCCGATCCATTCCCGCTTCCATTTCCCTGACGACGTCGGGATTGCCGGCGAAGGCCTGCGGTTCCTGCGACAGGTTGTAGCGCTTGACCTGGATATCATGCTCGGCCAGCCATTGCAGGTCAGCGGAAAACTGGACCAGGACCGGGTCGACCTCCACACCGCAAACGCCGGTGGAACAACACATGGCGGGATCAAAGACTTCGAGCTTCTTCATGGCATTTCCTTTCGTGTGTAGCAAATCCGTCGGATGACACCGGGCTCCGCGGAGCCCGGGAGAGTTCAGCCGCAGCCGCAGCCGGCTGCGGGTGCGGGCACAGCCTGGCCGCCAAGGTGTTGTGCGGCAAAGGAATCCATCTTGGCTGCCGCGCCGCGACGGACCAGCTTACCTACTTCGATGGCAGCAAGGATATCCGTATCGGTTGCGCCTTGTTCGCGGGCCTTGGCGCCGTGGTACTCGAGGCAGGGTTGGCAATGGGCGGTGATCGCTGCCCCGACGGCGACCAGTTCCTTGGTTTTTTCATCCAGCATGATGTGGCTCCTTGTGAGGTACCGGGTCGGTACGCCTCTTTGACGAACCACGCACGGCAAAGGATACAGGCGCTGACACTAATGCTCCGGCTTCGGCGTGCAGCAGAGCACACCGGTTTCCCGGTGGTGAAATTCGCAATGCGTCTCCAAGGCCACCTTCATGGCGTGGCGAGCCCGATGCAAGCGGATCTTGGCGTTACCCACGCTGATGCCGGCATCCGATGCAATATCCGCGGCTGTGAGGTCGAGCATGTCAGCCTGCACCAGCGGTTCGCGCTGATGAGCCGGCAACTTCGCCAGCAGTTCCGAGACGCACCGGCTCATCTGTCGTTGATCGAGGGGTTCGCCAATGTCGGCGTCGACGGCTGCTTCAGGAATATCGACGGCTTGCTCAGACGGCAGGACGGGGTCGCGATCCCGTCGCCTCAGCAGATCGTAGGCGAGATTGACGCCGATGCGGTGCAACCATGTCCCCAGCGCCGCCTCGCCGCGGAAGCCGTCAACGGCGGCAAGCGCCCGCAACAGCGTGTCGTTGGCCAAGTCCTCGGCGTCGGTCGGACCTACCAGCCGCGCCAGGCTCGCCACCAATCGGCCGCGCTGGGCTGGATACAGGCGAAGCAGTTCGTCGCGATCCATCAGAGACCCTTTCCTCGGCGGTCAAGCTGACGCCGGAACAAAATCTTCCTCTGAAACCATAACGAAACATTGACTAAGGCGATCATCACCGGCACTTCGACCAGAGGCCCGATGACCGCCGCAAAGGCGACACCGGAGTCGATGCCGTAAACCGCCACGGCCACCGCGATGGCAAGTTCGAAG
>JAPLQT010000036.1 GCA_026399515.1 Pseudomonadota bacterium | reverse complement strand
GGGCCGTCCTGGCCGAAGCCTGTGATGGAGCAGTAGATCAGGCGTGGATTGAGGCTCTTCAGCGCGGCGTAGTCGAGGCCATACTGGGCCAGCCCGCCGACCTTGAAGTTCTCGATGAGGATGTCCGATTTTGCTGCCAGCTCGCGCACCAGCGCCTGCCCTTCCGGGCGGGTGAAGTCGATGGTGACCGACTGCTTGTTGCGGTTTGCGCACAAGAAGTAGGCAGCCTCCGTGGTGGCCAGTCCCTGCTCGTCCTTCAGATAGGGCGGCCCCCAGCCGCGGGTATCGTCGCCGGCGCCGGGGCGCTCCACCTTGATGACCTCGGCGCCGAGATCCGCCAGCACCTGTCCGGCCCACGGGCCGGCGAGGACGCGCGACAGGTCGAGGACGCGGATATGGGAAAGCGCTCCGGGCATTTTAGAGTCCCTCTCGTTGATGGTCTGCATTCAGGATACTCATGGCATTCGTCAACGTCATGATCGATCGGTCGGCCGCTGCAATCACCACACAATTTGATTTGCATCATTCTATCAGGCGAAGTTTCAAGTAGATTCTCAGGGGGGAAATTGTGATCAACATTGACGGAAGCGAGACCGATAATGAATTTTGAACTGACCGAAGAACAACGTCTGATCCAGGATACGGCCAAGCGCTTCGCGGCCGAGGAAATCGCGCCGACGCTTGATGCGGAGGAAAGCAAGCACGAGTTTCGCGCCGACCGGGTTGCCAAGATGGGCGGCCTGGGATTCTTCTCCTGCGCCCTGCCGGAGGAGTTCGGCGGCAGCGGCATGGGTTTCGCCGAATCGGTGCTGATGGCCGAACAGATCGCCAAGACTTCCGCATCGTGGCGGCTGCCGTTCAACATGCAGAACCTGGGACCGGCGTTGACGGTGAATAAATTCGGCACCCAGGCGCAGAAAGAAAAATACGTTCCCGGCTGGGTCGCCGGCACCCAGCTCGGGTTCTTCGCGATGACCGAATCGAATACCGGTTCGGATGTCTCCAGCATGAAGACCCATGCCATCGACAAGGGCGACCACTGGGAAGTACATGGCTCGAAGATGTGGATCTCCCAGGCGCATGTCGGCGACGCCGGCTTGCTCTATGCCTATACCGACAAGACCCAGGGCAACAAGGGCATCACGGCCTTCATCATCGAGCCGAAGAACATGCCGGGATGCAGCGCCCGCGCCATCGAGACCAAGCTCGGCCTGAAATGCGCGCCGACCGGCGAATTCGCCTTCGACGGCATGAAGGTGCCGAAAGAGAATGTGCTCGGCAAACCCGGTGAAGGTTTCCGCATCTGCATGTGGCAGTTGAATCAGACCCGCCTGGGCTGCGCCGCGGGCGCGCTGGGCGTGGCCGGCGGCGCGCTGGACCTGGCGATCCAGTATGCCAACGAGCGCACCCAGTTCGGCAAGCCGATTTCCCAGCACCAGATGATCCAGGCACAGATCGCCGAAATGGTGGTCGAACACCAGGCCGCGCAAATGTTGGTGTACCGAGCCGCCTGGCTGAAGGATAACGCCAAGCCGAATCAATTCGAGACTTCGGTCGCCAAGTTCGCCGCCTCCGAAGCCGCCGTGCATGCCGCCAACGAGTGCATGAAAATCTACGGCTCCTACGGATTCTCGACCGAGTATCCGGCCGAGCGTTTCTACCGCGACGCAAAGTCACTACAGGTCGTCGAAGGCACTTCCAACATCCAGAAAGTCATCATTTCGGGCATGGCGCTGGGCTTCACGCCCAACCGCGAATAAGGCAGCGCAGCCAGAACAGGGGACCGGCCCGTGCGGCCCCCTGCCACCGATCAGCCATAAGAGGAACCCCAGCATGAGACCGTATTTCGCGAAGATGACAACTTTCGGCAAGCCGATCAAGGAAAACCGCATCGCCCGCTCGCAGGAAAGCCGCGCCAAGCTCGAGGCCGTCGAGGCGGAGATCGCGGCACTGAAGAAGGTCCGGGAAAAAGTCGGCATTCCCGCCGAGAAGATCAACGAGCGCGGCGGCTTGACGATCTGGCAGCGCCTCGAGTATCTGGTCGATCCCGGCACCTGGCAACCCCTGCACAGCCTCTACAACCCGGAGGAAAACGAAGAAGGCACGACCAACGTGGTCGACGGCCTGGGAAAGATCTGCGGACGCTGGGCGGTCATCATCGGCTTCGACAACAAGGTACTGGCAGGCGCCTGGATCGCCGGCCAACCCGAAAACATCCTGCGTGTCACCGACCTCGCCAAGCGCCTGAACATTCCTCTGGTGTGGCTGGTCAATTGCAGCGGGGTGAAGCTTCCCGATCAAGAGAAATTCTATGCCGGACGCCGCAGTTCCGGCACGCCTTTCTTCCGCCACGCCGAATTGGAACAGGCCGGCATCCCCGTACTGGCGGGCATCTACGGCACCAACCCGGCCGGCGGCGGCTATCAGGGCATCACCCCGACCATCCTGATCGCGCACAAGGACGCCAATATCGCCGTGGGCGGCGCCGGCATCGTCTCGGGCATGTCGCCACGCGGCGGTTTCGACGTGGAAGGGTTGGAGCAACTGATCGCGGTGACCCGCGACCTCAAGGATCGTGCGCCCGGACGCGTCGAAACACATTACAACGAGACCGGATTCTTCACGCACGTATGCGAGGAAGAAACGGGCGTTCTCGACGGCATCAAGACGTACATGAAGGCCATCCCGGCCTACGACCCGATGTTCTTCCGGGTCGCCGAGCCGGCCGAACCGCTGCTCCCGGCCACGGATCTGTATCACCTGCTGCCCTTCAACCAGAAGGAGACCTACGTCCTGGAGGAAATCCTGGCGCGGGTGGTGGACGGCAGCGAGCACATGGAGTTCCGTCCCGACTACGGGCCGGAGATTTACGCCGGACTGGTCAAGCTCGACGGCCTGCTGGTGGGAGTCCTAGGCAATCGCCAAGGCCTGCTGCCCAAGGGCTACCCCGAATACGCCGACTATCCCGGCATCGGCGGCAAGCTGTACCGCCAGGGCCTGATCAAGATGAGCGAATTCGTCACCCATTGCGGACGCGATCGGGTTCCGCTGATCTGGCTGCAGGATACCAGCGGCATCGACGTCGGCGATGCCGCGGAGAAAGCCGAATTGCTCGGCCTCGGTTCGACACTGGTTTATTCGATACAGCAGGTCGATCTGCCGATGATGCTGGTGGTGTTGCGCAAGGGCAGCGCGGCGGCGCATTACATCATGGGCGGGCCCAATGCCAATCGCCAGAACGCGTTCACGCTCGGCACAGCGGCCACCGAGGTCTATGTGATGCATGGCGAGACGGCCGCGGTGGCGACCTACGCGCGGCGCGCCGTCAAGGACAAGGATGCCGGCAAACCGCTGGAACCGATAGCCGAAAAGATGAACGAGATGGCGAAGAAGTACTACGAAACTTCGCGCCCCGCTTACTGCGCCCGTCATGGCTTCGTCGACGAGATCGTGGACTTGAAAGCCTTGCGCGGTTACCTGAAAGCCTTCGCCGGCAGCGTCTACCAGAATCCGAAGTCCACCTGCCCGCGCCACCAGATGCTGCTGCCGCGGCTGATTCGTGGTTAGCGTGAAATACAGTTACAAAGCGCCCCTTAACCCACGAGCGCAGCGAGCAATCTGTAGCCCCAGCCCTGGGCGGGGGTTGGGGGTGGGGGCGTAAATCCGGTCTTTGGTTAGGCAAGACTACCGCAGCAAGGTCACATAGACTGCGGCGATGATCGCCGAGGTGATCACGCCGCAGATGTTCGCCCCCATCGCCCAGGGCAGGATCACCGCGAACTTGTTGGCGTCGCGCGCCTCCTTTTGGGCCACCTTGGCGGTGGTCGGCACGCAGGAAACGCCGGCAATGCCGATCACCGGGTTGTACTTGCGGCCGCTGGTCCAATACACGATGTAGCCGCCGATGATGCCGCCGATGCCGGAGATCAAGAGCGCCGTCATACCCAACACCAGCAGCAGGATGACCTTGGGATTGAGGATGGTGCCGGCTTCGCACAGCACGCCCAGCATCAGCCCGAGAAAGAAAGTGGAACCGTAGAGGACCGGCCCGCTGATGAAATCGACGAAGGGCGTGACGCCCGACTCGCGAATCACGATCCCCAGGAAGAAGGACATGAACAGCGGCGCCGCCACCGGCAGGAGCAGGCACAGCAGGGTGCACATGATGACCGCGAAGGTCATTTTTTCCTCCTTGGTGAAACTCGGAATCTGCTTCGGGTCCATGGCGACCCCACGCAAGTGCTTGGGAATCAGCAGCCGGATCAGGTAGGGATAGCCGGCATAGGTCAGGCTCAGGTACAGGTAGGCGACTATGGTGATCGGCACGAACAGGTCGCGGGAAAGCATCAGCGAGGTATACAACACCATCGGGCCGTCCGCTCCGCCCACCATGGCGATCGATGCCGCCTCCTTGTAGGTGAGTCCCATCGCCACCGCGATGGGAAAAGTCAGCAGGGTGCCCAGTTCCGCGCACAGGGCGATGAACATGCTGCGCAAGGGCGAAATCAGCATGTAGCCGATATCGGTGATGACGCCGATGCCCATGAACACCAGGCAGGCGATCAGGCCATTGCTGAAAGTGAAAGTGTAGATGGGTTGCAGAAAGTTGATCTGCAAGACATCCAGGAGCTTGGCCGGCTCGCTCGCCATCGGGTCCAAAAAAATCGTCCCCATGACGGTCGGGGACAGATAGAGAACGGCGGCATTGACCGAGGACATTCCGACCCCCATAGGGATCATGATCAGCGGTTCCAGGGTCCCCTTGGCGCCGAGATACACAAAGGCGATGCCGAGGAGGATCAGCACGATCCTCGCCACGACGATGGTGGGATCGGACGCGACCATCGTCGCGATGCCCTGGAAGATGTAAAGAATATCGATCTCGGGCATGTCAGGACACCTTCCCGGGTGCCGCGCCGGCCGGCTTGGGTGTTGCCTTGGCCGCCAATTCAGCGGCGCCGCGCCGGCGGATGACGACAAACAACAGTTTGATGATCCAGGCCATCGCCATGGCGATGAATGCAGTCAGCGCATAGACAATCAGCATCAACTTGACCGAACCCAGGAAGTATTCCAATTTTCCGTCCTCCGCAAAGCTGTTTTACCGCTCGGCCGCGGGCAAGCTCGCGCCGAGACTTGTACGCTACTCGATGATCAACAACACTTGGTTGGATTCGACCGTGGCGCCGAGGGATGTCCTGATCTCCGAGATCTTGCCGTCGGCGGGGGCGAAAATCGGGTTCTCCATCTTCAGCGCTTCCAGGACCATCAGTTCATCTTCATACTGGACCTGGTCTCCGACTTTGCACAGCAAGGCAATGATCTTTCCGGACATGGGTGCGGTGACTTCTACGGACATCGAAATTCTCCTTTTCAATCCACTCGCTCGGGGACCGGAACTGGAATCCGGCTGAGACGATTCTATTCAGTTTACCGGCGGCCGTGTTCAGTCGAAGGCCGCGATGCCGGTCTGTGCCCTGCCCAGAATCAAGGCATGAATGTCGTGGGTCCCCTCATAGGTGTTCACCACTTCCAGATTGACCATGTGGCGGATCACGCCAAACTCATCGGACATGCCATTGCCGCCCAGCATGTCGCGCGCCAGCCGGGCCACGTCGAGCGCCTTGCCGCAGGAATTGCGTTTCATGATCGAGGTGATCTCGACCGCGGCCGTGCCCTCGTCCTTCATGCGACCCAATCGCAGGCAGCCTTGCAGGGCCAGGGTGATTTCGGTCTGCATGTCGGCGAGTTTTTTCTGGATCAGTTGGTTCGCGGCCAACGGTCTGCCGAACTGCTTGCGATCCAGCACATACTGGAGCGCAGTATGCCAGCAGGATTCGGCGGCGCCGAGGGCGCCCCAGGCAATGCCGAAGCGGGCCGAGTCCAGCGCGGTGAACGGTCCCTTGAGCCCCGTCACGCCGGGCAGGATATTTTCTTCCGGGACGAACACTTCGTCCATGACGATCTCGCCGGTGATCGAGGCCCGCAGCCCCACCTTGCCGTGGATCGCCGGCGCCGAGAGTCCGGCCATGCCTTTCTCGAGTATGAATCCACGTATCGCCATGTCGTCGGTCTTGGCCCAGACCACGAAAATGTCGGCGATCGGGCTGTTGGTGATCCACATCTTGGCGCCGGACAAGGCATAGCCGCCCGACACCGTTTTCGCGCGGGTGATCATGCTGCCCGGATCGGAGCCGTGATTCGGCTCGGTCAGGCCGAAGCAGCCGATCAGCTCGCCGCTCGCCAGCCTGGGCAGGTACTTCTTTCTCTGCGCTTCCGAACCGAACTTGTAGATCGGCAGCATCACCAGCGAGGATTGCACGCTCATCATCGAGCGGTAACCAGAGTCGACGCGCTCGACTTCGCGGGCGATCAAGCCATAGCAGACGTAATTGAGCCCGGCACCGCCATATTCCGCCGGTATGGTTGCGCCGAGCAGGCCAAGCGCGCCCATTTCGCGGAAAATCGCCGGATCCGTCCGCTCGTGCCGGAAAGCCTCCAGCACCCGCGGCGCAAGACTATCCTGGCAGTAACGTTCCGCCGTCTGGCGGACCATCCGCTCTTCCTCGCTAAGCTGCTGCTCCAGCAACAATGGATCGCTCCAGTTGAACGACGCCTTTACGTCTGCCTTCATATCTATCTCCGTTTATGCTGTGGTGGATCCAAACTATCCTGATCGGATGATAGAAGCCGGGCCTCCGGGCGGCAAACGAATAATTGGTATGAGCTTGTGCGTTTTACGCACAACAACGGCCGGCGGCGTCTAAAATAGCCTTGTCATGCTACTCGGAGCACCAGCCATGCGCAGAAAAATTCCCAATACATGGGCCTTGACGGCCTTCGAGGCCGCCGCGCGCCACGCCAGCTTCACCAAGGCCGCCCGCGAGCTGGCATTGACTCAGAGCGCCGTCTGCCGCCAGATCGCCGGGCTGGAGGACTTTCTGGGCGTCAAGCTGTTTCTCCGCTCGAAGCGCGGCGTCGCCCTGACCGAAGCGGGCCAGACCTATTGTCGGCAGGTATCGCTGCGGCTCGATGCGGTG